>JALDRG010000020.1 GCA_031315995.1 Nitrospira sp.
CCCAATCCGACTTTCAACTCGGCCGGAGCCCCCAAGGCCTTGATCCGTCCCCCATCAATGATGGCGATCCGGTCACAAAGCTGGTCGGCCTCGTCTAGATAGTTCGTCGTCATGACGACGGTAATCCCTCGCTCCCGCATTGCCCGGACATGGTCCCAAATACGGAGGCGGCTTTGTACATCCAGGCCAAGCGTCGGCTCGTCTAAAAAAAGAACCTTGGGATCAGGCAACAACCCGCAGGCAATATCCAGTTTCCGCTTCATGCCGCCGGAATAGGTTTTGGCGGGACGATCGGCCTGCTGTTCAAGTTCGACGAGCTTCAGTAATTGAGGAATGCGCGCGGAAGCCTCGTCGGCGGACAGATGATACAGGTTGGCCAACAACTCAAGATGTTCCCGCCCAGTCAGGAACCGATCAATGGCCCGCTCCTGAGGCACGTAGCCGATGGTCTGCCGGACGCGGTCCGCATCCTTTACCGAGTCCATTCCGAAAATGGTGGCTGAACCCGATGTGGGATGGAGGAGGGTGATCAGGATGCGAAGGGTCGTACTCTTTCCCGCGCCGTTCGGCCCGAGCAGTCCGAAAATCTCCCCGGCATAGAC
Source organism: Nitrospira sp. (assembly GCA_031315995.1). GTDB lineage: Bacteria > Nitrospirota > Nitrospiria > Nitrospirales > Nitrospiraceae > Nitrospira_A. Next base: position 603 of record JALDRG010000020.1, read on the forward strand.
TTGAAAGGAGAGATCATCGACGGCTCGTACCTTCTCATACGTTTTCCCTAGATGGGAGACCTCGATCGCGACTGTCCGTGACATCAGCCCCACCCTCCGGTGGCCCGCCGCTCCGCCAGCTTGAACTGAATTAAATCGCTCAACCGACGGGCCTGCTGCGGCACATGTTCCGCCTCCAGCAAAAACTGTTTCTCCAGAGGGGTGCAGTCGAGGTAGGTCGAGAGGGAATTCACAAACACCTCGTCGGTCACATCGGGCCGAACCAGACTGTGAAGCGGTGAAGCCTCCTCGTCCGCCTGGAGATATTCGCCGAGCACGTCCATCAGATACCGACGCAAGGCCGGCTCCATGGATAAGGATCCGCCTCGCGGCTTCAGCGTGACACGGGCTTCGCGGTAACTTTTTTCGTAAAACTCTTCATGGATGTCGTACCGTTCAAGACCTTGGAGAAGTATATTCGAACGGCCATCGGGCAATGCCTGCACACTGGCCAACCGCCCGACACAACCGACCGAGAAGATCGGCGGGTTCCTCTCGTACTGTTCTTCCCATCCCTCTTTCAGCAACGCCATACCAATGCATTGCCCTCCTGCCGCCGCATCCGCTACCATCTGGCGATAGCGTGGCTCGAAGATATGCAGCGGGAGATAGGTTTTGGGGAAGAACACGACGTTGGGAAGAGGAAACAACGGAATGCGCTCCTGAATGGGAAACGGCTGGGCCTTTCCCGACAACTCCCGGTTCGACTGCTCACGTTCCGGTTCAAGAAACATGGCTCACGATAGCTGATGCTTTGCAAAATTGTCAACGCCGCCACGCGGCATTGCCGCAGTGATGATGATCAGAAAACCCTCATGAACACTGGCGTTCCATTCGTTGTTCACTTAAAAACGACGCCGGACATTCGGCATTCTCCGCTCGCGCGAACCAGGCAACGGCCGGGGAGTCTCGCATGATCCCATCACGCACTTCTCGATTCGCCGCCTTACTGATCATCGTGGGGCTCCTGTCCTTCGCGGCGTATGCCTTCCTGACGTGCGCCCAGGCTCACTCGTTCGACGTCGCCGAGCCTGGCTATCACTATCGATTTCCTGAGGAGCATGGCGCGCACGAAGGGTTTCGCACTGAATGGTGGTATTACACCGGCCATCTCACGACGACCAGCGGCCGGCAGTTTGGATTTCAACTCACCTTTTTCCGCCGAGGCATTCCTCCGGAACAAGTCCGGACGTGGCCCTCACAGTGGTCGATTCAGCAGCTCTACCTCGCCCATTTCGCCGTGACAGACCTTGAGGGAAACCGATTTCTCTATGCCGACAAACTCAGTCGTGAAGGTCTCGGAAAAGCCGGGGCGGAGACGGACCGGCTGCACGTGTGGATCGACCGCTGGTCAGTCTCAATGGACGATCCCACATCGTCACGCCAGAGACTCCAAGCGGCGACCGAAGGATTCGCGATCGATCTCCACGTGAGCCCCCGAAAACCCCCCGTGCTGCACGGGCGAGAGGGCATCAGCCGCAAAGGCGCCGACCCTGAGCAGGCGTCCCACTATTACTCACTCACCCATCTGACGACCGAAGGGCAGGTTCGCATCGGCACCGAGACGTTTACCGTCAGCGGGCTCAGCTGGATGGATCACGAATTCGGCTCAGCCGACCTGGGCCGGGATGTGGTGGGATGGGACTGGTTCAGCCTGCAGCTGAGCGACTCGACCGAGCTGATGTGGTATTCCTTGCGGCGCGCTGATGGCTCAGTCGATCCGGTGTCAAGCGGCACATTGGTTTTGGCCGACGGACGAACCCAGTCGCTCACCGCGCAGGACCTCACCATTGAGCCGCGCTCACATTGGACAAGCCCGCGATCAAAGGCACGGTATCCGCAACGTTGGCGAATCACTGCGCCCAGCGTGGGACTCAGCCTTGACGTGCGATCGCTGCTCGCCGACCAAGAATTGAACACGTCGCACAGCACTCGCGTCACCTACTGGGAAGGGGCCGTCTCTGCCACGGGACAAGCCCAGGGTGCAGCCGTGACGGGACGCGGGTATGTCGAGATGACGGGATACGCCGAACGCTTCACCCAGCGACTGTAACCGCGCTTTCCCGCGCCAGGATGCCTGAGCTTGACTCATTCGTCACGCTATGGTTAGGTCTGCCGCCATTGTGATGTCAGTACGAAATCGAGTGCCGATCATCCTCCGACGATGCGTCTGTCTGGTCGGCCTGTTCCTCCTGGCCTGCGGGACACGCGAATCGGCCGTGGTCTCGATCGCCCTCCATCCGTCGAATCCCAACATCGTTTATGTCGCCACGAACGACGCCGTGCATAAGACCCGCGACGGTGGCGCAACCTGGGAGCAGTTCCAGGCGTTCACGGCTCGCCGCGTCACGACCCTCGCCATCGACCCGAGACTCCCCGCCACCGTCTACGCCGGCACGATGGGCGATGCCATTTATAAGAGCCCAGACGGCGGCCAGCATTGGCTGCCGCACAATGTGGGCCTGAAGGAACATGTGTCCTTCGTCAACGAAATCATCTTTCATCCCGACAATACCGAACTCATCTACCTGGCCACGACGGTCGGCGCATTCGTCAGCAAAAACGGAGGGCGCGAGTGGGAGGAACGGATGGCGGGGATGAAGGAGGTGCACATCGTCACCTGTATCGCCATGGATCACCGGCATCCTCGCGTGTTGTACGCCGGGACGACGGGCGGCACCTATCGCAGTGAGGACGGCGGCACGACTTGGAAGAAGAAAAACAGCGGGCTCATTCCCGACGAGGTTCTGAATGCCGCCATGGCGCTCGGGGTGAATATGTTGGCCGTCGATCCGCTGAATTCCGACATTGTCTATGCGGCAACCACCAAGGGTCTGTTTCGATCCACCAATCGGGCCGACGACTGGGAGCAGATCGGACAGGGCCTCTCGAGCCAATTCATCAGCACCTTGGCCCAGCATCCGACGAATCCCAACGTTCTGTACATCGGCGGGCCGGACGGCGTGCTCAAGACAGTCGATGGCGGGAAAACCTGGCATCCTCGCAACCAGGGGCTCACGACCTTGAATGTGCGTACCATCAGCCTCAGCGCGAGCGATCCGCAGCGGTTGTACCTCGGCACAAACGGCAGCGGGTTGTACCGGTCGATCGACGGTGGGGAACAGTGGACACCGATCCCCCTGACGAATCACGTGCAGGCTGCGCCGGCGCCATAGCGTCTTCCGGGGAACACCGATGCCGATCGTCTTGCTCGTCAGACACGGAGAAACGGAGTGGAACCGGTCCGGTCGAGTGATGGGAGATCAACCGATCCCCCTCAATCAGACCGGCGAACAACAGGCCCGCACCTGCGCCGGGATCTTGTCCCGCACCCCCATGGCTGCCATCTATACCAGCCCCGTCTTGCGCGCGGTGCAGACGGCCGAAATTCTCCGTCAGCCGCAAGACATCCCGCTACGTCAGGTTCCGGGGCTGCGTGAGATCGGGGTGGGCGACTGGATCAATCGCTATTGGCAGGAATTCGCCGGGGACCCGGCAAAGCGGGAATGGTACACCCACCCGGACCGAGCCAGGCCCTCCGGCGGAGAAACGTTACGGGAGGTACAGCAGCGAGCGGTAGCGGCGGTGGAACAGGTGCTCGACCCCTCGCAGGACACTCCTCTGGTCTTCGTGTCCCATGGGGATGTCATCCGGGCGATTCTCGCCCATTACTTGCAACTCGACCTGGCGACTCTCCGCCATGCGCGCATCGATCACGTCGCGGTCAGCGGACTGGACCTGACAGGCCCCGCAGCCCAGCTTCTGTTCCTCAACCATCGCCCCTGGGTAGACCGACTCCTCTAACAGGACGGGGGGAATATAGTCCATTTGGTCCGTCGTTTGTCTCTCGTCGTGGCGTCTTTGTGACCAGCTCTACGCCATCGGCCATACGCTTTTCTTTCCAAGGATACGTTTCACACTTCGCGCTTCATGGTCCTTTACAAATTCGCCGCCGAACACCCCAAGTGTCAGTGGGCGGCTGGAGTGGCCTGGGCCTCCGCTTCCGTCCCGTAGTAGCGGCTGCCATACCGCTTCAATTCCTCGGACAATGCCGTCCATTCCTCGGCCGTCAACAGCGCCTTCATTTTAAAACGAAGGCCCAGCATCTTTGCGGACGAACGCATCCGGTTATTATTCAGCTCGTCGAGAATCTTCGTAAACGCTTCCGGCGGCGCCGAATAGTTCGCATTCAACTCGTAGAGCGCGCGATGGGACTGGCGGTGTTGCTCCCGTGCCGACTTGATCTCGGTGATCATCTCTCCCATCACCACATTCACCTGTTTGGCGGTTTCTGGATTTTTGACATGTTTTTCAATCAGACCGCTCACATCCTGGGAAGCCTTGCTCCAGTAGTAGCCTCCTTCACCCTGCCCATAACTCCCGTGGTGGTGGGAAGAGCAACCGGCCAATCCGGCCACAAATACGCCGATCAAGACAACCAAGGATCGATATCGCATCACGTCCTCCGTATGAAGAAAAATATATGCGTCGCATGAAAACGCATTGCGCCACGCGTCGTCCCTGCCGTAAGCTTCCTGAAATCAGGGCAGGGCTGAGGAGACCGACATGGGCGCACAGAACGACCACCGACGCGGAACAGGCCCGGTGGAGTCGCTACGGAACGAATTCCGAGAACACCTCGACGTATTTTACAGCCGATTGAAGCTGGCCGCTCCCTATGACAGTGTCGAGAAAGCCCTGAATGCCCTGACCACGAGACTCACCACTTTGCCGCCGGAAGCACTCCAGGAGTTGACCACGGATGCGACACGGCGATGGGCGTGCTTCCGGCAGGCATTCGTCGAGTCCGGATTGAGCTCAAAGCATCGCGGGATCATTGCCGGCCTGGCGCGATCCGGAGCGGCGTTGAACCTGCCGCCTGAATACGAGCACTTGCTCGATCTCTATCGCTCGCCCCGCTAAGCGGCTCCTGTACGCTCCACTGTCACGGCCCGCAGTTCCGTATACACCTGCATGAGCCTGGTATTCTCGATACGGTAGGCCACTGTAATCGTCAACAGGCCGAAGGCGACGACGATCAATCCCACACCGGTCACGCCGACCCCCAGTAGCACGCTTCCCAAGGTTTCGAGTCCTCCTTGCAGCACGTAGGTCACCAGGAATCCGAGCGTCCCAAAACCCACGAGGCTGAACCAGAGAAAGGTGAGGATCGAGGACGACCAGGGCATCCGTTTCGTGCACACCAGCCGCAGCCCCTCGGATTCCGGCACCCATTGGATAGAACCTTTCAACGGCCAGGCGGTGCGGAACCGCAGGGAAAAGAGGTGATAGGTCGGCCTGATGACCATTCGATTCGCTTCGGGAAAGACGCGCACGACACCGTGCGGCAAACTCAGAAAGCCGTTTGTGTCGAACGCACGCAGTAGCTGGGGAACGGTCAGCGCGCCAAACTTATCCTGCACTTCCCCGATACCGTACCCATAGCGGCTGGCATCGGACGAGAGACGAGCAAAGTACATCCAGTCCCCCACGATCAGTCCAACAAACAGCACGATGGCAAAGGCACCGGCCAAGATCATAGCGGAAACTTCCCACAGGGCTTGCCGGAGAATCAAGCCCGGACCGAAGTCAGGGGCACTCAACAACCAGAGGAATCTGTTGACTCCCCATGAGTGCTTTGGCTACATTAAGCCCGTTCTTGTCCGGCGGGTAAGGACGAGTCATCCGGTTGCGGTCCCGCCTTCATAGATTTTTCCACGCCACACTTTCTCATCGCCGTCACTGCTGAACTGCAGCGTGTGTGCTGGGAAGGGCGTGATTTTTCGGAGGGACGATGGATATCGCCAAAATCGAGCGAGTGTATACCAGCTATTCCGGCGTCTACGATCATATTTTCGGGAAAATCTTCCATGAGTCGCGGGAAGCCTGCGTGCGCAACCTCAGAATCCGGCCGGAAGAAAAAATTCTGGAAGTCGGCGTAGGAACCGGTATCGCTCTGGAGTACTACCCGAAAAACTGCGAAATCATCGGGATCGACCTCTCCTCAGGCATGCTGGCGAAGGCAAGACAACGTCAATCCCACTATCACCTGGACCATGTCCGTCTCATGTTGATGGATGCAGGGAGAATGGAGTTTGCCGACGACAGCTTCGACACCGTCATGGCGGCATACGTCGTGACGGCCGTACCGGATTACCGCAAAGTCGTGAACGAAATGATTCGGGTCTGCAAACCAGGCGGGCGCATTATCATGCTGAACCACTTCAGCAATGGTAACAAGCTGATCGCGGCCGTGGAAAAAGTCATTTCTCCTCTGTGCAAACATATCGGCTTCCGCACCGACCTCTCCCTCAACACCGTACTCGAAGGCACCGACCTCCATGTCGCCCGCAAAGAAAAAGTCAATCCGATGAAATTCTGGCACTTGGTGGAATGCGTCAATCGGAAGGGCGAAAAGAACGCCAGCATGAACGGCAATGTGAACGGCAACGGAAACGGACGACTGACTCTGCCATCCGGCGAACCTAAGGCGTGCGCCTGAGAGCGTTCCAATTCGCCCATTCTTCGTGCGTCAGAAACGCCTGCCCCACGAGACAAGTCCCGGCATAACAGTGCGTGATCAAGTCGGTGACCAAACTCAGCAGCCGGCCACCCGATCGACCGGCTGCGTGATGAGATTGCAGGCGCATGCCGAATCCGGCGCCGTCGATCGGCCCATACGTCTGCACCACGAGGGCCCCCGCCTGACCGGCAGTCCCATCGGTCGCCGCCACCAATTCACCCTCCCAACACATGGTCTGGTGGTGTATCGTTTGACGCGCTACGGCTCTCCAAATGCACGGCACCCCTGCCTGATCCAGCTGAGTGAGCAGCCACGCCACAGTGGGCGCCTGACCGGAGTCGGCCTGAAAGGTCCACTGCGCCACCATGTCGCTCATCTCCGCATCGCTGTATGGCAACGACACTTCTTCGAGCCTGGCCTCTTCGCAGACTACATACAGATCCCCGTGACGATCAAACCAAAACCGCAATTTCCCTTCGTTTAATTCCACCTGGATCACGCCCAGAGACGACCAGTCACTGCCGTCCTGTTCGAAGATGCAAAGGTCTGAGACCCCCTGCATCGTGAGTTTGGCGACTCGAAGGATGCCCAGCGCGTCATACCGCACGACGATCGTCGCCGTACTGCCCGCCACGATCTCACGGCCGGACTCCTCGTCGAAGATCCGGCGCTTCGACACATGCACATCGGTAACCTGCCCGCCACGAAACCCCTGCGTATGGGTCAGAAACCAACGTAGGTCTTCCGTTGTCCTGATTGAATGGGTCATGAATCCTCGAGTCCTTTCACTGTCGCAGCGTCAACGACATCCGTGCTCACCTCACCATATCATGTCGGAAATGCTGATGAGAGGGCGCAGTAAGGGAGCAGATCACGAGGGACAATTCCTTGCCGCTGTGAGGAGGCTGTGGAAGCACTTCCTTGACGCTGACGATAGGGGGAGCATGTTCCACGGTAGACTCGAAACAGAACAGGCTCAGGACCCTCAGAAAGGCGGGCCGACAAAGCCATAGAGAGGTCCGCGACGGGCGGAATCGCAATACTGCTCGTCGCCTTCGGGAATGCCGAGAACGTGTGGCGGTCCTATCTTGGGCGCGCGCCGCTGGTGGGAATGTTCGGTGTCTCGTTAGAAGAGGGCTTGTTGCTGCTTGACTTCTGCCAATCGGCGCTCCAACTCCTCCACACGCTCCTGGAGACGTTGATTGTCGAGGCGGAGCAGATCGAGACGATCCAACAGTTGCTCGCGTTGGATATTCGTCCATTTCAGCGTGCGCCTCAATCCGGCCAGCTCTAGCTGCGCCTGCTGCCCCTGCTCTAACCCGGAACCCATGCGTACGCCTCAGTCGATCGCCATCCGGCGGTGGTATGGCAAATCGTAACGCACTCTTGGTCCATTGCGGAGCGATTAGTGATTTATCAACAGCGATCGGCCACGAAAGGAGAGCAGCGAAATCGGCGGGGTAACCAGGCGTCGTTGAAGAGTCAGCTCGCGCGGGCACGGGATGGCCATGCGTCGGCCGAGAGCCCCTCGTCGGACTCCCAGCGATAGTGAATCAAGACCCCGTTGGCTTCCCATCCTGGCGGGCAAAGTTTGCCTGTTCCATAGTAGTCGGCGTCAAGTACGGAGAACGGCGCAACATTCTTGATCCAATCCTGGGCATGACCGTTGGACTCGATATAGGACTGAAAAAAATACGCCCCCCCTGTCAACGGCAGCTCAGGTATGATGAAATCAACATATCCCTCACCACGCAAGGTCAACGGCTTCGGGTCGACGATATCGGTCGACAACACGAACAAATCTTGTCCCTTCCGTCCGTTCACAGAAATACTGACACGGCAATTCCTAAATTCTTTTCCCTTTGCGCAACGGTAATACATGCGAATAATAGTTTCACGGCCGGTTATCGCCGCCGCGACGGGATGCTTATCGCCATCCAGCACCTCGATTCTGGTGAGCAGGATCTCGCCAAGGCCGTCTCGGTCCTGGCGCGCTTCAATCTCCGTTCCCGCCAAATCTCGAATCGCATCGGCATACCCCTCAACGACCTCGTGAGTATTGCCGATCTTTGCGACACGCCCCTTTTCAAGAAGAATCGCGCGCTCGCACAGCCCTTCGATCACGGTCATATTGTGACTGACGATCAGCACCGTCCGTCCGCTTCGGCTCACTTCTTCCATTTTCCCTAAACACTTCTGCTGGAAGCTGGCGTCGCCGACAGCCAGCACCTCGTCTACAATCAAAATCTCGGGTTCGAGGTGCGCGGCAACCGCAAAGGCCAACCGCACGTACATGCCGCTTGAATAGCGCTTGACCGGCGTATCGATGAAATCTTCCACGCCTGAGAAGGCGACAATCTCGTCGAACTTTTTCCGCACTTCTTCCCGCCGCATGCCTAACATCGCGGCATTCAGGAAAATGTTTTCTCGACCGGTCAACTCGGAATGAAACCCCGTGCCCACCTCAAGCAGCGAGCTGACTCGCCCATAGATATCCGCCGTCCCCGTCGTAGGCTGAGTGATTCGGGACAGGATTTTAAGCAACGTGCTCTTTCCGGCCCCGTTATGCCCGACGATTCCCAGCACTTCGCCTCGCTTGACTTCGAATGAGATATCTTTCAAAGCCCAAAACGAGGAATCCGATTCCGACTGACCGGTACTCCACCGTGTCAGGCCTCGAAGTCGGTGCATCAGATGATCGCGAAGAGTATTGTGCTGGACGGTCCCGGCTCCGAGCCGGTAATTTTTCGACAAGCGGTCGGCTGTGATGGCAACGTCGCTCATTTAGATCACGTCCGCAAAAGTTCGTTCCATCGAGCGGAAATAGATCAATCCTCCGATGAGGAGGACGAACACCACTCCCAGACTCGGCAGAAACACCACAAAATCTACCTGAAAACCTGGGATGAGCGCCCACCGGAATCCCTGCACCACGCTTACGACCGGATTCAGCGCATACAGCGCCCGCCAAGACTCGGGCACCTTGCTCACGGGATACAGGATTGGGGACACAAACATGCCCAGTTGGATCAATATCGGCAGGATATGCCCGACATCCCGGTACCGTACATACAACGCGGAGATCCAGAGCCCCGCAGCCAGCGTAAACGTTGCAGCCAGACCGACGAAGAGCGGCAAGAACAGGACGCGCCAGGTCGGGACGACTTCATACCAGGTCATGAGACCTACGAAGGCCACGAACGCCAAGATCAAATCGACCAAGGGCGCCATCGTCGCGGAGAGGGGCAGAATTAGGCGAGGGAAATACACTTTGCTGATGAGGGGCGCGTCTCCCACTAGACTGGCTCCTCCCCTGCTCAGCGCCTGAGACACATAAAACCAGGGCAACAGGCCGGCATAGAGGAACACCGGATAAGGAGATCCGTCTGACGGAATTTTCCCCATGACACTAAACACGGCCGTAAAAATGAGCATGGTCGCGACCGGCTGAAACATGGCCCATGCCACCCCCAGCATCGTCTGCTTGTATCGCACCGTTACATCGCGCCACACCAAAATATAAATCAGCTCCCGATAGTGCCAGAGGGAGGCCAAATCCAAATCCAAGAGACCCCTGGAAGGCTGGATGCGAACATGGGGCAACATGCCCGCAGACCGCCGGTCGACATTCAACACAGACATGGCAATCTAGCGACTCCTCGCAATCTTTACCCCGACACAAGTTCGCTGCAGCACTATGCTTCCGCTTCACCGAATAGGGGGCGCAACCATGACAACATGGCGCTGGGCTCTACCTCAAACCGAACAAAATCATTTATGTCAAACTTATCCAGCGCGGTCAAGAATTCCGCTGTTCCGTGCGCAGCAAGGAACCCGTCCCTGGAAAAGCTCCGCGCCGAGGCTAATGCTAGACGGAAGACACCGGATCATGCGGAAGCATGAACGAGGTATAGCTCTTCACTACCCCTACTGATCAGCCACTGCGTTCACAAGCCCGCTGAACTGATTGATCTGTATGAGGGAAGGAAAAAACAGGTACGCGAACAGTCGAACGATGCGGAAGACTCGGTTACGGTGCAAGCGGGACCGGTTTCGGAGCAGCGGGCAGCTCCTCAGCGGAGACATACCGAATCGCCAACCCTGACATGTGGAGCATCCAACCCTGTCCGCCGCCCGCTCCCTGAGTGAAACTCCACGCGTCCATTCGAAAGGGGTTCCAGTACCCGCTGCGGTATGAGCTACTCGACGTCCCGACCGGCACCCCTGTGCCCATGGTCGATTGAAACGTGGGGCCCCGATCCGAAAGGCGCCGCACATCCGCTTCCCCAAGGACCACCGCATCGGCCCCCAACTCTTTCGCCCGTGCCAGGATGCGATCGCGCAACGTCTCTTCGCTGGCATACTCACTGGTCGCAATAATGCGGGCGATCTGCACGTGCCCGTGATGTGGCTCGCGCTGCAACGTCGTCACGGCCTCTCCTCCAGCCCGAGGCTCGAAAGCCTTGCTCGTCAACGGATCGACCTGCACGGAGACACAGGCGCTCGACAGCATCAGAAGGAGAATCACCACAAGGCAGGAAGCCTGTCTCATTGCAGCGCTGATCCGATTGTTTTTTTCCATCGGTCCACACTCCTACTGACTTCGTCGCAATCAACTCCCATATTGACGGCTTGACTCGGCCGATTCAATCACCAATCACCCGAAACATGATGGTACCGATCACCAGCCATGGCGTCAACCTCGAATAGCCCACATGACAACACATTCTATCTTGTCATACATTCGACTACAGTTTCCCTTCGACTAGCCTGCGAATGTCCTCCATGCGCCGTCGGTTCACTCCAAGGTCACCATAACCGGTCCGTGAAGCAGACCGAAAATGGATCGTCTTAGTCGCATCATCGAGGACGAATTCTACATCATCGACGAATCGCAGCAGTAAGCTGGTAAATTCATAGTGGAGATAGGCTTCAGTCTCTTCGACAAGTTCGGTGCGAGGCAGCTGGCCAAGAATAGTTTTCAATGCCTCTTTTGCCGTCCCTTGGTTTTTCTGGTATCGGTATGGCGCAATCCCATGCTCCTGGTCGGACGCCTGGGTCGACACACAATTAGGACTTGAGGGGCAGGGTTGAAGTGATTTGACCATCATGCCGTCATCGACAATGAACGGATTCTACAGACCTCAGGGCCGGAGCGATACACCGGAAATAGCACAAAACAATGTCTCAACATAACCGGATGCGTCTCCCAGGGCCGATTCATTTCAGCGAAAGTGTCAGGAGAGCAGGCCTGCCAGATCATCGGCTGACCAAATCTATACTCCAGACGCCAGCGGCGCACCTACTCATCAAACTGTAATGATAGGCTCATCCCCTGTCAACTTCGGCATCGCAGACACGGGAGGACATGACGCGGCTCTCGCGGATGGGCCATAGTAGCGGCACGACCGATACGGCGGACAGCGGCTGCGGTCGAGCAGCAAGCATCCAGGCTTATCGGATGAGACTAGAGGATTTCACATTTGTCTTACCTTCCCCGCAATCGCACCAGCGTATCCTCTCCCTGACTTCCCGAGCACTTCAGAAGCCCCCTTCCAGGATCTGAGCCACAACTACAGTCAGGTTCCCACACCACTCCGTTGATTGCCGGAGTGATCCTGCGGTACCCTACCCCCTTGCTGATCCCAGGTTGACGGCTCCCAGCCGCTCACCCATTGCACACAGCTGAGCGCCGACGCTCAGGTCAACAAAGGAGTCTTCCCGCATGGCCGGTTTCCCGATCGAAGTCGCAAGCCGCATTAAGACGCTACCCCCCTATTTGTTCGCCGCCATCGACAAGATGAAACACGAGGCCCTCGCGCGGGGAGTCGATATCATCAATCTCGGTATCGGTGATCCGGATCTCCCGACGCCCACACCGATCATCGACAGCCTGGCCCAAGCCGCCAAGGATCCGAAACACCACCAATATCCGTCGTATGAAGGCATGTTGTCATTTCGCAAGGCCGTGGCGGATTGGTACCGGCGCCGATTCAATGTGACACTCGATCCGGCCAATGAAGTGTTGACCTTGATCGGGTCGAAGGAAGGGATCGGCCATATCCATCTCGCCTTCGTCGATCCCGGAGACATGGTCCTGGTGCCTAGCCCGGGGTATCCGGTCTATCCCGTCGGAACCAGCTTCTGCGGCGGCCTGTCCCACATCATGCCGCTCACCAAAGCCAACGGTTTTCTACCCGATCTCACTGCCATCCCGAAAGATGTGGCGAAGAAAGCCAAGCTGATGTGGCTGAATTCGCCGAACAACCCCACCTCGGTCATCATGAGTAAAGACTACTTCAAACGAGTGGTGGAATTTGCCCAGGAAAACCACATCATCGTCTGTCATGACGCCGCCTACTCGGAGATTTTTTACGATGGGCAACGTCCGGCCAGTTTCCTTGAGGTCGACGGGGCAAAAAATGTCGGCGTCGAGTTCCATTCCCTGTCCAAAACCTACAACATGACCGGCTGGCGCATCGGATTCGCCGTCGGCAACAAGGATGTGTTGGCGGGACTCGGCAAGGTGAAGAGTCAATTAGACTCAGGCGTGTTCGAGGCGGTGCAGGCAGCAGGGATCACCGCTCTCGGACTGGATAATTCAGTGACCGATGGACTGCGAAAGATTTATCAAGAACGGCGCGACACCCTCGTCCCTGGCCTGAAGCAACTGGGCCTGGACGTCGATCCTCCCCCGGCCGCCTTCTATATCTGGGTGACGGTGCCCAACGGTTACACCTCCGCCTCGTTCACCGCCCATCTCTTGGAAAAAGCCGGCATCGTGACCACGCCGGGGAACGGCTTCGGCGCGCCGGGCGAAGGCTACATTCGCATGACGGTGTGCACCACGAAGGAGCGTCTGGCAGAGGCAGTTGAACGAATCAAGAAGGTTGGTTTCTAAGACACCTGTTTCCTGCTCAATTGGTATTATGTCATTGAGCAAGGGCCCGGCAGTAACGTCGATCGCCCACATTGAACTTAAGCCTTGTCAGGATCACGATGGCCACTGCATTCATCGGCTTCGGCTCCAACCTGGGAAACCGGATCGACTTTTGTGACCGGGCCGTGACGCTACTAAGCCTCCTCCCTCACTCACGACTCGACGCGGTGTCTTCGCTCTACGAAACCGAACCGCTCGACGACGGTGCTGCCCCGGGCCCCGCCTGGTTTCTAAACGGCGTCGTGCAGATCGAAACGAACATTGCACCCCATAGCCTGCTGGAAATATGCCGTGAAATCGAGCGGGCCCTGGGGCGGGACCAGGACAACCGCAAGGGACCTCGCACCCTCGATCTCGACCTGCTGCTGTATGATGACTGCGTGCTGACCGAGTCGGCGTTGAGCGTGCCCCATCCGCGACTTCATCAGCGCCGATTTGTGCTCGTCCCATTGGTAGAGCTCGATCCCGAACGACGACATCCGGTGCTCGGACAACGCCTGGACGACCTCCTATCACAACTCACCGATCCATCGATCGTTCGCCTGCTCAATCCTCAGCCGAATTCCCGTTATGGATCGCGACCTGCCTGCAGTTCACCACCAGCAGCCGAGCCTCGCGCGTGAAGATCATCCGCACCACCTCGGCCATGGCCGATTGGAGCCGCCGACTTCATCGTGAAGGTGTCACGATCGGGTTTGTTCCGACGATGGGAGCCTTACATGAGGGGCACCGCACCTTGATCCGTGCAGCCCGCTTGGCCTGCGATGCCGTTGTCGTGAGCATCTTTGTGAACCCGACGCAGTTCGGACCCGCGGAAGATCTCTCGAAATATCCACGCCAACTTCGACTCGACCAGGCGCTCTGCCGGAAGGAAGGTGTGGACGTGATCTTCGCCCCCACCACGGAGACGATGTATCCTGCCGGCTCTCAAACCGTGGTCACGGTCCCGTCGATTGCGCGACGTTGGGAAGGCGAGGCGCGACCTCACCATTTTCAGGGCGTGGCGACGATCGTCACTAAATTATTCTCCCTCGTCCAGCCCGACAACACATGGTTCGGGCAGAAGGACTATCAGCAAGCCGCCCTGGTGCAACAACTCGCGAAGGACCTCAATCTACCCGGAGGTGTGGTCATCCATCCGACCGTGCGAGAAGCCGACGGGCTCGCGTTAAGTTCACGGAATGTCTATCTGTCGCGGCCCCAGCGGCAAGCGGCCCCTGTGCTCTATCGCGCGCTCCAGGCCGGAGCAGCGGCTATTCGCGCCGGCGAACGGCGCGGCACGCATATCCAGCGTCGCATGACTCGCGTCGTGGCAGCGGAACCCCTCGCGACCATCGAGTACCTCTCAGTCTGCGATCCCTGCACCCTCGAGCCCTTGTCCGCCTTCCACCGCGAGGCCGTACTCCTCGGAGCCCTTCGCATTGGGCCGGTGCGCCTCCTCGACAATGTGTTGATTTCATTCCGCCGCCGACCCTCGCTTCAGACCCCATAGCGAACCACCGCCTCGCCTGAGCAAGTCGATCCCTACGGTTAAGAACGAGGCGGAACGGTTTTGTGTGGTTATGCGCTGACGCGGGGAGGGGATTGTTGGTGTGCCAGGAGCTCAAGAACCAGCTGCCCCATGCGCTGCTTGTCGTCAGGCTGAAACTCCAAGAATTTCACCCCAACCGAAAGCGGCTGGATGGAGCAAATCATGGCCGCATCGACTTTGATATCGAGCCGGCCAGCGGGAGCATGTGCAACACCAGCTTCACGAAGCGTGCCGCGTGGCAGCGAAGTGGTTGCTTGCAATGTACACCCACCCATCGAAGATAGCAGTGACCCTGCCGACTGCCGGCTGGTCCAGGACCAGCGACGCGGCGAAGTTTGCCCGAAGCCGTCGATACTCACGACGATCGAACTCCTGCGAGGTCTGCCGGCTGCCCGGTCGACGAGCCTGAAAGCGAGTCGTAAAGAGCTGGCAACGAACTTGAAAGATAGACAGCCGGTTCAACGTCTTCTCCATAAGACTTGTCCCGGAAGTCACTCTGACACAAGGCGTGCCGCACGCCGGACAGTGCAACTCTTTCATAGATCGTGTTGCGCCTCTTGAAAGATTTCTCCTGGCATTACTGCTGACCATCGCGGAATAGTTGGGTGTTCAAGAACCTCGAGAGCAATCTGCGACCATGTTTCTAATTCGTCAAGGTTCTTTTTTAATTCTTCGACGCGGACAAAGCCTGCTTGAGTGATGAGTCCTTCCCGTTTCGTCACGTTCGGTTCGGCAACATCCCAAATATGCATGATCCCAAGATGTACTCTGCCGACCTCCGTCGAATCATCGTTAATGAGAGCAACCACCTGTTCACGATACATCGTATCAACCTTTACTTCCTCATTCACCTCGCGTCGAGCCGCCTCCAGATACATGTCGCGGTCGGAAGAGAACAGACTTTGGTCCATAGGCTCAATGTGCCCACCAACACCGATCGATCTCATGGCGACGAGACGCGTCTCGCTGGATTTCTTCCCTCGCACGTAACTGAAAACAGAATTGCCATGACGTAACACGACGTAAGGTATGAGTTGCTTATATTGCTCGTCACGTTCGGCCAGATCACGATTCATGAAAAGGTTGTTTAGGGGATCCAACAGTATAGTTGTGTACTTCTCAACATTGAGACTATACCTCTGAAACATGCCGACACGTTCGATCGTTTCCAGTTTCGATACGAGGACCATCTGATTCATTTGAAACTCTGTTACGACTTACTTTGACAACTGCTTTTGTTGCTTGTTATCGGATGCGTTCTGCTTTGACTGAATTTGTGAGGGCGGAATTTGTCTCGTTGGCGCTAAAGTGGGTCCTTCCATACTACTTAACGTACGACTGGATTCTTTCAACCGTTCAATCGATATACTCATTTCACGGAATCTATCCTGCAAATCACGGTAGGAGTTGAACAGATAGTCTTCCAAATGGAAATACACTGAGAGTACGAGCGCTATCATCGCCAGAAGAGCACCCCCACCTCCCCATATGGAAATATTTCTGTAGAAATTCAACTCCTTTTGCAGGTCGCTTTTTAGTTGCCCTACCTGCGTTTGTATTTCATTCTTATGGTTCTCGATATCCTTGCCGAACTGTTGAACCTGCTCATGCAATTCGTAGACAGAGCTTCTAACGCTTTCCCCTCCTGGAAGATAGCCTCGAAGTGGTCTGTCATTCACTACCTCAAATATCTTGCATGGCAAACTATTTATGCCCGCGATGCTTTCACTACTTCTTCGCATATCCGCATATGGAATACTCCGCATCTGCTCTGCCGTTTTCCCCGAGAAATAAATCTGACCAAACGCAGTGGTTTTCTCAAAGTCAATCGTTGCGAGTGGCTCACGAAACCGAATACGCTTAGGCTCGTCAGTGAAGTTGTGTATGGGACAGTTGAGATGACCCCTGAATCCAGGATCTACCTGGGGGCCTGTGCCTAGCAATAGACCACGATAGACCTGCTTCACCCGAAGATTGAACCTAGCTATCATATAGAAGGGCAGATTAATCTCTTCAAAGAAACGAATGTAGATCAAGCCGTTCGGCGGAATCTCAACAATTTTATCTTCTTCTAGATTCCCCTCTTTCATTCCATCTCTTAGGTTGAGAAGGTAGTCCTTTCCTGCATGGAGGGTATATGAGGCAGGCCTAAGAGATTCCTCATCAAAGGGATCAACAAGACTTACCTTTTCGACATAGAATTTAATCCTATCTGAAAGGAGTAAACCTGTACTATTGGGATCCGGATCAACCCAATAGTCCTTTTCTTCGACTGTTGGTTTAATGGGTTTAACGATCCCAGCATTATCCATTAGGGCACTCCGGTTTTAGCATTGATGTCGATCAAAGGGACACATATGGGATTAAGGTTTGCCTCTATCGACTACTTCATTGTTGGCAGGGCCTGTTCCAACAATTTGAATAGGGATACTAAGCCCCGCATACAAATATGCTAGAAAATCGCGAGAAACAGAATCGAGTTCCTCATAACAATCAACGGATTTATTCGAATAGGAAAGATAGTCCCCGCCGTGGAGAGCGATTTGTGTCGGCCTATTCACCAGTGCAGCGCGCTGCACCAACTCAAGATCAAACAGGCCCACTCTCCTAAGCTTCTTAGTCGTTGTTGTGTATTCTCGGATATCGGTCGGATAGCCACTTCGTTCACGAAGTTCTTCCCAAGTGATTTCGTCTTTGAGCGGTCCAGAATTTCCAGCCACCCTAATTGGAAACGTACGAATCGCCATGATGATGTCAGTAACTACTCGCGGGCTGACACCGACCTCGCTGAGAAACCCGCTTGCCGTTGTGTCTCGGCTGGTTGCATGAGGGTAATGGGGGGAGTGATAGACAGACAGCCCAAACCCTTGCGTGCCCTCGACAAGCACCTTCCCATTTTTATCGACGGCTTGGTTCACCTCTTCCGAGACATCGGTCAGATACTCCCGGAGTTCAGGAACGTCCTTCGCGAGCTTAAAGTCAGACTTTCTGAGCACCCTGTTGGCAACGCCCATCCCGGTCCCCGATAAAGTAGACCCGAGTCTCTCTCTGAGTCGTAACTCTGCTTCTTCTTCTCCCTCTGATGGAGAAATAATGCCGGCATGGGGGTCTATGCCCACCCGCTTTGGGTCTGTTCCAGTGCTCTTGATCTCGGTCAGCAGGATTTCAGGATTGATGAGGCAACCGGCAGCCAGAAGAAGCCTGGTCCCAGGGTTGATGAATCCGGCCGGGAGACTCCGCAATTCGTATCGCTGTCCTTCCACATCGACAGTGTGCCCGGAATTCGGCCCCCCGCAGCGAACGACAATATCCACATTGTCTCGGAGCGCAAGATAAGACGTGACCTTGCCCTTGCCCTCCGATCCAAACTGTCCACCCACAATGACTGTAAGAGGCATATTATTTACTGTCGAGAAGCATTGAGTTCGTTATCTTCGGTACGATCAACTGCGCTTCTCTCTCGTCGCCCAGGCCCTCATACTCACCGGCGAGATAGAAGTGGGCGACGACGGCCGATGTAATAGCGTCCAACTCATCATGGCTGCATGGTTCCGCTATGAACTGCCCTTTAATTCCAAAATTGACGAGTCCCTGTGCCAATTCTGCAAGGCTCGACCCTTTCCTGGGGATGCGCATGATGTCTTGAGCCGCGCCGGGATAACTTTCTATCACATGGTATCCTCGCCTACGAAATTCATCAGCGAGGCGCATACCTCGCTCTGTTAATTTCTGCATACTCGGAAGCAGGCAGGGGAAGACCTTGACTCCCCGCCTCCACAATATTCGCTCAGCCTCACGCAGAATGCCCTTACTTCGGCAATGGCATGTGTCCCGCGTGCAACAGCGTCCAATCGGTATTCCTAGGGGAGAATCGATCGAGATGACATCAGGATTGCATCGGATCGTTTCATCAATGATCTGCTGGTCAGTCTTGACCAAGCACGTAGTGGCTAAGTCCCCTTCGAGAATCGCCAATCCTGTTGGGCGAATCTCCGATGCGCGCAGATCCACTCCCACTACGACAGGTACCTTGTCACCTGGTTTCTGAATTATACGGAGCAAGTCTCCCAATGCGATGGGTGCTCGCTCGAGCTTCCTACTTTTCAGGAGAATTCGATTTTCGCCAACGACCAACTGGACACCGGCCCCTCTCACTCGGTTAACCTCGACCGCAAACTTTTTGGGTCGCTCAACCTTTAGCCTAGGTCTAGTCTTGTTTCCATCCATCAGATTCGCCATTAATTGCTGGCTGGCAAATCTCAAGAGGCTATGAAGGTTGGTCACGTCGGCAACATTGTAGTGAACCAACTGTTCTAACGCTGAAATATCACCACGCTTGTACCGTGACCAAAGAACCGTGGCTATGTAACCGTTGATAGCTTGAGCCTGCTCATTACGGCGCATCCCAAGCCTGTGCTCGATCGCTTTAAGCCCTCCGGAATAGCCTAATCGCTTTAACAGATAGCGCAGGTCTAGATGTATCGGAGGCAACTTCAAAGAGGGTAGTTTTATTTTCAGGAACGGCAGATCAAACAACGTGCCATTAAACGTAACCACAATGTCGTAGCGAGAAAGCAACTCGGGTAGCTTCTTGAGGTTGTGACCAGCAATCAGCGTCTCAACACGCTGGCCGTCATATAATCCCACCACAGTGATTTCGTCGTAATAACTAGAGAGGCCCGTAGTTTCGATGTCCAGGAAGACCATCTTCGATTCAAAAGTGGATGAGAGTCTCCACCAGGCTTCTCGTGGCATAAAATCCGAGAAAAACTTTATATCCTGTTTCTCCAGTGCTCTCGTAGATTCTTCGATAACCTTCCAAACTCGCGGGCGAGAACGAAGTGATTTGAAGGCAATGGAGGATGAATCGAGGAATTTACCCCAATTCGTAATACCCTCATTCCAAAGTGATTTCTCGGTTTTACTACCCACGCCGGGAGCGTGGAGAAAAGTTCGCTGAAGAATTTCAGTGGCGGCAGACACTATCCACCCATTGATCGATCATAGCCTTAGGCGTGAGACTGTAGACCGCTGATTAGCTTAAAGTAAAGATAGACCACACTGTTCCAGCCGCTGCTATTAATCGGTAGCCTACATCGCTAACTTTCAACTTCCAACGAAAGCCCCGTCCTCGGTTCGATGTCCGACACTTCCAGCAACGCGATGTCCTTCTCTGATGATATCCCGAGGTCTTTGAATTTTCTAGCCGCCGGCAACACCCTCGACTCCAACGACCCGACCGCCTTATTATACGCGCCGACGCTCTTCCCGAGGGCCTGCCCGATGTCGTTCAGGTGATCGGTCAAGACGGCCATCCGTTCATACAATTCCTTCCCGAGTCGACCCGCCTGTTCGGCATGCTCGGTCAATTGCTCCTGCCTCCAACCATAGGCCACCGCGCGTAAGAGTGCCATGAGCGTCGTCGGTGTGGCGAGCACCACCCCCTGAGAAAAACCATCTTCGATCAGCGTGGAATCCTGCTCCAAGGCCGCACCGAGGAACTGCTCGCCCGGCAGAAAGAGCACGACGAATTCCGGCGTCTGCCCGAACTGAGTCCAATAGGCTTTGAGGCTGAGGGCATCCATCCTGGTCCGCACCTGGCCCGCATGGCGGAGCAAATGCGCCTGTCGTTGCTGGTCATCCTGTGCCTCATACGCATCGAGGTAGGCCGCCAATACGGTTTTAGCATCCACCACGATCTGCCTGCCGCCCGGTAGGTACACCACCATGTCCGGACGGATCAGCCCCTCCATCGAGCCTACTGAATCCTGCTCCACGAAATCGCAATGGGCGACCATACCCGCAAGTTCAGCCACGCGACGCAGCGTCATCTCGCCCCATCGTCCACGCACGGACGGAGCCCTCAGGGCTTTCACTAGCTTGTTGGTTTCTTGCTGGAGTCGTTGGTGCGATTCAGCCATGAATTTCAGCTGCTGGTCCAACCCTCCATATTCCCGCTGCCGAACCTGCTCGGCCTGCTGTAGCTGCTCCTGATATCTCTGGAGCGACTCCTCCAAGGGCTTCACCAGTTCACCGATGGCTTGCTGTCGCTGGGATAAGTCGCCTTTGGCCTCCGCCTGCAAAGTCGCAAACGAAGTACGTGCGAGGTTCAAGAACGCCTCGTTGTTTTGTTTCAACGCCTGCCCCGACAAGGCTTCGAACGATTCGTGGAGTTCTTGCCGTGCCTGCGTCAGCAAAGACTTCTGTTCCTCCAAACTGCGGGTGGCCTCTTCCATGCGTGTTTCGGCTTTCGTCCGGCCTTGCTGGGACTCGGCAAGCGCGCGCCGCAACTGCTCCACCTCCGACTGTTGACCCTCCACCCGCTGCTGAAGCGCGGCCGCCAAGGCGTCCGCCCGCTGCGCACGTTCTCCGCTCTCGAGTAGCCGGGCATGGAACCGTGATTGGACACGAACCGCCACCCACCACCCGGCCACCAGAAAGCCCACTGCGAGGCCACCTGCGGTGCCGACTAGAAAGGTCGTGGAACTGAGATCGATCATGACGCTTCCCTACGAATGCACCGACTGGATGGAATTTCGCTCACCTACTCGTTGTAGGGAAATCGCGTAGAGGTTACGAGAAACCAGGAGAAACGTCAAGTGACCAATCGGCTGATGATGCCGGTCGAGCTTGCGATTTGGACCTGTTCGTTTTCGTGCAAAAGGCTGGTGGCATAGGGTACATTGACCAGGACCGGAAGGCCATATTCGCGAGCGATGATCGCACCGTGCGAGAGCGTGCCTCCCATCTCGGCCACTAATCCAGCCGCCACCCCGAATAGCGGAGCCATGCCGGGATCGATCACCGGCACCACGAGAATGTCTCCCGCCCGCACGCGCGTCCAGTCGGCTGTCGATCGAACCACCCGGACCGGTCCCTTCGCCACCCCGGCACTGATGGGAATGCCACGGAGAACACCCTCCGGTCCCTGATGACTGAATTGGGCTCCCTGCTCGACGACGGCCTCCCAATCACGAATCGTGTCGGGAGCCTGCATGGTCTCATGCCGCAGACGTTCGGCACGCCGCTCTCGGACGAGACTCTGCCAATCACATCTCGCTCCGGCATTCAATGCCGCTCGTTCCTCCAGCGTCAGATAAAACACGTCTTCACGCTCGGCAAGGATGCCGCACTCCACCAATCGCTCTCCGAGGCGGAGCAACACATGACGCACCGCCGTGGAGTAATACATCAAATGATGGCGATTCTCCTCTCGCAGGGCACAAAACCGGCCGAGCCTCCGATACCACCAGCGAAATACTTCCCAGCGATGACGCCGCCAGCCAAATCGCCGTGCGATCTCCGTGAGGGCCTCCTCGCGTCGTTGAGCCTGACGAGAAAGGATTTCGCCTGGAGAGACCGCCACACCAGTGCACACCTGCATCTGCAATAGGGCCAACACCACATTCGGCTGGTCCGCGGTTCGTGGGGACATGACGTCGGACTCTCCGACCGCGCGATGCCCATACTCGCCTAAATACTGATCAAACTGACGCAGAAATTCTGTCCCCCTCAGAGCCTCCCGAAAACCATGTGCCGTCCAGCCTTCCGACAGAAACCACCGTTGAACCATCTCTTCCTTCTGCGCCGTCTCGACAAGCGCCGCCAGATGTACAATTTGAGCAGCGCTGATCACGCTACCCTGTCCTTGCAAAGACGCATTGAGTAACTCGCGCCAGTCTGGACCGAGCCACCCTGGAAGATAGGTACCCATAGCCTGGAGACTCTGTGCCACGCCTCCCGCGATCCCGAATGTCACTTCGTGGTCATCAAGCCACCGACCGAAGCCGTCGAGGATTGTGGCTAACTCTTCCACCGACAGATGCCGGATACGCTCGTCGTGATAGCGCTCTGCCATTTCTTTCATGGCGGAAAAATTCCGGCGACCCTGCCTTGTGACTCTGCGCCATTCCCGCATCATCCTCAGCCCGGCACGGGCAAGCGCAATCGCCCCGAGCGGCCGTAAGGACGGGGTGAAGATTATAGGGTCACCACCCATCTGTTCGATTAAAAATGATGGATTCCCACGGAGTTGTACGACCAGCGTATAAAACAGGGTGACGTTGAGATAGGGACGTCCGTGTAGCACGCGAACCGACGAGAGCCCGTCCGGAACCGTGCAACCGAGTCGGCGATAGGGGCCGATGATGTAGGCATCCATGAATCGCTCCAGAAATGAGAGCCCCAACGGGCTTGGCAACTCCGGCATGGTTTCTTTGAAATTGGCCCGCGTCCACTCACATTCGTCGTTGGTCAGGGCCGTCGAGGGACGCACACCGGTAATCGGGCGGGCCTGCACGACCCAGAGGCGCTCGACATCCCACACCCATTCGAGATCGATCGGGTGGTGAAACGCGGCTTCCACGCGCTTCGATACGCGCGCCAACTCGAACAGTTGTTCGTCGGACAAGGAGGAGCGCTGTTGCTCTGAATCGGGAATCGATTCAATCCGCACTCCTCCTGGAGTGACCGTTAGTTTGTCCCGTTTCTGAGCCAAGACGCGTCGCCGGATACGGAACGGCCGGTGATCTTCATCGTATACCTCCACAAGATAGTGATCCGGCGTCACCTCTCCACTGACCACGGACGAGGCCAGACCAGGTATGGCGTTGATCAATACCTGAGAGGTTCGTCCCGTGACGGGGTGGATCGAGTAGGCGACACCTGCAACCTGTGCGTTGAGCATAGGCTGGATGACGACGGCCATGGCGGGACACGGCACATCGACGCCAGCATGTAACCAGTATCGAAACACGCGTGCGTCCCACAACGAAATCCAGCACTCACGGATGGCTTGCCGCACCTCACCCGAAGATTGTGCCAAAGCCGTGCGATACAGCCCTGCGGCGCTCCTGTCTGCAGCATCTTCGTTGGTCGCGGACGAACGCACCGCCCAACGTGTCAGGGGATCTCCCGACAGGTTCTTGAGTCGCAGCTCCAAGTCGGCGCGGAATCCTGCCGGCCATGGTTGCTCCATGAGGAGCCGCTGTATCCGTGCCTGCTCCTCTGCTCGTTGCCCATCGGATGAATGGAGCATCGTCCTCCACGCTTCTGTCGCACTGATGCCGGCTGCATCCAGACAGTGCTGGTAGAGAGCGGTCGTGACACACAAACCCTTGGGCGCGGCAAAGCCGGCGGCGAGTAACTTCCCCAGGCCGGCCGCTTTTCCGCCGACGAGACGTGGATGGCAACGCTCTTCCAGAGAGAGAATGAGTGGATCCGCCATGGACTGGAATAGTAACTAGAGCGCGAGGAGGAGGTAAAGATCGTTCACGTTGGTGCCGGTCGGACCAGTCACGATATGACCGTGGAGTTTCTTGAAGAACGGATAGGCATCGTTGTCCTGAAGCGCACGAGACAAATTGAGCTTGCCGCGCCTCGCCCTCACCGCAGTTCCGCCGTCTGCCACTGCGCCTGCCACGGAGGTAGGCCCGTCCGTACCATCTGTGGCAAAACCAGCGACCCACAGATCGGTCAGCCCGGCAATCTCCATTGCGGCGGCTAAGGCGAACTCCTGAGCTCGTCCACCTGTGCCCTGGCCCAGAATGGTCACCGTCGTTTCCCCCCCTGCGATCACGCAGCAAGGACGAGGAATAGGGCGACCGTGCGCCGCGATCTCCCGGGCCATCGCACCAAACAGTTTAGCGAGCTCTCGCGCCTCTCCCGTGACGGTCGTGGAGAGGACCAGCGTCCGTATCCCCTGTCCCTTCGCGGCCTTCACCACCGCATCGACCGCCGCTTGATTGTCGCCGATGAGCACATTGTCCACACGACGAAAGAGCGCGGCGCCGACTTTAGGAGTTTCCGCCAAGACTTTGTTGATGCCTGCCTTCATCCGATGACGTACGGAGGCTGGAACTTTCCTGGCCACCTCGTACCGTTCCAGAATCCCCCAGGCGGCCTGAAATGTCGTGGGATCAGGCGCGGTTGGGCCGGACCCGATCGTGCCAAGATCGTTTCCAATGACATCCGAGAGGATAACACTCGCCACACGTGCAAGAGTGGCTGCGGCAAGTTGCCCGCCTTTCAGGCACGACAGGTGTTTGCGAACCGCGTTCATTTCATGAATGGTCGCACCGGACCGCAACAGCAGCGTTGTTGTCCGCTGCTTGTCCTTGAGGCTGATACCGGACGCGGGAGAGGGAAGGAGACTCGAGGCGCCACCGGACAACAGTACGATCAGAAGGTCGTCAGGCCTCAGCGTCCCGACCAATGCCATCATCTTCCGGCTGGCCTGGAGACCCGCGCTGTCGGGAACCGGATGCCCGGCTTCCACGATGTGGATCTTTTTCGTCGGCGCACCGTGACCGTATTTCACCACAACTAGTCCGGTATCGATCCGCGCCCCCAACCGGCGCTCTAACGCCTGGGCCATGCGACCCGACGCCTTCCCGGCCCCGACTACGACCAGACGATGGTGTGTGCGGAGGGAGTAGCACTGCGAACCGATGGTCAGTTGCCCGCGCCGGAAGTGGACCTGGCTGCACACCGCCTCGTAAGGGTCGACAGCCTCCAATCCCGCACGAAAAAGGTTTGCGAGAAGGGCGCGTGCCTTGGGCTGCGAGACACCGACGTGCATCATGGGCACTAAGGTAGTTTGTCTTGCTTGAAACAGCGATTCGGACAGGTCTGTCGAGGCACCTTAACCTGGTAGGTACCCTTTGGCAAGTAGTCCTTCGTGAATTCAGGATTCAGCATTTTCAATTCAAGGAAATAGGTTCCATATTCCTCGGCAATCGCCGTGAGTCGACGCTGGGGTTCCTTAATCGTCACCATCACCGTTTCTGTTTCGAGCGGAGGATACAGATCCTTCTTGGTCAGTCCAAGATACTTCTCTGGCTGGGAATAGATTTCTTTCGCCGCAATAATACGCGCTACGTACCGCATGGTCTCTCGGGGGCCATGCATGCGCCAGTAGTCATTGATCTTCTGTTCCTTGATCAATTTTCGCACGCGGTCTTCCCCGGCATTGTATGACGCCATTGCAAGAAACCAATCCCCCTGGGAGAGGTCCCGAAGATAGCGCAGGTATTTGATGGCTGCCTCGGTGGACATTTCGAGATTGCGTCGTTCATCGAGCCAACGCTCGTTGTGTAACTTGTAACGTCGCCCGGTAGAATTGATGAACTGCCACGGGCCAGATGCCTTGGCCCGAGAATAGGCGGCCGCAATGCACTTGCTCTCGACCAACAACATGTATTTCAAGTCATCCGGCAACCCGGCTTCGGCCAGCTGCTTTTCAGCCGGCGCAAAACACCGACCCGTTCGTTTTGCCAAAATGATACTTTCGCCTTGATCTTCCAGAAACTGATAGAACTCGTATTCGATCCGCTCCCGTACCTGCCAGTTCTCCAGCGGAATCGGCTGCCCGGCAAACGTCAACTTATCAGGCAACTTGAAGGAACTGAGAAAAAACCGTTCCCCCTCCCGCTTGATTTCGGGAAGAATCACCAAACGATCTTCAAGCTCGGATACCATCGCTGCCTCGCCCGGCGACGGAAGCGACGCTTGGTCGGCCTCCGGCACGTTTCGTCCGTCTTCCGGTTTGGACAGGGACGACGACGCAGAGTTCGGCTCCGCCGACAGCACTATCACCGCGGGTGCTAGTTCGAACACTATCATGGCGCACACTACAACGACCCAAAGACCAGAAATTTTGTTCTGCATGCCCTTGTCATCCTTTCGTCACACCTGAAGGCTCATGCTAGCAACAAGCTCATCGGGGGACAAGCAACTCATGGTTTTGGTACACTGCCCACCTATGCCTGCTCTCTCCATGCTCAACGCTGACATCATCACTTGCACGCGCTGCCCTCGGCTGGTCACCCATAGGGAAACCATCGCCAGGGACAAACGACGCCAATTCCGCGACTGGTCTTATTGGGGAAAACCGGTCTCGGGATTTGGAGATTCGAACGCACGGCTCTACATTTTGGGTCTCGCGCCGGCCGCACATGGCGGTAACCGCACGGGGCGCGTTTTCACTGGAGATCGAAGCGGGGATTGGCTCTATGAAGCCCTGTATCGATTTGGATTCGCCAACCAAGCGGAGTCCACCCATGTTGGTGATGGCCTTACGCTCAGTGACTGTTATATCGGCGCGACCGTGCGCTGCGCGCCTCCAGCCAACAAACCGACGCCGAACGAATTTTCGTCTTGTCGGCCATTTCTCCGGCGTGAACTGCAGCTATTGGAACGTGTACGCGTGGTCGTGGTACTGGGCAAGATCGCGTTCGATCACTATCTGAGGGCGTGCCGAGAATTGGGCCATGATCCGCCCCGTCCTCTTCCTAAATTCGGACATGGGGTCACATATGAGTTACCCTGGGGAGTGACCTTGATCGGCTCTTACCATCCGAGCCAACAGAATACGTTTACAGGCACCCTCACCAGGACCATGTTTCACCATGTGTTTCTCGACGCAAAGCGGCGGATTTCAGGGATTGAGGTCAGCGACTAGTCACTGGCGAACCTCTACGTCTTCCCCATTGCATCCCAATCGGCAAGAAACTTCTTAAGGCCAATATCGGTCAGCGGATGTTTCACTAGCTGCTGAAACACGGAGTAGGGCATCGTACAAATATGCCCCCCGGCCAGAGCGGCTTCAACGACATGTTGGGGGTGCCGCACGCTCGCCACCAGAACCTTGGTCTTATAATCGTAGTTATTATAGATGGTCACGATCTGACGGATCAAAGCCATACCATCAGAACTTACGTCATCGAGTCGCCCAATAAAGGGCGAAACGCACCATGCACCAGCCTTGGCAGCCAGCAGCGCCTGCGTCGGGGAAAAACACAGGGTCACATTGACTCGAATCCCTTCAGCCGCAAGCTTTTTCGTGGCTCGCAGGCCTTCTGGGATGAGAGGTACTTTAACCACAATATTCTTGTGAACCTTGGCAAGGTCTCGACCTTCCTTGATCATAGCCTCCGACTCAATGCCGACCACCTCGGCGCTGATCGGCCCATCAACCATGTTGCAGATTTCGAGGAGCATTTCTTTGAAACTGCGCCCCTCTTTTGCCACTAGAGACGGATTGGTTGTCACACCGTCAATGAGGCCAAGGCTGGCACCTTCCTGTATTTCCTTTACATTGGCCGTATCAAGATAGAGTTGCATGAGAATATCCTTTCCACGCTAAGTTTTCAGACTCATCATGTTAATCGTTATTGTAGAAGTAACGGAATACCAAGGCAACTAGCCAACGCTTCCGTGCTAGACTGTGGTTTGACAGACAAGAACGGTGAACGATAAAATTTTCTCCGCAATTGGCAATATTCAGTTCACGCGTCGGAGAATCAGGAGAAAAATCAGTATGCGCACATCGGCATCGCTTTTAGCGATCACCCTCCTGGCAGGAAGCTGCAGTCATAACCCATACGTAGATGCCTCGCTAACCCGTTATCAAGGAAAAAATAGTGCGTGGATTGAGAAAGAATTGGGCGCTCCTGACGCTAAGACCTCTCGATTCTTCGGGGGCGAGAAATGGACATACAACCGTATTGCGGGAGGCAAAGCGGGGCCACCGCTATTCAACTTTAAAGCCAACGAATGCCAGATGATCCTGTTCTTTGATAAGGACGAGACGGTCTCGGATTCCAGTTATTCCGGCTGCTAGATCGACATTTGCTTCTGAAATGTGGTCGCGCAACCGCGACTGCAAAAAAAGTATTTCTGCCCCCCAATCTCTTCTTTCACCGCGTTTTCCAGAGGAATGAAAACTCGGCAAACTGGATCTTGCACCATTTTATTTCCGAGTGGTTGGCCTTCTTGATTGGTGAATAACCCGGTTTCATGTTTTATTTTCTGAATCGCCCGCCGGAGAAGATAGTAGAACAGTATTAGTAACCCTGCGATCAGAAAAAGTCTATACATAGTGGTATATCCTGCCTGCCATACCAAATCTTTGAATGGTTTACTTTATAAGCCTCCATCGACGCAACCTACCTCGCCAACTTACTAGCATGGAACAATCCCGTAAGGGGCAATCTTAGGACCAAATGGCCCAGATACTTTTGCGTCTATGAGGGGCCTTTTCCCTTTTGAATACAGTACTTCAGATGGATGGTTTATCATACAGCGCGATGCTATAAGCTATCCATGCATAAATGTGACAAATGCCGCGGAACAATGTTGCCGGAACGGGCGGTTGACCTGAATGCTGGCTTAGCGATTACAGTCCTGGCGTGCCTGAACTGTGGCCGAAGAAAAGCAGCTGACGCAGAACCGAGACCGATCACGTCACGACATTAGCCCGTCCGCAATGACAACACCGCCAAGAATGCTCACGTTCGATGAGCAGAAGGTGGATGGAATATGCCTACTTGGATGTTCAGTCCATCTATAACTTTAGGCCTTGTCATTGCACCGAATCCTTATACCCTCACTTATTGGCGAACTCGTTCGGCTGACTGCGAGCTCCCTACAACTTTCCTGATCAGCTAGATCGCTTTCCATTTCTGCTAGGGACCGGCGTTAGAGCGAGCCGTCGCTCATCGCTTTTTCCCAGAAACTAACTCCGTCAGTAAATGAAGAGGGTGATCCAGAAGATCCTACTTAAGGCTAAGCACATCCAGCATGTCATAGAGACCCGGCTGTTGCTTAACGACCCAGCGAGCAGCGCGGAGCGCACCTTGCGCGAATGTGTCGCGATTACTGGCGCGATGAATAAGCTCAATACGCTCGCCCATCGTTCCAAACATCACTGTATGATCTCCAACAATGTCTCCCGCCCGAATAGTCTGAATTCCAATTTCCCCCCGCTTACGCTCACCGATAAGTCCCTTTCGCGCATAGACACCGACTTGCCCAAGGTCTCGATTGACCGCACGAGCGAGGACTTCAGCCATTTTCAGAGCAGTACCGCTAGGAGCATCTTTCTTTAGGCGATGATGCGCCTCGATCACCTCAATATCGTAGTCCTCACCCAAGGTTTTGGCCATTTCCGCAATCACCTTGTAAATCACATTGACGCCTACGCTCATGTTGGGGGAAAACACGCAGGGAATCTGCTTGCTCACGCTTCGAAGTTCCTCTAACTCCGAGGATGAAAAACCAGTCGTCCCAACCACAATGCTCCGCCGATGCTGAGCCACGACACTCAGATGTCTAAGCGTCGCTGAAGGAGTCGTAAAATCAACTACCACCTCTCCGCGTTCCATCAGACCGGAAAGATCATCCTCAATGGGCACCCCTGTATGTCCACAACCGGCCACTTCACCAGAGTCCTCACCCACGGCGTGATGTCCCTTGCTCTCCACTGCCCCCGCCAGTGCAAGAAATGCCGAATCTTTTACCAGCGACACGAGGCGAGAACCCATCCGTCCGGCGGCCCCAGTAACGACAACCTTGATCATGGTCATTACAACCTTCTCTAATCAGCAAACCAGTTATATCAGCTCGGCGTCCTTCATTACGCGCAGAAGTTTTTCGCGATGATCAGCTCCCATTGGGCAGAGCGGCAACCGCAACTCACGATCGATCTTACCCATCAGATGCAGCGCTTCCTTGACGGGAATGGGGTTGGTTTCATAGAAAAGGGCAGTAAAGAGAGGGTAGAGCTGATAGTGCATCGCGCGCGCGTCATCAATTCGCCCGTCGAAAAATGCCTTGACCAACTGAGCCATCTCAGTCGGAACGAGATTGGCCGTCACGGTGATCACTCCTTTGCCACCAACCGCCATCATCGGCAATGTCAGAGCATCATCTCCTGCCAAGACGGTCAGGCGTTCCCCGCAGAGCTGTATGATTTCGGATGCCTGTTGAACTGAGCCACTCCCCTCCTTGATGGCGACAATCGTTCGACAGGCCGTCAGTCGCGCAACAGTGCTCGGCATCATATTCACGCCGGTTCGCCCGGGAATATTATAAAGCACGAGCGGAAAATCGACCGCCTCCGCCACCGCCTTGTAGTGCAGAAACAGCCCCTCCTGCGTGGGTTTATTGTAATACGGCGTGATCAGCAGCGCCCCATCCGCCCCGGCTGCCTTCGCATGTTTGGTCAATGCAATGGCTTCCTGGGTGCTATTCGATCCCGTTCCTGCAATTACCGGGACACGTCGCTTGGCAACTTCAACCGTAAACGCCACCACACGATCATGCTCGGTATGTGTCAATGTGGCAGATTCGCCGGTGGTTCCACAGGGGACGATCCCCTGCGTCCCGCTGGTGATCTGCCATTCGATCAAGTCACCGAGGGACCGTTCATCCAGCTTGCCGTGCTTAAACGGCGTGACAATGGCGACCAAAGATCCTGTAAACATAGGACGCTCCATCAGCAAAACAATAAAGATCCGACCTACGAGAGAAACCCCGGTATCTGCTCGCCTCGCACCAGGTCGTCGTAACTCTCACGCGACCTGATGACATGGATCTGCCCCTCATGTACCAATACCTCCGGCACGCGAGGCCGTGAATTGTAATTCGAAGACATGACAAATCCATAGGCACCCGCGCTCATGACGGCCATGAGATCACCGGCATTCATTTCCGGCATGATTCGGTCCTTCGCCAGAAAATCTCCGGATTCACACACGGGTCCAACCACATCGACAGTCTTTTTTGCTGCACGCGTCACGCTTTCGTCCACCGGACGAATATCGTGATGTGCGTCATATAAACTTGGACGAATGAGATCGTTCATCGCCGCATCCACGATTAGGAAACGTTTGGTTTCGCCGTCTTTCGTATACAGCACCTTAGTGAGCAGGATGCCGGCGTTACCGACAATGACTCGACCGGGCTCCATAATCAGGACACATTTCAAATCGCGCACGAGCGGGAAGATCGCCTCGGCCAAGTCCTTTGGCTCGGGCGGAGTTTCGTCAGAATATGTGATGCCTAAGCCGCCTCCGATATTGAGATAGCGTATGGGAATCCCTTGTTCCGCCAAGGTCTGCACCATCGCCAACACTTTCTTCAGCGACTCAACGAAGGGAGCCACCTGGGTCAATTGGGAGCCGATGTGCGCGTGCAAGCCCACAACGTCGAGATGACTGAACGCCGCGGCAATTGTGAATTCCTCAATGGCACGATCAGCCGCAATCCCGAATTTGCTCTTTTTCAGACCCGTGGAGATATAGGGGTGGGTTTTCGGATCGATGTCCGGGTTGATTCGCAATGCGACCCGAGCCTTGACTCCCATGGACGCTGCCACCTCGTTGATAGCCTGCAACTCCGCAGAAGACTCGACATTGAACATCAGGATATCCGCCTTCAAGGCCTCGCGGATTTCTTCTGGTTTCTTTCCCACACCGGCGAACACGATCTTCGCGGGAGACACCCCCGCCTTCAAAGCACGGAACAGTTCCCCACCCGAGACGATATCCACCCCGCTCCCTTCCTTGGCCATGAGGCGAAGGACCGCCAGATTTGAATTCGCCTTCATCGCAAAGGCGACGATGTGTGGAATATTCTTGAAGGCTCCGTCGTAGACTCTGAAGTGCCGAACCAATGTATGATGGCTATACACGTAACAGGGCGTCCCGACCTCTTTCGCTATGCGAGAGAGCGGCACATCTTCGCAGTACAATTCCCCTTGCCGATAATGAAAGTCATGCATCGTGATAATCCTTGGTCAACAATTCTACCGGCAGCGGCGAGAGCTCGTCCAATCACCGTCGGGTCGACCACGACCAACCCGGCAGACGAGTCAGCCGCCGCCCCTACCGCGTCCCCATCTCTCTCAGCGGCGGAATCGGCAATGAGGCTGGACCCGGAGGGAGCGAGGCATCTTCAATCGTCACCGCACTCGGTGCGCTTGGTCTGGACGCCGACCCCCAGACACTCGCTCCGGGGGCCAATAACCCTTCGCGCCTCAACTGCCGCTCCATCACCGGAGCCACGCCGACATCTTCGGGAGGGATCGGCGCACCCAGCACCCCACATCCGCCCAAGCCCAGGAAAACCCATATCGCACCAGCGGCATACCCACTGATTCCCCGGCGCCGGGCGGTGAAAATCCTCATCCCTTGAGCGCCTTCTCAAGTTCCTTGATCCGCGCCTCAACCCGTCGTCTTGCCGTGCCACCGATCTGGCGCTTCCGGTCGATCGCGCCCCTCACCGTGAGGCAGTTCAGGACGTCCTGTTCGAAATGGTCGGAAAAACCCTTTAAGTCTTGCATGGTCAACTGCTGAAGGGACCGATGTTTCTCTAATGAGAATCGCACAATCTGCCCGGTAATGGAATGGGCCTCACGGAACGGGACGCCCTTGGTCGCAAGGTAATCCGCCAGTTCCGTCGCCAGCATCCCGCCCCCTTCGGCGGCTTCAGCCAAGACTGCTGTATTAACGGCTAATCGCCGCATCAGTTCCGTGCAGAGCACCAGCGATTGCCCTGTCGTATCAAGGGCATCGAACAGCGCCTCCTTGTCTTCTTGGAGATCGCGATTGTAGCTCAGTGGCAATCCCTTGAGCAGCGTCAGGGTTCCCATCAAATGCCCATAGACCCGACCCGTTTTCCCGCGTACCAGTTCCGGCACGTCAGGGTTCTTTTTTTGTGGCATCATGCTACTGCCGGTGCAAAAAGTATCGGGCAGGTCCACATAGCGAAACTCCTGCGACGCCCAGAGGATCAATTCTTCGCTCAAACGTGAGAGGTGCATCATGATCAGAGACAAGGCACTGAGTACCTCGACCACCCCATCTCGGTCCGACACGGCATCGAGGCTGTTCTGTGTCACCGATGGAAAGTCCAGGAGGGCTGCCGTATATCGTCGGTCGACGGGATAGTTCGATCCCGCCAATGCGCCCGACCCCAGCGGCATGACGTTCAGCCGCTCCCGACAATCGTGGAGGCGTCCACGGTCCCGGTCGAACATTTCGACATAGGCCAAGAAATGGTGCGCCAGCAGAACCGGCTGCGCCCGCTGCAAATGTGTATACCCCGGCATGACGACATCGACATGGGCCCGCGCCTGCGACACCAGAACTCGCCGAAACTCCTGCACTTGGTCCATCAGCGTCGAAAGCACTTCCCGTAAAAACAAGCGCAGGTCCAGGGCGACCTGATCATTGCGGCTTCGGCCGGTGTGCAACTTGCCACCCAACGGACCGATCAACTCCGTCAACCGACGCTCAATCGCCATATGGATATCTTCGTCCTGAGGCGAGAAGGGAAACCGTCCCCCGTCCAACTCTACCCTGACAAATTGCAGTCCTCGCACAAGTTGCGCCGACTCCCGGGCCGTGAGCACTCCGGCGCGCTCGAGCGTCTTGCAATGGGCGATGCTACCCTGGATGTCGTATGGATAGAGCCGTCGATCGCAGGCCAGCGAAGACGTGAACCGTTCCACCAAGCGATCGGTTTGTTCGGCAAATCGACCACCCCAGGCCTTGCCCTTAGGAAGCGCACCACCGCTCCGCTGCGGCGAACGGGCAGCCGTGCGCGCACGCGCGCCACCAGATTGGGACTTCGCCATTACCGTGTCGACCTCTTTTTGCGCTGAGCCCGAATCGCCAACCGAAGCGCATTCAACCGAATAAACCCTTCCGCATCCTTCTGCCGATACACGTCGTCCTCTTCAAACGTGGCCATGTCTAACCGGTAGAGCGAGCGGGGCGACTTGCGGCCGACCACCGTACAGTTGCCTTTGTAGAGTTTTACGCGAACCGTCCCCGTCACATCCCGCTGTGCCTCATCAAGGGCCGTTTGGATCATCTCCCGCTCCGGGGCGTACCAGTAGCCGTAATAGATCAGCTCGGCATACCGGGGGATGAGGCTATCCCGCAGGTGCAGCACTTCACGATCCATCGTCAGCGATTCGAGCCCGCGATGGGCTGCATGCAGAATCGTCCCGCCCGGGGTCTCGTACACTCCACGCGACTTCATGCCGACGTAGCGATTCTCCACCAGATCAACGCGGCCGACGCCATGATGGCCGCCCAAGGTATTGAGGTGAGCCAACAACTTCGCAGGGCTCATTTTCTTGCCATCCACCGCCACAGGGTCGCCCGTCACATATTCGATCTCGACTTCCCGCGCCTTGCTTGGTGCCCGCTCCGGCGAGACCGACATGACGAAGATTTCTTCCGGCGGGGCCTCCCACGGATCTTCCAAAATGCCGCCTTCGTAGCTGGTGTGGAACAGGTTCATGTCCATGCTGTAGGGCTTCGCCTTGGTCGCGGTGACCGGAATACCGTGCTGCTCCGCATACTCGATCAATTCTCGGCGCGAACGCATGGTCCATTCCCGCCAGGGCGCAATGATCTTGATCTGCGGATGCAGCGCCATGTAGGTCAACTCGAACCGAACTTGATCGTTGCCCTTTCCGGTCGCTCCGTGACACACCGCCTCGGCGCCTTCCTTGGCAGCAATCTCAATTTGCCGGCGCGCGATCAGCGGTCGAGCGATCGACGTCCCCAGCAGGTAGCTGCCTTCATAAATCGCATTCCCGCGCAACATGGGAAACACATGGTCTTTGACGAAGACCTCACGCAGGTCTTCCATGTAGACTTTCTTCACCCCCAACGCCTGCGCCTTGGACTTAATAGCCTTCAGATCCTCGCCCTGCCCCAAATCGGCGCAAAATGCGATGACGGTGCAGTCATACACCTCCTCCAGCCACTTCAGAATGACCGATGTGTCCAACCCTCCCGAATAGGCGAGCACCACTTTCTTATACGATGACCGACTCATACGACTCCCTTTCACTTACGCCTGATGTGCGGTTTTCTTTCCGAGGAGCCTGACCAAAATCGCCTTCTGCATATGCAGTCGGTTCTCGGCTTGATCGAGCACGACTGACTGCGGGCCATCCAACACCTCGGCGCTGATCTCTTCGCCACGATGGGCCGGCAGGCAATGCATGACGAGCGCCTCCGGCTTCGCCCGTTTCAATAATCGTGCGTTGAGCTGATACGGTGCCAGAGTCTTGAGGCGCCTGGCCTGCTCACGCTCACGACCCATGCTGATCCAGACGTCGGTATAGACCACGTCCGCATCTTTGACGGCCACGAACGGATCAGCCCCGATTTCAATCACGGCCCCGGTCTCCTGCGCTTCCACACGCGCGCGATCTACAATGTCTCGGTCGGGTTGGTATCCGGGCGGACAGCCCACAGCAATCCTCATTCCCATCTTGGCCGCCGCTTCGATCAGGGAATTCGTCACGTTGTTGCCGTCGCCGACATAGGCGATCTTGACCCCCTTCAACCGCCGCTTCTTTTCCTGAATGGTCAACAGGTCGGACAAGGCCTGACAGGGATGATTCAAATCAGTGAGGCCGTTGATGATAGGAATGGTGGCCTCCCGCGCCCATTCCTCGGCGATGGCATGGTCGAACGTGCGCAGGACGATGGCGTCCAGGTACCGGGACAGGACATGCGCGGTGTCGGCGATACTCTCCCCCCGAGACAGCTGAATGTCTCCCATCGGCAGGACCATCGCCTGCCCACCCAGCTGATTCATCCCCGCCTCGAACGACACTCGGGTCCTGGTCGAGGGTTTCTGAAAGAGCAGCCCCAACATGCGGCCCTGCAACAGAGGATGAGGCACCCCGCGGCGCTGCTTCACTTTCAGCTGCGCAGCTAGGCGCAACAAACCCGTGAGCTCCGCAATGGGGATCGAGAGCAATTCTAGAAAATCTTTCCCGAGACCGGCCCCGGAAGTTGACCGATGCGGCCGCCGCACCATACGTGCCTCTACATGATTAATGACTTGAGGTGGCCCGCCGGCTCAACACCTGCGCCAGCACGACCAGCAAGCGATCGATCTCACGCTCCGTGATGATGAGTGGGGGAACGAACCGCAGAACCCGATCGCCGGTGCAATTGATCAACACTCCACGCGCCAGACAATCGGCGACAACAGCTTTCCCATCGATATCCAATTCCATGCCTTGTAACAGACCGAGCCCACGCACGTCTTTGATGCAGCGATGCCGGTCCTTGAGCACGGCTAAGCCTTTTGCCAGACTCTCGCCCATCCGCCGCCCCTGGTCTAATATCTTGCCGTCCACCAGGACCCGCAACACGGCCAATCCGGCCGCGCAGGCCAGGGGATTGCCGCCAAAGGTCGAGGCATGGGTTCCTGGAGAAAAGGCTCGCGCCACAGTCTCCGTGGCCAGGCAGGCTCCGATCGGGACACCACCGCCCAGCCCCTTGGCCAAGGTCATAATGTCCGGCTGCATACCGAATTGCTCGTAGCAGAACAGCGTGCCGGTCCGGCCCATGCCTGTTTGAACCTCGTCGAAAATCAGCAGCACATCGCGTTCTCGACACAGCTCTCTCAATCCCTGCATGTAGCCACGATCCGCCACATGCACCCCGCCTTCGGCCTGAATAGGCTCCACCATGATGGCAGCGGTTCTCGGAGTCATGGCGCGCTCGACCTCCGACAGGTCGTTAAACGTCACGTACGAAAACCCTGGTATCAGCGGGGCGAATCCCGCCTGAACCTTGTCCTGACCGGTCGCGGTCAACGTGGCCAAAGTACGTCCGTGAAAGGAGTTCTGCATCGTGATGATCTCATACCGGTCCGCCCCGTACTTATCGTACGAATACTTTCGAGCCAGTTTGATCGCCGCTTCATTGGCTTCCGCGCCGCTATTGCAGAAGAACACTTTTTGCGCAAACGAATGCTCGACCAAGGTCTGGGCGAGCCGCACCTGCGGCTCCGTATAATAGAGGTTGGACGTATGGATGAGATGTTGCACCTGCTTCTGGATCGCCAGCACCAGGTCGGGATGTCCATGACCGAGGAGATTCACCGCAATGCCGGCGACGAAATCGATGTACTCCCGTCCCTCCAGGTCGTAGACCTTCGAGCCACGTCCCCGCACGATCGAAATCGGCTGACGCGTGTAGGTGTTCATCAGATACTGTTCGGCGTTGAGACGCAACTCACCCGTCGGCATGGCACACCTCTCCCATCGTGAGTCGGCGAAGCTACCATAGGGAACTGGTGAAAGCAACCGAACGAACGCCCAGCAGCGGCTCCAGGCGCGGCCGTCGGACTGTTTGGAACCAGCCGGCGGCAGGGATCGTCTCTTGACGGGAACAGACGGCGGATGGGATAAGGTGACGGTATGAAATCCTGCTCACAATGCCGGCAAGACAATCGGGACGATGCCCGCTTTTGTCACCAGTGCGGTGGCGCCTTCGCCGTCGAAAGCCAACAGACGGCCGCAGTGGAACCGGACCCAGTGCCGTTTGCGCAAACGGATGCGGATCTCTTGAGAAGCTTCATCGGCCCGAATGCCGACCGGTATCTGGAGACCTTCAAGAAATTCACCGGACCTGCGGGGCCGAAATTCGCCCTGA
Source organism: Nitrospira sp. (assembly GCA_031315995.1). Lineage (GTDB taxonomy): Bacteria > Nitrospirota > Nitrospiria > Nitrospirales > Nitrospiraceae > Nitrospira_A. Next base: position 38,897 of record JALDRG010000020.1, read on the forward strand.
CCTGGCATTGGCCGGCCTTCGTATTTGAGCCGTTCCTCTGGTTTCTCTACCGAAAAATGTATGTGTACGCGCTGATCTATGCCATCGGCCCCGCCATGGCTTTTTACATGACCCAAGATCTCTCCGCAGACATCATCTGGCGTATCATCGCGGGGGCCAGTGCCAACTATATCTATTTCTGGCATGCCAAAGAACAGCTCGCCAAAATCAAGAGTGAGCGGTCCATGGGAACGGAAAGCAGGCAAAAACTGTTGGGAGAATTAGGCGGCGTGCAGCCCTATGTCGTGTGGGTTGGCGTCGGCCTGCTCGTACTGAAAATCAGCCTGGTGATCGCCATGTTCAAAGAAGGTCCGCCGGACGGGCCGAAGGGACCGCCGGCCAAACCACACCCAGCCAGCGTGACGAGCGTCTAGCGCCCCGCTCAGGAGAGCGCCTCTCATTTGCGCCCCCCTATGTTCCAGGCACGATGCTCGAAGAACATTAGCATTGAGTATCGCGCCAGATGGACCTGTTGACCGGCCGCCCTACGCAGAGGGACAGGGCCGTGACGCAATTCATACAAGCCGAGACCGTTGCCACTCGATCCAGGACACGAACCAGTCGAAATCCTGCTGGTAGGCGGCGCCGCTGAGATCGGGTGCGGCTTGAGTCTGCTCCAGTTGCGTGTAGGTGCGCGGCCAATTCTTTTGCCACCAGGACTTGAGCTCGTCCGGACCGTACGGCTGCCCGTTGGGGTTGCTGATGCCGGCGGCCGCACAGAGCCCCGCCACAAGCGGCCAGTATCGATCCTTGCCGAGACCCAGACTTCGGAAATGTTCGCGCAACAGGAATACGACCCAAAGTTCGGCACTGTTCTTCTTATTGTGTTTGAAGGGATGGGTTTGTCGCAGCGGAACCGGATCGAAGGTCTTGATGACCGAGGTATAGTCCGGGCCTCCGTAGCTACCAGCGGATTCAGCAATTCCCTGCAACATGTTCGCCAGGTCCACTTCGACCACCGGAGGCGGGGCCGAGGCTTGATCAGCGCCCCCCGCACCCAACGGATTACCCGCCGTCAGCAATTCGATGAGCGGCTTCAGCTCCCGTAGGCGTACGGCGGCGGTCTTCAGTATCTGCTCAGATTCGAGCCAGTAGTCCGGGTCACTCTTCGAGGCCCGTTCCCGACCAGACGGCGGCAACACGACAGGAATCCAGTAGCGCACCAGGACAAAGAGGACGTAATCGACCTCGCCACCGGCTTGTACGACACCCGTCAGAGCCTGACTGACTCCGAACGCTCGGCGAAAGAAGGCCTGGACCCGATCTTCGACCTGTAGACGCCGTCCCATGCCCTGCCACCACTGCTGCAGCGGAGCCCACTCTGAGGACGGAGGAATAGTCGCCATCGATACGCTCCACACATAAAACCAAACCGGCGGCATGGTACTGACTGCCTCAGGTGATTGCAACCCGACCTCACGGAACCACCGCCCCCTCTCGCACGCTTGACAGGGCGAAGGGGGAAATCGCATAACCTGTCCTGGAACGGTTCCATCCTTTCGGACAAGGAGACGAGGCACGATGAGTAAACTGGTTCTCATTCGTCACGGCGAATCGCAGTGGAATTTAGAAAACCGCTTCACCGGCTGGGTGGACGTCCCGCTCTCTCCGAAAGGCATTGAAGAAGCGAAGGCCGCAGGAAAAAAACTGGCGGGTTTCACATTCGATCGCGCCTTTTCCTCCGTGCTGGCTCGTGCCAACGAGACCCTGCGGATCATCCTGGAGGCCATCGGCCAGACGGGCATTCCTATTGAAAAAGACAAGGCCCTGAACGAACGGATGTATGGAGAACTGCAGGGATTGAATAAGGCCGAGACGGCCAAAAAGTTCGGAGATGAGCAGGTGAAAATCTGGCGGCGGAGTTATGATGTGCCACCGCCGCGGGGAGAAAGCTTAAAGGATACGGCCGAGCGGGTACTGCCCTATTACGATAGCCGGATCAAGCCCCACGTGCTTCAAGGGGAGACGATTCTCATCGCCGCCCACGGGAACAGTCTACGGGCGCTGGTGATGCAACTCGAACAGTTGACCAGGGAACAGGTGCTTGAGCTCAACATTCCGACCGGAGCCCCGCTGTTGTATGAACTCGATTCTCACGGGAAGGTCCTCTCGCATCGATATCTCTAAGAGCTGCACATCGTGCGGACTGTCCAACATGATGCGCTCAATTGATCATGGAAATTGAGCGTTGAACCTTCCTCGCAGAATGAGTCCCGAGCGCCTACACACACTGACTCAATAATTCCTGATATTTATCCAACGGCACCAGATCGGGAAGCAGTACGAGCAGCTTCGGCCGATCCTCCGGTTGAATGAGCCCCTCATTTTCAAGCAGGTCCGAGATTTCTTCGGATGCCGCCATGGCTCCTCCCTCGTAATCTCCCACCGGCGCATACCGTGCGCGGCGTTCCTCCATTTCGACCAGGTAGTCCTCCCACGTGATTGACTCAATCTTGAACTCGGTCGTCCAATCTGCCTGAATCAATTCCAGCACCCGCTGAAATACTACCTCACGGTACTTCCGTGGAATATGGGCATGGATGGCAGCCGATACCCAGTAGAGTGTGAAGGAGAGGAGTTCCCGCGTCATCGTCTCCTCCTGCTCGTCCTGGCCTTCAATGCCATATTCGCTCAACAGCTCAACGGAAACTCGGCGCGGAATCAGCTGATACAACGCGTCGGCGGCCTCGGCCGGGGTCATAGATTCTTGCTTCATACCGTTCCTCCCGAATGGGTTCCCAGCATACTGGAGGCGCGTGCGTGCTGACAACTCTCAGATCCACATCCCATCTCACCGGATCGCTTGTCCGCCGGAACCGCCTATGCTACATAGAGACCCCTCACACTGAGACGTCACACCATGACAGACACGCGACAATTCCGACCGCTGCTCATCGGTCTCGCCCTACTCGGGCTCCTCTGGCCGGCCTCGACCAAGGCGGCGGAAGTGCAGGAGGCACGATGGGGCTTCAGTACCGACCTCGGGCTCTGGACCGGCACCACCAACAACACCACGTTCGCGCTGGGCTTTGGGCTCGACTACTACATGGACCAGAATTTTTCGTTCGGCGGGATGGCCCTGTTCACGCCGGTCGGAGACCTGACGCAAATCGGTATTGCCGGCGTCGCCAAATATCACCTTCGCCTCGACAGTGGATTCAATCTGGTGCCGTTCGCCGGACTCGGCCTTCTCCATGCGGATCTGAATCGCGGCAGCGGCCCGACGAAAGTCGACCGCAACGACACCAGCCACTTCATTCCCCTCGGCATGTCGCTGGAATATCAGGTGGGACCAAGCATCGCCTTCTCGACCACCCTCATGGTGAACCTCCACCACATCACGCTCTCGCCACCCGTACCGAACGACAACACCAGCGTGGCGCTTCTCTTCGGCATCCGCTGGGGGCCGTAACTCTCCTGGGTTCTCAAGGCGGGCAGGATCACACTACAGCCTGACAAGCGAGTGCGCTCACACGGACTGTGACGCTGCTGATCAAGCACTGAAACTGGCTTGCGGCATAGCCGCATGACGTGACGGTCCGAGGCGCAAGCACGCGCAGTACGTTGAGGGTCTGAGCGAAGCGAGAACGCAGCTGGGAGCCTGTTTCAGCGGCTGCTTACGCGGCTTGGGCGGGGCGCCACCGCAACCCCACGTGCAGCAATTCCTGCAAGAGGTTTTGGTAGGCGAGGTTGGCCTTTTCGGCCGAGTCGGCAAAGTCTTCGCCGCTGGCGATCTGAGGATTGGGGTTGGCTTCGAGCACGTAGACGTTGCCGTCTTTGTCCATCCGCATATCGATGCGAGCGTAGCCGCTCAGCCCCAACGCACGATAGACGCGTTTGGCCAGATGCTGAATGTGATCGCCGACCCCGTCCGGTAAATTTCTCGCTTCGCACGAGCAGATGCCGTACTTGTCCTGGTACTTGCGGCTCCACTTCACCCGCTCGGTCGCGATGCGACGGGCCTCATCCGGCATCTTGTCCATCACCAGTTCCCAGACCGGAAAGACTTGCAGGTGGGCATTGCCCATCACCCCGACATAGAGCTCGCGTCCCTCGATGTACCGCTCGACCAATGCGCCGGTCCTGACATTGTCGTGGATGAAGGCCACCCGTTCACGCAGTTTGTCATCATCGTCGACGATCGAGGCCTGTGAAATTCCCAGCGAGGCCTCTTCACTGATCGACTTCACGATCAACGGGAAGGGCAGGTATTTGGGCCGGCGCACCATGCGGTGGAGCGGCACCACCAGAAACTCGGGGTAGGGAATGCGATGATACGACATCACCTGCTTGGCTAACGCCTTGTCCCGCGCCAACATGAGCCCGCGCGGATTGCAGCCGGTGTAGGGAATCCGCATCAATTCGAGATAGGAGACGACGTTCTGATCATAGACCGCGACACCATCGAACTCTTCCAGCAGGTTGAACGCAATATGAGGCTTCCAGTCCTCCACTGCCGCACGAATCACTTCCAGATCGCTTTTGACGCCAAGCGCCCGCACATCGTGGCCGAGCTTCCTCAGGGTGGAGACCACGTCGTACTCCGTCTTCCAGGCGGCTGTGTCCAGATCCTGTCCGTTGAGTTGGTCCGGGGGAACCAGATCCTTATGCATCAACACGAGTACGCGCAATCGTCTCATAAGGCCACCTTGTGCCGTCCGCTGTGGAGATAGTTCATCGTCTGCACCGTCAGAAGAATTGCAAAATCCAGTTTGGCCTGCTCTTTGTGCTGAGTCAAATGTAACTTCGACGCCTGACACCGTTCGATCATGCCTTCTAAGACCTGATCGATCGTATACTGATATTCACCCGTCCATTCCGCGACTCGGCGGCGGATTTCTTTTCTGGTCCGACGGAGAAACTCGGCGGCGCTGGGATGCTTCGCATAGGCAGGTCCATCGGAAAACAGTTTCTTCAAGTCGGTGTCGTACGACGGCGCGCGTCCGATCCCGTAATGTTTTCGCTTCTCTTCATAGTGATCGCGTAGCGTCTTGTAAATGCGGGGCAGGGGATCCATCTGCTGCCGCCCGGTGACGGTCGGCGTCGTTCCAGCGAGTTCCCCCATGAGTCGTTCCATGAAATCCAGTTTCTTCATCACCGGCCAGTCCCGATACCGCTCCTTCCAGAGCGACTGTGGATCGAGCCAGACGGCGAATGTTTCGGCGAAGTCCTCATCCGGATGACTCTGGGCGTACCAGACGTCCAGATGGCGCACGAAACTCCGGCTATAGGGCCGCGGCGTGTAATACTCGGGATAGGGCTGGGACGAACGTCCGAACAGTTTCTGGCGGCGGCGGCGGCGGCGGAGCAGATAGGCATTTTCAATGGCATGGCCGGCCTCGTGCCGGAGAATCCGCATGCACCAATCCATGGTGCCGCCTTCCACCTCCAACATTTGACTCGCTTCCAGTTTCGCCAGCCGCGGATGTGCGAGATAGAACGGCACGGCAATCCCAGGCACCCCATCGGGCGTAAACCATTCATCAGAGATCCAAAAATGTGGCCGGAAGGCAAGGCGGCGCGCATCCAATTCACGATACAGCTGAGCGATCGGCTCTTGGTAGAACGTCCCCTCGAGGCGCAGGTCCAGATCGCACATGCGCAGATCAAGGAGTTGGTCGTCGCTCCACTCCGTCCACACCGGTATGGGATCGGCCGCGCCGGATCCCGGTCTTCGATGAATCTTTGCCCGCCCCATCGTTCAACCACCAAAAAGCCCCGTTCGGCCCCGATTTGTTCTCTTTAACTATAGCAGTTCGTCAAAATTCTGCCGAATGCTCGCCATGACCCGCTCATTTATCCTGCAGGGCTAACCCTAGGACTGCCAGCCATACGGCTCCACCATTGTCTCGTGAATGAACGACCTGCCGGCTGAGGGTCGCAAGAAAGACGCGTGGACGATGACATGCGAACCGCCTTCTCCGATGTGGCCGATAGATCTCACCACGCAGGACATCACCCGTAAGTTTGACGACTCTCGCCGGTTGGATCGACTCATGTCTCGCTCGAGTCGGCCGGCCGCATCGGCGACGTAACTGATTGAAGAAAAATACTTTCCACCTAAACTCACGCCCGGATCCAGGCCAGAGCGACTGGATGAATCTCTCGTGGTGCATCTTGGTGCCGGCCGCCTCTCCCATTCTCCGTCCTGCTTGCGATACAATGCCCCGCCATGCAGCCTACGACCATGCCGCTCTCCGCGGGCACCGTGCCACCGGGCAGACAGTCCGAGGAGATAGAACGTCTCCAGACCCGCCTCTGCCGCCTGGCCGGCCAAGCCATCGCCGACTACCGCATGATTGAAGATCGCGATCGGGTCATGGTCTGTCTTTCAGGCGGGAAAGACAGCTATGGACTCCTTGAGATTCTGCTGTCGATACGCAGTCGCGCCCCAATCCATTTCGACATCATTGCCGTCAACCTGGATCAGAAGCAGCCGGGATTTCCCGCCCACATCCTTCCGGAATACCTGACCAGGCGCGGGGTGCCCTTTCACATCGAAACGCGCGACACCTATTCAGTCGTCAAACGATTGATCCCGGAGGGCCAGACCACGTGTTCGCTCTGTTCCCGCCTCCGGCGTGGCCATCTCTACCGACTCGCCACAGAATTGGGCGCGACCAAGATTGCCCTGGGGCACCATCGTGATGACATTCTCGAAACGCTGCTGCTGAATCTATTTTTTACCGGAAAGATGAAAGCCATGCCGCCGAAGCTGCGCGCCAAGAGCGGCCGCCATCTGGTGATTCGCCCGTTGGCCTATGTGAAAGAGGCCGATCTCGCCCGCTATGCCGCCTTGCTCCAGTTTCCCATTATCCCCTGTGACCTCTGCGGCTCGCAGGAGGACTTGAAGCGAAAACAGGTCAAGCGCTTACTCCAAGAATGGAATGCGCGGTTCCCCGGTTCCAACGACAGCATGTTCGCCGCCCTCGGCAACATTGCCCCGCCGCTGCTGTTGGATCGAACACTATTCGATTTCTCATCGCTCCACGCAGATGCCGCCTCGGCAGAACCGGCGATGACCGACTCAGAAGACGATTTGCTTTAGCTGGTCCCCCTCTTCGGAAGGCCAAGCGATTCGCACCCAGGCCCGAGACCGATGGACAGGTGATGACGCGCCGCCGGCCTGATCACAGGCCGCTAGGGATGTGGGATTGCTGGAAGGAATCGGACGGAATCGGATATCAGACGCGCTGACGGAGATGGGTTCGACGGCCGCATCGCAGACAGCGATAGGGATAGTAGCCGATCAGGAAGAAGAAAAAATCGAGCAGGCCTTGACGGCGAGAACGTTTCGTATAACCTGAACACTTGCCGCAGTACGACATATCATACGCCTATCGGTTTGATGCCCCGCTCACCCGCGTGAGACGGAAAGTATACTACTGAAACACCCTAGGCTCCTGCAAGTCTAGTTTGCACGACGTGGCCGTCGTCACACAGCCACTCGACTGTCTCGAAGTAGGACATCCGGCCGGTGTCTCGGCAAGCTGAGTTTCATGGCCGCCGACCAGCGCGTGTGTCGGATCTCGGCTGACTAGGCGCGACGGCGAAGGCGAAAACGGTGGACGCAAATGGTGCAGCGAAACGGATAGAACCCGATCAGATGCATGAAAAAATCCCGCCAGCCATGACGGTTGACTCGTTTGGCATCACCTGAACACATTGGACAATAGACCATGGAGACTGTCGCGACACGCCTTTCTCCGTCGCATCGGGTAAGATGACCAGGGTGCGCGGAGACATGAGTGTGCAGTAGTTGTTAGGAGGACGCAAGTCCCCTCGGAGTGAGGCCTGCCGGCGAAATGAACCGCTCTACACCATCCCAGCCTGGAGCCGAACCCCCGCTGTGGTCCATCGGCGTCGCCGCAGTCGTCATCGTCCTCACCCCGATGTTGCTGTTTTCCTTGTCACCGGACGGACCGATTCGCGAAGGCGATACGGTCTTCTCCAACGGCGCGCACAAGGTTCCGCTCTTCCAACCAGACCGATACCGGCAAGCCGGCTATGAGTCGACCTGTTTGCTCGACCCGAAAGACCCGCTCATCGTGACGCATGGCCCCTCGGAAAATGAATCGGGCGAAGTGATCATCGCTCAGGTCCAAGGGAAAAGTACGATCGAGTGGCCGTTTTGCCCGCCTCAAGCAGAGCTCCTCGTCAAACGGCATCACATCACCCAACAACCCAGTATCCTTCAGGACCTCCGGGACGGAGTACAGCGCCTGCTCAAGACTCCTTAGCGGAAACGCATATTCCGCGCTTCCCCTTAGGTTTTGAGCAACGAGGCGCACTGCTGACGAAACTTCGCCACCTTAGGTCCGACGACCTGAGTGCAGTAGCCCGCAAACGGATTGCGGGCAAAGTATTCCTGATGATAGGCCTCGGCCTCAAACCACTGACTTGCGGGCACCACTTCGGTCACAATCGGATTGGGATAAAGACCCTCTCGGGTCACGGCGGCGATCACCTCTTGGGCGATCTGCTGCTGCTCCGGGGAATGGAAAAAGATGCCGGAGCGGTACTGCGTTCCCGCGTCATGACCTTGCCGATTCAGCGTCGTGGGATCATGAATCACGAAAAACACCTTCAAGAGATCACGATAGGTCACCACTTGAGGATCGAAGGTAATCCGCACGGCTTCCGCATGCCCCGTCCGTCCGCCACAAACCTGCTCATAGGTCGGAGGATTGACTTGCCCGCCGATATAGCCGGACTCGACCGCCTGCACCCCTTTTACCTGGTCATAGACCGCTTCAAGACACCAAAAACAGCCACCCGCCAGAGTGGCGATGTCGGTCGTTGCCTGCCCCATAGTCCACCTCTCCTCGTCGCTAAGATTGCAGGCTAGGCCCGCCCTCCATTCCACCATTCCCGGCCTTCGCGCCGCAATAAGGCTTCGGCCTCCGATGGGCCCCAACTTCCACTCTGGTAATTCGGGAAGGCCGCCGCTCCGGGAAGGGACTTCCACACATCGAGAATCGTTTCCACGATCGCCCAGCCCAGCTCAATATTGTCGGCCCGTTGAAACAGCGTCGCGTCCCCCGCCATGGCATCGTGCAGCAGCGTCTCGTAGCCGGTGTGCGGGGCATTCCCGAAATAATCCGTATACTGAAAATCCATGTCCACCGTACCGATCTGCACCGTCGGCCCGGGCACTTTGGCGTCAAAGCGCAGCGAGATGCCCTCGTCGGGTTGGATGCGGATGACGAGCACGTTCGGGGCCAGGCGATCGACCTGGGTTTTCCGGAACAACATGAACGGCGCCCGCTTGAACTGCACCACGATCTCAGTCAAGCGACGCGCCATCCGCTTCCCGGTTCTGAGATAAAAGGGGACCCCGGCCCAGCGCCAGTTGTCGATGAATAATTTCATCGCCACAAACGTCTCGGTCATCGAGTCCGGCCCCACATGGGGCTCTGACCGGTATCCCTCGACCGCCTTCCCGTCGGCCGTGCCCGGGCCATACTGCCCGAAAGCGACGAACCGCAAGACATCCAGCGAACTCAACGGCGTGACCCCGCGCAACACCTTCGCTTTTTCGTCGCGCACGGCATCGGCGGCAAAGGAGTTCGGCGGTTCCATCGCCAGGAAGCAGAGCAACTGCAGGAGGTGATTCGGCACCATATCCCGCAATGCACCCGCCTGTTCGTAGTAGCGGCCTCGATGTTCCACCCCGAGGCTCTCCGCGACGGTGATTTGCACATGATCGATGTATTGACGGTTCCAGACCGGCTCGAAGATGCCGTTGGCAAACCTGAACACCAGAATATTCTGTACGGTTTCTTTCCCGAGATAGTGATCGATTCGGTAGATTTGGCGTTCCTGCAACACTCGCTGGAGTTCATGGTTCAGAGCCCGCGCCGATTCCAGATCGTGCCCAAATGGTTTTTCGATGATGACCCGGCGCCAGGCGCTTTCACGTTCAACCGTCAGACCATACTCTCCCAGATGCGTCACGATCTGGCCGAACAAACCGGGAATGGTCGCCATGTAAAAGATATAGTTACCTTTGGTACCGGACGATGTATCGACCTCCTGAAGTAAGTCGTTCAGCCGTCGATAGGTGCCCCCTTCTTGAAAATCCCCCGCGAGATAATGCACACGCTCCAGCAGCGCCTTCCACACAGATCGGTCGAAGGCCCCCGGCAAATGGTCGACCATGACCCGATCCAGCCTCTCGCGAAACTCCGCCGTCGTCATCTCCGTACGATCCAACCCCACGATCGCAAACCCCTCCGGAAGGAAATGACCGGCCATCAGATTGTAAACGGCCGGAATCAGCTTCCGCTTGGCCAAGTCACCATCGATGCCGAAGATGACCATGACGCAAGGAGTTCGTAGCTGGGGAAGATCTATCATGGGCACTGCGCTCATAGCCGACGCCTCTCCATACGCAGGGGGCATCCTGCCTGATCCCTTCTGCAACCGCAACCTCTCTGCCGCCGACGGTTCTGCCATTTAAGTAGGCGCTCGCCCAGACCCGTGGTACTCATGAAGGGACCGACAGTCCACACAATCCGACAGGCGACGCCAACATGCCTTGGACATCCTCTCCGCCACCGCTCCCTGTTATCCACCCATCAGGCCCTCAATGGAGAGGGTGGAGCACTCTCGTCGCGCTCTGCGGGATGCTGACCCTAATGACCGATGCTTCAGGCGTGAACGGCACAACTCCGCAACTCACGCCCAAGGATGTGCATATCGAGGTATCGGCCGATAGCCTGTTCGGCTCGCTGCCGATCAACCGGGGGCTCACTGTCTCAGTCGAGATCCCGGAATCACCGGTTCGTCGAGGAGAACGACTCGTCGCGGTGTTCGAAACCCCCACCTCCGCACCCTACACCGTTCCGCTGGAAATTGATCACGCTCGACATCACTACGCCGCGACCGTCGACCTCGGTCGACTCTCAGGCACCCTGGGCACGCCTCCGAAAGCCACCACCCTTCAGATCCTGATCGGCCGTCAACAGGACCTGCATGTGGAGCCACTGGTTGAACGCACGGTCATTGTCACGATTGCCATTCCTGGATACGCTGATCACCGATCCAGTCCGGCGGATCTCTCCGCTCATCTAACGGATGACTCCGAACGAGGACGGCGCCCCACCGACTTGGCCGTACTTGATGGCCGCCTGGAAGAGGAAGAGTTGCTCGAAAACGGGAGGCTGCCTCGGCAGGAGGGTTATTGGAAAATGCTGCAGCGTCTCATCGGAAAACGGATGCTGGACGAACGGCCCACACGCCGCAACGGAGAAGTCGGACACATGCCGGGCATCGGTTTTCGACTCTATGCGAACGGCGAAGCCCAGCTGATCGAAGTCGAACGCAGCTCGGGGGATCGGGAATTAGATCAGGCGGCGGTCCTGGCCGTCGTGAACGCCCACCCCTTTCCTCCGTTTCCTCCCGGCACCCGGGATACGCAAGTTGAGGTGCATGTCGATATTCCCGCCCTCTCACGCTGAGGACGAGGCCGAGCCTCACCGAACAACAGACGCATTAATTGTTGTGCGTCCGCTTCAGCCAACCGATAAACCGCTCCAGCCGCGCATGCTCCTCGTCATGCACGTGCACGAACACGAGACCGAAGCCCGTGGCATTCGTCCACCGCACCTCGGCGACCTCAACCGTCAGCGGCTCATACGGAGCAGGGAATTCGACAAGAAGGGAAAGGCAAGCCCGGGCGGGGAGCGAATCCTCGCTCACCACATGGCAGCCTTCCTTGGAAAGACTGGTGACCAACCCGCTGCCGGCCACCGACTTGCCTGAAAACGTGAGCGGCACCTCGATTTCATAGCGGGGACTATCGCGACGCTCCACATGTGCCTTTCGTTAGGTGAACAGCCTGGGTTCGATCCATAAAACGTTCGAAGATGGATACGCTGTTCCGTACCCGAAATCAACCGGTTTACCGAAAAAGCCGTACGCTGACACAGACGCTCCGCCGACTCCCGCGGCTCATGGACAGCGCTCGGCCGGCGTATCGATAAGGATACGGGGCCGTATCTCTTTCTATGGACTTGTGTCGCCTCGCCCTCCCGGTTCAGCAACCCTGCCTCGAACTGCTGAGATATTCAGCCACATGATGCCTCTCCTGGAAAAACCTACGTATACTCCTGTTGGCACAAGGGTTGCTATTTGATAACGGCAACAGCAAGGTGCTTGCCCCTGGATCGGAGCCTACGCAGGAGACGTCTCATGGAGTACCTATCGGAGATTGTGATCACCGTCATTGCCTTCGCAGCCTTGATCGGACAGTGGATGACGGATCTCCTCACCACGCCTCACAGGAACCGTCCCACGAGCTTAGAGGGGTCATGATACGACCTTCATCCACCAGTCATGGGCTCGGACGTCAGGACCTTAGCAATGTTCTTCCCCACCAAAATCTCGACCCGTCGGATGTCTGTTGGTAGAGTGCTGGCTGTCCTCGCCCTCATTCTCCTCCCCTTCCCTGTGAGTATCCCTTTGGCACTGTGGTTGACGGGGCATCGCCATCTTCCCAGCTCCCCTCGCCTGCCGCCCCCTCCCCCCGACAAGGCCGCCTAAAGCCTGCCTAAGGCGCGCGAATCGTGAAGCGTATCTCGTTGCAAATACGAGCGTATGGCTGATGACGGGGGACCGGGTCATGCCGGCCGTCGAAACCCTATAGAGCTGGTCGTGCAGACGCCCATGACGAACGACGTTTTCTCGAACGGACGATGAGGCGTATTGCGCATCCTGCCGGCTATGCTGATACCGCCAGGGCGCATGGGCTGATCATCGCGTAACGGGCAAATATCGAGTGTTCCGCAATCGGCTAAAGTTCGGCAAAATCCCTACCGAAAAGGACTGTAGGCCTTCAGGAACCGAGGGCCAAGGCAAGGAGGCCTTACTATGAACATGGATCATCGTTCTTCGATTCGAGTCACCGTCACCTACCCTGTCCGTGTGTCGTGCGACTCGATGGTCGGCCAGGGAACGCTCATCAACCTCTCTGGTCCTGGTTGCGCCGTGGAAACAACCCTTCCCGTCCGGCCGGGCGATTACCTCGAACTCCATGTGATGGCACCAGACCAGGCCCGACCACTCACCGTCGGACTCGCGAAGGTGCGATGGGCCACTGAGCAGAAAGCAGGGATCGAGTTTATCCGAGTGCGTCAGGATGAGCAGAACCGTCTACAGCGTTTGATCGGCCAGGTACTCGAAGCGTCAGCCGTTGAAGCCGATGCGGATGGGCGTGAACTGACCGCGGCCTAGGCGAGAGCCATCGAAGGCACGCAGCCACACACTCAACCTGCTCGCTTCGGTTCAGCTACGTAGAGAAGAGCGGGTGGGCGTCAGGAGCGTGAGGACGCCCAGGGTACCGACATCAGTGCCCCGCCGCGTCCTTGACGGAATTCGCCATTCGTTTGACGATAATTTTCCTGCCCACGGTCATGAGGGTGAAGGAAATGCCGAACGCGATCGGCACAAAGATCGCCGTCGCCACATGGGCGTTTTTCAGCCATCCCATCTCATAAGCAGCTTTCAGCACATAACTTCCTAATCCCGTCAGATAGTAAGTAATCACGATCACGGACAGACTCTCGACCGTGCGCTGCAGGATCGCCTGCGCCCGCGTGGTGGAATCCACGCTGATCAGCAACTTCATATTCTGATCCTGCAGTTCGATATTCTGCTCCTGCAACCGCAGCTCGATATGCGTCCGAAGCACGGCCACCGTCGCTTCAAAATCCTTCTCCATGGCGTCGATGCGCCGGAGCAGCTGCTGATAGCCCTCGGTCACCCCGGTGATCTTCCAGCTCACATACTCTGATATCTGACGAAGAGGCGGATAGGGTCGCTCCTGCAACGCCACGAGGTTGCTCTGCACGATGCGGTCATACGGCACCGAGGCGGACAGCCTGTACCGCATCGACTCCGCCAGCCGGCTGACCTGCAGGAGGTCCTGGGTCAGGACCGTCAACCATTTCTGCATGGTCGGCGGGGTCGTTCCGCCTAACTGCTCGATCAACACGGCGCGTTGATACAGATGTCGCTGCTCATAGTCATGAATTTGATCGACCGCGCGCGAAAACGCCTTCATCGGCAACATGACCAGGTGGTAATAGTTTTCAATGGCGACGATCGTATCGACGATCTTGGCGATCTGTTGCCGAAGCGCTTGTTCGGAGGTCGAACAGACCAGATACCGCTCCCGGTCGAACTCGTCGGGAGTGAAACTCGTGACCGCCACGATGTCGTCTCCCAAAATACGGCTGCCATACACCATGGCGCCGGGGAGCCTCGCAGGGAGCTCGTGTTCGAGCGGCAGCTCTTGCGGCAGGAACAGCAGATCGAGCGCATTCACGCGGATCCCGAGGGGGCAGAGGGGCATCAGATAGCCGGGAAACGTGATCGGCCCGAAATCGAGGGGCGTCGTGGCATCACGGACCACATGCCAGACCTGGTAGCTGTAGTACTCCGTGTGGGCCTCCCACACGACGACAAGGCGGTCTCCATTGGACGCGACTTTAAATCCATAGCCGAACCGATCTTCGATACCGCCCTCTGAAATTTCCAGGGCCTGAAGAAGGTGTTGGAACTCCCGACGGCTATTGGGGCGCTCCACCGGCGGGTTGGCCATCCGGTACGCCACGTGGTGAATGTGCGCCGGAACGCCGAGCCATTGCGGGAGATACTGTTTATTGGATTGGTGAATCCGGTTCAAAAATCCCGGTGGGCGGGAATCTGTTCCGGGAGTCTCCACGTGGTCCGTCATAACACCCGTCTCTCCGGCTGACCGGAACGGACGGCTTGTCCGGGATCCAACCGCCCCCCTCCTCCGTCAAGACTGAGCGGGCACCGCAGCGATGCGGCCGCGGCGTCACAGACGGTCGCCGTCATTACTCATCTTCCTCTTCAATATCTTCAATGCCCTCATAGCTGACATCCCCTTCGTGGATGGATGTCGCCATCTTCTCACATCCCGATTCGATGATCTCTTCGGCCTCCTCCGGGGAATCGGCTGAAATCAAGAATTTCACGGTAATTCCAAAGCGCTGGTTCACAATCGTTCTCCTTCGGCGAGTTAGGGGGCAGAAAGTCTGTCACCTGCTGTGGCTCAATACCATAAGCTCCCGCGTATTGTCACCCTCCTGTCTCAGTAGAAAGACACGGAGTGGAGATTACGGACCTTCTCCCCCACCGGGAATAGGTCCGTTGGCCCAGCAGGAGGCCCTCCGCGAGGTTCTCGCAGGGCATCCGCCTCGTATGCAATGGGAAACCACCTGAGGTCGGCAGCGGAGAGATGGATGGAGATGACTACGTGGCGGCGAGGTACCAAGTCCCGGCGCCCGCACTGAGGACAGGCGCCGGGACCGCTTGTTTATTTGCGCAGCAGCATATGGCCACGCCGATTCTGCTGATGGCAGGCCTCGTCGTGATCGGCACAGAAGGGGCGATCCTTACCGTACGACACAATCGTCACTTGCTTCGCGTTGACTCCCAGATCGACCAGGAAACTCCTCGCTGCCTTGGCACGTTTTTCACCGAGCACAAGGTTATAATCATGGGTGCCGCGCTCATCGCAATGCCCGGAGATCTTCAGGAGGGCCTTCGGGTTCTCCTTGAGCCAGTCGGCATTGCCGGTCAGCGAGGTCACGCCCTCATTGTCCGACACACTGTATCGGTCATATCCGTAAAAGACATCTTTTAATCCGGCTTCCATCGCCGCCGCTTCTTCACGCCGAATTTCGGCATACCACTTCTCATCACGATCGACCGGCACCAGCATAGTGCCGATGTTGCTGCGACTGAGTCGCTCTTCCCCTAAAATTTGGCCGTTGACGAGAGGGGAGAAACCCCGCAGCGCTCCCCCCTCAGACTCGGCCGATCCACCATCGTGACGGCCAAGAGAGGGGTACTGTCCGTCAGGGGAGTTCTGCCCCTCATGCCCCCCGTACCCATCGAGGCCGCCCTCTCCCTGCGCATAACCGTGACCGGAGCGTCCCATCATTTCCGACGAGGACTGGTCGTCCGAGCCGGAGTGAAACCACTTCATATTGCTGCATCCTGGTGCCGCCAACAGAATCACTGCCATTCCGCCCAACATCAGTTGCGATACGCCACGGTGCTTCATGAACCTTGCTCCTTCACGCTGGGGTGTAACCTCTGCCTGACGTTACAAATATAGCATCCGTAATTGCCCTCCCCAGGCTTCCGCGCTCAGCGCCGACAAATCAGCATTATTACAAATAGTTACGAGTGCAGGCCGGGATGGAACCCTTCCCGATTCCTCCGACAAGCCTCTCACATTCAAAGCTTTTCGTCCCGACCAGGCTGATGACACGACGGCCTCGTCCGCACGAGACAGGTCACAGAGGGTCAGAAGGGGTCGCTAACAAATGGGTTAGTGCAGAATGCCTGCGCGTACATGGGGTGGCGAAGCGAGGTATGGAGATCTCCAACGGGTCTGTCCAGAAGACGCCGCTTGGTGCGCCCGGAGGGACTTGAACCCCCAACCCTCGGATCCGAAGGCGCACAAAGCACTTTAGAGACAGACAGCGATCAAGGAGGACAGATGGATATGTTCTCTTTATAGATCAATGCGTTTTGCATCAGTCCATGCAGATCAATAACGACTGAGGCATATCTGCAATCGTACCCAAAACCGTGACCGAACCGTGACCAAAACCGGGACCAGATTTCCTAACAAATGAGAGACGATCTGGCACATTCACTCGAACAGATCAGCGTGGGAGCCGGTACGTTCCAAGTAAAGGAATTCATCATCCGTTCGATAAATCAGCAGCCAGTCTGGGGCAATGTGACATTCGCGGTGATGCTTCCAATTCCCAGAAAGGGCATGATCTCTGTTTCTGACAGGCAGAACTTTTTGGAATTGTAAGAGGTCAATGATGTCCTCGAGATCATCAATGTCCTGTCCTCGTTTTTTGGCTAACTTAAGGTCTTTGAGAAAACGGCTGGTGGGTTTGATGGTGAGCAAGGCTATACGCCCGTGTGGTTTCTGAGGGCGCGGAAGGTTTTAAAGGAAGGGAGTTTCTCCGGCTTGTTGGTTTCGTCAAAGGCGGCAATGGTCGTGGCATTGGGAATGGTGAGAGGGAAGGGAATACCTTGATGGAGTTCAACCTGAGCATAAAAAAGCCGTATGGCTTCTGCCTCACTAATCCCCAGGCGATCGAAGATTTTCACGGCTCTCTTTTTAAGGCCGATATCGATACGGGCATTAATACGGTCTGACATGGACAGATGCGACGCCTTTCTCATGTTTCACATTGTACGCCATTTGTCGCACAAGTCAATCATCTGTCAGAACAATCGCCCCTTCGCACAGAAACGAGACCATTGGCCAAGACGACGTA
>JALDRG010000021.1 GCA_031315995.1 Nitrospira sp.
TCGCAAGCCATCGGAATCACAATCGTTAGTCCATGAAGATCTTCACAGTGGTATGCTGGCATTATTGATGCTCTTTGTTTTTGCAGAGGGCTATACCGACCTTGATTAAGCTGCTGGCGTTACCATAGACTGAGCGCGTCGAAGCGAGGTCTCCTCTTACCATGATGACTGTCCTAACTAACATCCGGCTTGTGATTCTAGTCTATGCCTTCTGCCAGGTGATAGGGGTGATGTGTGCGGTGCTGGATCTGTCAGTGGCGGAGGACGTGCCGCAGCTGACTGAAGAGATGGGTCACGCAGCCTGTCCGATGGACGGAACCAACATGTGTCCTCCGTCACTGACCTCATCTCCTGAACGTCAGATACAGATCAGTGTGGTCGCAGATGTGTATGCTCCTCTGATACTCGTCAGTGGTGCCACGACTCCGGTCAGTCCTTCAGCTCGGCCTATTGGGTCTGTGGGCAGTGCCTATTCCATTGTGCCCATCTCCATCGCGTCCTCCTCGGTCCTCCGAATCTGATTCCACACCTCCAGGTCTTTTGCGCGCCGCTCGGCTGCTTGGGTTAGCGGCGATGCCCTCTTTCTTTCTTCAATGCCGCTTGGAGGTGCTGCCGTGACACGATCACCTGTTCATATTTCGTCGTGGGTTTTCACTACCCTTACGTTCTCCGTCGTAGGCCTCACCCCGCTGTGTGCCGGCGGCGCGCAAGAGGCTGGTGGTGCGATACGCACGGATAGCGCTGTCCACGCGGCACCGGGTGACGATGGGATCAAACTCCAGCGTCTCATCGAGGGACTGTCTGCCTGGAGCTCGGAAATTAAGGCGGCCCGAGAACAATGGGAGGTGGCCACGGCCATCGTGCCACAAGTCCAGACGCTCCCCAACCCGCGACTCCAGTTCAGATATCAACGCATGCCGTTGACCCAGCCGTTTCAGGGTGCAATGTCCGGGATCGGAGAGGAAATCTCGTTTCCCGGCAAGCTGCGCCTCAAAGGGGACATCGCACAGCCGAATGCGGATCGGCTCGAGCAAGAATACAACCTTCATTTCGAAGGCTCCCCCTGTTTTGAAAATATGGAACGGTTGAACCAAGGACTCCAGGACCAGCACCTGATGGCCACTTTGGCCATCAGCATGAGAACTATAGGACAAATCATCCAGGGAAGGAACTCCTGACCATGTTTTCACATCTGGAATCGCACGGCGTCAGAGATTCGATGAGCCTGGACATAGCCCCAGTACTCATCGAGCATCAGCGCGCCTTCCTTCGTTTCCTCACTCGTCATATGGGAAGCACGGACATGGCGGAGGAAGTCCTGCAACAATTCTACCTTCGAGCCCTCAGCAAATCGTCAGATATTAAAAAGCAAGCGAGTGTTCTGCCATGGTTGTATCGGGTGCTGGGCAGCACCCTGGCTGATTATTATCGTGCCCAAACGGCCCGCCAGTACGGTGAGGTCGAATATGCCCACCTTCAGCCTACGTGTGCAAACGAATGCACTATCGCCCCTCAAGCGGTGTGCACATGTTTCTATCACCTGATCCCAACACTCAAACCCGAGTATGCCGTGGTGTTGCAGCGGATCGATCTTGGTGGCGAATCACGGGCAATAGTGGCAAAGGACTTGGGCATTACCCGCAACGTGGTCAGGGTACGCTTGCATCGGGCACGACGAGCTCTCAAGAAGATACTCCTCGCCTCATGCAAGGACTGCTGTCATGAACACGGTTTTATGAATTGTGAATGTGCGCATGGGGGGGGAATGCCATGGTGAAGGTGTCCCTTGCTTGCGGATACTGTAATGCTACGAGCCAAATCTCGTCTTATATGCATACGCGTAAAGAATGGAGGAACAAGGCACGCATCATCGCATTGAGTGAGCCTTCGGGAGCGTCACGCTCCCGGATGATGCTGACGGGGCCACGGCATCTTCGGTATCCCCAAGGCTCGCTGGGATGGAGCAAGAAGCAGAGGGGCATGAAATAGGTGGGGAATGAAGATCACTCACCATAGTCGGCGAAACGGTTCGCCACAAACAAGGAGGGCGTAGGATGTTAAAGCTTAGAGGGATTTGCGCATTTTTGGTTCTCGGTCTCCTGGTCGCAATGCCAATTTTCGCTGCGGAGCCTCTTGAGACCATGATTAGTAAAGGAGATCATCAGGGACTGCAGCGTTACTATTCCCAACAGGCTCAGGAGCTCAAAGCCAAAGCGAATTATTGGGATACCATAGCCGAATTCTATGAAAGACATCCAGGCGAGCCCACCGGGGTTCGCACCAGGGCTGAACACATCGCGCACTGCCAAGCTATTTCGGAAACCTTGAGGAAGGCTGCGCACGAGGCTCAGAATCTGGCCATACAGCACTATGATTTGACACGGAAAGGGCCCTAAAGTCCCAATCGAGGTAATGATATGGAGGAAAGACTCTCAGCTGTATTACAGGAGCTGACGGCGCACCGAGTCCGCAACCTCTCACGGCAAGGAGGCGTGCGTATGCCATCGTCCGAGCACCGGTCGGATCTAGCCCGGCGGCTCACGAGGCTGTTTGTCGTGGCGGTCCTGGTCAACTATCCTTAGGGAGCGCATGCAGTCGCGGCTCCACAGTGATCCCAGCGAAGCCAGGATTTCGTGGTGGCTTTGCTTGGCCGCGAGTCTGATCGGTGGCCTGTTCCTCTTGCTGATTTTCGTCGTTGGCTGGATGGCTTTGGGTCACCACACATGGTCCAGCAGCCAGGAATCGGAGGCTATCTCGTACGGCTGACGTCAGGTGTCGCGATCAGCGTCGGCGGCGAGTGGACAACCGTTCATGCGCTGCGCTGGTGGACGTGACGTATGGTGAACAGATGCCGCTCGTGCCCATCGTCAATATCGGCCTCGTCCTGAAGAGATTTGGGCGAGAGATTGTTCCAGATCTGTTCGTTCCATGCACGGTAGGGAGCATGTGTTCACACGGAGCGTCATTCGAAGATTTGACGACCATAGCAGGTCAGGCGCGGTAGTAAGCGAAGGTACCAGTTGATTGGATATGCGGAGAAAGGGAGGGCGTCATGAAGCAACAACGGTTGAAGGAAAAGCACAAGGAACACGTCATCACCACACAGGAGGATCGCCCCCAAGAAGGTGCCTCATCCGATAAGTCGCGGGAGCGGATCGCTGAACGGGCCTACGAACTCTATCTTGAGCGAGGTTGCCGCGAGGGGTGTGACCTGGAGGACTGGGTCGACGCGGAGCGAGAGATGCTGACGTTGTCCCGCAGCTAAGGGCACATCCAAAGAAAGAATAATGTCGTGTGGGCAAAATTATACAGATGGCTCACATACAGGCCAGTCTCGGGTACACCATGTTCCCAACTAAAAGGAGCGATGTCATGAAACAGAGGAGACCGCTCATGACTAATCGAGTGTTTCATGCCCTGGTTGTGGCAGCGATGGTGGTGACGTGTGTATCTCCTTCAATGAGCTGGGGGCAACACGTATCACCTGGGTCTGGTGCTCACAATATGACCGATCCAAATACGGATCAGCAAGCCCTGCTCGATCAGATTAGGGAGCTGCAAACGGAAGTCGCAAAGTTGCGCACGGCGCTGCAACAGACGGATCCGATGGAGAGATCAAGGGCCGGTTTGCGCACGAAGATGGGCGCAGGCGGCGGCATGGGCGATCAAGGCGAGATGGGCGGGATGGGCGGGATGATGGGAGGAGGCATGGGTACTGGGCAGAACCGTGGCATGTCGCAAGGCTCAGGCGGTGGGATGGGCATGATGGGGATGATGGAGGACTCAGGTGAGATGGGTGGCGGCATGGGTACAAAGCGCGCCCAAGGTCAGATGGGCGGGATGATGAGCGGCATGGGCGGGATGATGGGTGACATGATGGGGAGTGATCGTGGCATGGGAGGCATGACCGTTCCGCCTTCTGCGATGCCTGGACAGCCGGGGGCGTCGCACCTGTATCACATCGGGTCAACCGGGTTTTTCCTTGACCATGCGAAACATATCGCGCTGACTCCCGAACAAACAAAAACGTTGAACCGGTTGAAGGAGAAGGCACTGCTTGATCGTACCACGGCGCAACGCCGCATCGATCAAGTGGAACAAGACCTGTACATCTTGACGGGCGCTGATGAACCGGACGCTGTCAAAATTCAAGCCAAAGTGGCCGAGATCGAGAAACTGCGGGCCGATCAGCGCATGACTTTCATCCGAGCGGTGGGGGAAGCCACCAAGGTGCTCACGCATGATCAACATCGGGCCCTGTTGGGGACGATGACGTCTACTCAAAAGTAAGGACCGAACCTAATAAGGAGCACATGCTATGCGTATTCAAAGACTACTCGTTCCAGTTGTTTGTGTCTGTGTCACGTTGGGTCTTTCTTCGTTGAGCTTCGGAGCAGACAAGTCGCAATCGATGACGGGTCAGATGACGGATCAGATGTCACCTGAGTCGCGGAAGGACATGGCGGAGATGTACCAAAAGATGGCTGATTGTTTGAGAACGGGCAAGTCGAGCGAGGACTGTCAGCGCCAGATCGCAAAGGATTGTCCCGTCATTGCGAAGACTGGACAGTGTCCGCTTGAAAAGGGAATGGGACACATGATGGGTCCTCGTGGCATGCGTCCGGAGGGGATGGGGCCCATGACCGGTCCTCATGAGATGCGCTAGAAGAGATTGCGTGACACCATGAAGTATCCTCACAGCAACGTGTGCCTCCTGATCCTGGCGGCGGGTTTGGTGCTGGCCACGCCCGCTACCGGCCAGATCACGCCTGAGGAGCATGCCTCACACCACGCTCAGCCGGGTCCGGCCGATGCACCGCCGTTCATTGGTAATGGTGGTCCTCCTGACACTCGGAATGTACCGGGTCCCGGCATGCGCGGTGGGATGGGCGGCGGTATGGGTAAACACCAACCCGGGGCCGGCGAAGGTCCGGGGCCCGGCCGTATGGGGCCGCCTGCAGGCGTTGGACCGTCCGGCGGCATGGGCGGCGGTATGGGCGGGATGATGGAGAAGATGGGTACGCCACCGCCCAAGGAACTCTACCCCTTACTGATGGATATCCCGGATCTGCCGCCCGGACAGCGTGCCGAGGTCGAACAGTTGGCGCATGAACGAATGAGGACGGGGGCCGCACGTCTCTCGTCCGGCTTGGAGAAGCTTTCCGAATCGACGGGGAATAATGACTACTCGGCGATGCAAGAAGCGACCGAGCACATGCGACAGGGCCTTGCCCAATTTGAAAGCGGGCTGGCGGCGCACCGGGCGCTGAGGGAGGGGCAGGTCACCCGCAATGTGGCCCTGCAGTGGTTCAAACGCGAAATGAGCCTCGCATCTCCTATCCCGCGCGACGAGCTACGTGGGATTCTCGGTGTCACGCCATTTCACCTCTTCACCATGGGGCTGCTTATCGCGTTCGCGGTAGCAATGATCGTGATGTACTTCTTCAAGATGCGCCGCGCCGCGGCCCTCTTTGGGCGTATCAACCCCAGCTCAAGACCGCCAGCCGGAGGGAAATCACAGGGTGGAGGGCCACCGCCACCCGCCGCGCCGCCCGCGGCAGCAGCTCCGCCGCCCGGAGGGACTCCATCCCCTGCCGCGCCGGCCTCGCCCGTCACACCGCCCGCCGAAGGATCACCGGCTCCGCCGCCTGGAGGATCATCCGCCGTCCCCGTTCCGGGTGGAGATGCCGCAAAATCAGCGGATACGCCACCAGCCCCACCTGCTGCGGGAGGCTCTGCGGCCTCGCCCGCCACTTCGGAGGCAACCTCCGCGCCTCCGCTGACTGCGAAGTGGCAAGGGCAACTCTGGGTGGCGAGTATCGTCCCTGAGACGCCGACCGTCAAGACGTTTCGCCTCCTGCCTTCACCCAATAGCCGCTCCATGCCGTTCACCTTTCTGCCCGGTCAGTTCCTCAACGTCACGTTCTGGATTGGCGGTGCGAAAATGAACCGCTCGTACTCCATTTCATCCTCCCCGACGCAGCGGGAGTACGTCGAGCTGACGGTGCGGCGTGAGCCACGGGGCGCGGTCTCCCGTCACATGGTCGATCTGCTCAAGGTGGGCGACCAGATGGAAGCAGGGGGGCCGGTCGGAAAATTTACGTTTACCGGAACAGAGGCGGACAGCATCGTACTCATCTCGGGCGGCGTGGGCATTACGCCGATGATGAGCATCACTCGTTTTCTCACGGAGCGGTCATGGGCCGGAGACATCTTCTTTATTTATACGTGCCAGACTCCGACCGACTTCATTTTTGCAAACGAAATAGCTGAGCTTCAGCATCTGAATCCGAAGCTGCATGTCGCGGTCACCATCACCAGGGCAGACGGGACAGGCTGGAAGGGCGCTCGCGGACGTATCACGAAGGACTGGCTCGCACAGACGGTCCCCGATCTGGCTTCGCGGATCAGCCACTTGTGTGGACCGCCGGCAATGATGGACGGGATCAAGGCCATATTCGCTGAATTAGGAATTCCTCCCGACCGCTTGAAGACCGAAGCGTTCGGCACGCCCAAGCCCGCTCCGGCCGCCCCGGCCACCGCTGAGACTGCCGCTAAACCGACGACACCGGCGACCGGCCCGCTGGTCACGTTTTCGAAAAGCACCAAGTCGGCCAAAATTCGTGTGGATCTCCAGAGCGGAGACAGCCCGCCGAAGCAGAGCATCCTGGAGCTCTCCGAGGAACTCGGCATCGGCATCGACTTCTCGTGTCGGGTGGGTACCTGCGGCCTGTGCAAGGTGAAGATGACGTCCGGCGAGGTTGAGCAGGCGGTGGAAGACGCGCTCGATGCTGACGACAAAGCCACCAACATCATTCTGGCCTGCCAGGCGAAGCCGAAGGGTGAAGTCGTGGTGGAGGCGTAGCCATGAAGGAACGTGAAGGCCTCATCGTCAGCAGCACCGTTGGAATCTTATTGCTGGCCTGGCTTGGCTTTCTCCTCCACAGCTCCCCGCGGTTTCCGGGCAGCGGAACAGGACTCGTGTTTGGGATCGCGGGGGCCGTGCTCATGCTCGTCCCACTCGCGTACCCCATCGTCAAGCGGATCCCCTTTTTCAAAGCTCGAATCACCCCGCAGGTGTCGATGCAGACGTTGCTGACCCTACACATCTATGCCGGCATCCTTGGTCCTCTGCTCGGAATCATTCACACAGGTCACAAGTTCAACAGCGTGCTGGGAATGGCCCTCACAGCCGTCATGCTGCTCGTCGTCGTGAGCGGATTGGTCGCCCGCTATCTGCTCACCTTTGTCACCCATGAGATCAAAGACAAATTACTCCTGCTGCAGACCGCCCGGGGCGATCTCGACAGTGCGTGGGGAGTGCTGGAGAATAGTCCTGCTGAAATGAGAGCCCTTCCCAAGACACCCGTCCTGGCGGCGGGCCTGGCATCGCTGGGAATCGAGCTCCCCGTCGGCGGCCCGGCCGGTGAGGTCCTCCGCACGGCCGAGGGCGTCGCAGACCTGGAATTCGCGATCCGCACGCACGAGGTGTTCAAACGCTGGGCCAGCCGATCTCTGACGCTGCATATCGCGGCGTCCTTCGCGCTCTATATCCTGCTGCTGCTTCATATCTGGTCGGGAATTCATTTCGGACTCAGATGGTTCAGCTGAGGGCGGTACATGAAGAAAACCATTCTCTTACTCGTGCTCTTTTTCGCGACGGCGGCGGCATTGGCCGCACTATGGGAATCCGGCGCCAACGGCGTCGCCCTGTGGCAGGAACAGGTGCGGCCGGGGAATCTATCGGTCGCGCATGTGTCGCTCCAAAACAATTGCGCCGCCTGTCACACGCCCGTGAAAGGACCGGTCGATGTGAAATGTCTTGGCTGCCATGCCACCAATGAGACGCTGCTGCAGCGTCAACCCACCGCCTTTCATGTGAACATCGGCCGTTGTGCACGATGCCATATCGAGCATCAGGGCGTGCACGCACGACTGACGAAGATGGATCATGTGACGTTAGCGGAAATTGGGTTGAAGCAGTTGGAGCAATCGGCGCCTGATAGTGAGCAGAAGCAGGCCGCCGATCAGCTGGTGGCCTGGCTCCGCCCGGTCACCATGCCGGCTTCCCTACCCAACCAGCCTTCCCTGACAGCGCTGGAAATGATCCTGGACTGTTCGAGCTGCCACAGCACCAAAGACCGCCACAAAGGGCTCTTTGGACGCGAGTGCATGGAGTGCCACGGGACGACAAAGTGGACCATCGCCGGATTTCGCCACCCCTCTCCGCGGTCGATCGAGTGCGCCCAGTGCCACCAGGCGCCGCCCAGTCACTATATGATGCATTTCGACATGATCTCGAAAAGGATTGCCAGGCAGGAAGATACGCAAGTACGCCAGTGCTGCGGGCCGGCTCAAGTGAATCAGTGCTATCGCTGCCACCAGACCACATCCTGGAACGACATCAAGGGAGCGGGGTACTACAAGCATCATTGATGGTGCGTCGGGATTTATAGACCGACGGAGAGTTGCAGAAGGAGGAGCAAGGTAGATGGAAATGGTCGAAGGCACCATTAGCTACCTCGTGCAGTGGCTGCGGCTGAAGGCATGAGCAATGCCTAGAGCACCGAAGCACCGATTTACGAGAACGGGTTGTTGCCTATGTGGCCAATGGCCGAAAGAAGGCTGTCGACTCTGTCAAGTCGGGCATGACACGGTCTACCGCTGGATGCGGCAACATCGTGAAATGGGCCATGTCGAGCCCAAAACCCGCGGACAATCCCATTGGAGTATACGTTAACAATCTGAAAACACGATGTCATAAAACGAGCTTTTTGAATTACTCTGGAGAAAACCCATGGAAAGCAAATTATTAATTTCCCAGTTTCTAACCTTCCCAACTTCGCGACGGGCATCAACCAAAGAAGTGCCTGCCATATTCAGGAGCAACGCTGTGGTCTTACCGGCAGTCCTTCTTGCCGCCACACTGTTGGCGTCTTGTCAAGCGGACGGTCCAATCCCCGCGGCACTTCGGGGTGAGGGCAACGACAAGCCGCTGGAACTCCAGATTCCCGATTCGCTACAGAAACGGCACGAAGCCTTTCGGGCCGAGTTCGTCAAGGCCACGAAGGAGGGTGGCAAGGTCGGGGATGCGGCCCGGACGATCGAGAAGCTCGGGACCAACCATTTCGCGAAGGCGAAGGATGTCTTCCCGTCGCTCGGAGTGTTGCCCGTGCTAGCGGAGGGGAAGGTGACACCGGAGATGGGCGCGACCATCAAGGTGGCCAAAAAGTTGAGGGCCGACCTTCCGCAGATCCGTCGCGAACACCGCGATCTCGTGGCGGGTCTCAAGAACTTTGCGGAAGCGGCCATGGAGGAAGGCGAAACGGACTACGTCCGCTTTGCCGAGAGCCTGATCTTGCACATTCAGGAAGAAAACGAGGTTCTGTACCCGACGGTGCTGCTGATTGGCGACTCCGTGAAACGGGGGCTCGACAAGTAGTAACGTCTCGCTCTTGAGATGACATGGAATACCGAGAGCATGATTGATCCGTCTGGCCCGCTCGTCTCCTCGTTGGTGTTGGTTACAAGCACCACACCGTCGAAGAGTCAGCCATCGTCTTGTGGAACGCAGTCTCGAGCAGCAGGTTCGACGTGGTCCCTTCACCCGTTCTGAATGTCACGAACCTTGGAACTATTGTGACCTATGAATATGCACTCCATCGCCTTTGGGGCACCAGGGATTGAGCCACGCTGGACGTCCAGTGCCAAGGACGGCATCGGCACGGCATATCACAGCAGTGCCTGCGTCTGGTTCACGCTCAGTCACGGCATCGTCAACGAGATCTACTTCCCCCACGTCGATACGCCCAATACGCGCGACCTGCAATTCCTCATCACCGACGGCGAATCGTTTTGCCATGAGGAACGGCGGGATCTGCTCCATCAGACTGAATACCCAGAGGAAAACGCGTTGTTCTATCGACTGACCAATTCCGACCGCGAGGGCCGCTATCGCCTCGTCAAAGAAATCCTCGTGGACCCGCACTCGTCGGTGTTGTTGATGCACACGCGGCTGGAAATCCTGGAGCCGACGCTGGGCGGCAAACTACGCGTGTACGCGCTGCTCGCCCCGCATATGAAAGGCACCGGCAAGAACAACTCGGCCTGGTTGTGTGGATTGGGTGGGCGGAAGCTCATCGAGGCGCAGCGCGAGGGCATCGACCTGTCTTTCGGGTGTGCGCCTGATTTCACGCGGCGCTCCGTCGGCTACGTCGGATTCAGTGATGGCTGGCAGGACTTGATGGACAACTTCACCATGGATTGGGAATTCGAACAGGCTATGGACGGCAACATCGCATTGATCGGGGAAGTGGATTTATCGGACGGACTGGAGTTCACACTGGGCGTCGGGTTCGGGCGCAGTTCACAGAGCGCGTGCGCCCACCTCCTGCAAGCATTGGCTACTCCGTTCGCCGACCAACGGACGAAGTATGTTAGCCAATGGCAGCGCACTTGCGCCAAAGTTGATTTGAGCGGACACACCAAAGACGGCGGTTCGATGATGCGCGTGAGCCAGTGTCTCTTGCTGGCGCATGAAGACAAGATTTTCCAGGGTGCGTTCGTGGCGTCGTTGAGCATTCCTTGGGGCGAGACGAAGGACGACAGTGATCGCGGCGGCTATCATCTGGTCTGGACGCGCGACATGGTGCAAACCGCTACGGCGCTGCTGGCCTGCGGGCAAACGGAGTCGCCGTTGCGCGCGTTGATCTGGCTGGCGTGCGTGCAGGCGGCCGATGGCAGCTTGCCGCAAAACAGTTCGATTCGTGGCGAGCCTTACTGGGAAGGCCTGCAACTGGATGAAGTGGCGGTGCCGATTCTGCTCGCCTGGCGCCTGCAGCGGGCTGACGCGCTCCGGCAGTTCAATCCTTGGATGCTGGCCTCTCGCGCCGTGCGTTATGTGATCCTGCACGGACCGGTGACGTCGCAGGAACGTTGGGAGGAGAATTCCGGGTACTCGCCTTCGACGCTGGCGACCATCATCGCGAGCGTGGTATGCACGGCGGAATTTGCGCGCGGCAGGAAAGACACCCTCGCGGCGGACTTTCTGCTCGATTATGCGGACTGGCTTTCGGCGCACCTGGAAGAGTGGATGGTCACCCGTCGTGGCGAATTGGTGCAGGGCAAACCGCGACACTACATTCGCATCACGCCCGCCGATCCGAAACAAGCCGCGGCTTCACCGGATCCGGATCACGCGGAATTAGTTATCGCTAATGGCGGCGGCACCCATCCGGCACGGAACATCGTAGGCGGCGATTTTCTCCACCTTGTTCGGCTGGGGGTTCGCGCGGCGGATGACCCGCTGATCGTCGATTCCCTCGCGGTGATGGATCACGTCCTCAAACGCGACCTGCCGCAAGGGCCGGGCTGGCGCCGCTACAACCATGATGGCTATGGCCAGAAGGCCGACGGCAGCGCCTACGACGGGACGGGCGAAGGGCGCTGCTGGCCGATTCTCACCGGCGAACGGGCTCATTACGAACTGGCCGCCGGGCGCGATCCGATGCCGCTCATCGAAGCGATGGAAAGATTCGCCAATGAGGGTGGCATGTTGTCGGAACAACTCTGGGACGACGACGATTTGCCAGATGGGGAGATGCAGCGCGGCAGCCCGACCGGCGCGGCCATGCCGCTGTGCTGGTCGCACGCGGAGTATGTGACCCTGGTGCGCAGTCACAAGGATGGGGTGTGTTTTGACCGCGTCGAGCCAGTGTATCAGCGCTACGCCAAAGAAAGAACGGGCAGCACGATTGACATGTGGACGCTCGCGCATCAGCCGCAACGGATCGCCCCAGGGAACACGCTGCGCATCATCACGGAAAAGGCGACGACGATCCATTGGAGCGTTGATGGATGGGCGACGGCGAATGACCTGGCAACGTGCGATGCAGGCTTCGGTTGCTGGTTTGGAGATCTGCCGTCGACTCAGCTCTCGCCCGGCACCCGCATCGTCTTCACCTTGTTGTGGCAAGAGGGATGGGAAGGGAAAGATTTTCAAGTGGAGATTGCTGCTTCGAATCAAATCCACACAACGGGATGCGCAAATTAACCTGGCTGCAGGTATCTGGAGAATCTAACTATGAAGGTGCTTGCGATTGACACAGGCAGAACGCACGTCAAAATCCTTGCGACTGGAAAGACCATCAAGAAACTGAACAAGCGGCCTCGCGGTTGCCGCGCCAATGGCAACGCGAACGCATTCATCGGCGGGTTTCGGCTGTGGGCCCAGGCCGATGGCGGGCGACGACCTGTCAAGCAGGGCCGTCCCTTGTGAGAGCGACGCGGAGAACTGCTATGGACCGAGGAAGAGACTCACCTCAACACATCGCAAAGGCTATTATGAAACCAAACACAACAAGGCAACTCGGGATGGTGGGACTGGGCCGGATGGGCGCCAACATGGTGCGACGGCTGATGAAGGGCGGCCATGAGTGCGTGGTCTTCAACCGATCGCCGCAGAAGGTCAAGGACTTAGTCAAGGAGAAGGCTGTCGGTGCCTCCTCGCTGGCTGATCTCGTGACGAAACTCCAGTCGCCGCGGGCCGTGTGGTTGATGGTGCCCGCCGCCGTCGTGGACAAGATGATCGCTGATCTGATGCCGCGGCTGGAGCCCGGGGACATCCTGATTGACGGCGGCAATTCCTACTACGTGGACGACATCCGGCGCGCGCAGGAACTTGCGCCGAAGAAAATTCATTATGTGGACGTAGGCACAAGCGGCGGGGTGTGGGGATTGACACGGGGCTACTGCATGATGATCGGTGGTGAGAAAGACGTGGTGCAGCATCTCGATCCCGTCTTCGCCACGCTGGCGCCGGGCATTGGCGACATTCCGCGCACGGTCGGACGCAAGAAGCCCGGCGGTACTCCCGAGCACGGCTACCTGCATTGCGGCCCGAACGGCGCCGGCCATTTCGTCAAGATGGTCCACAATGGCATCGAGTATGGCCTCATGGAAGCCTATGCCGAAGGGTTCAGCGTCTTGCACGCTGCCAATATCGGCCGGCAACGGCACGACCCCGACGCCGAGACCACGCCCCTGCGCGATCCCAAGCAGTACCAATATGACCTCAAACTAGGTGACATCGCCGAAGTGTGGCGACGCGGCAGCGTCATCGCCTCGTGGCTGCTGGACTTGACGGCGGCCGCGTTGGTCAAGGATGCCGACCTTGCGCAATTCGCGGGCCGGGTGTCGGACTCCGGCGAAGGTCGGTGGACGATCCAGGCCGCCATCGACGAAGGCGTGCCGGTGCCGGTGCTCAGTACCGCGCTGTATGCGCGATTTGCGTCCCGCGGGGAAGCGGATTTTCAGGGCAAACTGCTCTCGGCCATGCGGTACGGGTTCGGTGGCCATCTGGAGACATCCGCGAAATAAGGAGCCACGCATGAACATTCCTCACTCCGACGCCCTCGTCTTCTTCGGGGCCACCGGCGACCTCGTGGCCAAGAAGATTTTTCCCGCGCTCTATGCGATGGAACGGCGAGGGCATCTCCACGCGCCCGTCATCGGGGTTGCGCGGTCGAACTGGACCATCGCGCAGTTCCGGGCGCGCGCCCGCGTGAGCATCGAGAATCACGGCAGCGTCGACGAGGCAATCTTCGCGAAACTCCGGGAGCGGCTCCACTACATCAGGGGCGATTACGGAGATCCGGCCACCCACACCGCGCTCCGCAAGGCACTCGGTGATGCCGCTCACCCGCTGCACTATCTCGCCATCCCGCCGAGTGTGTTCCCGAAGGTGATTGACGGGCTTGGCCGGTCGGGCTGCGCCCGCGGCGCGCGCGTGATCGTCGAGAAGCCATTCGGCCGTGACCTCCCGTCTGCACAGGCGCTGAGCGCGACGCTCCACACGGTGTTCGACGAATCATGTGTCTTCCGCATCGATCATTATCTAGGGAAGGAATCGGTGCAGAACCTGCTGGTCTTTCGCTTCGCGAACACCTTCCTCGAGCCGGTCTGGAACCGCACCTATGTCGAGAGCGTGCAGATCACGATGGCTGAGAGCTTCGGCGTCGAGGGCCGTGGCGGTTTCTACGAGGAGTCCGGCGCCATTCGCGATGTGATCCAAAACCACCTGTTCCAAGTCGTAGGCTTCCTTGCCATGGAGCCCCCGCCGACGACGAACGACGACGCGATCCGCAACGAGCAGGTGAAGGTGTTCAGGATGATCCGTCCGCTCAACCACGAGGACCTGGTGCGCGGGCAGTTCCGCGGCTACCGCCAAGAGGACGGTGTCGCGCACGACTCGAGGGTCGAAACATTCGCCGCCGCTCGGCTCCGCATCGACTCTCCGCGCTGGGACGGCGTGCCCTTCTTCATCCGGGCGGGCAAGTGCCTTCCGACGACGATGACCGAGGTGCTGGTCATGCTCAAACCGCCCGCGCTCAGCACACTGTGCCCAGGCCAGGCGAACTATGTGCGCTTCCGGCTGAGCCCCGACGTGACGATTGCGATCGGGGCCCGTGTGAAGCGCCCAGGCGAGGACTTGATTGGCGATCCGACGGAACTCAAGGTGGTCAACCGCCCGCACGGGGACGAGATGAACGCCTACGAGCGTCTCTTGCGCGACGCCATCGTCGGCGACGGCACTCTCTTCGCGAGTCAGGACGGCGTGGAGGCCGCGTGGGCAGTCGTTCAACCCGTCTTGGGGTCGGCGACGCCGGTACATGAGTACGAGCCAGGCACCTGGGGCCCGTCCGAGGCCGAGACGCTCACGGCGGGGATCTGTGGCTGCGACAGCCCGGTGTCGCTGCTACCCCATGGCCAGGACGGAGGAGCACGATGATGATGCGCACTCAAACAGGTCGCGAGTCGTCCGGCAGCGTCGGACAGTTCCCACGACAATAATGGGATCAACATTCCAACCATTCACCAGGCGGCGCGTGATTCGCGTCGCTGGAGGACTCGGCCTGCTGGTGGGCCTGGAACGCATCATGCCCGCGGACGCTTTCGAACACACCGGCCTGAAAGCGAGTCCAGTCGGAAACTCAGAGGCCGACGAGATCGTCTTTCTGATCCGCGAACAACCACTGCAATTCGGCAAGGGGCGAGGCGCCGCCGTCACCATCAACGGAACTGTTCCGGATCCCCTCGTGCGAATGTGCGAAAACAGTGATGCGATTCTCCGAGTCACCAATGGTCTCAAGGAGAACATTTCTATTCATTGGCAGGGACTGCTTCTGCCTCCCGGCATGCACCGTGCGCCGGGCGCGAGCTCGCCAACGGTGGGACGAGAGCATGATGACATGTGGGCGATCGCTCAGCAGCCGCAGCGGATTGCGCGAGGAAAAACGTTCCGCCTGTGGGCTGATAGGACTCCACGCATCAGTGATGGCGCCTCGGGACGTGGACAGTGACGGAACATGGCAGACGGAAGAGCCAGTTAAATGGACGCGGCCGAAAGCACCATTATTAATCTCGTGCAGTGGCTGCGGCTCGCGGTAGAAGCGACGGGCGCGCTCGTGATTGCGATCGGCGCCCTCATGGCTCTCTACGGTTTTGGACGGGCGCTTGCGTGGCAACGACCTGAAAGTTACGTCGAGGTCCGGCTGACGCTGGCACGGTATCTGGCACTGGCGATTGAGTTTGAACTGGCCGCGGACATCCTCTCGACGGCGATTGCACCGAGTTGGGACCAAATCGGCAAGTTGGGCGCCATCGTGGTGATCCGTACCGGACTCAACTACTTTCTCATGCGCGAAATGAGAGAGGAACGAGTGAAAAGCGCAGGTCCAGCGTAACAACCCGTGAGAGTCGGGAAAGGAGCGTCAGCATGGACATTCACAACAACGGAATGACACGGCGCGTCTGGCTGCACCACGCTGGAACGTTGGGACTGTTGGCCGCAATGGAACGACTCGTGCCTTCCTCGGCCTGGGCCAGCGCGTGGCAGGGGATGACGTACCCTTCCCAGTTGAGCGGACCGGTCATTGATTTGACCATCGCGGAGACTCCGTTTCGCCTGGACGACCGAACTGCACCTGCCATCACGATCAATGGGACCCTACCAGGCCCGGTGATCCGGCTGAAAGAAGGGCAAGAGGCGACGCTACGCGTCACGAACCGTTTACATGAAGACACCTCCATTCACTGGCATGGATTGCTGCTGCCGCCCGAGATGGATGGCGTGCCGGGCGTGAGCTTCGCCGGCATCCAGCCGGGCACCACCTTTACGTATCAGTTCCCGGTGCGCCAGAGCGGCACCTATTGGTGCCATAGTCACTCAGGCGTCCAAGAGCTCGTGGGCCTGTACGCGCCGATGATCATCGACCCGATTGAGCCGGAGCCGTTTCGCTACGACCGTGAGTATGTGGTGATGCTGTCGGATTGGAGTTTTGAATCACCCGAAACCCTGCTCTCCAATCTCAAAAAACAGGGGGGCTACTATAATTTCCAGAAACGTACATCGGGTGAGTTCTTGACCGACGTGAGCCGCCTGGGCTTCTGGCCGGCGCTCCAGAACTATTTGATGTGGGATCAAATGCGGATGGACCCGACCGACTTCGCGGACATCACGGGTTATGCCTACACCTATTTAATGAACGGCTTGTCGCCTGCCGGCAACTGGATTGGGCTATGTCGTCCTGGTGAGCGGGTGCGTCTGCGTTTCATCGTCGCAGCGGCCATGACCATCTTCGACGTACGTATCCCGGGTCTCACCATGACGGTGGTGCAGGCCGATGGGCAGAATGTCCAACCCGTCGTGGTGGATGAAATTCGCATGGGACCGGCGGAGACCTATGATGTGCTCGTCGAACTTGTCGAGGATCGCGCCTACACCATCTTCGCCGAGACCATGGACCGCAGCGGCTACGCGCAGGGCACGCTTGCGCCGCGCGCAGGCATGCGTGCGGAAATCCCTGTACGGCGGTCAAGACCGATTCGCACCATGGAGGACATGGGCATGAGCATGACAGGGATGGAGATGCCAGGCATGAAGGAGAACCCGAATGGAAGTGGCATGAAGATGCCTGGTATGGCACCGTCCAGCGACATGCCGAGCATGAAACCGTCTGACGACACTCCGAACAGGGAACACTTGGAGCATGGTTCGGGATTGCAGCATAGGTCGGGTCTGGAGAATATGCCCGATATGGGTACGAGCGATCCACGCCGGTCAACTATTCCCGGCATCGAACCGGTCAAGCATGGCCCCGACGATCACGGCACCGGCAATCAAGCAGTCGCCGAGTATTCGCAGAACCGCATGCAGGAACCAGGGAGAGGATTAGAAGACAGCAACCGGCGAGTACTGCTCTACACCGACTTGAAAAGCCTTGCGCCCTACCCAGACCAGCGGGAGCCGGAGCGCGAGATTGAACTCCATCTCACAGGCCACATGGAGCGGTACATGTGGTCGTTCGACGGCAAGAAGTATTCAGAAGCCAAAGATCCCATTCGCTTTCGTTACGGCGAGCGGCTGCGCTTCACCTTCGTGAACGATACGATGATGGAGCATCCCCTGCACCTGCACGGGATGTGGATGCACCTGGAAAACGGCACGGGTGCCTACCTGCCGCGTAAGCACACGGTCCTGGTCAAACCCGCCGAGCGTGTCTCCGTCGCGATCACCGCGGACGCACCGGGGCGGTGGGCGTTTCACTGCCATCTGCTCCTCCATATGGAAGCCGGAATGTTCCGTGTCGTCGAAGTGTTTGACCACGAACGGGGGATGCACTCATGAGCATTTCTCTGCGAACCGTCCTTGCCCCAGCTCTGGTCTGCCTCTTAAACGCCGGAATCGGCGTGCCGTTGTCGCTTGCGCAACTCACGCTCGGGCCACCGCCTCCGCTCAAATCCATGCTGACGGACACGTCCACGGCAGCGAGGCCATTCGCGAGTACGGCCACTCCCATTGCGTCTGTCCTCGCCGGTTCTTCCGCAAGACAGGAAGGCCCACCGTCTAAATTTCCGGTGCCAGAGACCTGGCCTGCTCCCGTCAACGATCAGGAACATCGTCTATTCACGCTCATCGACGTGCTCGAGTATCGCCCTAAAACCGGTGGTGGAGGCGGATCTGCGAGCGACTATCGTTGGGACATCGAGGGGTGGTATGGCGGAGATTACAACCGACTCTGGTTCAAGAGCGAAGGACAGCAGGATTCGGCCTTCAAAGCGGACTACGACGTGGACTTCCAATTGCTCTATGGGCGGTTCATTCAAAAATATTACGATTTTCAGATCGGCCCACGCGTCGAGACGCAATCATTTCGGGGCCGCAATGTCACGCGGGGGTTTGCCTCGATCGGGATCCAGGGACTGGTGCCCTACAGCTACGAACTGGAGGCAAATGTCTTCATCGATGAGAAGGGAAATGTCTCCGGACGTCTCACGCTGACTAAAGACCTGCTGTTGACCCAGCGCCTCATCCTCCAGGGTCGTTTCGAAACGAATCTGGCCGTCCAGCGAGTGGTGGAGTTCACAACCGGTTCGG
Organism: Nitrospira sp.; assembly: GCA_031315995.1. Taxonomy (GTDB): domain Bacteria; phylum Nitrospirota; class Nitrospiria; order Nitrospirales; family Nitrospiraceae; genus Nitrospira_A. The sequence continues at coordinate 18,437 of JALDRG010000021.1, forward strand.
GACTGAACAATCTGGAGTTCGGCGTCCGTCTCCGCTACGAAATCCGGCGAGAGTTCGCACCGTACATCGGTATCTCGCTCGATCGCAGTTTTGGAGAGACGGCCACGCTGGTCCGCCAGGAAGGCGGCGATCCGAGCCAGGTTCGGTTTGTGGCTGGCGTGCGGGCGTGGTTTTAACTGGGCCAAGATCAAGCATTTGGCACCATTCATCCCTGTCACTCGGGTGCAATTCTGCTGGGATCGGCACAGAGAGCACGCGTTTTTGCACTATGATTTCCCCTGTGCGCTCTCGATCGCCCGGTAGACCCCCGCTCCCTCGCCTTTGTCCCCGGCGCGATACAAGAAGTTGCACGCTCCGTTCACGCGTACGGCGGTCTCGTCCATCCGCCAGCTTCTGCCCACCGGCTGGTGCCGACGACGAAACTGCTGGTCACACGCCGGGGCATACGTGATAACCCACCGGGTAAGGATCGCATGATCGACGGCCATCCCGTGCTCTGGCCTTAATTCTTCCAACTGGCGGTAACTGATAGGGTCGGCAACGTCCGAGCGCACGCCCCCCAGCATGATCTCTTGCTCGACATGACTCCCCTGACAGTCGATCATCGTCCCTCTCCACGACATCACGTTCGACAGAGGAGCAGAGCGGAATGGACTCCGAAAGAACACGTGCGACAGACCCGACCAGCTTCCGTCTGTAGTAGGCGGTCTCCTGTTGTCTCTCCGAACTCCTCACACTATCCTCACCTGAGGCACTTTGCCACGGAGAGCGATGGACAGATGACCCGAAATGCCTCATTATAACCAGGGGGGGAATGCCGATCGTGTCGGACGGAGTCGGTAATCTTTTGAAATCCAAGATGCTTCCAAGCAGGCCCGTTCTTGTTCTCGCTGGCATCGCTCATGCGTCGTTAATGGTGAGGCAGGGGGGTACGGCGCTGCCACAGCTCGTAGACACTACCGAAATAGAAATCAGTAACGCTGGTTTGAGGGAGTTTTCAGTTTCATGAATTCACACACCCATATACAGCACCTCACTGTAGTGCTGCTTTTCACCTTCTGCCAGGTGATGGGGATTATGTGTGCGGTACCGGATCTGTCGTTGGCGGACGACATGCCGCAGCTGACTGGAGAGATGAGTCACGCGGCCTGTCCGATGGACGGCACGATCATGTGTCCGCCGGCATCCACATCGTCGCCGGAACGTCAGATAAAGAACGAGACGGTGGCGGATGTGTATGCTCCTCCGATACTCGTCAGTGGTGCCACGACTCCGGTCAGTCCCTCAGCCCAGCCCATTTGGTCTGTGAGTCGCGCCTATTTCATTGTGCCCATCTCTACAGCTTCTTCCTCAGTCCTCCGGATCTGATTCCGCACCTCTCGTGCATTCCACGCGCTGCTCGGCTGTGTCGGCTGAGCGGACGTTGATCCATTTTTCACCTTTGTCTGGAGATGTCACCATGAGGCCATCTGTGGCTCTCTCTCGTAATGGGCGTTGGTTTCCATTGTCGTCTTCCCACTTGAGGATCATGTGATTCGGCTCCGCTCGATCGCCCAGCTGACGCGGGTCTGTTTCGATCGATATGTTGTGCCTTGTTGTCCACGGGAGTTGACTCCAGCATGACTTGCCTCTGTCCCATCATCACACTCTCTCCGCGGGACTATGACGCGGTGTTGTTCGATCTCGATGGGGTGCTGACCAGGACGGCGAGCGTACATGCCTCGGCCTGGAAAAAACTGTTCGACAGGTTTCTCGAACAGCGCGCCACTCAGGCAGGTGAGTCGTTCGTCCCTTTTGATCTCAGCACCGACTACTCGCGCTACGTCGATGGCAAGCTGCGTTACGACGGCGTGGCAGCCTTCCTCCAGTCACGTGGGATCGCATTGCCGTTGGGGACACCCGAAGACGGCCCCGACGTGCACAGCGTGCGGGCGTTGGGCAATCGAAAAGACCGATATTTCCTGCAGTACCTGGAGCAGCACGGCGTCGAACCCTATGAGGCGGCAATTGCGCTGGTACGTAAACTCCGGGCGCAGGAGATCAAGACCGCTGTCGTGTCCTCCAGCAACAACTGCGCCGCGGTGCTCAAGGCGGCAGGAATCGCGCAGTTGTTCGACGCGCGAGTGGACGGAACAGACATCACCCGGCTCACACTCAAGGGGAAGCCGGCACCGGATGCGTTTCTGGAGGCGGCACGGCGCATCGGGGCAGAGCCTTCGCGTATCGTTGTCGTGGAAGACGCGATCGCCGGCGTCGAGGCCGGGCGCGCCGGCCGGTTCGGCTGCGTCATCGGCGTCGATCGCCGCGGGCAGGCGCAGGCGCTTCGTGATGCCGGCGCCGATGTCGTGGTGACCAATCTGGCGCAAGTCCGCGTGGCAGTGGAACCGGCTTCCGCGTGGTCACTGGTGTTTGAGGGGTTCGATCCGGCGCAAGAGGGTATTCGCGAAGCCTTGTGCACTCTGGGAAATGGCTACTTCGCGACGCGGGGTGCCGCCGCCTGGTCGGTGGCGGATGACATCCACTATCCGGGGACCTACCTCGCCGGCGGCTACAACCGGTTGCGTACCGACATCGCTGGCCGGGTGGTTGAGAACGAGGATCTCGTCAATTTTCCCAACTGGCTCGCACTCGAGGTTCGCATCGCTGGGCAGGACTGGTTCGACGTGCGAACCACCACGCTCCTGTCATACCGCCAGGAACTCGATCTGCGGTGCGGCATGCTGTTGCGAAGCATGAGCTTCGAGGACGGCCAGGGGCGGCGCAGCACACTCAAGGAGCGACGCCTAGTCTCGATGGGTAGCATGCATCTGGGCGCGCTGGAACTGACGCTAACCGCCGACAATTGGTCGGCCGGCGTGACGGTGCGCTCGGCGATCGACGGGCGCATCGTCAACGCAGGCGCGAAGTTGTACCGCACGTTCAACAACCAGCACCTGGAGCCGCTGGCGGGCAAGATCGTTGGCGAGGATGGCGTGCATCTGCTGGTCCGCACCAATCAGTCGCATATTCACGTCGCGCAGGCAGCGCGAACGCGAGGGTTCCTCGACGGACAGCCGCTCCACGTCCGACGCCGGATCATCGAGGAACCGGGATACGTCGGGGAAGAATTCACCATCGACGTCAAACAAGGCGAGACGCTGGGGGTGGAGAAGCTGGTCTCCTTCTATACGTCACGCGATCACGCCATTTCGGAGTGCGGGCTGGAGGCGCGTAAGGCCATTACTCGGGCGGGTCGCTTCGATGCCGTGATGGGCAATCATGGGCGTGCCTGGAAGCACCTGTGGCGCCGTTTCGACGTGCATGTCCAGCCCGCCGATCCTGGGTTTAAGTTGAACGTGCCGATGCTGCTTCGGTTGAACATGTTTCACCTCCTGCAAGCCGTCTCGCCCAACTCCATCGGACTCGATATCGGTGTGCCCGCGCGAGGTTGGACCGGAGAAGCCTATCAGGGTCATATCTTCTGGGATGAACTGTTCATCTTCCCGTTTTTCAACTATCGCATGCCCGAAATCACCCGATCGCTGCTGATGTATCGCTTCCGTCGCCTGGGCGAGGCGCGTGCGGCCGCCGCGGTTGCCGGATACAAGGGAGCGATGTTCCCCTGGCAAAGTGGCAGCGATGGTCAGGAAGAAACGCAAGCGCTCAACCTCAACCCACGCTCGCAGCGCTGGGTGCCCGACAACTCCTACCTGCAGCGCCACGTAGGCAGCGCCATTGCTTATAACGTCTGGCAATATTACCAAGTCACACACGATATCGAGTTTCTACAGTTCTACGGCGCCGAACTGATCCTCGAGATCGCTTGTTTCTGGTCAAGCATCGCGAGCTTTAATCACGAACGTGGGCGTTATGAGATCCACGGCGTGATGGGTCCGGACGAGTTCCATGACAGCTATCCGGATTCCGCAACACCCGGCCTCAACAACAACGCCTATACCAACATCATGGCCGTGTGGGTGCTGTGCCGGGCGTTGGAGGTACTCGATCTGCTGTCCGACGTGCGCCGCGCCGAACTCACGACACAAATGGGGTTGTCGAAGGAAGAACTCACCCGCTGGGAGGACATCAGCCGTAGGATGTATCTGCCATTTCATGATGACGGAATCATCAGTCAGTTCGAAGGGTATGAAACCTTGCGCGAATTCGATTGGGAGGACTATCAAGCGCGGTACGAGAACATTCAGCGGCTCGACCTCATTCTCGAGGCGGAGCATGACAGCCCCAATCATTACAAGCTTGCCAAACAAGCCGACGTGCTCATGTTGTTTTACCTGTTTTCCGCCGAGGAACTGGGCGAACTGTTCGCCCGGCTGGACTATCCGTTCGAATATCAAACGATTCCTCGCAACGTCGCCTATTACGCCAGCCGCTTATCTCACGGCTCCACGCTGTGCCGTGTGGTGTGTGCCTGGGTGCTGGCCCGCTCCGACCGGCCGCGCGCCATGAACCTCTTTGCCGAGGCGCTGCAGAGCGATGTGAACGATATTCAACAGGGCACCACTGCGGAGGGTATCCACCTCGGCGCGATGGCCGGAACGGTCGATCTGGTGCTGCGCGTCTCGACGGGGATTGAGGTACGAGGCGACGTGCTGCGACTGAATCCGGAATTACCGCGAGAGATGGAGCGCCTGGACCTGCGTATCCGCTATCGGGGGCATGCACTTGATCTGCGGCTGACGCGTGACTCGCTCACGGTCCGTGGGCGTGACGGGGCGGCGAGGCCGATCGCCTTGTGCGTCGACGGGACGGTCTGCGAATTCGTCAGCGGAACGACCCGCGTGTTTCGACTGAAGGACGAGGCAGCAGATGGTGGATAAATTGTCGAAAAGGACCACGCCGACGAACGCGCTGGCGGCTACGTCACATGACACGGCTGCCTCCGATCACGATCTGGATGGCCCAGTGGTGGGCTGATCGTAGCGTAACGAAAGGGGCTTTCTGATGAACCATTCAGATGGATGGATGGGCCGCGGGATGTGGGTCTGGACAGTGGTTGGCGTTCTGATGGTGGTCCTATTGGTCGTCCTGATTAACACACTCACGAAGCAATAGTCCGATGATCGGTGCTCCTACCAAGTGAAGGGTTAACCGGGAAAGAAGGCCAGGCAATGAACGAACACGAACACATAGGCAAAGACGAACCGGCAACAACGCCGACCCAGGATGAGGTGGCCAGGAATGTCTATGCCCTCTATCTGAAGAAAAGCCGTCTCCAAGAAAATGCCGAACAAAACTGGTTAGAGGAAAGGCCCAGCGGTGCTGATGTCGGCGAGCACGGTGATCGTGGCCATCAATGCGCGACTGCTGAGACTGGCGAAATGACCAAGTGGTTGGAGAACGGAACAAGAATTGCGATGAACACGACACAAAGGTGAAAACCATGATTAACAAGACAGTGACAACAAGAAGGACGTATCACCAACGGGAGAAAATACGGGCTGAAACCGGTCCATCAACCTTTTGGAATCAGCAAAGGAGCTAGAATTCTATGGATCCACTACTGTTCGTCATCATCGTGCTGGCTGTGCTGGCATCGGTGGCCGTGATGGTGGTTGTCGGCATGTACAACAGACTCGTCGCGCTGCGCAACCGGTTCAAAAACGCCTACGCGCAAATCGATGTGCAGCTCAAGCGGCGCTACGACCTGATTCCGAATCTGGTCGAGACCACCAAGGGCTACCTCCAACACGAACGTGGCACGCTCGAAGCCGTCATCGCGGCGCGCAATGCCGCGGCGTCCGCCAACACAGGCGCCGCCGCCAATCCCGGTGACCCCGCCGCGATGAAGCAACTCGCCAGCGCCGAAGGCGCGCTCGCCGGCACCCTCGGTCGACTGTTTGCGCTCTCCGAGGCGTATCCCGATCTCAAAGCGAACACGACCATGCTGAGCCTGATGGAAGAACTGACCTCGACGGAGAACAAAGTCTCATTCTCCCGGCAGGCGTATAACGATTCGGTAATGGTTTACAACACGCAACGGGAAGTGTTTCCCAGCAGCCTCATCGCCGGCACGTTTGACTTCACCGCCGCCGAGCTGTTCGCCATCGAGAATCCGGAGCAACGCGAGGCGACGAAGGTGTCGTTCCCTTGATGAAGGGTGAGCTCATGGATTTTTTTGAACAGCAGGACAAAGCCCGGAAAAACACGAAGCTGCTGGTGGTGTACTTTGCGATCGCCGTCGTGTGCATCATTGCGTCGGTGTATGTCACCAGTCTGCTGATTTTCTACGGTACCAATTCCCAACAGCCGCCTGGCGTCCCGCCGCCCCCGCTCGTCCTGTGGGATCCCGAGCTTTTCCTCTACGTCGTGTTCGGCACGCTCAGTGTCGTCGTCATTGGCAGCCTCTACAAAACCGCCGCTTTGGCCAAGGGCGGCAGTGCCGTCGCCGAATTACTCGGTGGACGGCTCGTCAGTCCCAACACGACCCATCCCGATGAGCGTAAACTCCAGAACGTGATCGAGGAAATGGCTATCGCCTCCGGCGTGCCCATCCCCAAGATTTATGTGCTCGACAACGAAGAAGGGATCAACGCCTTTGCCGCCGGCCACTCCCCGAGCGACGCCGCCATCGGCGTCACGCGCGATTGCATGACATGGCTCAACCGTGATGAGTTGCAAGGCGTCATCGGCCACGAGTTTAGTCATATCCTCAATGGCGACATGCGTCTGAATCTGCGCCTCATAGGAGTGCTCTTCGGCATCCTGTGTCTCGCGGTGATGGGCCGTGTCCTACTCTACTCGCGCAGCCGCAGCCGGGACAGGAATCCACTGATGTTCTTGGGCCTTGCCCTGATCGTGATCGGCGCGATCGGTGTATTCTTTGGCCGGCTCATCCAGGCTGCGCTCAGCCGGCAACGGGAATTTCTGGCCGATGCTTCTTCGGTGCAGTTCACCCGCAACCCCGCGGGGCTCTCCGGGGCGCTGCAAAAACTCGGCGGTGCCGGCTCGAAGGTCGAATCCGCCCACGCCGGGGAAGCCAGTCACATGTTCTTCGGCAACGGCCTGGGCACACCCTTGCTCGGGTTGCTGGCCACGCATCCGCCGCTTGACGAGCGTATCCGCGCCATCGATCCAGGCTGGGATGGAACATTCAAGCAGGGCGGCGTCAAAACAGTTGAAGCAGAATCGTCGCGCGAACCAGCGAAACCGCCGTCGTCACGATTTCCGTTTCCACCGATTCCCGGGATGCCCGACGCACGGGCTGGCGCCGCCGGTATTGCTGCCAGTGTCGTCCAAGTGGGAGCCGTGCTGCCGGACCTGGGCCAGCCCACGCTACTACACTTGCGCTACGCCGAGGAGTTGCGGAATTCATTCTCGGAACAGGTCCGGTCCGCCGCTCACGAGCCGCTCGATGCCACCGCGCTTGTGTATGCGATGCTCCTCAGCCCGGACGGCGCCTTGCGCGCGAAGGAACTCACGGAACTCGCCGAGCGAGCCGCGCCGGGGGTGGGCGAAAGAACCGCCACGCTCTGGCCTGACGTCGCGCCTATCGTCTCGCGCGCGCGGCTGCCGCTCGTGAATCTCGCGTTGCCCGCACTGCGTCAGCTTCGGCCCGACGAGTTCACGCAATTCAGCCGCGCGTTGCAAGGGCTGATAGAGAGCGACGGGCAGATCGACATCTTTGAATTCGTCCTGCAGAAAATCGTCCGCCGCCACCTCGCGTCGCAGTCGGGCGAAATCCGGCCGACCTCGATTCAATACCACAGGCTCAAACCGCTTGTGCGGGATTGTCACGTCGTGTTCTCGGCGCTGGCGCACGTCAGCAGCCGCGAGGCCGGCGAGGTCGAAACGGCATTCCGCAAGGGCGCGCTCCATCTGCGGGCGGAAGCCGACGAGCTCACACTCCTGGCGCGCGCAGAATCCGGGCTTAAACAACTGGATACCGCGCTTGATCGCCTCGCATTAGCCGCGCCGCAAATCAAAAAGCAGGTGCTCGAAGCCTGCGTGCAGGTCATTGGCGCGGACGGCGTGATCCAGGAACGTCAAGCCGAATTGCTTCGCGCCATCGCCGACACGCTGGATTGTCCGATCCCGCCGTTTGTGGAGATTAACGAAAGCTAAAAACATAATGAGAGACGCCCTATGAACAAACACGATCACCACGACCATCATGCGCACATGGCGGAGGATTTTCGGAAGCGGTTCTGGATTTCGTTGGCCTTGACGGTGCCGATTGTGCTCCTGTCACCGATGCTCCAACAGCTGGTGGGACTGCAAGAAGCCATCGGTTTTCCCGGCGATATCTATGTCCTGTTCGGTTTTTCCTCGGCAGTCTTCTGGTATGGCGGCTGGCCGTTTCTCACGGGTTTCATTGAAGAGATTCAATCCCGCCGGCCCGGGATGATGACGCTCGTCTCCGTCGCGATCGCCACCGCGTATCTCTACAGCAGCGCCGTCGTCTTCGGCCTGACGGGCGAGATGTTCTTTTGGGAGCTGGCTACTCTCGTTGACATCATGCTGTTGGGACACTGGATTGAAATGAAATCGGTGATGGGCGCCTCGAAGGCGCTGGAGGAACTGGCCAAACTCATGCCCTCCGACGCGCATAAACTCATGCCCGACGGCAGCGTGAAGGACGTGCCACTCGACGAACTGGCCGTGGGCGACAAGGTCCTGATTAAGCCCGGCGAGAAAGTTCCCGCCGACGGGGTCATCGTCTCCGGCGAGAGTGCGGTCGATGAAGCGATGCTCACGGGGGAATCAACGCCCGTGGCCAAGAAGGCCGGCGGCAAGGTGATCGGAGGTGCGATCAACGGCGAGGGTTCACTGACCGTCGAGGTCAAGGGCACCGGCAAGGATTCGTTCCTCTCGCAGGTCATCGACCTCGTCAAACAGGCACAGGAAAGCAAATCGAGGACGCAGGATCTCGCGAACACAGCCGCACTCTGGCTTACGATCATCGCGCTGGGCGGCGGCGTGATCACCTTCTTCATCTGGCAGGTTCTCGTAGGCCAGGACTTCGCGTTCGCCATCGAACGCACCGTGACCGTCATGGTGATCGCCTGCCCGCACGCCTTGGGTCTCGCCGTGCCGCTGGTGGTCGCTGTCTCGACCGCCCTGGCCGCGAAGAACGGCCTGCTCATTCGTAATCGGGTGGCATTCGAGGGCGCGCGAAAACTACAGGCCATCATTTTCGACAAGACTGGCACGCTGACCGAGGGCCGGTTTGGCGTCACCGAAACCCTGGTGCTGAGCGACGACTTCGACGAGGAAAGGTTGCGCAGCTACGCGGCCTCAGTGGATGCGCATTCCGCCCACCCCATCGCCAAAGCCATCGCCGCGGCCTCGGAGAACATACTCCCAGTCGAGGGCTTCAACAGCATCACCGGCAAGGGCGCGGAGGGCCGGGTCGAGGGCAAAGACGTCAAGGTGGTGAGTCCCGGTTACCTGCGCGACCAGAACCTCGATCACTCCGATCCGCGCGTCGAGCCACTGCAAGCCCAGGGCAAAACGGTCGTGTTTGTCCTCGTGGAGGGGAAGTTAAAAGGAGCAATTGCCCTCGCCGACATCATCCGCCCCGAGGCGAAGCAAGCCATCGCCGCGCTCAAGGCCCTCAACATCCACAGCATGATGCTCACCGGCGATAACAACGCGACGGCCAAATGGGTCTCCGACCAGATCGGCCTGGATGAATACTTCGCCGAGGTCCTGCCCCAGGACAAAGCCGCCAAGGTCAAGGAAATCCAGGCGCGTGGCGAGCGGGTCGCCATGACCGGCGACGGCGTGAACGATGCCCCGGCACTGGCCCAGGCGGATGTGGGCATCGCCATTGGCGCGGGTTCCGACGTGGCGGTCGAAACCGCCGACGTGATCCTGGTGCGGAGCAATCCGCTGGATGTCGTGGCGATCGTGCAGCTTTCTCGCGCCACCTATCGGAAGATGATTCAGAATCTGGTCTGGGCAACAGGGTATAACGTCGTCGCCCTGCCGCTCGCCGCCGGAGTGCTCTCTGCATGGGGCGTCCTGCTCACTCCCGCCGTCGGCGCGGTGCTGATGGCCGGCAGCACGGTGGTCGTAGCGATCAACGCACGGATGCTGAGGCTAAAAACTGAGCCAAAACCAGAAGCCAAAGCAGCGACGTCTGAGGTCAGCGCAGCCACTCCCTAACATCAAAATCGAAACAACGGAACAAACCGAAAGAGCAGCCATGAAAAACAACAAAATACGAGTCGGAGTCAACGGATATGGGGTCATCGGCAAGCGTGTGGCGGATGCCGTCCGCCTGTAGTCGGATATGGAACTGGTGGGTGTGAGCGACATCATCAGCGACTATCGAATCAAGGTCGCAGCGGGGCTGGGCCTTCCCTTGTATTCATCCTTGCCGGACAAGGAGTCTGCCATGAAGGACGCGGGCCTTCCTGTGGCCGGTGCCCTGAAGAATCTGATCGATAACGTCGATGTGATGGTCGACTGCACGCCAAAAGGGATCGCGGCAAAGAATCTCGAAGAATACAAATCGGCGGGCGTCAAGGCGATCGTCCAAGGCGGCGAAAAACACAGCGTGACGGGCCATTCTTTCGTCGCGCACGCAACCTACGCCACGGCGCTCGGGCGCGATGCAACCCGTGTGGTGTCCTGCAATACCATCAGTATCGTGCGCACGCTGGGGGCATTACAGGATGCGAAGCTGCTAACCAAGGCGCGCGGAGTGCTGATCCGCCGGGCGACCGACCCATGGGAGTCCGACCACGGCGGCGTTATGAACACGATCGTGCCAGAGCCGCATATTCCCAGCCACCAAGGGCCGGACGCCCAGACGGTGCGACCCGAACTCGAACTCGTGACCATCGCCGCCAAGGCGGCCCACACCCAATCTCACAGTCATTATTGGATCGTCGAACTGACTCGCCCCGCCAGCAGGGAAGAAGTCCTCGACGCGTTCCGGCAGGCGGGGCGCATCGCTTTCATCAAGATGAGCGACGGAATCGTGGCGATCAACAGCACGATCGAAATGATGCACGATCTCGGACGACCCCGCGGCGACATGTGGGAAGTGGCTCTGTGGGAAGATGTGCTGAGCGTCAATGGCCCCGAATGCTATTACACCTATCAGGTGGACAACCAAGCCATCGCCATTCCGGAGAACATCGATGCGATCCGCGCACTGACCGGTGCCGTTAAGGACGGACAGGAATCCATCCGGATGACCAACGAGGCACTTGGCATTAGACGATATTTTATAGACCGGAACGCTGAATAAAAATGAGGCGCTGAATTCCCGATGAGCACAAAACAACAGGAAGAGCGGAATAAAAGGTCCGTGACCACAACGAGGAAACAAACCCAACCATGAAAGAACCCATCGTCCATTCCGGAGCCTGGGGGATCGCGCTGATCGTGGTCGTCGTGGCCTCGTGGCTTTTATACCGCTATCTCGCACCGAAGACGTGGAAGGAGTGGGCGAGCGCCGGGGTGGTCCAGGCTTTCATCATCGCCCTCTATGCGGAGATGTATGGCTTTCCGCTTACCATTTATCTACTTGTCCGCTTCTTCGGCCTCGATCAGACCCACCTCAGCGCCAATCTTTGGTCTACGCTGCTTGGCTTGGGTGAAACGGGCATGATGATCGCCATGATCCTCGGCTACGGTCTCCTCTTCGCCGGCTTCGGGATATTCATGGAGGGCTGGCGCGAACTGCATCGCGCCCGCAAGGAAAATCGGCTCGTTACCGACCGCCTCTACGGTTTGGTGCGTCACCCCCAATACACCGGACTCTTCCTCGCGCTTTTCGGCGAGGGCGTCGTCCATTGGCCGACCGTCTTCTCAATCGCGCTGTTTCCCGTCATTGTGCTCGTTTATCACCTGCTGGCGCGGAGCGAAGAGCGCAAAGTGGAGGAACAATTCGGAGACGAATACCGCGTTTACCGCAAGCGCGTGCCGATGTTCATCCCGCGCTGGGGCCAATGGCGCGCGCCGACCACGACGCGAAGCGAATCCTCCAATGACAATTCTCTCGACATCGGATAGCCGGAGCCGCAAAGCCAGTAACAACAAACAAGAAAGCAACAGGATCATGAACACGACGAAAACCGAAAGCCACCGACCCCATCTGCGGCATGACTGTGGACGAAGCCACCGCGCTCCATGCCGACCGCGAGGGACAGACGTTCTACTTTTGCAGCGACCACTGTCGACAGAAGTTCCTGTCCACGCCTGCCGGGGCCAAGCTAGAGGACAAGTCTGGAAGCTGCTGTGGATAACTACGCGGGGAGTATGGGTGTGATTTCCGCAGGCGCCATCCGGGCCATGGTCCGCGTCATGCACACAGAGGCAGCACAGATGAGTGTGTGTTCGATGTCGTGCGCACTCGGACTTGGCCTGAGTGGGTGAAAGGAATCCACGCGATGGACGAACACGAACACACAGGCAAAGACGAACCGGCAACTAAGCCGGCGCATAACGAGGTGGCCAAGAAAGCCTATGCCATCTATCTGAAGGAAGGTCGTCCGGAAGGGCATGCCGAGCAGAACTGGGTGGAGGCGGAAGCGCAATTGCAGCCCGTCGGCTCCGACCATCCTGTCCAACAACCGGAGGGCAACGCCTGGCACAGCCAGTCTGGCGAGGAGGTGCTGGCACAACTCGGCTCCGCATCAACCGGACTGTCTTCGGCGGAGGTCGCGCGGCGACTCGCCGCCGACGGTCCGAACGAGCTGAAAGAAGGGAAACCCATCAGCCTGCTCCACATGTTCCTCGCCCAGTTCAACAGTCTCATCATCTGGATTCTCATCGCTGCGGCCGTCATCTCCGGTCTGTTGGGCGAACGGATCGATGCCATCGCCATCCTCACCATCGTCATCCTGAACGCCGTCATCGGCTTCTACCAGGAATTCAAGGCCGAGAAATCCATCGCCGCGCTCAAACAGATGACCTCGCCCCACGCCACGGTGCGGCGCGATGGACAGGTCACATCGATTCCCGCCGCGGGCGTCGTCGCAGGGGATATCCTCGCGCTGGAAGCCGGAGACCTGATCGCGGCCGACGCCCGGCTCCTGGAGGCGGCCTCGCTCAAGTGTATCGAGTCTGCGCTGACCGGCGAGTCGCAGGGGGTGACGAAGACGCCCGACACGTTGGAGCAGCGCGACGTCCCGCTCGGCGACCGCGAGAACATGGTGTTCATGGGCACCAGCGTCGCGGCGGGCACCGGTCAGGCCGTCGTGGTGGCCACAGCCATGAACACGGAGCTAGGCCGCATCGCTGGGCTGATTGAAGAGGCGGGAACGGAGGGGGGCACGCCGCTGCAGAAGAAGCTCGACTCGTTCGGGCATGTCCTTGTGTGGGCGACGCTGGGCATCGTCGCACTGTTATTCGGGCTGGGGCTGCTGCGCGGGGTTCCGCCCTTCGAGCTCTTCATGACCTCGGTCAGCCTCGCCGTGGCCGCCGTGCCGGAAGGGCTGCCCGCCGTCGTCACGGTGGCGCTGGCGCTCGGGGTGTTGCGCATGTCCCGCCGCCGTGCGCTCGTGCGCAAACTGCCCGCGGTCGAGGCGCTCGGCTCAACGACGGTCATCTGCACGGACAAGACCGGCACCCTGACGGTCGGCCAAATGACCGTGCGCACACTCTACGTCGCGGGCCAACACTACGACGTCGCCGGCGAAGGCTACGGACCGGACGGCGACGTGCGCGTCGAGGGTAAGAAGGTGGAGGCGCCGCAGGCCGCGCCCTTGCTCGAACTGGCGACCCTCCTCCTCGGCTGCAACAACGCCCATCTCGTCCAGGAAGAGGGGACCTGGAACGTCATCGGCGACCCCACCGAAGGGGCCCTATTGGCGGCCGGGGCCAAAGCCGGCGGAAGCCGGGAGCGCATCGAGCAGGACATGCCCAAGCAGCATGAACTTCCCTTCGACTCAGACCGGAAACGCAGCACGGTGATTCGCACGATGCCGGAGGGGACGCTCCGCGCCTTCATCAACGGCGCGCCCGACGTGTTATTGGCACGCTGCACCAAGCTCTACACCGATACCGGGGTCCGCCCCATGACGGACGAGGATCGCCAGACCCTCGCGGCGCAGAACGACGCGATGGCACAGCAAGCCCTGCGCGTGCTCGGCTCGGCCTATCGCGACTTGGACAAGGCGTCGTCCGTCGACCTCACCGCGGAAGCCGTGGAACGCGATCTTGTGTTCGTCGGTCTGTCGGGGATGTATGATCCGCCTCGTCAGGAGGCCAAAGAAGCCGTTGAAAAATGTCGGGCCGCTGGGATTCGTATCGTGATGATTACCGGCGACCATCCGCAGACCGCGATGGCCATTGCACGTGAACTCGGCATCGCGTCGGGCGAGGACGCGGCCCTCGCCGGGCCGGAGTTGGACACGCTGTCCGATGACGCACTCCGGCAGCGCGCCCCCAACGTCGCGGTATACGCCCGCGTGACTGCCGAGCACAAACTGCGCATCATTCGCGCCTGGAAAGCGAACGAGGCAGTGGTCGCGATGACCGGCGACGGCGTCAACGACGCCCCTGCCATCAAAGGCGCCGACATCGGCATCGCCATGGGGAAATCCGGCACGGAAGTGACCAAGCAGGCGTCGGACATGATCATCACCGACGACAACTTCGCCTCGATCGTCGCCGCCGTCGAAGAGGGCCGCGGCATTTACGACAACATCCGCAAAACGCTCCAATATCTATTAGCAGGCAACACGGGGGAACTACTGCTGATGACCATCTGCGTGGTCATCGGGCTCCCGACCCCGCTCCTGCCGATACACCTGCTCTGGATTAATCTCGTCACTGACGGCGTGCCCGCACTCTGCCTGGCTACCGACCCCATCGACCCCGACGTGATGACACGCCGCCCGCGCCGCCGGTCTGAGCGCATCACCGACCGCGGCTTTCTCGGTACGATGGTCCTCACCGGCTGCCTCACAGCCGGCGTGGCGTTCGCGGTGTATCTCTATGGCTTGCAGACGGGAACCGAAGAAATGGCCCGCACCCAGGCCTTTGCGGTGCTGGTCTTCGCCGAACTCCTGCGCGCCTTCGGCGCCCGAAGTGAAACCAAGCCCGTCTGGCGTATCTCCCTGTTCACGAACATCAACCTCGCCCTGGTCGTGTCCGTGTCGTTCGGGCTGCAGGTCTGGAGCCATCACAACGCAACGCTGGGTCGCTTCCTGAAGACGTCATTCCTGTCGCTCTCCGATTGCTTCTTGCTGCTGGCAGTGGGAACTATCCCGCTCGTGATATTGGAGATGGTGAAGGTTGTACGGCACAGCTGGCAGCCACGAAAGGTCGAGCCATGACCACCGATCCGATGTGCGGCATGCCAGTGAACGACGCGTCTGCGTGGCGCGTACCGAGCACGACCGGGAACACATTCAAATGGCAACGCCTGCCTCCGCTCGGCTCCACGAGGTCCGATTTATCTGCGTCAGAAGCGCAGGCGCTGAGCGTCCTCTCACCTCGTTATTCAGCGCGCGGTTCTCTGGGTTCAATTATTCTGGAGGTGTTGTCGTGGCACACACTATCACCCATTTATTCCTGACTCGGATCTTGTCCGCGGTTCTTGTCTCCTGCATGGGCTCGCCGGCACTCCTGGCAAGCGAGACACACAAACTGGAGGGGATTGGCTCTGAAGGGATCTCCCGCTCCACACACGGCGCATCGCGAATCAACCTCCCGGCCCTCATCGCAGAATTGGACCAGGCAAGTCCCGAGATCAAGGCAGCCCGTCAACGATGGGAGGCGGCGAAGGCGATCGTCCCGCAAGTGCAAACACTCCCCGACCCGACGGTAAAGCTGGGCTATCAACGGATGCCGATGAGGGAGCCCCTACAAGGGGCCATGTACGGATTCGGTCAAGAGATTCCCTTTCCCGGCAAACTCCGCCTCAAAGGGGAAGTCGCTCAACGTGAGGCCGACCGGATTGAACAAGAATATGTGGCCGTACGGCTTCGCCTCATTGCCCGGCTCAAAGAAGCGTATTTTGATTTGCATTTCATCCATGACGCGATCGAGATCGTCGAACGGAACAAAATCCTCCTGATGCAGTTCGAGAAAACAGCCAAGTCGCGATATGCCGTCGGCCAGGCCGCGCAGCAAGACGTGTTCCGTGCGCAGGTGGAGATTTCCCGAGTCCTGGATCGTCTCGCGGTGCTGGATCAGCAAAAGGAGAGCCTGCATGCCGCCATCAACCGGCTCTTGAACCAGCCGCCCGCCGGCCCACTCGGAGCCCCGGAAGAAATCCAGATGACGATGTTGACGCTACCCTTGCCGGCGCTGAGTCAACGCGCGGACGAGTTCTCGCCGATTCTGCAGGCCTCCGCCAAGGGGGTGGAACGGGGTGAGCAGGCCGTGGCCCTCGCCCGCCGGGAGTACTATCCGGATTTTGACGTGAGCGCCCTCGGCCTGCACAACGACCGCATCAATGAGCACGGCTTTCAGGTGATGCTCGGCATTCGCCTGCCCCTCTATTACACGACCAAACAACGACAGGCGGTGAGACAGGCGTTGGCTGAAACCACCGAAGCGCGGGAGAGCCTCACCAACACGCGGCAGGATCTCCTGTTTCGGGTGAAGGATGATTTCGTCCAGGCCCAACGGGCCGAACGGCTCGTCGCAATTCTGCGCGACGCGATCATCCCGCAAGCCACCCTGGCGCTCCGAGCCTCCCAGTCCGGTTATGGTGTCGGCAAAGTGGATTTCCTCACGCTGCTGAATAGTTTGCTCACCTTGCAGGAGAGCGAACTCGAATTGCATGGTGAAATGGTGGCGCACGAGAAGGCGCTCGCGAGATTGGAGGAAGTGACCGGTGGCCCATTGACGATCTCCGGTTCCCCTCTGCCCGGCGATGGTGCGGGGATGTCGAACGGTGCAGAGCGGATCACAGAAGGAGCACTGCACCCATGACGCGCCCAACGGTTGTCGCCGGCGTGGCGCTCGTGGTGGTGATTGGCCTCGCGGCCGCGTTCTGGATCGTGACCCGCGAACAGGGGCCACCGTCAACTGAACTGCCGAAGGAATCCAGCTCTGACATGCTTACCATGGAGCAATCCATCGAGAGGCCGATGCCGGCTCCAAAAGGGCATGACGAGCACGCCGCGCAGGACATGCCGGATGCCAACCTGATGACGATCGCGCCGGAACGGCTCCAAACCATCGGCGTGAAATTCCAAGAAGCGACGCGCCGCCCGCTCGATAAGATCATTCGCACTGTGGGGCGCGTGGAGATCGACGAGCGCTTGGTGGGGCGCGTGAACCTCAAATTTGAAGGATGGATCGAGGAACTGCGCGTGAGCGCGATCGGTGATCACGTTAAAACAGGGCAGATCTTGTTCACCATCTACAGCCCAGATTTGGTGGCGACCCAAGAGGAGTACTTGTTGGCGCTCCAGAGTTACCGGGAACTGGGACAGAGCGAATTCCCCGAGGTGGCCAGAGGTGCCAAGGAGCTACTGGACGCCACCCGCCGTCGGCTTCAGTTGTGGGACATTCGGAAAAACCATATTCAGGATTTGGAGCGGACCGGCACGGTCTTGCGGACGCTGCCGATCCATTCGCCCGCCACGGGCACCGTGATTCGCATGGAGGCCAGAACCGGAACCTTCGTAACGCCGGGCACGGAGCTCTACTTCATCGCCGATCTTTCCCGCATCTGGGTTCAGGCCGACATCTACGAGTATGAATTGCCCTCCATCAAGGTGGGACAAGGCGCGAGCGTGACGCTGTCCTACGATCCGAACACGAAGCTGCATGGCCATGTGGCCTTCATCTATCCAACGCTTGACCCTCAGACACGCACGGTGAAGGTGCGGTTCGAGCTGGACAACCCGGGCGAGATACTCAAGCCTGGGATGTACGCCAACGTAGAGCTGAAGATCCCGCTTGGCACCAAACTCGTCGTCCCGAGAGATGCCATTCTCGAGTCTGGGGAACGGCAACTGCTCTTCATTCACCATGGAGGCGGGCAGCTGGAATGGCGGAGCGTGAAACTGGGCGCGAAGGCCGGCGACTGGCTGGAAGTGATCGAGGGCCTGAAGGAAGGGGAGCACGTTGTGACGGGGGCCAACTTCCTGATCGATTCCGAAAGTCAACTGAAGGCCGCGGTCGGCGGCATGGCGGGCATGAAACACTGATTACGTGAAGGGCGCAAAACAACGAGTCAATGAAGGAGTGCGGCCATGCAATACCCCGCACGCATCAGTGATGACTCAGCACAGGTTTGACCATGGTTGAACGCATCATCGAATTCAGCGCGAGAAACCGGTTCATCGTGTTTCTCCTGATCTTCGGTCTGGCGGCAGCCGGGCTGTGGGCCATGAAGCACACGCCGGTGGATGCCATCCCCGATCTGTCGGACACACAGGTCATCGTGTACGCGAAGTGGCCAGGTCGGTCCCCAGATCTCGTCGAGGACCAGGTCACCTACCCGATCGTCACGGCCCTCCTCTCGGCCCCGAACGTCACCGTCGTTCGGGGCATCTCCGACTTTGGGTATTCCTACGTCTATGTCCTCTTCAAGGACGGGACCGATATCTACTGGGGGCGCTCTCGAGTCCTTGAATACCTGAGCCAACTCGCGGGGCGCCTGCCGGAAGGCGTCACGCCGCAACTGGGGCCCGACGCGACCGCGGTGGGCTGGGTGTTTGAGTATGCGCTCGTGGATGAGACCGGCCAGCACACTCAGGCCGACCTCCGTTCATTCCAGGACTGGTACCTCCGCTATTGGCTGCTCAGCGTCGAAGGCGTGGCTGAAGTGGCCAGTGTCGGGGGCTTCGTGCGCCAATATCAGATCAACCTCGATCCAACCAAAGTCCTTGCCTACAAACTCTCGCTTCCGCACATCGTGGAGACCGTTCGACAGAGCAACGAAGACGTCGGAGGCCGCGTCCTGGAATTCTCCGGCGTTGAGTACATGATTCGCGGCCGTGGCTACATCACGTCCGTCGCCGACATCGACAAGATCGCGGTGGGGGTAAACGAAAACGGTACGCCGATTCTGTTGCGCGACGTGGCAACCGTCCGGCTCGGCCCCGACATGCGCCGCGGACTGGTCGAACTGAACGGCGAGAGAGAAGTGACCGGCGGCATCATCGTCATGCGATTTGGCCAGAATGCGCTCACCGTGATCGAACGCGTCAAGGCCAAGCTCAAAGACCTGGAATCGGCCATGCCGAAGGGCGTGAAGGTGGTGATTACCTATGATCGCAGCGACCTGATCAAGGAATCCATCGCGACGGCCCAGGAAAACCTCATCGAGGAACTCGTCATCGTCTCGGTGCTCATCATAGGCTTTCTCCTCCACTTCGGCTCGGCGCTCATCCCGATCATCACCTTGCCGCTGGCCATCTTGATCTCGTTCATCCCCTTCTACTTCATGGGCATCGGCATGAACATCATGTCGATCGGCGGCATCATCGTCGCGGTCGGGGATATGGTCGATGCGTCCATTGTGATGGTGGACAACGCGCATCGGCGGCTGGAGGAGTGGGAAGGGGGGGGTCGCGTGGGCGACCGGACGCAGGTGCTCATTGATTCGGCCAAAGAAGTCGGTCCGGCCATCTTTGCGTCGCTCCTCGTGATTGCGATCGCGTTCATGCCGGTCTTTACGCTGGAGGCCCAGGAAGGGAGACTGTTCAAGCCGCTCGCCTGGGCGAAGAATCTGGCGATCGCGACGAGCGCGGTCGTGGCGATCACGCTGATCCCAGCGTTGCTCACGCTCTTCATCCGCGGACGGATCATTCCCGAGCAACGGAATCCCGTCAGTGTCGCGCTGCAATGGGTCTATGGGCCGGTCCTTCGGGTGGCGCTTCGGGCCCGGTGGATCGTCGTGGTCGTGGCGGTGGCCCTGACCCTGGGGACGATCCCGGCGTTTCTGGGCCTGGGGTCTGAGTTCATGCCGCCGCTCGAGGAGGGGACCATCCTCTACATGCCGACGACGTTGCCGGGGCTCTCGGTCACGGAGGCGAGTCGACTCCTGCAAATCATGGACAAGAAGCTCAAGGACTTCCCTGAAGTGGAACGGGTGTTCGGCAAGGCGGGCCGGGCGGAGACCTCGACCGATCCAGCGCCCTTCAGCATGATGGAAGTGGTGGTGATGTTGACACCCAAGGAGCGCTGGCGGCCCGGGGTGACCTACGAGAGTCTGGTCGAGGAGATGGATAAATCCCTGCAGCTGCCGGGCGTCACCAATGCCTGGACGATGCCGATCAAGGGCCGCCTGGACATGCTCACGACCGGCATCCGCACGCCCGTCGGCCTCAAGGTTCTGGGGCCCGACCTGAAAGAGATCGAGCGCATCGGCAAACATATGGAGATGGTCTTCAGGGACGTGCCGGGGACTCGCAGCGTCTATGCCGAACGGGTCTTTGGCGGGTACTACCTGGATTTTGACATTAACCGGACGGAGATCGCGCGCTATGGGCTCACGATTGGGGATGTGGGTCGCGTGATCGAATCAGCGGTAGGAGGCGAAAACATCTCGACCACGATCGAAGGCCGCGAACGGTACCCGATCAACGTGCGATATCTGCGCGAGCTGCGCGATGATCCCGAAAAGCTCCGGCGGGTCCTCGTGGACACGCCGACCGGCGCGCAGGTCCCCCTGGCCCAGCTCGCCACGCTGCGGTTCAAGGACGGACCGCCGGCAATCCGGGACGAGAACGGGATGCTTGCGGGGTATGTCTTCGTGGACATGACTGGGCGCGATGTGGGGAGCTACGTGGAAGATCTCAAGCAGGTGGTACGCGAAAAGGTCTCGCTTCCCACGGGGTACACGGTCCTCTGGTCCGGCCAGTACGAATATATGCAGCGCGTGCGGGAGCGGCTGACGATCTTCATTCCCCTCACGCTCGCCATCATCTTCGTGCTGTACTACTTCACCTTCCGGTCAGTCGCGCAAACCCTGATGGTCATGCTCGGAGTCCCGCTGTCCATGGTGGGAGGGATCTGGGCGCTCAGCCTGCTTGACTACAACGTGAGTATCGCCGTGTGGGTCGGGCTGATCGCACTGGCCGGGGTCGGAGCCGAGACCAGCGCGATCATGCTCGCGTATTTAGACGAAGCCTGTGCTCGTCGGAAAAAGACTGGTACGCTCCGCACCCTCTCTGATCTGTTCGAAACGGTCCAGCAAGGGGCGTTGGAACGCATCCGGCCGGTGACCATGACCTCGCTCGCCAACATTCTCGGACTAATGCCGGTCATGTGGGCCACAGGGACCGGCGCCGACGTGATGAAGCGGATCGCTGCCCCCATGGTCGGTGGGATCTTCACCGCGATGCTCCTGACCCTGGTGGTGATCCCATCGATCTATGTCATCTGGCGGTGGCAGACGGAGGTCAAGCGGGAAGGGACAACAGACGTGGGGCAAGAAGCGAGAGGAGGAGATCACGTATGAAGAGCGCTCAGATGAGTTGGAGATGGGCCATCGCGATCGGGCTATTGATGCTGAATCTCGTGATCGGATTGTGGCCGATGCTCAGGCCTTCGTCCGCGCAGGAGCCCAAGCGATTCGTGTACAAGGTGATCGATGTCCCGGGAGATACTCACGCCTTGCAAACGACCCTAAATGAGTACGGCAGCGGGGGATGGCAGCTTGTGGCTGTGGCGATGGGAGAGATTCAAGTCCCGCGATTGATCTTTCAAAAGTAAGTGCCTATGGCGGTTCGGCGCTTCTGGCACCTCAGCGCAATGGCTCTTTGGCCATGAGCATGAGAACCGGAGGACCGATCATCCAGGAAGGGACGTCCTGACCGTGTCCACAAATCTGAAATCACATGGTGTCAGAAATCTGATGAATCTAGACGTTGCCGGAATCCTGATCGAGAATCCGCGCACCTTCCTTCGCTTCCTCGCCCATCATCTGGGAAGTATGGATACCGCGGAGGAAGTCCTCCAGCAATTCTGCCTTCAAGCCGTCAGTAAATCATCAGATATCAAAAAACGAGAGAGTATTCCGCGATGGCTGTATCGGGTCCTGAGCAGTACCCTGGCTCATTATTATCGTGCTCAAACGTCCACGCTCCGGGGTAAGGCTGAATATGCCCGACTGCAATCTGCGCTCTTACACGAATTTGCTGCAGAGCCCGAATCGGTGTGCACATGTTTCTATGAGCTTCTCCCCACACTCAAACCCGAGTACGCTGAGGTGTTACGCCGGATCGATCTTCGCGGAGAATCACGAGCCAAAGTAGCGGAGGACTTGGGCATTACCTTGAATCTGGTCAGAGTGCGTCTCCATCGGGCTCGACAGGCTCTACGGAACGCACTCCTCGCGTCGTGCAAGGGCTGCGAGCACGCGTTTATGAACTGTGAATGTGTCGTCAACGGAAGTAAACCAGTTTGAATGATGTGCGCATGGAAACTGTAATGCTGCGAGCTAAACTCCGTCTTCTAGTCAAGAGGATATTCGATGCCAAAGTTTAGCTTTGGAAGAGGCCGCATCTATTGCCAATTGTGGCATTACGCAACAGCCTAATCGGCACACTGCCGCCTTTTTCCACCATGCATCAATACCAGAGGAGGGAAATGAGCCGTTGAGCCGACACCAAACGATACGATGAGGAATTTGATCGACAGTACAGTGCCTCCTCTTTTTCCGTAATAGCTGGGAATTGCCATGATCGAACACAAGGTCGTTCGGACAAAGTTGGCCCTGTTAGAGCTGACAAAGCAACTGGGCAATGTATCAAAGGCTTGTCAGTTGATGGGCTATAGCCGGGATAGCTTCTATCGAATCAAGCGACGGTACGAGGTCGGTGGCGAAGCGGCGCTGGAAGAGACCGCTCGGAAGAAGCCTCTCTTAAAGAACCGAGTGCTACCGGCCATTGAGCACGCTGTTGTACAGATAGCGTTTGATCAGCCTGCCTGGGGTCCGGTTCGTGTGGACAACGATCTCCGCGAACAGAGACTCCCGATCTCCCCCGCAGGTGTTCGATGTGTCTGGATCCGACATGGGCTGGAGACGAAGCAAAAACGGATGAAAACACAATAAGTAAGCCAAGGCCTCCATGGAGAGGTCCTTTTTTGAGAGAAACCAACCCACGGCTTTGAACGCAGCCGGGTTGGACGCAACCGTACGAGAGGGGTCACGCGTGTGCTCCAGCGCGGTGTTGTCTGTCAGGTCAAATATCAACCAGGACCACCAGGTCGGTATTGAATGTGTGGCTCTCATGATGGGGATGCGTGGGTCCAATTGGGCTGGATTTTTCATGATGGTGATCTTTCTCATTGTTCATGAGCCGATATTTCTGTTCGTGTGGTCTGACTCCAACATTCTGTGGGCGCTTCCGATTGCCGCCTACGTCATTATTGCCGTTGTGTTGTTAATACGGGGAGGTCCAGCTCGCGACGACGCCTGATCGTTTTTCACGCGTGCGCTCAGCAGAGGCAGTGAATGGGTCCCTGCACTTACCAAGGAGGACATACGATGCGACAGATTATGAGGTTGGCTTCCGTTTTTATCGCCTTCTCATTGGTCCTTGCGACGCAGAGCATCGCTGCGACAGGTCCTGAGCCTGGGATTGCCAAAGGGAATCATCAGGAACTCGCGATGTACTACGCCGATCAAGCCCAGGATTTTAAGGCGAAGGCGCGGTTCTGGGACAATACCGCGGAGTCCTACGAACATCATCCAGAGCTTTATAAGTCCAGTGACATTGCCGTCAGATTGCCAGAAACTATAGGAAGATGGCCGATGAGGCCGCGGCATTGGCGAGTGAACACTTGAGTCTAACGCGCAAGGGCCCGTAGGCAGCGAGGTCAGATCAAGTCTCTGTTCGAGAGGAGCCGAGCAGGGGAGCTACGCCGGGGCGATCTGCATTCACAACTGATGCGAAGAGATGCCTCGGCGTCTCTCTAGGTTTCGGATTGTCGATCTGCAAAAGGCCCATTACTCGGAGGAAGGGAGCGCCTATGAAGATTTCGAGGCCGCTCACATGGTGCATCCTGTTATTCATCGTGGCGGTCATGGCCTGTTCGACGGGTCCGCCGCGTGAACTGATTGAACGGAACGATCACAGTGGACTGGCGAGCTGGTATGAGCAGGAAGCCCTGCGCTTGCGCGGCAAGGCAGAAGACATGCGTCGGATGGGTGATCGATACGCAGCCCACGAGTATCCGCTTTCTCCAAAAGAGTCCAAAGGAGAGCTGCTCAGGCATTGCCGCGACTTTATGCACTATTACACGAAAGCCGCTGAAGAAGCGGAAGCTCTCGCCAAACTGCATCGCGAACAAGAAGTGGCCATTCCCTGATTGAGAGCTCGCAGGATTCGGCAAGGATTCTATCCATGAGATTTGGAAGGAGGGAGTATGACACCGCAGCAGTTGAAGAGACCGCACAGGCTGTTAGGCCAGAACTAATCATGTCCGATGCCCTGCGGGAGCGCATTGCCAAGCGGGCCTATGAATTCTACCTCGATCGAGGTTGCCGACAGGGGTGTGATGTGGAAGATTGGGTCGATGCGGAACGAGAGATGCTAGGTTGTCCTGAGGGGTGGGATCAAAGGTCCTCCTGAGCGAGAGGCGCAATGTCGTCGCGACCCTGCACGGACGAAGAGAGGAAATGTCCAGCCAATGAACACCGTAAAAGATCCAGTCTGCGGGATGATGGTTCCCGCCGCTGATGGACTCTCCGTCGTCCATCAGGGTCGCAATTTCCGGTTCTGTTCGGAGCTCTGTAAACGGACCTTCCGGGCAACCCCGGACAAGTATGCGAGCGGCTTGGCTGACTTGGCGCCGGGAATACCGGCCATCACCCGACGCATCGCCTATTTGTCGATGGAAGTCGCGGCGGACGGAGGCATGCCGACTTATAGTGGAGGCTTGGGGGTCCTCTCAGGTGATACGTTGCGCTCCTGCGCCGATCTCAAGCTCCCCATCGTCGCTGTCAGTCTGCTTTATAGGCGTGGCTATTTCGAACAGCACCTTGATGAAT
Source organism: Nitrospira sp. (assembly GCA_031315995.1). GTDB lineage: Bacteria > Nitrospirota > Nitrospiria > Nitrospirales > Nitrospiraceae > Nitrospira_A. The sequence continues at coordinate 43,302 of JALDRG010000021.1, forward strand.
GGGGCATGCAGCATGAACAGCCCGCACAGTGGGAGGTCTCGAAGCACGCCCGACTGCTCCCACCGACAATCCGCGTGTCTATTGAAGGCCGTTCCGTCGTGGTTCGAGCATGGCAGTACGACATTACGGGGCTTACAGGCTATGTGGTGCCCTTACTGCTCTTAGATACCAACGTCAAGGAGAACGATGCCGGTGATCGGGAGCTGACCAGTCACCTCTATGGTGGCGATGAACGGTATCGGCTGGCTCAGGAAGTCGTGCTGGGCATCGGCGGGGTCAAACTGCTTCGAGCCCTGGGCTACATCCACCTTGAACGGTTCCATATGAACGAAGGCCATGCGGCCTTGCTGGCCCTTGAGCTACTCGGCGAGCGCAAACAGAGCGATGAAGCGACTTGGGATTTCGATGGCGTGAGGCAGGCCTGCATCTTCACCACCCATACTCCTGTGCCGGCCGGGCATGATCAGTTCTCGTATGAGCTGGTGAAGCAGGTGCTCGGCGATACAGCACCGCTGGAAGTCCTGCAGATGCTGGGAGGCAGGGACCGGCTGAACATGACGCTTTTGGCCTTGAATATGAGCAGCTACGTGAACGGCGTCGCGAAGCGTCATGGGGAGGTCTCGCAGGACATGTTCCCGGGGTATGCCATTGATTCAATCACGAACGGGGTGCACTCCGGAACATGGACCTGTGCAAGCTTTGCCACGTTGTATGATCGTCATATCCCAGGCTGGCGCGCGGATCCCTTTTCGTTGCGGCATGCCATCAGCATTCCGACCCAAGAGATCTGGGCTGCGCATGTCGACGCCAAGCAGCGCTTGCTCGCAGAGGTTCGGAAGCGAACCTCTCTGCCCTTTCGCGAGGACGCGCTGACCATTGGATTCGCACGCCGAGCCACTCAGTATAAGCGGGCGGATCTGGTCTTCTCGGAGCCGAGCCAATTGCTCGACATAGCCCGCAGGGTGGGCCCGATCCAATTCATGTTTGCGGGGAAGGCCCATCCCAAGGATGAGCCGGGGAAAGAGATTATTCGGCGGATCATCCACATGGCTGCACAGCTCAAACCGGAGATCCCGATCGCGTACTTGGAGAACTACGACCGGGACTTGGCCAAGCTGCTCACCGCAGGCGTCGATCTCTGGTTGAACACACCGCTCCCGCCCTTGGAAGCCTCCGGAACTTCCGGAATGAAGGCCGCACACAACGGGGTCCCGAGCTTGAGCGTTCTCGACGGATGGTGGGTGGAAGGCTCTGTCGAGGGCGTGACGGGCTGGTCGATTGGTCGCGGGGCGTCTGCTCCCACCTCAGAAGAAAGAAACAACGCCGCGGATGCCCGTGAACTGTACGACCAGCTAGGCGGAGTGATTGCGCCCTTGTTCTTTCAGAGCCAGGAGAGATGGAGTGAGATCATGCGGCAGACGATTGCGTTCAACGCGTCCTTCTTCAACACGCACCGCATGGTGCAACAATACACGGCGAACGCCTATGTGTAAAAGCGGTTCCATAGATCGATCGTCCGCCTGCGGCCAAAGGCCATTCCGATGAATAATCTCCGACGACTCGTTCTCGGCGCCTTTCTCGCGGTCCTGGGATTTTTCCTCGTGACCGAACACCGGGCGCATGTGTTCGGAATACTCCCGTATCTTTTCCTGTTCGCCTGTCCATTGTTCCACCTCCTCCTGCACAGGCGACACGGTGGGCATGACTCCGAGCCTCAGCAAGGCAAGCCGGATCCCGGCACACAGGCCCACAACGGAGGACCTTCCCATGGATGAAGGATCGGCCTATGGGTTGTGGACGTTAGTCATCATCAATTCGCTGGTGTTTATCCTCTTCGCGTTCAGCTTCACGCGTCCACGCAGCACACGCGATTGGCGATCCCTCGGCGCCTTTTCCGCGTTTATCGTGGCCCTGTTCGCGGAGATGTATGGCTTTCCGTTGACCATCTACCTGCTCTCTGGATGGTTGGGTAATCGATACCCTGAGGTGAACCTGTACGCCCATGAAACTGGCCATCTGTGGCACACCCTGCTGGGCATGAAAAGCCATGCGCATACTGATCCCCTCCATATCTTCAGTGAGCTGCTGGTGTTTGTGGGATTCATGCTGTTGGCGTCCTCCTGGACCGTCTTGTATCGGGCGCAACGGACCCAGACATTGGCCACAACCGGCCCCTATGCCCGGATGAGACATCCTCAGTATGCCGCCTTCATCGTCATCATGCTCGGCTTTCTCCTGCAGTGGCCAACCATCCCCACGTTGCTCATGTTCCCCATACTCGTGGCAATGTATGCCCGTCTCGCGCTCAAAGAGGAGGAGCAAATCCGCGCGGACTTCGGCGAAGCCTATGATCGCTATGCGGCGGCAACACCCGCCTTCTTCCCGCGATGGAAGGGCCAGGGACGAGAACAGATTGACGGGCGTCTGGACAGTTGATGAGTTGATCGTCAGAACCAGCCGCTTGAGGACATAATGAAGGAGAGGAACCAGGAGAGTTACAGAGCATGGGGATCTGGCATCTCACATCAGACACGCCGCGCTTCCCATTCCACGTCAGTGCGGGACAGAACGTCAATCTTTAGGTCGACACCTGGCCGATCGAGGAGGGCCAGCATGGCTGGATCGACGTTCGGGTTGTGCGCTCATGGTCCGCAATGACATCATAGATACCCTCCGCAGCCGAAAGGGTTGCCAATGACCGAACGGAACTCAAGGTCATGGTGGCGTCGGCACTGATGGGGCTGAGCAGAAGGCGTCCCTAATGTACCGACCGTAGGTCAGGCACCCCAATACGTCTATTACGTTCATTGCGCCGTAGCTCACTGTGTTCGTGTGGTAACCCAGCAACCGACCGGCGATCATCTACGAGCCTCACCAAAAGCGCCAGTTTCGCTATCACTCGCGTTGCGTACTGATACCCCTCTCGCATCGACTACTGCCACACCTCTACCTATAGACCTACACACGGGCTAGGACTGTCCAGAAGATCGTTTCACCTGCTTCTGCCGCGAGACGATGGCCTCGAATATCTCTCCCGGGTCGATCTTTTCGTGGTCGTTCATGACTCGATCATATAAGTCGTCCGGCAGCACGCGCAGCACGGTCATGAGTCCATGTGCGGGTATTAAGCACATCCAACCGAAAATCCCTATCACGAGTCCTGGATCACCAGATCGATGGGTAGATGCATGCGTTCTACCTCCTGCCATCTAAATCTGCGTGACCGCCTCCTCCGCCCCCTCCAGCAACTTCTGCACTTCTTCCACATAGATTTCTGTGGTGGCATAGTGCTGGTGCCGCATCATCTTCTGCACCCGCGTCGGATTCGCATCGTTGAGCAACGCAAACGTCGGGGTCGAATGTCGCAAACTATGCACCACAATGCCGGGCTTCTTCACCCCGGCCAAGAGCAGGCCTTCGGTAATAATTCGGTGAATCGCGCGGGTCGAGAGCGTTAACCCAGCGGGCGTCACCACATGCCCTCCCCGATCCACGCACGCCGTGGTCGCAAACAACGGATCACTTC
>JALDRG010000022.1 GCA_031315995.1 Nitrospira sp.
CAGGGACTTTCCACGGAGCTTGATTTCACCATCGGCTGGTCCAGCCAGACCGGCGTTCATTTCGGTGGGCATGCGGGACTCGACGCGTATTGGCCACTCACCACATCCATCGGGCCACTCACATTGGGTGCACTCCGGATTGGTATCGCCACGGAAAACGACCGGATTGCCGCGCATGCCGCGTTTGATCCGGGTCTCGCCATCGGCCCCGTGGCCATTCAAATCGAGAGCGTCGGCATCACTGCGGTCCTTAGCTTTCCCGAATCAGGCGGCAGCTTGGGGGTTGCCGATCTGTCGCTCGGCTTCAAACCCCCGACAGGGCTGGGGCTGGCGATTGCCGCGCCGGGGGTCGTGGGCGGCGGGTACCTCGGCTTCGATCCGCAACGCGCCGAATACAGCGGCATGCTGCAATTGGAATTGGCCGACCGCATCGCCCTCAAAGCCATGGGCTTGCTCACCACCCGCCTGCCCGACGGCCGTAAGGGCTACTCGCTCTTGATCCTGATCACGGCCGAAGGGTTCGCGCCGATTCCCATCGGGCTCGGCTTCACCCTCACGGGCATTGGCGGCCTGTTCGGCCTGCATCGCACCGTGGCCACGGCCACCCTGCGCGACGGCCTCAAGACCGGCACGTTGAATGCGATCCTGTTCCCGGTCGATCCGCTGCGCAACGCCCCGCAACTGCTGAGCGACCTGCGCCGCGTCTTTCCGCCCACCGCCGGCCGCCACGTCTTCGGCCCCATGGTGCAACTGCGCTGGGGCACACCCACGCTCCTGACGCTCGAGCTCGCCCTGTTGCTCGAACTGCCGGCGCCCGTCCGGTTGATCGTCCTGGGCCGCTTGCAAGTCCTGTTGCCCAACCAGACCCATCCGCTCGTGCAGATCCGCCTGGACGCCTTGGGGGTGCTGGATGTTTCGGCCGGAACCGTCTCCCTGGATGCCACGCTCTACGATTCCCGCATTCTGCAATTCACCCTGACGGGCGACATGGCCCTCCGGGCCGGCTGGGGGAGCCAGCCACAGTTTATCCTGGCCATCGGCGGGTTCCACCCGCGGTTTGCCGCCCCGCCGGGCCTGCCCGCGCTCAAACGTTTGGCCTTAAGTCTGGCCGATGGCGATACCTTGCAGCTGCGCTGTGCCGCCTATCTGGCCGTCACCTCCAACACGGTGCAGTTCGGCGCCCGGGTCGATCTGCATGCCGCCGGCGGCGGGTTCAGTTTCGACGGCCTGCTCGGCTTCGATGCGTTGATTCAACTCGCCCCCTTGGCGTTTCAGGTGGACGTCGGTGCCGCCTTGGCCCTGCGCTATCACGGCCACCTGCTGATGGGGATCTCCTTCACCGGGAGCCTGGCCGGGCCCACGCCCTGGCAGGTGCAGGGCAAGGCGACGATCAAGATTCTGTTCTTCAAGGTCTCCGTGCGCTTCGAGCGGCAGTTCGGCACGAAGACCGCGCCGCCGCTCCCGGCGGCCGTGGATGTGGTGGCGCAGGTCACGGCCGCCCTGGCCGATCGGCGCAATTGGAGCGGCACGCTCCCGCGCCAGGAGCCGCCGGTGGTGACGTTCCGCGACGGAGTGCCGCAGACCGGTCCGCTCCGGGTGCATCCGCTGGCGGAGTTGACGGTGCGGGAGCGGATCGCGCCGCTCAACCGGCCGCTCACGAAGCTGGGGACGGCGCCGCTGGTCGGCGGGCCCACGACGCTCACGGTGACGGCGACGGGCAGCGGCCCGGCGGGCCTCCCGTGGAAGACCATGCCGGTACACGAGCCCTTTGCCTTGGCGCAGTTCGACGACCTGCGGGAGGACGAGCAGTTGGCGCGGCCCTCGTTCGAGGCGCTGGAGGCGGGCCTGACCGTTGCGCTCGACGAAGTAGCCACGGACGACGCGGCCGGGCTCTCGGCCCCCATCGCCTATGAAACCCTCCTGATCGATCCGACGCGGCCGCCCGAGCGGCCCAAGCCCGGCTATGTGCTCTCGGCGGCGGTGCTGGCCCGGCTCGCCCCCTTCGGCGCCGCCGGCCAGGCCGCCCGTCGCACACGCCGCGCCACGACCCTGGTGGCCTAACAGAATGGGATGAAGGACTATGCCTGAACCGACTCCTGCTACCTATCGATTTTTCTCCTGGCTCCGTCAGGGACTACTCGCAGGTCTGTCCAATCAGGCTGCGGCAACCCCTTCCCTGACGAGCGGACATCTGGTGCTTCCGATCCGCCTGCGCGTCAACAGCGCCGCACCCGTCGATGTCAACGTCCAGCTCTATGGCCCAGGCGACATCACCGGCATCGACGCGCGCGAGGTGATCCGCACCGAACCGCATAGGCAGATGACCGATTTCGAGCCGAACTATTTTCCTGCGATCGAGTTCGATCGACCGGATTTCCCCTGGCTCTTCACCCCCGCGACGGCCGACACCGCCCGACGGCTCCGACCATGGATTTGCCTGATCGTCCTGCGCAAGGAGGGGGCCGCGCTCAGCACCGTTCCGCATCAACCCCTGCCGGTCATCACCTGCGGGCGAGAGGAATTACCCGACCTCGACCAGGCCTGGGCCTGGGCCCATGCGCAGATCGTGACCGGGGACACCACCGCGTCTACTCCGTCGCTGCAACAGATTCTCAAGGACCATCCGGAGCGCACGCTCTCGCGGTTGCTCGGCGCGCGGCGGCTCGATCCCAACACGGCCTATTATGCGTGTCTCGTGCCGACCTACGATGTGGGACGCAAAGCCGGACTCGGCGAACCGATCACGACCGACGATGAGCAGGCCTTGAAGCCGGCCTGGTCGAAGGGGCCCGACGCGCCGACAGGCAACATCAGCCTACCCGTCTATTTCCATTGGGAGTTTCGCACAGGACAGGCCGGAGACTTTGAATCTCTTGCACGCCGGCTCACACCGAAACCGCTCCCCACCACCGTCGGATTGCGCCCGATGGATATCCGCACGCCGGGATGGGGAATGCCGGCGCTCCCAACGACTGCTCCGGGCAGCGTACTGGACCTCGGCGGCGCGCTACGTACCCCAGAAACCAATCCGCGGCCTTGGCCGGAAGCGGCCCAGACCTCGTTCCAACAAGCCCTACGCACCATCCTCAATGAACCGGCGGCCCACGCATCGACGAACAACAGTCCCGCCGTACTCGGTCCTCCGCTATACGGGCAATGGTATACCGACCAGCAGACGGTTCCCACGGCCGATCAGCCTCCGAATTGGTTCCGGGAACTGAATCTAGACCCGCGTCATCGTGTGGCGGCCGGGGTCGGCACCCAAGTGATCCGGTACGAGCAAGAACCACTCATGGCCTCCGCCTGGGACCAGCTGGAACAGCAACGGCAGGACAATGCACGTCGCAAGCGGGCACAACTTGCGGAGACGGTCGGCAACTCCCTGCTCAACAAACACCTGAGCAAACTCGACCCCACCAGGCTGCTGCAACTCACCGGACCGGTATTCACCGGGATGACAGGGCTGGCAACGACAAACCTGCCGGTCGACGACGCATCAAGACAGCTGCTCAGCAACCCCGCCGTCTCGGGAGCCTTTCGACGCCTCACCCGGGCGCGCGGTCCGATCAGCGCACGGATGGGCGCATCGCAACCGGCTGGTACCGTCGCGACGACTCCGCAGACGCAGCCCGGAACGGTGGCCCTGTTCGCCGCCGCCGCCACGACAAGGCGCGCTCCGACCGTCAACGCATGGACGGCCGTGAAGGCCGAGGTGCTCATGCGCCTCAATCCGAAGGAAGCAGTCCTGGCCGCCGTTCGCGAATCTCAGCCGGAGACCGAGAATACCGATCTCATCCGCTTTGCGCCGACCTTTCCACAACCGATGTACGAAGCCATGCGGGACTATTTTCCCGACATGCTGCTGCCGGGCATGGGCCTGGTCCCTCAGAACAGCATCGCGCTCCTCAAAACCAATCCCGAATTGATTGAGGCCTACATGGTTGGCCTCAACCATGAGATGAGCCGCGAACTGCTCTGGCGAGGCTTTCCCACCGACCAGCGCGGCACCTACTTCCGCCAATTCTGGGATGCCGGTGGCGACCAGCCCCCGACCAATGAGGCGGAGCGGGAGTCGCGCCGCGACATCACGTCGATCACATCATGGACGGCCGACAGCCGGTTAGGTACCCATGGCGCGCGCGGCTCGGCGATCGGACAAATGGTCCTCCTGATCCGTGGTGATCTCCTCCGCCGTTATCCACGCGCCATCGTGTATGCCCTGGAAAGCGTCTGGTCGGCGGACGGCACGCGCCGCGAGCTGGGGACGACGGAGCGGTATCCCATCTTTCGTGCGACACAATCACCGGACATCACCATGCTCGGTTTTCCGCTGACCGAGGACCAGGTCCGGGGAGCGGACACCGCAGCCAATGGTGGACATGCGGGCTGGTTTTTCGTCCTGCAGGAACAGCCCACCGAACCGCGGTTCGGCATGGACGTAGCGAAAACATACGGGGGCACGCCTCAGCATTGGAGCGATCTGACCTGGGGTCACCTGGCGCCGGACGAAGTGGGACTCAAACAGATCGTCTACGTCCCGATCGACGGGCTGCTCAAGAACGCGGTCGTCGATCAAATCCCATGGGGCAAGAATTCAGCGCACATGGCGTCCATCACGCGACAGCCGCCGTTTCGTGTGGCAGTCCATGCCAGGACCTGGCTGCCGTGAACGCCACCATAACTCCGTCCGACTAGAAGAGAAGACACCATGCTCTATTTGAAACAAGAAGCCACTCGACTGCAGACTGAACTCCAGGCACTGGTCGCGCAGCAAACTCCTCTGGATGCGCAACTCGCGGCGCAACAGCAGGCTGTGACCGCGTCGCAGGCCCAACGGACACAGGCAGTGAGCGCGGTCGCGCAGGCGCAAGCGCGCATCCCTCCCCTCCAAGCGGCGGCCACCGCAGCAGACGCGCGCGTGGCAGATCTCGAACAGGAGATTCAGGACGCCTCCGAACCACCCCAGGGAGGCCCCAGTGCCGCATGGAGAGCGCGCCTCACGGCCTTGCGGCGACAACTGGTCCAGGCCAAGACTGCAGCGACCACAGCCCGCACCAGTCTGACCGATGCGCAGCGCGCCGTGACGCAGGCCCAGACTGCTGTGCAAGCGGCCGAGCGTCAGGTTGCTGCGAACGCTGCCGCGGTGCAGGCCACGCAAGCGGCAATCGGTTCACTCCAAACTCGACGGCGCGACCTGCAACAACGACTCGCAGAACTTGATCGCTGGGAAGCGGAAATTACCCGCGACCCATTGGTCCGTCCGGCGCTCGAACAGACGGCGGCCGAACTTTCTGCGCGGGTGGCCGATTTGGAAGATGCGCATCTCACGGCACGGTTCGAGCTGGAAGATGCGGAAACTCTGCTGGCAACCCTGACCGCCAGGCGCGACCAACTGGTGACCAGACTGAACGCCATCAACGCCCAGCTGCCAGACGCACAAGCGCAGCAGGCGGCGGCGCAACAAGCCCTCGCAGCCGCCGAAGCAGAGGTCACCACGCTTCTGCAAGACGGACCGTAACGGGATGAAAGGAACGCTCGCGTGAGACCGATCAGTGAAGGACCGGAAATTCCGGAACGTGTCCCGCCCGCAGTGCTGCGTGCCTGGGCGAACCAGCTCCGCCGGCTACAAGCGGAACATGACCGCGCGGTGGCGCGCGCGCAGGCGGCCCAACGGCGCGCAACCTCCCTGCTGACGGAACAGCGGCAATGTCAGGCGGAGCTCAATCAACTGCAACCGCAGATCGTCGCCGCCCAGGCTGCGGTCGGACGTGCCACCGCCACCCTCTCCGCATTGGCCGTCCAGCTCGGGGAATACCGGAGCGCCCGCGATGCGGCGACCGCCCGACTCCTCGGCACCGATCACGCCAGCGGGACCGTCGCCACCACACATCCGTTGCTGTTGTTTCCGGTCCGCTTGGAAACCCGATTTGCGCCGCGCCGAGCCGGAACGGGAACCGATCTCCTGCTGCGCATCTATCCGGACGACATTCATATCGACAGCCATGAACCGGGCGTGACCACGGAGGAGGAACGCTGGGGCATCCAATTCTGGGCACAGATCGCGGCCGTGCCTCCGGGACCGGAACAGGCGGAACGGAAACGACAGGTCTGGCAACAACTCACGGAACGGTTCGGCACCGCACGCGCAGCATGGATCGCGCATACGCTCGATCCTGCGCGCACCGGCACCGGGACTGTTCTCCGCAGGGACGACACGTGGACCAGAGCCCCTCATACGCAAGTATTGCCCGATCGCTGGGTGGCCATCGGTTATCGCGGAGATGCGCGGCCTATCACTGCCTGGGGCAAGCCCATCCCAGAGACGTTAGCCGTGGGGCCGAACCCCCGCGGCACACCGCTCATCGACGGCAACGGTCTCCCGCCCATCGACGAGGGCATGCGCTGGATGACCGACTTCGAAGCCGCCGAAGCCGTCGGCATGGGCTTACGTATTCCCCTCCGCGACGAGGACGCCCAGGCCGGTTTCGATCGCATCGTCGTGCTGGGCACCAAGGCCTCGTGGGATGCGTCCACAACGGCAACGCGGCTGGCCCAATTATTCGATGTCCATCACTACACCGGTAGCCTGGCCTTCATCGGACAGAATGTGCCGACCAACAACAGCGGGGAGGCCTCCTCCGGTTATCGCTCGACCGGCCGCGACGCAGAGGAAACTTTGGAAATCGAATTAGGGGCGCCACTGGTCCAGCCCGGATCGGACGGCGACGTGACGGCCAACGCCCTGGGCCTGCCCTCTGTCGTCTTTGCGCACGTGCGCGGGGCAGAGGGATCGGAACAACGCCATGCTGCCGCGATGAACGCCGCCCTCCTCTCCCTCTGCGACAGCGCCTTGTTGCGGCAGATCGTAGGGGCGACCGGCACGGAGTTTCTGCGCGAACATTTCACACAATTCGTGCGCGCGCGCGGGCCCTTCCCAGCCCTCCGCATCGAGGCTCAACCCTATGGTCTGCTCCCGGTGGCGGCGCTCGATCGATGGACGTCGAAGACGGTTGCCGACCCGGAATCGACATTGGCTGCTTGGTGGCGGGCGCAACGTCAGATCCGACGTCACTATGCTCCACGCGCCTTGCATACCCTTACCGAGGCGAATCCCGTCGTGCTGCTGGCTCAGGAATCCACCTCCTCCCGCTACACGATGCGCGAATTTCCAGAGGCGGCCGTGACGCCGCCGGTCCCTCGTCAATTGGTCCCCTCGTCACTCAGAGCCCTATTGTTGAACCGTGCGCTGTCCGCACCGCATGATCCGGCATTGGACGCACTTCTGACACTGCCCGAGTCGACCCGTCAGGCCCTGCTCGCAGAAGTCATGGACCTGGCCACATTCCGGTTCGATGCCTGGGGCACGTCCTTGGCCACCAGGCGCCTGGCTGCACTTCGCCAAACCAATTCCACCGGCATCCGTCTCGGCGGGTATGGCTGGGTGGAACAGGTACGGCGGGCAGCGCCGCTTCAGGCCGTGCCGGCGCCTCCCCCAGGGGTCACAGCACCCCTGTATCGTTCCGACACCAACAAAGGCTATGTCCACGCGCCCTCGCTGGCCCATGCAGCCGCGGCCGCAGTGCTCCGCAGCGGTTATCTCTCGCAGGAACAGGACCATGCGCCGGGAGAGAAGCCGTTTGCGGTGGACCTGTCCTCCGAGCGCGTGCATCGGGCCAAGTGGCTGCTCGACGGAGTCCGCCAAGGACAATCATTGAGCGCCCTCCTCGGCTACCGATTCGAACGCGGACTCCATGAACAGGGGCTGGACCGTTACATCCAGCGTTTCCGGGCGCTCACGAGCCTCAAGGAAAACAGCGGGCTCGCAGACATTCACGAGAAGCTCGGTCGCGCCGAGCAACTAGCCCAAGAGGTTACAGCGCTCTATGCGCAACGTGATCAGGCCGCAGGCCGTGCCGAGGATGCCCGCGCGCTGAAGGCCGAACGGGAAGGCCGGATGCAGACCTATCGCACCGAGCTTGAAACCATTGCATTGGTCGCGCAGCAGGCGCAGGCCGCGGATGCGCAAGTGGCGCAGGCCGCGCAGGCGCTGACCCAGCAACAGGCGGCCAAACCGCAAGGCCAGGTGACCCAACCGGCAGCCCGCCGCTTCGCCGTCCAACTGCTCGAAGCACGCGACTTAGATCTGTGGAGCGACCGGGTAGACCAATTGACGCAGGCGCAGTCCTCGGCCACGGCCGAGGCCGCCGCGGCGCATCAGGCTTTTAACGCAAAGACCACCGCCCGCGCGCTTGCGGAACGGGCTCAAGCCAAACTGCTCAACGCCAGCAACCCGGACTCGATCCCCGCGGCGCAGGCCGTCCTGGCTCAGCAGGAAGCCATGGCCGCCGAGTTCGATCGCCAAGGCCTCGCGAAAGAAGGTGGTCAGCGTGGAAAAGCAGAAGCCGCCCTCGCCGCGGCGAGGGCGGAGTTGGCTGCGCGCCTGTCACAACAATGGAGTCAGGCGCTTGAATCCCTGCCCGCTACCAATGTCGTCGATGGGCTGGCTTTACAGCGCCGCTGGACAGCGAGTCAGCAACGGACGCCGCCCCGCTCGCCATGGGATGCCACGACTATCCCGTTCGGCAATGCGGCGCTGGGATTCCCCGCACCGGGCACCAACGATTTCACCGCGTTGGTGGCTCAACTGCAGGCGCTGGATGACCTGGTGGATTCTGTGGGCGACAGTGTGGTGGCTGAAAGCGTCTACCAACTCGTACAAGGGAATCCTCTACGTTCCGGAGCCACGTTGGATGCCATCGCCACGGGCGAGATGCCGCCGCCGGAATTGGAGGTCATCTGCACGCCTCGGACCGGCATCGGGCTGACGCATCGACTCTGCGCGCTGTTTCCGGCGACCGCCGGCACGAGACCCGCGACATGGCCGACGCAGGCGGCTTCGGCCCGCGCCCAGGCCGAACCGGTGCTCAATGCATGGGCGGCCACTCTCCTGCCCAACCCCGCGCAAGTTCGCTGCAAGGCCGACTATGTGAATCCGCAAGACGGGCAGATCTACCAGACGGTCGAGACGGCACTCATTGTTCTCGAACTCTCTCCCCTCGACGCTGTGTATATGGCGGAAGCCACCGACCGGGCGCAACGGGCTGAATTGGAACAGCGCTGGACGGCCCATCTGCTCCACACGAGGCCGGCCTCCGTCCCCGTCGAGGCCGCCGTTCGGCTGCAGTTTGGACGCGCGCCGGGCTGGCCGAACGAGTTCGTCAGCATCGGAGAATTCTGTGAAGTGACCAGAACGGTCCGTCGGCTCTTAGCCAACGCCCGATCCCTCGATGGTCGAGACCTGTCGCTTCCGGAATCCCCCGCCGCGTCAGGTCTGGATGCGGAGGAGTTCACCGGCCGAGTGACACAAGCGCAGCAATCACTCACCGAGGCGCACCACGCCCTGCAAAACTTGCTGCCGCCTGACTCCGCAAGCGGAGGCGCAGAGCCGGACGTGAATCAGCTTCGCACCGCCCTGTTCCGTCTCGCAACGTTCGGCATGCCAAGCGCCGTACCCCTGGACATCGGCGGCATAGGGACGGAGGCACGATCGTTCTTGCTGACACAAGCGCGATCAGTGTCCATTGAAGTCAGGCGGCGACTGGACCGCATGGCGGAGGCCGACCGCTCCTTTGACGCCGCGCATGCGACACCGGAAGAACGGCGGGACCACGACCTCGCCCAGCTGCGGATCATCTTCGGCACAGATTTCCTGGCGCTGCCACGCATGACCGCAGGCAATGCGGCGCAACTGAGCGAAACCTTCGGAGCGAGCCTGTCGCTCCAGGCCGACGATTCCCTGGCCGCCACCACCTGGTTTCAGCGGGTGGCCTATGTCCGCCCGGGGGCCATGCGCATGCATGCGGCGATGCTGTATGCGGAAACCATGGGCGATGGCGCCCGCTTGCAGTTGCAGGTGGGGCAGCTGCCCTATTCCGCGCAAGACCGGTGGGCAGCGTTACCCAGTCCACCCGATCAGTCGATTCCCAGAGGGCGCCTCTCGCTCGTTGCGCAGATGTCGACGGCGCAGCCGCTGCGATTCGATCAACCGTTCGTGGGCCTGCTGATCGATGAATGGGTGGAAACGGTCCCGAGCCGGAGCGAAACGACCGGCGTGACCTTCCACTACAATCAACCCAACAATGCTCCTCCGCAAGCGCTGCTGCTCGCCGTCCCCGCCGATCAACGATCTGCCTGGGATGTGAACAGTTTGGAGACGATCCTGCAAGAGACGCTGGAACTCATCCGCTTACGCGCCGTGGCGCCGGGCAGCCGCGCGGAAACCGTGTGGGTGGAAGATGGCCTGCCGGAAGGCGCAACCCCCTTTGGGGACGGCGAAGGGTGGACCTGGGTCCGCACTCAACCGGAACCGCTGTCGGGAAAACGGGCGCATCGCTCGATCCTCGCCGCAGGCATGCACCAACATTACTTCCGGGGCGCCAAGGCCCAGGTGCTGGTGAGTGTGGGCGACCGGCTGTTCGCGCATCTCTACCTCGATCCCGCGCATATGCCTCGCGAAGTCATGTTGCAATGGAACGACGGCACCTGGGAACACCGCGCCTATTGGGGAGAAAATCTGATTGCGTGGGGAACCGACGGCACCGTGAGCCGACAATTCATGGGCCCGTTACCGCCGCCCGGACAGTGGGTACGCCTGGAAGTCCCGGCTGCCTCGGTGGGGTTGGAAGGACGCCTGATCAACGGCATGGCCTTTACCCTGTGGGACGGCACCGCGACCTGGGATCGCGCCGGAAAACTGGCCACACAGCCGGATGGACTGGCCGACACCGACCTTTCGGCCCCGGCCCTCCTGTTCACCGGTGGGACCCTCGACTTCACCAGCGTCTTCGAACCAGAGGCGGGAGGATAGGACATGGCCTCACAGATCAGACTGGAACTCAGCACCACCAACCAAGATCTGCAGGACGGGTTGCAGGCGCGCATGCACGATCCCCTCTGGCTGCTGGCTCGCCAGTGGCAATTCGGTGAATTCAACGGCGCGGACGCCGGCTCCCCCGCTGCCGCGCAGGTCGTGGTGGACACAACGACGTTGAGCCGGTATCAGCCTGGTCCGCAATCGGCTTCCAATCCGTCTCGACCCTATGCACCGGAAGCACTTGCGCTGGAAACCCTGGTCGAGGGCGAATCGATCGCCGGCGGTACTCGCCCAAACTGGAAACTCACCGCGGAAGCGGGCAGCCATCTGCTCCGCCTGTTGCAGAGCCATGGAGCCGGACAGACCCGTGCGCTATGGCTCGCCAGCGCCTATGCGCTCGCGTCACCCACGGCAGAACAAGAACGGACCCTCGACGCCGCAAGCCTGCAGTTCATGCATGTGATGAGCCGTCGCACGGTCGACGGCCTTCGCCTCGCCGCACACCTGCGCCCGCTCCGGGCTCGTGACGCACTGGCGGAACTCTTTCAAGAGTCCCCGTTTGACCAGATCACCGCGGCCGATCGTCCCAAGGTCATCACGGCGCTGACGGCTTGGCAGGCTTGGTCGGACACCTTCTTCCAGCAAGGCACGACGCCCGCCGCCTGGATGCCGGAGCGCATGGAATACGCCTTTGCCGTCTCGGGAAAGACCACGGCGGGGGAAGTGGTCTTGGCCGCGCCGGAATATCTGGAAGGTCGCTTGGACTGGTTCTCATTCGTGGCCAGCCCCGGGCAGACATTGGGTGCCACCGAACACACCTCGTCGATCAGCATGGCGTTTCTCCCCGCGCCGGTCACGTTTCGCGGCATGCCCTCCGCCCGTTTTTGGGAGTTGGAAGACGGCGCCGTCAATTTTGCCAAGGTGGAGGCAGCCCCGCAGGATCTGGCCAGACTCCTCCTCGTCAAATTCGCGCTGGAATACAGCAACGACTGGTTTGTGCTCCCGCTCGAGCTCGCCGTGGGCACGCTCTGCCGGATTCGCGCGCTCGTCGTCACCAACACCTTCGGCGAACGGATGATCATTCCTCACACGACTCAGGTCGATGGCGCCGCGTCGCCATGGCGGATGTTTTCTCTGTCACGAGATACCCAACAGATCTATTTTCTTCCGCCTGTGTTAGGCCCGAGTCTGGAAAGTCCGCCGGTCGAAGAGGTGCTGTTCCTGCGCGATGAAATGGCCAATGTAGGCTGGGGCGTGGAACGGATCGTGGAAAGCGCGGCGGGCCAGCCGCTGGATCGGTACGAAGCCTATCAGGAGACCCGCCGAAAACAGGAGGAGGCTACTCCGCCTCAGAACACCGAAGGGGACGAGACGCAGCCGCTCACCTATCGCCTGGGCACCACCGTGCCGGACTACTGGATTCCTCTGTTACCCGTGATGGATGGAACGTCGCTCAAGCTCAAGCGCGGCGCCATCCCCGACTTTAACGCCGGAGAACCTCATCGCCTCATCGAGCCGCAGGGTTTAGTGCTCGAACCTGGGCGCGAGCTGCTCATACATGACGAGGAGGTGCCGCGCGAAGGGGCCAGGGTCACGCGTACGTATCAGTATGCCAGGTGGATCGATGGCTCGACCCATCTCTGGGTCGGACGGCGAAAAGAACCGGGCCGCGGCGAAGGGTCGAGCGGGTTGCAGTTCGATGTGGCGGAGAAGAGGGAAATTAGCTGATCCGCTGCAATGAGCTGTAAGGCCTGCTCGTTCCAGCTTCAGACGACTGTCATTGCGCACTTGCCTGATAGTAGCTTATAAGCTACACTTGGATTCGTGGAGGCCACCCCGAAAGAGCTGCACATCTATGTCACGGCAGAGGGCCGTGAGCCCTTTACCGAATGGCTGAACTCGCTGCGGGATCAGAGGGCACGAGCGAAGATTCGCGTCCGGTTAGATCGAGTGAGCATAGGAAACCTCGGCGATTGCCATGGAGTGGGAGACGGGGTACAGGAACTCCGAATCGATTACGGTCCAGGCTTTCGAGTGTACTTCGGGCAAGAAGGGGCGACGGTCGTGCTGCTCCTTTGTGGCGGTGATAAGAGTACACAAGCCAGGGATATCGAAACGGCCCAGCGTTATTGGAGCGAATACAGGAGGAGGCCATGAAAAAGAGCAGAGCGTATCAACCGGATCTGATCGAGAGCCTGCGAGATGCGCGGGAGGCTGAAGAGTATTTAAATGCGGCATTGGAAGAAGATGATCCGGAGCTGTTCTTGCTCGCGCTGAGAAACGTGGCCGAAGCACAAGGTGGAGTCGCACTACTTGCCGAGAAGGCGAAACTGAACCGTGAAAGCCTCTATAGAATGCTGTCAGATCGCGGCAACCCGGAATTCAGAAGCCTCGATGCCCTCCTCCACGCCTTGGGATTCCGGCTCGCGGTCACGGCGAATCGCTAGAAGACAGTGGCACCATCCTGGTACCAGCGCAGAATACCGGAGAGAATTGGAGAACTTACGGGGAAGACTCTGGCAGCCAATCAGCGGACATTGACAGTTGATTGAAGCCGCTAGGATATCCAGCTAGTATCGCCCTCGCCCGATATGGCTATGCACATGGAGTATCTGGTCTCGTGGAGAACAAATCCCGTCCTTATGCGATCGACCCTATCTATTCAACGTTGAGTCCGAATGAGCCAATAGCGCTTTACGACGGAACAATGGACGTCAAAATTCATGATCAAGTCTCATCTGGAACCGGCAAACTTCAGCTTCTCTGGCAGCCAAAAGCTTCAATGCACCTAGAATGCACCCATACTCCTCCCATGACGGATCAACCCTGGATAAAGATTCGTCTACCCGGGCAACCCGATTTTTTCGACGTAGGGCTGTATTCAATGGGGATAGGGGTAGACAGCACAGGGCTCTACGGCACAGCAAAAGGCTCATCGCGAGAGATGCATTGGGTATCTGCAGATGAGACTATACGGGTCAGTATCACAATCGCCTGAAGAGAGAATGTACATACGATCAGGCCGTGGAGAAAGTGCCATGGACTAGATGAGCAATCCGTCGTTCTATTCCCCTGCCATGGTGTGAACCTGGTGGCAAAAAACTATAACCAACCAAAATCGAAGAGAAGAACTGGCTAGTTGTCATCCTTGTTATTGACCTCTGATTCCTCAGGATAGGTCACGGTGGGCAGAACTTCAGCGGGACTCTATATCAACGACCCTCGGATTTCCTCAACGAGGTCCAACGTGCTCACACGATCAGATCCTCGCTCTTCTGGTAGACGTGATGGCCGCCGCCCGTGCCTGAGATCTATTGCGACCGGAAATGAATCCGCACGGTCAGTTCGCCGTCGACGGGGTCGTCGCCTTTGAGTTGCGGGGCGAAGGTCCACTTGTTCAAGGCGATCATACCGGCAACCGTCAGTTCTCGATGTTTGGCCGGCTCCAGCACCACCACCGTCACCTGGGCATCTTTCGACACGAGCAAGCGCGCCTTCATCCAGTCATCGAGGGGCTTGCCGTCCAGCGACGACGGAACGGCGGGCCAGGGCGTCGATTTCGGCACCGGCCCTACTTGCTGATCCTTGTTCAGCGGCAGACCATGCACGTGGACTTCCGGCAACTCGATGATGTCGGCATCCAAGGCGTGGTCCGCCTCATGCGTGGCCTCATCACCCGTCACGGCATACACAGCAACCGGCGATAGGCACAACACACCGCTCGCTACCATAGGCACTGTCAGATGTCGTATTGCATCGATGATGTTCGTCATATCGTCTTCCAACTAATTGCAAGGTGATGATGCTCAAACGGGCCATCCAGCAAGGCCGCAGTGTAGCAGCTTCTGATTCGTCCTTATACCATCCGGTACTTCATAGATCATCTGAGCAAGTTGAAATAACAGGCCATCCAACAACACAGCATTTTCTCCCACTCAGAAGCAGATGCCCAACAAGGTCGTCCAGCAAGGCCGCAGGGAACTCGGCGACTGAGGCGTACCCTTGCGGTACGTCGCAGGGAGACGAGTGACCGAGAACGCCGCTGGCGACCTTGTTCGGCGTCTGACCTAGAAGAACCATTGGCCGCGAAAGAAGAACGATCTCGGCATCCCCGCATGGGCGACCCCCAACCCGATGCTGCCTTCACCTTGATTGATGTAATACTTTTGATCCAACAAATTGATGATGTCGAAGCCGAGCAGAAACTTTTGCCCTTCCCAGGGCAACGGAAACACATGGGCGATCGAGAAATTATAGACCGTGTACGATGGACTGTGGCTGGAATTCGTTTTGGCATCTTCGTTTTCCGATGTCCGCAACCCTGAGGCAAAGAGCATCTGCCCCGTGACCGTGGTGCGTTCCAGAAACCGATAGGTCACGATCGCTGAACTCGTCAGGGTCTGCATGTGATCACAAAACACACCGCCCGGTGAATTGATATCCGCAATCTCTTTCGCCTCCAGGAGAAAATGGCCGGACTGCAGGCCGTAGCCCTTGCATTGTCCCCAGGCCACATTGCCGCGCGCCGTCAGGTTCTCGGCCAACTGCAATTTCAACGCGGCATCGATGCCTCGTTGCCAGCCGCGCTCGAAGGCGAAGTAGTTCAACAGGGGCGTGGTGCCGAATTGCCCGGCATCAGACAGGAAATTGCTGAGCTTGTACCACCCCGTGAACTGCACGGTGGCATAGCGGTTCAGCGCGTGGTAACTCCCGACTTCAAAATAGTGCGCCCGCTCGGCGCGCACGCTGTTATTGGTCAGATCTTCCGGTTGCGCCCTGGTCCCGAGCGTGTTGAGCTTGGCAAAGGAGATGGCCTCCAGGTTGGGCGGCGTAAACATGCGCCCGTAGAAGACGTGAAACACGTTCGCTGGGTTGTATTTGTAACTGACGCCGAGACGCGGGCTGACTTGGCCTTCGTTGCGTTGATACTGCACGACGTCGCCGCGAAGCCCAAGGTTGAACGTCCACTGGTCGTTGGGGCTCCATTGGTCTTGAATCCAAAACTCTTGCCGATAGCCGATCTGGCGATTGTCGGCGTTGAGGCCGAGCAGGTCTCCCGTAGGATTTCCCGCTCCGTCGTCGGCAAAGGTAAACAACCGCGTCTTGTTCACCGACTGGGTTCGGTCGAGCTGGAACCCGACTTTGATGAGGTGCTGCTTGCTGTGCACATAGGTGTGATCGAACCGGAGGCCGGTCGAATAGGCATTGCGGTCTTGATCGGAGGCTGAAAACGGCTCGGAGGGATCCGCCGTATAGGCTAAGAAATTCAGCGGGTCGGTTTTGAATATCGCCCGCGTATGGCGAACATATCCTGCCAGACTGAAAAAGTTATTGGCGTTGACATCGTGCCGCCACACCATGTGGCCATACTGATTGTTTTCCTTTTGGAACTCGTTGATCGCCTGGGAGGCCACAGGGGTGAACCCCGGTCGAGCAGCCTGGAGGAGCGGCAGCACTTGCCCGCTCGGATCGACGTCGAGCCCCGGCCTCGTCGGGATCTGATACTTAGCCACTGAATTCAAGAACAGCCAGGTAAAGTTGTTCTTGTTGTCCTGCTGATAGTCGCCGCGGATGAACGTTTGATTGCGCTCGCTCTGTCCGTGAAAAATGGAATGCCCCAGCGTCGGCGGCTCGATTCCGCGATTGGTCGTGGTATAGCTGTTCAGAATATAGAAGCGGAACTTCTCTCCAACCGTTCCTCCGTATTCCCACGACGGAGTCAGGGTCTGATTCGACCCGCCCATCGTCTGAATCGATCCGAATGCCGGCTTAGTGCCGCTTTTGGTCGTAATGTCCAACACCGCCGCGGCCTTGTTGCCGTATTGGGCTTCCATCCCACCCAGGATGATGTCGGCCCGTTCCCAAGCCCGTGGACTGATCACATCCGAAAAGGTAGACGAGACCGTGTCAGGAATGGGCACGCCGTCGATTCGCAATTGGAGATTCGCATGGTCCTGACGAATGTGCACTTGCTTGAGCGACCCATAGACCGCGCTCGGGATCGTGAGGAGCACATCGTGGAGTTCATTGTTGTTCCCGCGCGGCAGGGCCTCGATCTCCTTACGGCTGAGCGCATAGGTTTCGCTGGAAGCTTTGTATTGAATGGGCGCCAGAGGAGAGACGACTTCCAGCGCGATCTCGTTGGTCTTCGAGAGGGTCAAGGTCACCGGAGCGACCGGCTCGGCTCCGAGCTTAATAATGGCATATTCGCTGCGATACGTATCCTGAACCGCGCTCACCGAATAGGTTCCCTCGGACGGCAGATCGACGGAGAATTCTCCGGCCTCGTTCGCGACCGCCGCGCCCACGATTGTCCCTTCCTGGTCCTTCACCTCTACTGAGGCCTGGGGCACCCGCCGAAGGTCCTGGTTTTGCACCGTCCCGGTAATCGTTCGCCCTTTAGCAACCGTCGGCTCCTGCGCGAACACCGGCGAAAGACCGGGTGCAAGAGCCATCAACAACAATCCAAGACACACGTGAGACACACCTCGAACCGACGACAACATGCGAACCTCCCCCCAAATAATCCCGCACAGGTCAGAGCCCGACACAAAGCCGTGGCTGAGACGAAGCGGTGAAAGCCAAAATGAACGTAGCGATGGCGTTGAGGTTAGGTCAGAGGAGGCGCGCGCGAGGTCCTGGTCGTCGCGAGAGATTGAGAACTGAGGATCGACTGATGGACGAGAAGTGGTGGAGCGTCTGCGAGAAACGAGCAGGTCGCGGGTGCGTCACCGACCAACGAGTGGCCCGTGTGATACTGCACCCACTGACAGAGATCGGTGTCGGAATGTTCATGCCCGTCGTGGTCGGCCGCCGCCAGCTCGTGATGAATCTCCAGCGCAGCGGCGAACGGCGCCATCGCGAGCAACATGCACGCGAGAACAAGCGCAACGACCGAGCTGGGTTTGAGGTGGGCGCAGCGACGAAACATGGCCATCCTGTTTAGCACATCCGCAAGGCGTGAGTTGTAGCAAAGCGTTGGGTTGAAAGCAAGAATGTCGCGCGGATCGCCTTCCTACTGGACTTTATCCCCCACAATTCGCTATGTTAGTGGCCATTCTTGAATCTGAACGTGAAACGGAGTGACTTTCTTAAGGGACGACCATGACGAGGCCGATCGATAATCAACATGTCATTGAAATCAAGCCGCTTCCTTCGCCGCGCGGCGTGAAGACGCAGATGCCCATCAGCGACGAGGTGGCTGAATTGGTCTTCCAGACGCGCCAAGCGATCCGGAACATTCTGCATGGCCGTGACATGGACCGCCTCATTGTGATTGTCGGTCCCTGCTCGATTCATGATCCCGATGCCGCCTATGAATATGCCGAGCGCCTGAAGCCGGTCGCCGACGCCGTCCGCGAAAAGCTCCTCATCGTGATGCGCACCTATTTCGAAAAGCCCCGCACCACGGTCGGGTGGAAGGGGTTGATCAACGATCCCCATCTCGACGGCACCTGCGACATAGCCCAGGGTATCCAGCTGGCCCGCACGATTCTATTGAACATCAACGGTAAAGGCCTCCCTTGCGCGACGGAACTGCTCGATCCGGTCACTCCGCAATACATCGCCGACCTGTTGAGTTGGACCGCCATCGGGGCGCGCACCACCGAAAGTCAGATCCATCGCGAAATGGCCAGCGGCCTTTCGATGCCGGTCGGATTTAAAAACGGGACGGAAGGCAGCCTGCAAGTCGCCATCAACGCCATGATCACGAGCCGGAGCCCGCACCATTTCGTCGGCGTGAACGCCGACGGCATTACGTCCATTATCAAGACCACCGGCAACCCGGATCATCACATTGTGCTGCGCGGTGGCGGCGGTCGCACCAACTACAGCGTCGAAGATATCGCCCGCGCGGAGACCGCCGTCGCGAGCGAAGGCCTGGCCCGCGGCGTCATGGTGGACTGTTCGCACGACAATTCCGGAAAGAACCACCAACGCCAGGTCGAAGTCGCCGGCGAGGTCCTCACACAGTTTCAACAGGGCCGCCGCTCGATCATGGGGCTCATGTTGGAAAGTCACTTGCAAGGCGGCCGGCAAAGCTGGGACCCCAATAAGGCCCTGACCTACGGCATGTCGATTACCGATTCCTGTCTGGCCTGGAACGACACCGAAGCGTTGCTTTACGGAATGGCCGAGTCGCTCGCCGCGCGGCCTGTGTAACGCGATACTGACGGCGTCCGCACCCTCTGTCGACACTCCATCAGTCTGAACCGACATCCCTTCCTGCAACAACCAGCCCACATGAACCAGGCCGGCACCGCTCAACAGATGCTCCGGGTCTCTGGACCGTCGACCTCCTCGCCCCATTCCGACTGAATTATTGTCTGTCCTTTCGATGAAGCAATCGACTACACTCTAAAGGAACACTTCACTCCCTCTACCGTCCTGTTCAATCCGCATCACGACACGGATCGATGCGTCCGAACCGGCCGACTGTCGTCCTGTCATTTCATCGGCGACTTCCCAGGCTATACAGCCGCCCTGTGCCTCAATACATGACCGCACTCGCGACGGCCGCAGGGCTTGTGCCGGTCTTTCACCTGTGCCCCGCGGACCACGTCCCGACTTCGACCGAAAGGAATCTCGCCTTTGAAGATGAGCAGCATCGGTATTCTTGCAAGCTGGCGTCGGTTGACCGAACACCTGAGCGGACAACCGGTTTCACTGCCCTATGCGGGTGACGAGCCGCCGTTGCGATCGGAGCTGTTCAGCGCCGAGCAAATGCAGCAGCATGGCAAAATTCTCGCGGGCTTGCATACGGTGAGTGCCGAACACGAGCCCGACCCGCTGCTCGCTCGATTGGCCGACAATGAACGAGTCCTATTGGACGTGCGTAATTTGGTGGCTGAGGCGGTGAAGGGAGGCCGACGCATCACACCGGCCGGAGAATGGCTGCTCGATAACTTCTACCTGATCGAAGAACAGATTCACATGGCCAAGCGGCACCTCCCGAAGGGCTACAGCCGTGAACTGCCTCGGCTCGGCAACGGCCCATCGGCCGGCCTGCCCCGGGTGTACGACATTGCCCTCGAAATCATCTCCCATGGCGACGGGCGGGTGGACCCGGAAAGTCTCAGCGGTTTCGTCGCGGCCTATCAAACGGTCACCGCGCTCAAGCTCGGCGAGTTATGGGCCATCCCCATCATGATCCGCCTGGCATTGATCGAAAACCTGCGACGCGCCGGTGCCCGCATCGCGAGCCACAGGATGGATCGCAATCGCGCCCACGAATGGGCCGACCAAATGACGGAGACGGCTGAAAAAGATCCCAAAAGTCTCATCCTGGTCATCGCGGACATGGCGCGTTCCAACCCGCCGATGGTGAGTGCCTTCGTGGCGGAATTCGCCCGTCGTCTCCAAGGACGGAGCGCGGCGTTGTCCTTGCCCCTGACGTGGATCGAACAGCGCCTGTCCGAGTCCGGCCTCACGATCGAACAACTGGTGCAATCGGAGACGCAACAACAGGCTATCAATCAAGTTTCCATGAGCAACAGCATCGGAAGTCTCAGATTCCTCGCGGCGACGGATTGGCGTGAGTTCGTCGAGACACATAGCGTGGTGGAGCAGATCCTGCATGAAGATCCTGCGGGCGCGTATGGGCAGATGGATTTTGCCACTCGTGACCGATATCGCCATGCCGTCGAGAACCTCGCGAAACATGGCCCCCTGTCGGAAGGCGGCGTCGCTCGCCACGCGATCCAGCTCGCCCATACACGGGCAGCCGAAGCGGGCCACGACAATCGCGCCGCCCACGTCGGCTTCTATTTGGTCGAGAGGGGACGGACCCAATTGGAACAGGCAGTGGGCATACGCCTTTCTGCCTTCGAAACGGTTCAACGATGGAGCGGATCGGGCGCGGTACCGATCTATCTCGGCTCCATTCTTGTGCTCACAGCCGTGTTCACCGGTTGTTTCCTGTCGCTCGCCATCGCGCAGGGCTGGAGTCGATGGCACCTTGCGCTCCTGGGGTTCATTTCGTCGTTAGCCGCCAGTCAATTGGCGGTCACGCTGGTGAACTGGCTCGCCACGGCGCTGGTGACACCCTCTCCCCTCTCGCGAATGGACTTTTCCGATGGCCTCCCCCCGGCATTACGAACGCTGGTAGTGGTTCCGACGCTCCTCCAACATGCGCGGGGCATCGACGATCTGCTTGAAGCCCTCGAAGTCCGGTTTCTGGCCAATCGGGACAAGCACCTGCACTTCGGTCTCTTGACCGATTTTCAGGACGCGGCCGAGGAAACGACTCCGGATGATGCATCGTTGCTGCAGCTCGTCCGGCGCGGAATCGAGGCGCTGAACAAGACATACAGCGGCGAGCATGAAGACACCTTTTTTCTCTTTCATCGTCCGCGTCGTTGGAATCCTCGAGAACGGCTCTGGATGGGGTATGAGAGGAAGCGAGGGAAGCTGGGGGAATTGAACGCGCTACTCCGTGGCGGGCCACAGGATCGCTTTTCGACGGTGGTCGGCAGGACGTCCGTCCTGCCGCTGGTCAAGTACGTGATCACGCTCGACACGGATACCCAGCTTCCTCGCGATGCCGCACGGCAGTTTGTCGCGGCGATGGCGCACCCGCTAAATCGGCCTCGGTATGATACAGCCGCGCAACGCGTAACTGCCGGCTACGGCATCCTGCAGCCTCGGGTAGCCGTCAGTCTCCCCGGCACCAACCGCTCGCGATATGCGCGGCTCCACGCCGGCGAACCCGGCATCGATCCTTACACGCGTGCCGTATCGGATGTGTATCAGGATCTGTTCGGAGAAGGGTCTTTCATCGGCAAGGGGATCTATGAGGTCGATGTCTTCGAGCAGGCCCTCAGCGATCGCTTTCCGGAGAATCGCATCCTCAGCCACGATCTCCTCGAAGGCTCCTATGCCCGCGCCGGGCTCTTGAGCGATGTCCAGCTCTACGAGGAATATCCTGCCCGGTACGGCGCGGACGCGACGCGCCGTTATCGCTGGATCCGCGGTGATTGGCAGATCGCGCGCTGGGCCTTTCCGCGCGTGCCAGGGCCCAACGGACGCACCCGCCGCAATCCGCTGTCCGTGCTCTCGCGTTGGAAGATTTTCGACAACCTGCGCCGCAGTCTCGTGCCCGCTGCGCTGACCTCCCTCTTCGTATTGGGCTGGACCCTGCTGTCTCCTGTCTGGCTTTGGACCCTCGCAACGCTCGGCCTACTCCTGATCGCGCCGTTGCTGGGCGCCGCCGTCGATCTCTGTCGCAAGCCCGAGGATATGCGAATGAGTCAGCACCTCACCGCAACCGCCTGGGCCATGAGGCAACAGCTGACCCAGGCACTCCTGACGCTTGCGTGCCTTCCCTACGAAAGCTTCTACAGCCTGGATGCCATCCTCCGGACTGCCGGGCGGGTGTGGCTCACGCGCACAGGCTTGCTCGAATGGAATCCGTCCGGCGCAGTGGACCGGAGCAGGACGGATCTGATTGGTTCTTATCGATCGATGTGGATTGGGCCGGCCGTTGGCATGGCCATGACGATCGTTCTCGTGGCGACGCGAGCGGAGGCGCTGCTGGTGGCGGCACCGATTCTCAGCCTCTGGGCGCTGTCTCCGCTGTTGACCTGGTGGATCAGCAGACCGCTTGCTCGACGCGAAGCCAGACTCACGACGGACCAAACGATGTTTCTCCGGAAGATGGCTCGCAAGACCTGGGCATTCTTCGAGACCCACGTCGGCCCCGAGGATCATTGGCTCCCACCCGATAACGTGCAGGAACATCCGGCCCCGAAAGTCGCGCATCGGACTTCGCCGACGAATATAGGCTTAGCCCTGCTGGCCAATCTCTCCGCCTACGACTTCGGCTACCTGTCGACCGGACAGCTCATTGCACGCACCGCGCACACGTTCGACAGCATGGCAACCTTGGAACGATTTCGAGGCCATTTCTACAATTGGTACGACACACACACGTTACAACCACTGCTTCCCATGTATATTTCGTCGGTAGACAGTGGGAATCTCGCGGGGCATGTCATGACCCTGCGAGCGGGGCTTCTCAGCCTGCCGGATCACAAGATCGTCGCTGAGCGCGCCTTTGAGGGACTTCGCGATACCCTTGCGCTGTTACGCGACGCGCTCGATACGGCACGGCACCCTTCGGGTGATTCTCTTCAGACGAATATCGCAGCCGACCTTCAGAACAGACCAACCTCACTGGCACACACCCATCACACCTTACGGCTCCTCACCACACAGATGGAGGAAGTCACCGCTCTGCTCGATCCCGTTACCGACGTGGACGCGCACCGATGGGCCGATGCCGTCACGAGGCAATGCCGTGACGCACTCGCTGAGCTGGCGCTTCTGACTCCGTGGATCGGTCTTCCCATCACCACCCACATCCTCAACGCATTCCCAGGATTAGATCAGATTCCGACACTCCGGGCGCTGTCCAGACTGGAAGGTGAATGGTTGCCGGCGCTCGAACAGCGCCTAGAACCTGACGCATCGGAAACGGACCGTGTCTGGTTGCTTGAACTTCGACGGCATGTCAGTCACGCAGGCCGACTCGCCGAGCAACGCCTGGCCTCGCTCGACCGTTTGACCTGGCAGTCGAATCAATTTTCCCAAATGGAGTACGACTTCCTGTTCGACGACACCCGGTACCTTCTCTCCATCGGGTACAACGTGGCAGAACGACGATGTGACGCCAGCTACTACGACCTCCTGGCCTCGGAGGCCCGATTGTGCAGCTTCGTGGCGATCGCGCAGGGCCAATTGCCGCAGGAGAGCTGGTTTGCCCTCGGACGTCTGCTCACGACCACAGGCGGAGAGCCGATTCTCCTTTCCTGGAGCGGGTCGATGTTCGAATACCTGATGCCCCTGCTGGTCATGCCGACGTACCAACAGACCCTGCTCGACCAGACCTACCACGCGGCGGTCGCGCGGCAAATCGAATACGGCCGAGAGCGAGGCATTCCCTGGGGCGTTTCGGAATCCGGCTACAACATGGTCGACGTGCAGTTGAATTATCAATATCGGGCCTTCGGTGTGCCCGGCCTTGGGCTGAAGCGCGGCTTGGGCGAAGAATTGGTCATTGCGCCCTACGCCACCTCCATCGCCCTCATGATCGCGCCGGAAGCGGCATGCTTGAATCTCCAGCGTCTCACGGCAGAAGGAGCCGATGGACCGTTCGGCCTGTATGAAGCGATCGATTACACCCCCACGCGGCTTCCCCGCGGACAGACCCGTGTCATCATTCGCTC
Organism: Nitrospira sp.; assembly: GCA_031315995.1. Taxonomy (GTDB): domain Bacteria; phylum Nitrospirota; class Nitrospiria; order Nitrospirales; family Nitrospiraceae; genus Nitrospira_A. Next base: position 24,100 of record JALDRG010000022.1, read on the forward strand.
GTATATGGCCCACCATGTGGGGATGAGTTTCCTCTCCTTTGCGTATCTGCTCCTCGACCGCCCGATGCAGACACGCTTCGAAGCGGATCCGCTGTTTCAGGCCACCATGCTGCTCCTCCAAGAACGTATTCCAAAAGCGACCGCCTTCTATTCGCACAGCACGGAGCTGTCGGACTTGCGTACGAGCGCCTCCGCTCAAGACACACCCGTGCGCGTCCTGACGACCCCGAACACGCCGGTGCCGGAAGTGCAACTCTTGTCGAACGGTCGCTACCACGTCATGGTCACGAATGCGGGGGGCGGCTCCAGTCGCTGGAAGGATCTCGCCGTAACGCGATGGCGTGAAGACAGTACCTGCGATAACTGGGGAACGTTCTGTTATCTCCGCGACGCGGACAGCGAAGAGTTCTGGTCGACTGCTTATCAACCGACATTGAACCCGTCCAAGACCTACGAGGTCATCTTCTCTGAAGGGCGTGCCGAGTTTCGGCGCCGCGACCACGAAATCGACACACACACCGAAATCGTCGTCTCACCGGAAGACGACATCGAATTGCGGCGGATCCGTCTCACCAACTGTTCGGACAGGAAGCGAACGATCGATCTCACCAGTTATGCGGAAGTCGTGCTGGCTTCGCCGGCGGCGGATGCCCTCCATCCTGCCTTCAGCAACCTGTTCGTCCAGACCGACATCATCCGCGAACGTCAGGCCATTCTCTGTACGCGCCGTGGCCGTTCCCAGGATGAACAAGCGCCCTGGGCATTTCACCTCATGGCGGTGCGCGGCCCCTGCAGCGGGGAGATCTCCTACGAGACGGACCGCGCGCAATTCATCGGCCGGGGGCACAGCCTCGCCTCTCCTCAGGCCATGCACCATTCCGCTCCCCTCACAGGGAGCCAGGGCTCCGTGCTTGACCCGATTGTGGCCATCCGTGGTCAGATCGTCCTCGAGCCGGAAGAGTCGGTGACGGTGGATCTGGTATCGGGCATCGGTGAGAGCCGCGATCTCTGCCTGCGTTTGGTCGACAAATATCAGGATCGACGTCTCGCTGATCGGGTGTTTGAGCTGGCCTGGACCCATAGCCAAGTCGTGTTGCGTCAGCTCAATACCACCGAAGCGGATGCGCAGCTGTATGGCAGACTGGCCGGCTCGATCCTCTATGCCAATGCCTCACTCAGAGCGGAAGCGGCGGTGCTGAGCAAGAATCGCCGCGGACAATCAGGCCTTTGGGGTTATGCGATTTCCGGCGATCTGCCGATCGTACTGCTCCAGATCGGAGACCCATCCAACATCGATCTGGTCCGCCAGCTGGTCCAGGCCCATGCCTATTGGCGACTGAAGGGCCTGGTGGTGGACCTCGTGATTTGGAATGAAGATCACGCCGGATATCGCCAAGTCCTACACGACCAAATCATGGGACTGATCTCGGCAGGGATCGAAGCCAATGTAATGGATCGTCCGGGCGGGATTTTCGTGCGAACGGCAGAGCAGATGTCTGTCGAGGACCGCCTGCTGCAGCAATCGGTGGCGCGCGTGATCCTCACGGATCGGCGCGGCTCCTTGGCGGACCAGATTACGCGCATCGCATCCCCTGCGGCTCCGGCCTACCAGCTCAAACCAACTCGCTCGCACCGAGCCGATCCGCCGGCGACCATCGAAGCCCGAACAGATCTGCTGTTCTATAACGGGCTCGGGGGGTTTTCTTCCGATGGCCGCGAGTACGTCATCACGACGACGGCCGACCGCGTGACGCCCGCCCCCTGGGTCAATGTGCTGGCGAACCCGCACTTCGGCACCGTGGTCTCAGAGAACGGCCTCGCTTACACCTGGAGCGAGAACGCGCACGAGTTCCGCCTCACGCCCTGGCACAACGATCCGGTCACGGATTCGAGCGGAGAAGCCGTGTATCTGCGCGATGAGGAGAGCGGCCACTTCTGGTCGCCGATGCCGATGCCGACCAGAGGCGCCAAACCCTATGTCAGCCGGCACGGATTCGGCTACAGCGTCTTCGAGCATACCGAAAATGGGATTCGCTCGGAGGTCTGGGTGTATGTGGCGCTGGATGCCTCGGTGAAGTTTACGGTGCTGAAACTGCGCAACGAATCGGGACGACCACGGCGACTGTCGGCGACCGGTTATGTGGAATGGGTGTTGGGCGACCTGCGGCCCAAATCGGTCATGCATCTCATCAGTGAGATAGACCCGACCACGGGAGCGCTGTTCGCGCGGAATTCCTACAACACCGACTTCCCGGGACGGATCGCGTTCTTTGACGTGGACGAGGGAACTCGAAGCATGACCGGTGATCGGACTGAGTTCGTGGGACGAAACGGCAGCCTGCGCAATCCTGCCTCGATGGGTCGTTCTCGATTGTCCGGGAAGGTGGGCGCCGGTCTAGATCCATGCGGCGCTATTCAAATTCCCATCGAGCTCGCCGCTGGTCAAGAACGTGACTGTACCTTTCGATTGGGAGTTGGAAAAGACCCCGACGATGCTCGTCAGCTCGTCCGCCGTTTTAAAGGAGCGACGGCAGGCCGCGCGGCCTTGGAGACCGTCTGGCATCACTGGACGCATACGCTGGGAGCGGTCCACGTGGAGACACCCGATCAGTCGCTCAATGTGCTCGCCAATGGCTGGCTGCTGTATCAAACCCTGGCCTGCCGCCTCTGGGCACGGAGCGGCTACTATCAATCGGGAGGCGCTTTTGGGTTCCGTGATCAGTTGCAAGACGTGATGGCGTTGGTGCACGCCAGACCGGAACTCGCGCGGGAACAACTGCTACTGGCCGCCGGCCGCCAGTTCAAAGAGGGAGATGTGCAGCATTGGTGGCATCCCCCTTCAAACCGAGGCGTGCGCACGCGCTGTTCCGATGATTTCCTCTGGCTTCCCTTTGTCACCAGCCGCTATGTCATGACGACCGGAGACACCGGCGTGCTGGAGACCCCGATTCAATTTATCGAAGGCCGGCCGATCAAACCGGACGAAGACTCCTACTACGATCTGCCTGGCCGATCGGAGCAATCAGGCAGTCTGTACGAGCATTGTGTGCGATCCATCCTAAAGGGTCTTACCAGGGGTCCACACGGTCTGCCGCTCATCGGCTCGGGTGATTGGAACGACGGGATGAATATGGTCGGCGATCGCGGCCAAGGCGAAAGCGTCTGGCTCGGATTCTTCCTGCATGACGTCCTGGTGCGATTTGCTGAGGTGGCGGGAATCACAGGGGATGCGCCGTTCGCCGAGCGCTGCCGGGCAGAAGCGGCGCAGCTGCAGCAACAGATCGAACTGCATGGCTGGGACGGTGAATGGTACCGCCGCGCCTACTTCGACGATGGCACACCGCTGGGATCGGCTACTAACGACGAGTGCCAAATCGATTCCATTCCCCAAAGCTGGTCTGTGCTTTCAGGAGCGGGAGAGACGACTCGGTCGCGATTAGGAATGGAGGCCGTCTATCGGCGGCTGGTTCGGCGCGACGAGGCCCTCATCCAGCTGTTGGACCCGCCGTTCGATAAGTCCGCGTTGAATCCCGGCTATATCAAGGGCTACGTGCCGGGAGTCAGAGAAAATGGAGGACAATACACCCATGGCGCGCTCTGGGCCACCATGGCCTTCGCGGCGCTGGGCGACCGCGAACGCGCCTGGGAACTGTTTCGCATGATCAACCCGGTGAACCACGCCCGATCACCCGAGGAGATCTACACATACAAAGTCGAACCGTACGTGGTCGCGGCCGATGTCTATGCCGTTTCGCCTCACACAGGCCGCGGGGGCTGGACCTGGTACACAGGCTCCGCCGGGTGGATGTATCGGCTGATCGTCGAATCACTCCTTGGCCTGAAACTGGAAGGCAATACGTTACGATTTGTGCCCTGCCTGCCTCAGGATTGGCAGACCTTCAAGATCCACTATCGATTCAGAGAGACCCTCTACCACATCACGGTCTGGCAATCAGATGCTCAAAAGAAGACGATGTCCGTGACGATCGATGGCATTGACCAGGTTGATCCTGCCATCTCCCTGGTGGATGACCGGCAGGAACATTCGGTAGAGGTGATCCTCCCAGCCCTGTGAGAGCAGGAGCGGCGTCGGCATGCTTCGAAGCCAATGGGGACAGATGGTGACTCCCCACCGAGCGTCGCGTCATCGTCTTTCGAGCTCTGATGCCGGCATGGTAGGATGCGTGCCATGCTGATCGACACCCATACCCATCTCGACGACGCGCGCTATGAGTCCGACCGCGAGGCCATGATCGCCCGTGCGCGTGAGGCCGGCGTAGACTCGATGATCACCATCGGCTGCGATCTTGCCACCAGCCAAGCTGCTGTCGCCCTCGCGAATCAATACCCCTTCGTCTATGCGTCGATCGGTGTCCACCCGCACGAAGTCAAACACATTGCGGACGGGTGGTACGATGCCTTCCGGCAGCTGGCGCGCGACAGCAAGGTGGTGGCCTACGGCGAGATCGGGCTCGATTACCATTACAATCACTCTGATCCTGAATTACAGCGCGCGCGCTTCCGAGAACAGATTCAGCTCGCGCGTGAATTGAAGCTTCCGGTGATCATCCATACCAGAGAGGCGCAGGATGATACCATCCGCATTCTCAAGGAAGAACGGGCCTCAGAAATCGGCGGAGTATTTCACTGTTTTTCGGGAGACGCCTGGCTGGCGAAGGATGCAATCGAGCTGGGGTTCTATCTGTCGTTTTCCGGCATCCTGACCTTTCAAAACGCAGCCATGCTGCGGGACATCGCCAAGACAGTCCCGACGGATCGTCTGCTCATCGAAACCGATTGTCCATACCTCACCCCGGTCCCCCACCGTGGCAAACGAAACGAACCGGCCTATGTGAAGCACGTGGCCGAACTGTTGGCCACCATTACATCCGGCGGCACAATCCTGACCGCTGAAGACATGGGTCGCCGCACCAGCGAGAACGCGCGGCGTTTGTTCAAAATTCCCTGAGCTGATGATTTCGTTTACGTTGTGACTTCGGCAGCTTCCGGGGGTTGCCGCCCTTGTCTTTGGATCGTTTCACCACATCAACGTCCCCACGATCCAATTCTTTAAAGGCGGAGGTCGGCGCCCTGACAGCCCGATCCTGCAACTTGGCACGAAACTCCGGCGCCCCGATGACGAACGCCCCGGCCGCCCTAGCTGAATTGACCACTTCGTGATCCGACGACACCACCGCGCAATCTTTGCCGTAGAGTCGCGCAAGACGCTGAATCACCTGGTCGGCTCGTTCGCCTCGCTTTGAATACACGACTTCGACGCCGGACTGGAACTCACGGTGCTCCGCACCCAGCCCCCCCTGCCACCCGTCGAAGACGACGGTGATCGCATGGCCCTTTCGTTGACGGTACCCGGCCAAGCTGTTGATGAGCCCCTCGCGCGACGCCTCAAGGCAGCCGGCACCAGACGCACCAGCCATCCCGGCGCTGCCCACCACGTTATACCCATCGACAAGAAGATGTGTCGCCATCTAAAATTAGTGGTTTGAATCCTTTTGTTGACATTACCATAAACATCTGAGAAAAGGCCTTAGAGAGTACCCTATCGAGAGGAGTTCCGGTTCGTGACTCATACCGTCTCCCTGATCCGCCATGTCCTGACGCTGGCATTCGCGTGGTTCCTGTTTGGCCCAGGCGCCGTGCTGAGCGCCGAGATCTCCAGTGAGCCATCCTGGCCGCAGGTGCCCCAGGTTTCTGCTGAGGAATCTTCTCCTCAGTTCCTCCTCGTCAAAAAAGGGAAGGCCGGCGCATCACGTTACCCGATCATCGTCCGCGATCTCCGTTCCTGGTCCAGCGCCGAAGGCACACGCCTGGTGCTCGACCTGAACCAAAAGCCGTCGTTTTCAGAAACGCAATTACGCAACCCGGACCGGGTGGTCATTGAGGTGCGCAACGCGATCCTCGGGAAAGCTTCTCGACAACGCGTCTCCGGCGGGACGATTCCGCAATCCTTTCAAGTCGCGCAAAGCCGCCCGCGCGTGGTCACTATTACCCTGCTGCGGAATCAGAACTCCCGGTATAAAGTGTTCTCGCTGGCGAATCCGGATCGCCTCGTGATTGATCTCTCTCAACGTCCCAAGGATCAACTCCGACAGATCGGCGAGACATCGGCGACGTCGCCGTCGGCCCCTGCCGTCCCATTGCCGACTCAGCCGACAATTCCAAGTCCCACCGTCACGGAGCCCATACGTCCCGTCGCACCCAAACCCGCTAGCCCGATCCAGACGATCGTCATCGATCCCGGGCATGGCGGGAAGGATCCCGGCACGGTGGGACGGCGCGGCACGACGGAAAAAGATGTGACCCTGAAGGTCGGCCTGCTGCTGAAGACCTTGCTGGGCACATTGCCGAATACGCGGGTCCTCATGACCCGTGAACGCGACGCCTTCATCGAGTTGGAAGACCGGGCCAAGTTCGCCAACGGAAAGGGCGCGGATCTGTTCATCTCGATTCACGTCAATTCCCATCCGCACAAGGGGATCCGCGGTCTGGAGATCTACCACTTCGGCGAAGCCAAGGATCAGCGCGCCCTGGAGGTAGCCGCGCGCGAAAACGGCACACCGCTGAACAATACCGGGGTGGGATGGGAATACCTCGTCGCCGACCTGCTCACGACCAAAAAGATCGAGCATTCGCTTGAACTCGCCTGGACCGCCAAGCAGGCCATGGTGACGAATCTTAACGGACGGTACAGCACCATCGATCACGGGGTGAAGACCGCCCCGTTTTACGTGCTCCGCTTCACCACCATGCCCAGCATTCTCGCTGAGATCGCCTTCATGTCGAATCCGACCGAGGAAGAGCAGATGCGATCACAGCCGTTCCTGACCCATATCGCCGAATCGATTTTCGAAGGGGTCAAAACCTACCTCCGCACCAATCCTCCCAGATGACAGGCGCCGTCTCATTGGGCTAGAGTTCTTCCTTTCGTGTCCATATTATGACCACATTCAAGCTCGTCCTCGAGTACGACGGGACACACTACGCCGGGTGGCAACGTCAACTGAACGTGCCGACGATCCAGGCGACGCTAGAAGAGGCGCTTGCGGCGATCGCGCAGACACGTGTCACGGTTGTCGGGGCGGGCCGAACCGATTCCGGGGTTCACGCCCTCGGGCAAGTGGCCAGCTTCAGGACCGATCGTGGACTCTCTCAGCGCGAATGGCTTCGCGCGTTGAATGCTCACCTCCCCCGGGACATCAGCGCGCTGTCGGTAGAAGCCGTTCCGGATGAGTTCCACGCACGCTTCTCTGCCGGAGGGAAACTGTACGAGTATCACGTGATGAATCGATCGGAGCGGACACCCCTGCTCCGAGAACGGGCCTGGATGGTCTATAAACCTTTGGATCTCGCAGCCATGAGTGAGGCAGCTGCCTGCCTGATCGGCTCACACGATTTCTCCTCATTCGAAACGGCACCGACCGACAACGACAACCCACAATGCCGGTTGCAGCAGGCGGAACTTCGCCGCCAAGGCGATCTCATCATTTTCGCCTTTTATGCCGACCGTTTCCTGAAGCAGATGGTGCGTTCCATGGTGGGGACTTTGGTGGAGGTGGGACAGGGAAAACGAACGGCCCCCGACATGCGCACCGTACTCGCCGCGCGCGCGCGCGCGGCGGCCGGAAGGACCGCCCCTGCTCATGGCCTGTATCTCGTCAGAGTGGACTATGCTGAGGCGGCCATCCCCTATCCCACCTAAGGGACTCCCCCGTGAGACAGAATCGGCGCCGTTTGCTATAGTCCCGCCCACAATTTACGGCCACCTTCACAGGAGCTTGCCATGAACCATCTCCACATTGCCTTGTCTTCCTTCGTATTAACAGCGGTTCTCATCACTCCGCAGCTCAGCGACGCAGGCGCGCAACAGAATAAGATGAAAACCTGCAATGCCGATGCGGCTGCCAAAGGACTCAGCGGTGAAGGCACAGGCGACGCTCGAAAGGCGTTCATGAAGGAATGCCTGTCTGCCAAACCAGAGAAAGCCGCGGCAGGCGCGTCACAGCAGAACAAGATGACCACATGTAACAAGGATGCCAGCGCCAAGAATTTGGCCGGTGATGAGCGGAAGAAGTTTATGAAGGGCTGCCTGTCCAACTAACACGACGCGGAAAAAGTCCGCCGGCGGCACGCTCGATGTCCGTGAAACGTATCTCGTCAGCGACTACAGCCGAACTGTATCGAGGGATGATCGACGGCTAAGCGAGATGGCCGCGCGGGACAGCACGGAGAGGATATTAGCGAGGGCTGTTGGCATCTCGGTTTTCGAGTTTCTTCCGCAATTCGATCAGTTCGATTTCAAGCGCGGCGAATCGATCGGCGGTCGGGTCCGGCATATTCGTATGGTCCATGGTCGCATCGGGCAGCCGCTCGCCTTGCGACTTGATGATCCTGGCGGGCACGCCGATCACGGTCGAATTCGGGGGAACTGACTTCAAGACGACGGAATTCGCGCCGATTTTCACATTATCGCCGATTGTAATCCCGCCGAGAATTTTTGCCCCCGCCCCGACAACGACGTGATTGCCGAGTGTCGGGTGGCGCTTGCCGCGCTCTTTTCCTGTTCCACCCAGGGTCACGCCCTGAAACAGGGTGACATGGTCTCCGACCTCAGCCGTCTCTCCGATGACCACACCCATACCATGGTCGATAAAAAAGCGCGCGCCGATCTTCGCGGAGGGATGGATCTCTATTCCAGTCAGCCAGCGGGCCAGCTGGGAAATCGCGCGCGGCACGAACGGCACCTGGCGTCCTTTCAACCAATGGGCGAGACGATAGGCCAGCAACGCGTGGAATCCCGCGTAGGTCAGAATGACTTCAAGCCTGCTGGTTGCGGCAGGATCACGGTCAAATATCGCTTGGAGGTCTTGAGAGATGGTCTTGAACATACGTCGCACCAGACTCAACAGTCGGGCTGGGTATCGCGAAATCAGGCACGCTCAATCAGACAGACGGCCTGAGCGGCGACCGCTTCCTCGCGTCCGACCGCATCCAATCCTTCTCCGCTTTTGACTTTGACGTTCACGAGGTCGGGATCGACCTGAAGCACCTCGGCGATGTTTTTCTGCATGGTCGCCAAATGCGGGCTCAGTCGCGGCGCCTGCGCAATAATGGTGCTATCCACATTGCCGAGACGATAGCCCTTCGCGCGCAGCTTCCCCACGACGTCTTCGAGCAACTTAAGGCTTGAAATGTTTTTGAACCGTTGGTCTGAACTTGGATAGTGCCGGCCAAGATCTCCCTCTCCCATCGCGCCGAGCAGCGCATCGCAGATGGCATGCACTAAGGCATCGGAATCGGAATGCCCTTGCAGTCCCTTGTGGTGAGGAATTTCGAGCCCGCCCAAGATCAGCTTGCGCCCCGCGACCAGCGGATGGATATCCCACCCACAGCCCACACGTACAACCGTCATTCTGCGCTCCTCGCCGTCGTTCGTGAGCGGAGAATCGCCTCTCCGATCACAAGATCTTCCGGCCTCGTCACCTTGATGTTTTCGCCGCTTCCTTCAACGACCACAACCGGCTTTCCGATCAGCTCCACCAGATGGGCGTCATCCGTCGCTTGCACGCCACCTAATAGGGCCTTGTGATGCCCCTCTTCCAACCAGGCACGGCGAAATGCCTGCGGTGTCTGCGCCAACCACAACGGCCGCCGATCGACCGTCCGCTCAATGACCCCGCCGCCGCCGACATATTTCACTGTGTCCCGCATCGGAAGCGCGATGATGGCCGCCCCATGCTCCACGGCTGCCTGCACGACGTTTCGAATCATGTCCTCGGTCAGAAACGGGCGCACCGCGTCATGCACCAGAACGATCTCCGTCTCCTGACCCACTTCTGCCAAGGCATGACGAACCGAATCTTGCCGCTGCTCGCCGCCGGACACCACCTTGGTCACCTTACCGAATTCACCGTCCGCCACAATATGATCCAGACAATACTGGCGTTCCGCTTGAGGCACCGCCAGGATGATTTCGTGGATGACCGGAGAGGCTTGGAGAACGCGGAGAGACTGCGCGAGAATCGGCTGTCCCCCCAGGGAGAGAAACTGCTTGGGGATCCGGCCTCCCATGCGAAGTCCACGACCGGCGGCCGGGACCAGCGCCACCGTACGTGGTCCTGTCCAGGACGGGTGCTCCTCACGAGAGGACACGGACACACTCACAGACGAGGCAACAGGACACGGCGGGCGGCGTTCGATTCTGCGACCACGATACGCGCCACAGGCGCAGGACCGAGTGGCCTTGTGCTGGCTTCCCTAAGGCCTGATTATCCACGCGCGACCTGATATTCTTCCCGTTCAGACTCTTCCTTCAAACGAGTGAAGATCATCCGCCCCGCCGTCGTTTGGAGCACACTGGTCACGGTCACATCCACATTGCGGCCGATACAGCGGCGCGCATTGTCCACGACGATCATCGTTCCATCATCCAAGTACGCGACCCCCTGACCTGCCTCTTTGCCTTCCTTCAACACGAAGACTCGAATGGTTTCACCGGGCAACACCACTGGACGCAGGGCATTACACAGTTCATTGATGTTCAACACGCGGACACCCTGTAATTCGGCGACTTTATTCAAATTCAAATCATTGGTGACGATGCGCCCCCCCACTTTTTTGGCCAAGACCACGAGCTTGGCGTCTACTTCCTTCACATGGGGAAAATCTTCTTCGATGATACGAACATCGACATCCGGCATTTTCTGAATCTTGTTGAGAATATCCAACCCGCGGCGGCCGCGCGCCCGCTTGAGAGAATCGGATGAGTCGGCGATATGCTGTAATTCATGCAAGATGAAATGGGGAACCAGAAACGGGCCTTCCAGAAACCCTGTCTCACAGAGGTCCGCGACTCGGCCGTCGATGATGACGCTCGTATCCAGCACCTTGAGGCTGGCATTGGACATCCCGGCTACCGGCGCCCCCTGGTCGAGGCCGGGAAACTGTTCGTTACCGAACCGAGCCCCCATGGCGAGACCCAAGTAGGGCAAGCCTAATAAAAACACCAACCCGCCGATATGAAACAGAAACGTCTCTACATCGAAGACCGCACTGCCCACCCACTCCACCAGACCCGTCAGGATAAGGCCGCCCGCGAGTCCTACGGCACCGCCGAGAATAATGCCGAATGAAAGTCTCCGAAGCGCGTATTCGCTCGCTAGAATGAGTCCGCCTGCCACCCCACCTATTCCCAGCCCCATCAACAGAAACTCGCGATTTGGATCCTGGGCCCGCAGAAACAAGGCCATGCCGGCAAGAGCGCTGAGCAGAACAAATATGGCCCGTGTAACCATACTGTTTGCCTCCTCTCTGTGATTCACCCCGAACGGACGATTCGGAGCAATCACGGCCTCAGCGTCAGATATATGGCTCGCCCCTGCCGTTTCAACAGGAGCAACACCGATTGGTCTTTCGGCAAATTGGCGGCGACATGTTCGTACGCCTTTACTGTACCCACTGGTTTTCGATTCACCTCTAACACGAGATCCCCTTCACGCACCCCGGCCTCTTCCGCGGAACTCCCCGACTTCACCCGTACAACCACCACTCCGCGATCACTCTGCTTCAGGCCATACCGGCCGGCCAGTTCCGTGTTCAATTCCCTCACCTCGATATCCGAGAGTAATCCGGCAGGCGCCACGGACTCTCCGCCCTCTTCCAGGCCGGCTTGCGCCAGATTCTTCGGTTGCTCGGCAATGGTGAGATCGATGGACTTGGGCTTCTTTTCACGGATGATCTTCACCGTGACCTTCTTCCCTACCATCGTCTGGGCCACGGCATTTCGCAAATGGGCCGGCGAATCCATTGGCTTTCCATCGTAGTCGACGATGACATCGCCACGTTCGAAGCCGGCCTTCTTGGCCGGACTGTCATCCATGACGTCACTCACGAGGACGCCCTTCACATCTTTCGGCACACCGAACTGCGACGACAATTCAGGCGTCAATTCCTGAATCGAGACGCCTAACCAGCCGCGCACCACTTTGCCGTGCTGAACCAACTGCTCCATGATGGAATGGGCCATGTTGCTCGGAACGGCAAAGCCGATTCCCATATTTCCGCCGCTCTGGCTATAAATGGCCGTGTTGATGCCGACCAGTTCGCCGCGCACATTCACCAGCGCGCCCCCGGAATTCCCGGGGTTGATTGCCGCATCGGTCTGAATGAAATCCTCGTATTCGGCGATGCCGGCCGCGCGACCAAGGGCACTGACGATTCCCAGCGTCACCGTCTGCGTCAGCCCGAAGGGGTTTCCCACCGCCAGGACAAACTCCCCGACCTCCAGCTTGTCGGAATCGGCCCAAGCTATGGTCGGCAGTCCGCTCGTCTCGATTTTGAGCACGGCGACGTCGGTCTTGGCATCCGTGCCGACCAGCTTCGCCTTGAACTCGCGCTTATCGGAGAGGAACACTTTGATCTCGTCGGCTTTGTTGACCACGTGATTGTTCGTGATGATGAGGCCGTTCGGGTCGACGATGACTCCGGATCCCAATCCACGTTCTTTGCGTTCCTTGGGTGCCTCAAAACGCTTCATCCATTCCTCGCCGAAGAAGCGCCTGAAGAATGGGTCTTCAAACGGGGTGCTCTTTCCCTCTTCACTTGATCCGTTCCGCGTCGCAAAAATATTCACAACCGCCGGTTTGACGATTTTGGCGACATCGACGAAACTCTGGCCACCCGCGCCGGGTAGCGTGGGCTGCACCGCCGTGGAGACCGGTCTGGCAGGAGGTACAGAAAGCGGTTCTGGAACCGCATGGCCCGTCGGCAACCAGCCGAAATCGGAAGCCAAGATGACTCCGATGAGCACGCCCGCGATCACGAGCAGTCCGGGAACTATCCAGGACCGCATTGCAGGCTTCTGTTCCGTTGGGTGGCGAAAGTCGTCCATAGTGATTCGTCTCGGGTGTCCAGCCGATTAGGGCTTCTCGCCCGCATATAGGCCCATGATGGTGTTCAAAAACTTGACAGCGTCGGCTTTGGGGCGTTGGAACGAATTTCGGCCTATAATCGATCCGAATCCTCCGCCGTCGCGAATCGCGCGCACTTCATCGAACACCGTTTTCTCATCGCTCTTCGCACCGCCGGAGAAGATGACGATCCGCCGTCCGTCGAATGAACTCTGCACGATATGTTTGACCCGTTCCGCCAATGTCGCGATCGGGACCTTTTCGGCTTCGTACACCTTCTTGGCGGCCGCCTGTTCCAAATGGGCGGTGGGCAATTTGACCTTGATGATATGCGCCCCCAGTTGCGCGGCGATCTGCGCGGCATACGCCACGACGTCCAAGGCCGTTTCGCCTTCCTTGCTCAACCCTGACCCGCGCGGGTAGGACCAGACCACGACGGCCAACCCGCAGCCCTTGGCCTCTTCCGCAATCGCCCGCAGCTGTTCATACATGGCATTGCAGTGGGACGACCCCGGATAAATCGTGAAGCCGACCGCCGAACAACCCAATCGCAGGGCTTCCCGCACACTGCCCGTCACCGACGGCATCGGGTCCTTCTCGTCGTGAAGCGTATCGTGGCTGTTCAGCTTCAGGATGAGTGGAATTCTCCCGGCGAAATGGCTGGCACCGGCCTCGATGAACCCAAGTGGAGCCGCGTACGCGTTGCACCCGGCATCAAGCGCCAGCTGAAAATGGTAATGCGGATTGTACCCGCCGGCATTGGGGGCAAAACTTCTGGCCGGACCATGCTCGAACCCTTGGTCAACCGGCAGGATAACCAATTTGCCCGTCCCCGCCAGTTTGCCGTGGTTCAGCAGCCGAGCGATGTTGGTCTTTGTCCCCGCATTGTCACTCTCATACCAGCTCAGGATTTCCTGGACCCGATTGCTCATAATCAACCTCCCAACAGACCTCAGTCACAGTTGTCGTTACGCACGTCCTTGTATGCAGGCCTCCGCCTGGCCGACATCCTCGGCACTCCCAATAATCAGTGGAACCCTCTGATGGAGGGCCTTCGGTTCAACGTCGAGAATGCGCATCATCCCCGTCGTCGCCTTACCCCCGGCCTGTTCCACGACCATGGCAAGCGGATTTCCCTCATACATCAATCGCAGTTTTCCTTCCGGCTTGTCATTCTCACCCGGATACAGATAGATGCCGCCACCCAAGAGTATGCGATGAACGTCCGCGACCAAACACCCGCTATATCGCCCGCTATAGGGACGCCCGGTCGCCTTGTCCTGCATTTTCAGATGATCGAGATATTTCTGTGTCCCAGCTGGCCATCGGTGGTAGTTCCCCTCATTGACTGAATAGACCTTGCCTCGTGAGGGAATCCGAATGTTCTCGTTGGATAGGAGATATTCACCGATGGACGGTTCAAGCGTGAAGCCATGCACACCCTGCCCGACCGTGAACACAAGCATGGTGCTCGCCCCGTACAACACGTATCCTGCGGCTATCTGCTCAGTCCCTTTTTGAAGCAACTCGTCCTCCACGGGCCGTCGCTCCCCCATCCGCGATCTGCGGATGGAGAAAATCGCTCCCAATGGCATATTGACATCGGTATTGGAGGATCCGTCCAGCGGATCGACCAATAACATGTACTTCGCCCCTTCGTGGACCATTTTCAAAGGTTTTTCCATCTCTTCAGAAGCCAGGACACACACGAGACCGCTGTGTTCGAACACGCGAACGAAGGTATCATTTGCGATCTGATCGAGCTTCTTGACCACCTCACCTTGGATGTTGGTCTCTCCGGTGATGCCGAGGATCTTGTTCAATCCGGCTCTCCGTAAGTCATGAGCAATCATTTTGCCGACTAGGCCAATTTGGGTGAGCAGGACGGAGAATTCTCCGGTCGCTTCGGGATGCGCAGCCTGTTGTTCGATAATAAAGCGGCTTAACGTAATGGGAAACTTCGCCATGCTCGGGGTTCCTCATGAACTGAACGATGATAGGCCGAAACGACGAGGGCTTCGGACAGAGCCGACGCCCTCCCCCTGAACTTGGCGCGATTATAGCGGTTTCCGGCCGAGCGAGCAAACCGAGAGCGATGCCTTACTGATGGCCGGCCGAACCATACCCTTCCGTCAATTCAGCCACGATCGAGCCCACCACAACCTTGGCTTTCATTCGGACGGGCACCCGGTGGTCATCGGTCGTAAACCAGACGCGAATGTTGCCCTCATTGAGGAAAATTCCCTGAAACGGCATGATGACCACGACCCGGGCCGTCTGTTGTTTCCCCCATCTACCTTCCAATGTTTCAATGGCTTCGACCCGGACATCCATCTTATAGTTTTTCTTGTCATGATGCACGGTCATCGTCAAAGAGGCCCCCGGCACAAACGGCAGGACCTTGCGCACATAGTATAAACACGACATGGCATCCTGCGCATCGGGAGGAATCTGAAGTTCGTCGGTTTTCCCGTCTTTCACGGCGGTGACCAGGCCTTCGCTGTGCCGGAAGGTATAGTCGAAATCATTGAACCGCTTCCCCTCACGGCGTGCAAACGTCATGTGTCTGGGCAAAAAGGACTCGAGATCGACGATGGACACCCCGCGGTTCAGAACGGGATAGAACTTGGTGACGGTGGGGCTTGATCGAGCCGTCATGGCAAAGATGAGCTGCGGCCGGCCCTGCTCGTCTGAATGTTCCTGAACGACCATGGTCGCAATTCCTGCGCGCATCCCCAACCAGGTCACGTCATACGAGAGTTGTTCGCCGTTGGCAAAGGGAAGCGCGACCGGCGCGAGGAACTGCCCATCTGTTGACACGCGAGACGGCGACGAACCGGAAGAAACGATCGGAGCCAGGATCGCGACAGCAAAAAACAGGATGGCTCGGACTGAGGCAGAAGAGAATGGTACGTTATGCCGACAGAACACGTCGTGCCTGCGCGAGCTCGGTTTCGATGGTCGCGCGAATCACATCCAGCCGGGCCGGCGAGGGGGCTTCAAACCGGAGGACCAGCGCTGGCTGCGTATTGGAGGCTCGGATCAAGCCCCATCCATCTTCAAAAATCGCGCGGACGCCGTCGATCGTCACCAACTCACGCATGCGAAGATTCGACGCGCCGACCGACTGACCGTCCGCGAGGTAGGCCGTCAATTGCGCTCGCACCTGATCGACCAGTTGAAACTTCAACGCATCGGGACAGTCGACGCGAATCTCCGGTGTCACCGTCGTCTGGGGAAGGTCGGCGACTAAACTGGAGAGCGACTGTTTGGTTTTGGCCAGAATCTCAACCAACCGGCAGGACGCATAGATGGCATCGTCGAAACCGAAATAGCGATCGGCAAAAAACATATGGCCGGACATTTCTCCGGCCAGGACCGCGGACTCGGCTTTCAGCTTGGCCTTCATCAGCGAGTGGCCGGTTTTCCACATGATCGGCCGTCCGCCCTTCGCCGCGATGTCGTCGTACAAACATTGCGAAGCCTTGACCTCGGAGATAAACGTAGTGCCGGGCCGCTCGGCAAGGATATCCCGCGCGTACACAATCATCAGTCGATCGCCCCAAAGAATTTCTCCCCGCTCGTCGACCGCACCGATCCGGTCGGCGTCTCCGTCGTAGCCGATGCCGACATCGGCCTTCTGCTCCTTCACCGTCGCGATCAAATCTTGAAGGTTTTCCACGACCGTGGGATCAGGATGGTGATTGGGGAATCGTCCGTCCAATTCATCATAGAGTCCGGTGACGCGGCACCCCATCTGCTCGAGCGCCTGCTTGGCCACCAACGAGGCCGCGCCGTTCCCGCAATCGATCACGACATGGAGATGGTCCGCCCGCACGCCGGCAAAGTTCGTTTTGAGATGGTGCAGGTAATCGGGAATGATAGGATGGGCGGAGAGTCGACCGGAACCAGCCGTGAATTGACCGGCTTCCATGACCCGCCGCAATCGCTGAATCTCTTCCCCATGAATCGCTTCTTTCCCGATGCAGATCTTAAAGCCATTGTATTCAGCGGCGTTGTGGCTGCCGGTGATCATGATCCCACCGTCCACCGGCAAGGTAAATAATGAAAAGTACAGAAGCGGAGAGGCACAGAGCCCCAAGTCGACCACATCAAGCCCGCCGGCCAGCAGTCCGCGAACCAAGGCCTCTTGTAACCCGGGCGAGCTCAGCCTGCCGTCTCTCCCGAGGCTGATTCGTGATGCTCCCTGTTCCCGGGCCATGGTGGCATAGGCTCGCCCCACTTGCTCGGCGATTGCTTCGGTGAGTTCTTCTCCGACAATGCCCCTCAGATCATATTCGCGAAACAGCGCCATGCATCACTCCAAGTGCGAAGGTAGATTCGGCGATCTGATACATTTCTTGGCCTTCACTGCAACAAGTCGCCAGATCAGTCAATTCATTTCTGAGTTCGGCCATAGTCGTCCTGGAAACGCACGATATCGTCTTCGCCAAGATAGGGGCCGTTCTGGACCTCGATAATGTGCAACATCTCAGGGCCGAGATTTTCAAGACGATGGGGCGTCTCCACAGGGATGGCGGTGCTCTGTCCGACCCGCAGATCCAGGAGTTCTTCACCTCTCGTCACCCGCGCGGTTCCGGCAATGACGACCCAATGCTCGCTGCGCTTATGGTGCAATTGCAGAGACAAACGTCCTCCGGGGCTCACCGTCACCCGCTTGACCTTATATCCAGGACCTTCCTCTAAAACCGTGTAGGATCCCCAGGGGCGAAACACGGTCAGATGCTCCAAATGTTCGGGAGCCCCCTGCTGCTTGAGAATCTCAACCATCTGCTTCACGTCTTGTGAGCGCGATTTTGGGCAAATCAACGTGGCATCCGGCGTATCCACCACGACCATATCGGAGAGTCCGATGGTCGCGACAACTCGTCGATCGGCGTAGAGGACGGAATTGGTGCTGTCCATATCGATGACTCGCCCACTGACGACGTTCCCGGCCTTGTCGCGTGGGGCGACCTCTTCAAGACTGCTCCAATTGCCCACATCCGACCATCCGAATCCGACCGGAATCATCGCCGCATGGGCCGACTGTTCCATGACCCCGTTATCGATCGACACCGACGGCACCTTCTTATAGGCTGCCTCGACCAGCCCTGGCTCGGCACCCGATGCCATGAGGGCATGGACCCGCTGAATGGCCTTGGCCAACTGCGGCTGATGCCGGTGAATTTCCTCCAGAATGGTGGCCGCCTTCCAGAGAAACATTCCGCTATTCCAAAAGTAGTTGCCGTTCTTCAGATACTGCGCCGCCTTGGTCCGGTTCGGTTTTTCCACAAACCGCGCGACCGGATGCCCGGTCAGCCGACCCTTCTTGGCGAGCGATGATCGTCGATTAGGCTGAATATAGCCATAGCCCGTCTCCGGCCTGGTCGGCTTAATGCCGAACGTCACCAGATGTCCCTGATCGGCCAGTTGCACGCCCAACGCCACCGCCGACTGAAACGCCTTCTCGCCCGTCACCACATGATCCGCCGGAAGAACCAGCATCATCGCGTCAGGATCGCGTAACAAGAGCTCCGCCGCCACCAACGCAATGGCCGGAGCGGTGTTGCGACCGACCGGCTCGACCACATAATTGCTTTTCAACGCCGACTTCCACTCTGCCAACTGTACGCGAATCGAATCCGCCTGGCCCGGGTTGGTGGAGATGATGACCTGCTCGGGCTTCGCGCAGGAGAGGACGCGCCGCATCGTCTGTTGAATAAGCGTCTCGTTGCCGATGATCCGCAGGAGTTGTTTGGGATACAGATGCCGGCTTAACGGCCAAAAGCGTGTCCCGCTGCCGCCGGCCAAAATCACCGGATAGAGATGGTTCGTCATATCCATGGCGCGTCCTTCACTATTGTCATTGGCATAACGTGATTGCGGATGACTCAGCGCGACTGCCGAGCCGCCAAAATGAGATCGGCCACTTCGCGTACGGCGCCTTCTCCGCCCTTGTGCTTGCACACATATCGAACCGTCTTCAGCACCGACATCATGCCGTCGGCCGGGGACGCCGAAAATCCGACCGCCCGCAACGCCTGAAGATCATTCACATCATCGCCGATATAGGCCACCTGTTCCATCGTGAGGCCCTGTCGGACAATCAACTCCTTGAGCAGGGCCAGCTTGTCATAGACCCCCTGGTGCACTTCAGGAATCGCCAGTTTTTGTGCGCGACGCATCACGATTTTCGTCGATTCTTGCGTAATGATGGCGGTCAGAATGCCTGCCTTCTGCAGGAGTTTGATCCCCATCCCATCACGCGTGTTGAACTTTTTCCATTCGTCGCCGGATTCGGAATAGTACATGCCGGCGTCCGTCAACACGCCATCGACATCCGTCGCAAACAATCGGATCCTTCGGAGCGTTCCTTGTAAGGAGACGCGAGGCTTGGCGGGAGTTGTAGACCGGCGTGTTGTGCTGGACATGCGAGGGCTTTCGACTGAGGCCGATGTTAACAAGCCATCGCCTGAAACTCAAGAAAACTCGGCCATATCGGAGCGTTCGGCGGCCGGGGCTACAGGCCCGGTCCGGAGTGGCGGTGACCGACGGCGCACTCAGTAGGCATGCCGATGAATAAACCCTCGCCAAATCGTGAGCAGCATGATCTTCAAGTCAAACCAGATCGACCAATGTTCAATATAGTACAGGTCGTGCTCGATTCGTTTTTCCAGCGACGTATTGCCGCGCCAGCCGTTGATTTGCGCCCAACCGGTAATCCCGGCTTTCATTTTGTGCCGCAACATATACTGCGGCAGGGTCTCACGAAATCGCGCAATAAATTCCGGCCGTTCCGGCCGGGGCCCCACAATGCTCATCTCTCCGCGCAACACGTTCCAAAATTGCGGCAGCTCGTCCAAACTCGTGCGACGCAAAAATGCTCCGATAGGAGTCCGGCGATCATCATTGGGTTGCGTCCAGACCGGACCGGTTTCGGACTCGGCATCGACTTTCATCGACCGAAACTTCAACATTTCAAATGCCTGTCCGTCCAATCCCATGCGGAGCTGGCGGAAAAAGATCGGACCGGGAGAGGTCAGTTTCACGAAGGACGCAACCGCGCACAACACCGGTGAGAACAAGACCAACGCAGCCGATGCGCCGACCACATCCAACACCCGTTTGATGACCAAATTCCACCCGTACAACGGCGATCCTTGCAACGTGATCAACGGGAGGCCTTCGAACATCTCGGCTTCCGCCCGTAAACTCACAAACTCGCACATCGCCGGCAAGGCTTTCACCTCGACCATGGTCGTGGCCAGACAGGCAAACATCTTCTCCGCCCATTGTTCGTCTTCGGGAGGAAGACAGACAAAAACGATGTCGATGCCTGATTGCACGAGTTCTTGAAGATCATCATACTGCCCGATCACTGGCACATCGTGGATGCATTCGCCCACCTTCCTTGAATCGGCGCTCAAGAATCCCTGCACCTTGACCCCCAGTTCCGGGTGCTGCGCGAGCGCCCCCACTACCCGGCGGCCCAACCGGCTGGTGCCGATGACCAGCGCATGGCGTTGGTTATATCCTTGACGGCGGAGAAAGCGAAGCGCCTCCCGAAATAGGACGCGCGAAAATCCCAGCGCAACGAGATTCAACAGCCAGAAATACAGCAGCACCAACCGGGAATATTCGTATTGCCGAAGAAAGAACGTCAGGGCGACCAGAATCAATACCGAGAGGGTGTTGGCTTTGGCCACATCCAGAAATTCGGCAAGCCGCGTTCCCATCCGGCGAGGCCGGTAGAGGTCGAAGGCTTGAAACGACATACCCCAGACCCCGACGATCGGAACGAGCATCAGGAGGTAGATATCCAAGGGCGGAATTCCCTTGGGAGCCGGTTCAATGATTTCTGAGAAACGAAGATAGTAGGCGCCGATCCAGCAGGCGCAAATCAGCCCCAGATCGATACAGAACAGCAGGCTCTTGAGAAATTGGGAGTGGCGTTTGAGCATGCTCCCTCTATTATGAAGCCGTACCGGTCAGCGCTCCCATCGCGAAGGCTTTCATGCGCTCCTTGAACGACTGCCGGTCGAATGCGGCCACGCGGGCACGAATGGTGTGCGGATCAAACACGGTCCGGCGGCGCTCGAAACACTCCATCGCCTGAACGAGCGACTCCGTGGTCTGCTCGAAAAAAAACACTCCCGTCGCAGCTCCGGCCGGAGCCTCGGCACCAGCTGGGTCCACTCGCACAAGCTCCTCGACTCCCCTGGTTCCTTCCGTCAGGGGACACACGGTCTCCAAGACGCCGCCGCGCCCGAATGCGATCACAGGCTTGCCACAGGCCATGGCTTCCAGCGGGACAATACCAAAATCCTCCTCACCTGGAAAGAGTAGCGCCTGGCAGCGCGCGTAATGGTCCCGCACGACTGTGTCGGGCTGCCAGCCGAGAAACTCGACCGTCGGCCCGGCCAGCTTTCGCAACCTCGTCTCCTCTTGCCCCTTGCCGATGATCTTCAGTCGCCGATGCATAACATTGCACGCCTGAATAGCTAGATCAACTCGCTTGTACGGAGCAAAGGCCGTAACCATCAAATAGAAGTCTTCGGATTGTTCCGCTGCCTGAAATGTCTGCCAATCAACCGGCGGATGCAGCACGGACGCCGGTCGATCGTAATACCGGTGCACCTTCCCGGCGATGTTATGGGAATTGGCCACAAACTGATCCACCCGCGCGGCGGAGGCCACATCCCATACCTGCAGACGCTTCCGAAACAACCCCATGCCCAACCGTGCGACCCCTCCCGACCTCCCGCCACGCGCATAGGTATCGAATTGGTCCCATACATACCGCATGGGCGAATGGATGTAACAAAGATGTTTCGCGCCGACCGGTGGACGAATGCCCTTTGCGACGCAATGGCTGGAACTCAAGACCAGATCATAGGACGGCAGTCGAAATCGCTCGATGGCAAAAGGAAAGACCGGCAAATAATACCGGTAGTATCGCTCAGCCAGCGGCAACGATTGCACGAAACTGGTCCGGATTCGGTGACGCTCAATCGTGGATGACACGCTCCCGTTGATGTGGAGGAGGGTGTAAATGTCGGCGTCCGGGAACAGCTCGCA
>JALDRG010000023.1 GCA_031315995.1 Nitrospira sp.
CAAGCTATGCTGGATCATAAGGACATCCGGACGACGCAAAAGTATTTTCACGCGATCGATCGACTGGAGGAGGGGGCGGAATTTGCGATCACGCGGTATTAACCGGCGAGCACGATGATCCTCGCACGTCCGACGCATGGCTGCCACCCACGGCGCGTTCCCCAGACCCTCCCAATCATTCATCTGGGCCTTCCAACCCTCGAGATGGAGAGCATGTGATGATGAGCCGCTGCGAGCGGATCGTCAGGAGCGCAAGCACGTACACCGTGATGCTATGCCATGTATTCGCGCCCTCGGTCGTCCACGCCTGGTCGATCGCGTGGGAGTCGGCCGCATCGACTACGGAGTGTTCAGTTGAAGACTGTGAAGCGAACCGCGGTGACATCATGAGTAAGCTCAGCCCCGCCCGACGCAAGAAAATTTCGGCTCGCGCCTCAGACTCGGTGGTGTTCCGCCTGTCACGACGACCCGAAGCAGGCACTGTTCATCACGCACCCCACAAACGGCATCACGTATCACACGCCAATTCTCCTTGAGAAGCCTGGGCGCAGATACACAGATGCGGACCTCCATCATATTGAATTAGCAGCCTAACCCGCTTTCCCACCCTCTCCTGCCGGCGTATAATACCCCCATAATGCCCACACCTCCCAATTCAGGCCACGACGATGCAGACCACGTCTCGACCGATAGCAGGCTGCACATGCCATTTCGGCTCAGAAAGGTCACCTTCAAGGGACAAGGCTTGCACCCTGATGCCTCAGGGAAGGGATGGGACAGAGTGCGCGAACTTGCTTACGAAGGCCATGGGGGATGACATGTGTGCTACTGCAATCCGAGTCCAGACCTCGACAACGACCTCAGTCAGAAGGCGACTGATCAGATGACAGACGAGGAGCTGAAAGAGGCGCGGATGCGTGTGCTCGATGAGATCGTCAAATTATCGCAGGAGCTGGGAATGTACGATGAGCCGTTCGTGAGCGACAATCCGCTCACCAGGAAGGCATAGGGGCGTTGCCCGGGGGTTGCGCAAAGCTGCAAGCCGGATCAAAGGCTCGGATCTTCCGGGCCTTTGGTTTCTTTAGTGACGGGGGTTGAGGAGTGGAGTATCAAGCTCATCGGTGCATCAAAGTCGCGAGCGATTTGGATCCGCCCTTTCAGGAGCCCGGGGCGTCGTAGAGGTTTCCGTCATTCAACCGGAATCAACTGCGCAACGGGCTGTCCGCGCTTCGTAATGGTAAACTGCTGACCGGCGGCGACTTGCGCGAGGAGTGCAGAGAGGCGCGCCTTTGCCTCGTGTATGCCGACAGTCTTAGGATTTATGAGCCAATAGGCGTCCCAAATATTTTGCTCAAGCTCACGCAGTGTCGCCCCCTGACTCATCACGCCTGGCACCTCCAGTATCTGCCCCACGTACCAATCCCCGTCCTCCCAATACTCCATGGTGAGCCTGACACTTTCAATTTGCTGGCGTTTCGCGCTGATCAATTTTTTAGCCACGCCTACACCCCACACTTTCCCCCCTCAGATGCCGGCGTATAATATCCCAATCATGCCCACACCTCCCAATCCAGACCAGGAAACGCTTGCATTGCTCAAGATCCTGGCGCTCGGCAACAGGGATGTGGCGGCGGGCCGGGTCAAGCCGGTGGGTGATGTGGTGGCTCGCCTGCGTGCCAAGCGCAAGAAGCCGTTCGTGAGCAACTAGCTGATCGCTGTAATATATCACCACCATGCCCAAACCCCACAACCAACCCCACAGCGAAGCCGACTGGGACGCCCTCCTGGCCGCGGTCAAAGAGGCCACGCAACGAGCCGAGAAGTCCATCGACCGGACGATTGCGCTGTGTGATGCGTCGAATGAGAGGATGGCTAAGGTTGAGGAGTGGAGGAAGAAAGATGGAGATCGTATGTGCCACTACGATCCTAAAGGTGGATTCTGAAATGCCCAAACCAGACCGCGACGATGCCGCCCGGCTCGACGAGCTCATGGCCGAGGCTCCGAGCGAGAAGCCGACGGATCAGATGTTAGACGAGGAGTTGAAAGCGGCGCGAATGCGAACGCTCGATAAGCTAGTGGAATTATCGCAGGAGCTGGGGTTCTACGACGAGCCGTTTGTAAGCAATAAACCGCTCGTTAGGAAGGAATAGGGGCGTTGCCCTGCGGCTCTCCAAACACTTCCGCGAACGACACGACATTCCCGGCGCGGACATCGGCTTCACCCTCAAGAATCGCCTCCATCTCCTCCGGGTCGGCTAGAGTATCCAGCGTTTCGGCCCAGCTCTCGTATTCAGCGTTCATTCGCGACCTCCTAGAGATCTGGTGGGTATTGTCACCTGAGGGCGGGAGTTGGTCAACGGCCCTCACACCGGTCAGGCTGGATGCGAAACAGCTTCTCCCACGCCTCGTTGAGAAACCCCATCCTCGCATCGGTTCGCTCGTTTGCCCCCACAATTTCAGCTAGCTTGAATGGTGGGTAGGGTTTCTCGCCGACCTTCAGGCGCTCACATCGAGCGTAGACAATAAAATCACCTACCTCGACGGTTTGCGAATCAATCCTTTGATCTCGTGATTACGGTGTGCGATCAGGCCGCTGGTGAAAGTTGTCCCCTGTTCCCCGGGAAACCAGCGAAGTTGCATTGGAGTACGCCAGATCCGGCCAAAGCGATCGGATCTGACGCCGAAATCGACGCGGCGTTTGACGAGGCTTTTTGTATGCTCCGGCAGCGTGTCGAAGATTTGATGAAATGACGTGTGGTCGTGGATAGGCTTGGGGTTAGGGCCTGCAGTGCTGAAACAGCTCTTCGCAATGCTCATGGCCGGCCGTTGACTCCGACGTGATCTGGTACTCCACCTCTGTAACCCGATCGTTCTCCATCGTCACGATCGCCAAACAGGCGTGCCGCACGCCTTCCGGACGACCGCTTTTGCTTCCAGGGAAGGACTGTTCGAGCACTCCTACCCCCTTGTAGTAGCTCAACGCTCTCAGACCATGCTGCGATGAGACCATCCGCGGTGCGCCAGCGCAGGCCAGGATCGCTGACTCCGGCTTGCCAAGTAGCGCCTGCTTGGCAGTGGCGAGGCGAGACGAAGGTGTCTTGATGCAGCCACTGATCGCGGTAGAAACGAGGGCCATCAGCAGCGTGACCATGACCAATGCAGGAACATCACGACAATTGCCCCTCATTTTGTCACCTCACTGATAGAAGTCGGTTTCGAGGCTGCGATCTCTTGGAACTGCGTCTGTTCAATGCCAACTCGTTCGCGGATGAGCGCCTCACCCGACCGTCAACCAAGCACCGAGAGCGGTTGGCGTGAGTACGGGCGGCTGCTGTCATTGCGAGACGCCGACCCAGCGGAGGCCAGCCCGTACTCGTCACCGATTCTTTTACGACACAGCAACGTCGTCGTTCACCAACGTGGCCCGTACATGATCACTCCCATGCCAACCAGGCAAATCATCGCTCCGACCGCATCGAGCCGGTCTGGCCTTGTGCCATCGAAGCCCCAGCCCCAGAGCAGCGACAATACGATGAACATTCCCCCATAGGCTGCATAGACTCGACCAAAGTGGGCGGTCTGCAATGTTGGAATGATGGCATAGAGGACTAAGATAAGAGCACCGGCGAGTGCATAGCCGATCGGCTTCCCCTCACGGAGCCATAGCCACACCAGATAACCGCCGCCAATTTCACAAAGCCCAGCCAGGATGAACAGTCCTATCGAAGAGAGCAGAGACATCCCCATGTCCTCATAGTTGGAATGATTGTCACAGGTTGAGGAGGCTGGAAGGTCTCAGAACAATGACGAGTTGTCCGCGTCGTCCCGGCCATGCTTGAGAGTTGGATTCATTCGATCACATTGCGAGAAGGCTGCGAATCGATACGAATGCGATCCGAACCTTCCTCCACAATCTGCAACGTGACATGTTCAATCCCAAACCGTTCTGCCAGCAGCTGTTGCAGGCATTGTAGCACAGCAGCTCGATCCTCCCCAACCGGGACGACAACATGGGAACTGAGTGCATCCATGCCGGTCGTAATCGTCCAGATGTGGAGGTCGTGTACCCCCTTCACGCCCGGGACGCCGGCCATTGCCCGCCCGATCTCCCGTGCATCCACACCGGTTGGGACTCCTTCCATGAGGATGTGGACGGCTTGGGAAAGGAGCGCCCATGTGCGCCAGATGACGAACGCACTGATCCCCACACTGAGGAGTGGATCGATGAGCACCCATCCGGTCGTCCAAATAATCGCGCCACCGAGAATGACGCCGAGGGAACTGATCGCATCACTCATCACTTCAAGATAGGCGCTGCGCACGTTCACACTCTCGTCAGCATGGCCGTCGAGCAGCTTCAGACTGGCAAGATTCACCACTAACCCAATCAGTCCAACCAGTAACATTGGAATGCCAAGGACCTGAATTGGCGCTCCGAAGCGGTCATAGGCCTCGTATAGAATCCACGTCGCAAGGAGCAGCAGCACCACGGCATTGACAACTGCAGCGAGAATCTCCGCGCGATGGTAGCCATAGGTATTTTCAGGAGTCGATGGTTTCCCAGCCATCCACATGGCAAATGCACTCAGGCTCAACGCCGCCACATCCGTCAGCATGTGACCGGCGTCGGCCAACAACGCCAAACTTCCCGTGAAGAGGCCGGCGATCACTTCGACGACCATAAACACCCCGGTGAGCAGCAAGACGCGTCGCAGATTCTTTTGCTGCACAGATCTGCTTTCTGAGTTGCTATGCACGAGAGCTCCTTCGTTGTGGCCCACCAGTCTTCTTCAAAGCGCGGCTTACTCTGCAGCGCATCGCGGGATCGCACCAGGACTTGCGAATTCTAATGGCCATGGCCATCAGACAACCCTGGGACTGTCGATGCTTTGTCCGGAACCGTCACGTTGCGGAGCGGCGGTGAATCCCAAATGACGGTGTTCCCTGGGGCCAAGTCGGCAGCCTTCATAAAATGTGCGTCTCCTTCCCGCACTGCTCCGAGCCGGTACAAAACCATACCGAGATTGTAATGCGCCTCTGCCAAGCTTGGCGTGGCTGTGATCGCAGCTTCGAAGTGTTGCTTCGCTTGCGCCCACTGGTTGCGCTTGTACGCTAGGATCCCTTCTTCATGATGCCGTGCTGCCGTTGCGCTTACACTTGTCGGCGCGGACAACAACGTAGATGGGGATGCCGACTGACATCCGCTCTCCACAATTAACACGATCGCAACAACCACCGTCTTGCGCAGCATCGATTCCTCCTTCGATCGGCTACTCCGAGATTGAGACGCGGGCTGCTGGCCAGCCAACCCGGAGCCCATTCGCCACGGCCAGAAGTTCACTCACCTCATGGACAAGGACCGCAACGGCGACGCTGAGGAAGCCGCCGACCGCCAAGGGAATCAGGACCGCGAGCAGCAAGAGGGAGAAGGCAATGTTCTCCGTGCTGATCCGCCTCACTTTGGCTCCCAGCCGTAGCGCCTCACCCACCTTCGAGAGATCATCGGCCATCAGGGCCACATCGGCGGCTTCGATGGCGGCATCGGTCCCCGCAGCCCCCATTGCCACCCCGCAGGTGGCGGCGGCTAAGGCCGGCGCATCATTGATCCCGTCCCCCACCATCACCACAGCGCCATAGCGGGCTTCCAGGTCGTGCACCGCTCGGACTTTGTCTTCCGGCTTGAGATCCGCCAGGTAGGAGTCGATTCCCAACGCCTGGGCGACGCTCCGCGCCGTTCGTGCATTGTCCCCTGTCAGCATGACGACGCGGACGCCCATGGTATGCAGGCCAGCGATGACCTCGCGCGCGCCCTCACGGATACGGTCCTGCAGCGCGAGCAGGCCTCGCAGAGTCTGTTGATTGCCCACCAGCACCACGGTCTTTCCATCTGCCTGAAGCGCCCGCACATGGTCCTCGATCGTCGTCAAATCAATGCCGAACTGTTGGAACAGATCGGGACTTCCCACGTACCAGCTCTGGTCTCCCACGACCGCGGTCGCTCCCGCACCCGTAAGCCCTTGAAACGCTCGCGCCTCAACCAGAACGGTCTTGGAAATCCGCGCTCGGTCAACAATGGCCTTCGCTAGTGGGTGCTCCGAGCCATATTCGATACCGGCAGCCAAGGCGAGCAGGTCGTCTTCCGACCCGGTGAACGGGGCGAGATCCGTCACCTCTGGTTTCCCGGAGGTGAGCGTCCCGGTCTTGTCGAACGCGACGGCGCAAATCCGGCCGAGATGTTCTAGGTGGACGCCCCCCTTTATGAGGATGCCATGCTTGCCCGCCCAGCCGATCGCGGCGGCGGTCGCCACCGGCGTGGACATCACCAGCGCGCACGGGGCCGCTGCGACAAGCAGGACCACGGCTCGCATTGCCCAGTCGGACGGCGGCAAGTCCAAGAGAAATGGCACCACGAGAAAACCAAGCGCCACCAGTAGGACCGTTGGGCTATAGCGCCGCCCAAACCGTTCGATCCATTGCTGGGCCTCGCCCTTTCGTTCCTGTGCGGCCTCGACCAAGTGAATGATCTTGGCGAGCGTATTGTCCTGAAACGTTGCAGTCGCTTCGACTTCTAAGAGGCCCTGTCGGTTGAGCGAACCGGCAAAGACTTTAAGCCCAGGCCCTTTGTCCACCGGAATCGACTCTCCCGTTATTGCGGATTCATCGAGGCTCGAGGTTCCTGATCGGATGATTCCATCGGTGGGGAGCGTCTCGCCGGGGCGAATGAGAAAGTGCTCGCCCACCTGCAGCTGTTCAGCCGGGATGTTCAGCTCCTCCCCGTTGCGCAGAACGTGGGCTTCCTTCGGCGCAAGATCCAGTAAAGCCCGAATCGCCGACCGCGTCCGCGCATACGTGTACTCCTCCAAGCCTTCAGCGGACCCATACAGGAACACGAGGAAGGCGGCTTCATCCCACAGCCCCAGGATGCCGGACCCGACGGTGGCCGCCAGCATGAGGAAGTCGATCCCGATGACCCGCTCGTGGATCAGCGCCTCCAGGGCTTCCCAGCCCCAGTGGTAGCCGCCCAGCGGAATCGCTACAAAATAGAACAGGGCCTCGGTCTGCTCAGAGACCAGACCCAGATGAGCCAGCGCAAATCCCGCGCCCGCCAGCAGGCCGGCCATCAGCGCATTGCGCAGGACCGGGTATTGCCACCATGGGCCTGCAAAGCCTCGGTCGTGGTCTTTATCCATCACCTTCTTCTGGGCCTCCATCAGGGTTGAACTGCTATCACGAGCGTGCCACTCGCAGAGCCGTGATTCGACTTCTGTCCCTTTCGGATTTTTAAAGAAGATCCTTGCGCTTCTCTTCGAATTCCTCTTTGCTGATCTCCCCACGGGCATAGCGTTTTTTCAGAATTTCCAAAGCTGATTCCGGTTCTCGTGATGCTGAGCCAAGTCGTCCTTGTTCTAACCATGACTTTAGCCACAGTAAGAGTGCGACTATCCCCACTGCCAAAAAAGCAACCATGAGCACATAACCAACCAAACCCCAAAGTCCCATCATCGGTTCGTGCATGCTGGTCTCCTGTAGCTTTTCAACCAACGCCTCATTGTGGCGCCTGTTCGGATTCCGGTTCTGGCCCACAGGGCTTCAGCCGGAGCGACCGGCCCGCTGCATCCGCAATGTCTCGGATGGCGCGTTCCAGATTGACCCCGAGTTGGACCTCTTTCCGCCGTCGCTCTTCAGGAGGGAAGACGGCAAGCGTTTTCCCGGGAATCAGGACCATGACCGTCTGCGTATCCCAAAGCGGTCCGCCGCAGCGCCCTGTTTGCACGGCCTCGACCTGGACCCGCACGGGTCGAAGTCCCCAACCAAAAGCATATGCCCCGCCCCACCAAAAGGGCAGATCTGTGGACAGATCGAGCGCCATGAAGCCGCCCACGATGGCCGGGTTCCAGCCTGAGGCGAACCCGACGGTCATGAGATGAGCGGTCGCCGTCATGGCCCAACCTCCCACCCAGTACTGCCAGCGCACGGCCCCATAATCCGGGATGCGTCCCGTGATAATAATATCGGCCCCGCTCTCGTCGGCCAGGGCACGGAGTTGCGCGTCACTGAGTGGTTCCCGCCGAACACCAAGATTGCCGGCCAGACGCCTGGTCTCGCTGAATGGCATGACCTGGAATCCCGGTTGCGCCGCCAACTGTTCCGTCAACAGCCGCTGCACTCTGAGTTCTACCTCCTCGATAAGCTGAGTCCGGATGACCGGTTCGATCTCTGGAGACGGTGTCTCCTCGAACGTCTGCATTTGTGTACTCTTTGTGATGGGTGCCTCCAGCGCCATCTGCGCCACCACAATCTTCAGCGGGGGCTCTGGCGGCGGCAGCGTCTTGGACCACCAGCCAGCGCATCCGCCGCTTAGGCAGAGAAGGATCAGGGTAAACGCGGGGAGGAGGCGGCGCCTAGCGCACACGCTCTTAGTGGCTCCGGACGCCGCGCCCCTCATTTTGTTCGCTTCGGCCGTCATCGTTTCTTTCCCTTGCGCCGTCCGATTTCATGAATAGACTGGGGCCTACGGCCCACAGCGCTGAAAGATCTCTTCACAATGCTCATGCGTGGCCGTTGATTCCGGCATCATCTGGTACTGCACCTGGGTGACCCGATCGTTCTCCACCTTCACGATGGCCGTACAGGCGTGCCGCACGCCTTCCGGGCGGCTACTCTTGTTTCCAGGGAAAGACTGTTCGAGCAATCCGCCCTCCTTGTAGTAGCTCAAGACTCTCAGGCTATCCTGGGACGAGACCGCCTGTGGTGCCCCAGCGCAGGCCAGGACCTCCGCTTCGGATTTGCCGAGGAGCGCTTGCTTGGCAGTGACGTGGCGAGAGGAAGGTGTCTCGCCGCAGCCGCTGAGCATGGCAGGAGAGAGAATCGCCAGCATCACGATCAAGAGCCAGCAACGATCGTCACGACAAGTGCGCATCATGTTGTCACCTCTCTGTCAGAAGCCGTGGTAAGTACGGCTTCCTCCGAGGCGCGCCGTCGCGCCATTCGTTGCTCGACCCACCGATAGAGCACGGGAAGCACGACTAAGGTTAAGGCGGTCGATGAAAACAACCCCCCGATCACCACTGTTGCGAGTGGCCGTTGGATTTCGGAACCGGGTCCGGTGGCCAGCAGCAGAGGAAGGAGCGCCATCATCGCAACAACTGCCGTCATCAGAACCGGACGCAATCGGAGAACCATCCCGGTCAGCACTGCTTCATCCAATGCCATGCCCTGTTCCCGCAGTTGGTTGATGTAGGCGATCTTCACGACCCCATTGAGTACCGCCACGCCGAACAAGGCAATAAAGCCGACGGAGGCCGGAACCGAGAGATATAGCCCGCCCAGCATCAGCGCCAGCAGGCCGCCGACCATCGCAAACGGAATCGCGAGGAGAATGAGCGCGGCCTGCCTCAAATTCCCGAACGTGAAAAAGAGCAGCAGAAAGATCAGTCCAATGACCAGTGGAACGACCACGGCCAGCCGTGCCATCGCCTGCTGTTGGTTTTCGAATTGGCCACCCCAGGTCACATAATAGCCCGGCGGGAGCTGCACCAGACGACCCACTGCTGCTTGGGCCTCTTCCACCGCGCCGACCAGGTCGCGTCCGACCACATTGGCTTCGATCACAATCCGGCGGCTCGCATGCTCACGGCTGATCTGGGCCGGCCCGTCCACAATCCGAATCTCGGCCAGATCCCGGAGCGGAATCCGGGAGCCGTCCGGGGCCGTCACCCACAACGCCGCAATCGTCTCGACATCGGCACGCCGATCATCCGGAAATCGCACCATGATCGGAAAACGCCACTGTCCTTCGAAGACCTCGCCGGCGGCAATGCCGCCACCGACGGCTTCAATCACCTCCGTGATCTCGGCCACATTGATCCCGTATCGCGCGATCCTGGCACGGTCGATGTCGATCTTCAGATAGTACAGGCCCGACACCTGCTCGACCCGGAGATCGGACAGGCCGCGCACCTGCCGCAGCACCCTGGCGATCTCCTCTGCCTTGATCCGCAACGTCTCAAGTTCGTCGCCGAACAGTTTGACCGCGACCTGGGACCGGACCCCCGATACCAATTCATCGACGCGCATGGCGATCGGCTGGGACAAGCCAAAGGCGATGCCAGGCACTTGCGCCAGCCGCCGACGGATCTGCTCCTCGATGTCGGCCTTGGACTGCGCCTGCCACTCGGACTCGGACTTGAGTAAGACGTACATGTCGCTGAGTTCCATCCCCATCGGATCCGTTCCGAGTTCGTTGGCGCCCGTGCGCGAAACCACGGAGCGCACGTCCGGTATCTCCAGCAAGAGTCGTTCGACCTCCCCCGAAATTTTCAGTGATTCGCTGAGGCTGATGCTCGGGAGCCGCATCACATTCACGACGATCGTGCCTTCGTCCATGATCGGGACGAATTCCCGACCGATGAACGGGACCAGGGCCGCTCCGCCGACAAGTACACCGGCCGCCGCAAGGACGACCAGACGAGTTTTGTGGATGGCCCCCTCCAACAACTGGCGATAGAGCCGTCGCCCCCTCTCCAACAGGTGCCCGCCCTCCTCCGCGACACGCGGCTTCATGAGCACCGCCGCCAGCACCGGAACCACCGTCATGGAAAGCACCAAGGAGCTCAGGAGGGCGATCACCACCGTCAGGGCCAGCGGGATAAACATCTTGCCTTCCATTCCTTGGAGTGTCAGGAGCGGAACAAAGGTCAACGCAATGATCAATTCCCCGAACAGGCTCGGCCGCCGCACTTCCAGGACGGCGCGTAAGACGACTGGCAAACGGTCGGTAACCGAGAGGGCTCGGCCCGTGGTTTGCTCGCCCAGATGGCGCTCGACATTCTCCACCTGCACGATGGCCGCATCGACAATCATTCCCAGCGAGATGGCCAAGCCGCCCAGTGACATCAGATTCGCAGACAGGCCAACCTGTTGCATAATCAGAAATGTAGCCAACGTGGCCAGCGGCAATGTCAGCGCGACGACGAGCGCGCCGCGGAGATTCCGGAGAAAGAGATAGAGGACGAGGATGACGACCGCGGCACCCTCCAGCAGGGCACGCTCGACGGTATCGAGTGCCCGCGCCACCAATTCGATGCGGTCATGGAACGGCACCATCTTCACGCCGGCCGGCAGCACCCGGTTGATCAACTCGACCTTGTCTTTTACCCCCGCAACGATCTCCCGGCTATTGCCGCCGCGGAGCATGACGGCAATGCCTTCGAGTACCTCGCCCGTGCCGTCGCGCGTGACGCCCCCTAACCGAATCGCGGTCCCTTGGCGAACTTGGGCCACGTCCCGAAGATAGATTGGTGTGCCCTTGTGCGCAGCCACCACGATCTGTTCAAGGTCTCCCACAGAGCGGGCCAGCCCCACCCCGTGGACGACCAACTTATCTCCGCCCTGCTCAATGTAACTGCCCCCGGCATTTTGATTATTCCCTGCGACCGCCGCGTGGACTTGGCGCAGCGTGAGCCCAAAGCTCGTCAATCGATTAGGATCGACGAGGACTTCATACTGTTTGGCCAAGCCACCCAACGTGTCCACATCCGCGAGGCCTGGGACGGCGCGCAGCATCGGGCGGATGACCCAGTCTTGAAGGGTCCGTAAGTCGATGAGGCTCTGCGTCGAGCCCTCGACGAGATACATGAAGACTTCGCTCAATCCCGTACTGACCGGTCCGAGTACGGGCTCGGCGCTTGCTGGAAGCCGGGATCGCGCCTGGAGCACCCGTTCCAAGACGAGTTGTCTGGCGAAATAGATATCCATCCTGTCCTCAAAGACGACCGTTATCACCGAGAGTCCGAATCGCGACACCGACCGCAGTTCCGTTTTCCTCGGGAGGTTCGTCAACTCGATCTCCAGGGGAAAGGTCACGAGGCGTTCGATTTCTGAAGGCGCCAGAGAGGGCGCCCGGGTGATGACTTGAACCTGGACCGGAGTGACATCGGGAAAGGCATCAATCGGGAGGTGGCGGAACGCGGCCACGCCGCTCACGATGAGCCCGAGCATAAGCAGCAGCACGATGAGTCGTTGTTCCAGCGCGCCGCGGATCAGCCGTTCGATCATGGCGCGCCCTCCGACGGCATGTGCTCGCGGAGCAACTCAGACTTGAGGGCGTAACTGCCCTGCGTGACCACTTCCTCTCCTGCCGTGAGCCCGGCCACAACCTGGATGTAGTCGCCCGACGCTTGGGCGACGGTCACCTCACGGGATTCGAACCGACGCGGTCCTTGCACAATGAACGCGACCGTCCGGCTGCCAACCTGCTGCACGGCGGCGCGCGGGACACTCAAGACGGATTGCTCGTCCGTCATCAATGTGACGTCGGCGAACATTTCGGGTCGTAATCGGCCGTCAGGGTTGGATACATCCGCCCGTGCCGTCACGGTCCGCGTCGTGGGATCGATCACCGCGCCAACATAGGTAATGGCACCTCGAAACACCGTCTCCGGATAGGCCGACACTCGCAGCTCGATGGTGAGGCCGGTCTTCAGTCGACCAGCCTGTTGCTCCGGGAAATCGGCACGCACCCAGACAGTCGAGAGGTCTGCCACTGTGAAGAGCGTCTTATTGGGATCGATGACTTCGCCAATGGTCGCGTTCCGCTCGATCACGTCACCGGTAAAGGGGGCTCGTAAGGAGACTTGCGCGACCTCCGCATGGGGCAAGGTCTTGGCGGCCAACCGCTCGATCTCCTGCTCCGTCATGCCGAGTAAATGCAGCTTTTCCTCCGCTTCGTGGAGATCGGCACGAGCATTCTCATGGTCCGCCTCGCGCCGTTGATATTCCCCCGCGCCGATCGCACCGCGATCGATTAGGGCTTTGGCCCGCTCCAGCGCTTGTTCCGTCACACCCACTGTGGTCCTCGCTTTCCGATACTCCAACTGGGCCCCTCCAAAGGCGGGGCTGTCGAGTAACAGCAGCCGGTCCCCTTCCCGGACTCGGTCGCCGAGGTTGGTATACACAGCCACGATACGGCCGGGAACTCGCGCGCTCAGATGCGCTAGTCGATTCTCATTGACCAAAATCTTCCCCGCCTGGGCCTTGAGGGCCGTGCGGATCGGCCGGAGCGCTGCTCGATCGGTCTGTAGGTGGGTGAGAGTCGGACTCCCATCAGGCAGTTCGATGATACCGGGTTCATTCAACGCCGTGGCCGCCTGGGCAGGCGGTTTCGGCGCATCCTCTTGCTTTGACTGACACGACGTATTCACTATGGCGACCAACAGGAACAGGCCGATCGTTCGATAAACCGGTGATGAACGCCTCACGATGTGAACGTTCATGGCAACCCTCCCACCGCCCGCTCCAATCGGGTCAGCGCGATGGAATGATCGGCTCGTGCCTGGGCATATTCGAGGAGCGTCTGGCGGTAGACACGCTGCGCGTCGATGACTTCGAGCAAACTCGCCACTCCATGGCGAAAACTGAACTGGGCGATGTCGAACGCTTCTTTGGCTTGATAGAGGAGTCCTTGCTCGAAGACCTGCATCTGTTCTTGAGCAGTCCGCACCTCCTGAAAATGCTGCGTGATGGTCTGCTCCAGTTCCTGCTGCACGCGAGCCCGTTCGGCTTGCGCTCGTCGATGAGCTCCCATCGCCGTCCCGATCTCTCCCTGTCGGCGATACCACAGGGGCAGCGGCACGCTCAGCCCCGCCGTGATGGATTCGTCACCGGCTTCTCGATGATACTGGCCGATCACGGCCACGTTCGGCATGCGCGAGGCGCGTTCCTGTTCGATCGTAAATTCGGCTTGCTCGACCGCTTTCTGTTGTCGGCGAAGTGCGGGATGTCGGTCGAGTGCTTGATCTGTCAGTACACGTAGATCCAGTCCCGACCTCACTGTTTCAAACTCCCCCTGGATGGCAAATGATTCTCCGAGGGCCTTGCCTGTGACCGTATTGAGTTTGGCACGAGCCACCAGGAGCGCGTTGTCCGCCCTCGCCAGATCCTTCCGTGTTTTTTGGAGTTCAACGGTTGCCTTGACCAACTCGAATTTCGGCGCTTCTCGCGTGCTGACCCGCGCACTCACCAATTTCACGAGATCTTCGACCGTCTTCAGGTTCTCCCTCGCGAGCTGTGCATCCTGTTGCGCCAGGAGCAACTGGAAAAACGCCCCTTTTACTTCGGTCATGACCAGCACTTTTGTTTCGTCCACGCCGGCGAGAGCGCCGGCCACCCCCGCGTCGGCGGCGCGTTGTCGGGCTGTGCGTTTGCCCAGCCACTCCAGCGGCTGCTCCACGGTGATCGTCCGTTCGGTGATCGAAACACCGGTATTGGGGTCCCGAATCGACCCGCGGCCGGCCGACCCCGTGATGGTGGGATTCAAATAGGCACCGGCCGTGACGCGCTGACTTTGACTCTGTTCCAGCACTGCTTCCGCGCCGTTCATCATTGGGTTGTGTCGGAGCGCGAGTTGTACGATTTGGCTCAGCGTGTATCCGCCCGGGCTCGGTTCTGTGGCATAGCCCGTCGGATATGACTCAAATATCATCGCGCATCCGAGCGCGGCGACGATTCTCCAAACGAGTGCAGGCCTCATGCTGGTTCTCCCCCATCGGCGCCTTGGCGAGCGACTTCCGTTACACGCAGTCACGGACGTGCCGTGCTGAGCGCCTATAACTATGTTGAAACGTGAAGAGCTGGAAATAAGCGTGGGTCAAACAGTCGGGGGAGGGCGAGAGGAAAAGGTGGTCACCAAGAGCACAGTGGTTGGCGAAGGACTGGGTTGCGGCTGCCACACGGCCTGAGGTGGCGCGGGCGGGTTCGCGTGGAAGGAACGTGCGGCCACCTCCAGCGCGGTGCCTTTGCCGACTTGCGGCTCGCCGGAGAAAGCGAGAACCAGCTCAATTGCAAAGTGCTCCGGCCCGTGAGGTAGGAGCGTAATTACATGAAGCGGACAGCGGGTTTCGCCGCCTGCGACCGAGGCATGATCATGGCCGGAGAACTCACACACCAAGTCCGTGGAGAAAACCGTGTGAACCGTGCCGCCATGCACGTGATCCGAGGCCCCATGGCGATGATCGGCCTCGGGATGAATATGGACCAACGGCACGGCAAGCACCCATAAGGACGCCCACATGAGCACCGCGAGGCGAAACCATGATGCGTTGCCATGTTTTAATCGCATTGAGTACTTAGCGTAGCACAGTTCTCTGCCCTCATCAATCAACGCCATCCTTACAGGGGCCTATCATTGCTGCACCCCGTATTCTATCAACCGGCGAAGCTCTGAGCGTCGCGTGACGACATATCCGACGGGATTACGCAGAGTGGACGCCGTTATATTGACCATCCCACCGGCATTGGAGCGGCGATCCGACCCACTTCCACCTGAAACGCTGTGGCTCAGACACAGTAGTGATGATGACTTGCCTTGAGGCCTATGACTACCCGAGGTTTCTCCTCTCTCCGCGCGGTGGAGCGAAACACCATGCAGTTAGACGACCGATGCAAATAGCACCGTCTGTTGTTGTTTGACGAGGACCGACGGCCCTCGCTGTCCAGCAGGGCCACTGCCACGAGGGAAACTCAGAGCTCGAAAATGTGTGAGTGCCGGAAGCTTTTCCACTCTCAGAATCCCACCGACAGCCCAAGGGTGCTGAAAAAGACGGATCGATCCGCCGGTCCGAATAACTCACTCCCGATCCCAATATCGGCGACGACTCGCGAACTGACCTGATGCCGAAGGCCGATCCCGATTCCGGTCGGATTCCGTTGGCCCACCAGATCAGATTGACGGGTGAAGACGTTGGCAATGATGGTATCGCGAAAGCTGGTGGGATACCCGAGGGGATAACTCACCGCTGCCACGACCCGGTACGTTCCAGTCCGTTCCTGGCCCTGCGGTGATCCGAGAAACGTATACCCCACATTGAGGTGCGTCCGCCATCGCCCGAACGAGCGCGTCATGACCCCGGTCACCGCCGTATCGACACCCTTCGCATTCACACCGGTGGGAAACCCCAGTTGCACGCGGGCTGCAAAGGCCAGCAGGTTCAGGGTCTCGGTATTGAAGTTATACAGCGCGCCGACCGTGAGGTTGCCAGATTTATCATCCCCCACGACCGACCTCGGGTCCGTCGACACATCGCTACTCAACTCCAATTGGGTATTGTTCAAGGCCCCGATGATCGGTTGAGGCTGGAACACGAGTCGGCTGTCCCCTCGCTTGCGGTCACTAGATAGTGTAGTCACGAGATTCGGGATATGAGAGAATCATGGGGTCAGAGAAGGAGGCCGCATGAAGCACTCACATCCCGCCTATCGCCGTCACGATATATCCGATGAAACATGGGCGCTTTTGGAGCCGCATCTGCCAGGGCGCAAGGGCGTCTGGGGAGGCATTGCCCAGGACAACCGCCTGTTTATCAATGCGGTCTTCTGGATTTTGAGAACGGGCGCGCCGTGGCGCGATCTGCCGCCGGAATACGGTGGGTGGAGCAACACACACCGCCGTTTCATCCGCTGGCGGGACAAGGGCATCTGGGAAGGGCTGCTTGAAGTGCTGATCGATGCGCCTGATTACGAATGGCTGATGATCGACGCCAGCCATTGCAAGGTTCACCCTCATGCCGCAGGCGCCAGAGGCGGCAATCAGGACATGAGCCGCACAAAAGGGGGCTTAACACCAAACTGCATCTGGCCGTGGATGCGTTTGGTATGCCGGTCAGAGTTATTATTACGCACGGTACCGCCGCTGATTGCACGCAGGCTTCAAAGCTGATCGAAGGCATTGATGCCGAGTATCTCATCGCCGATAAAGGTTATGATACCGATGCGATCATTGAACAGGCCGCTGCCCAGGGCATGAACGCCGTCATTCCACCAAAGAAAAACCGCATCCATCAAAGGCTCTACGACGAAGACCTTTACAAATTGCGCCACCTCATCGAAAATGCGTTCCTGATGCTCAAAAGATGGCGCGGCATTGCAACAAGATACGCCAAAAACAGCAAGTCCTTCCTCGCCGCCATCCAAATCAGATGCCTCGTCCTCTGGCTCAACATCTCGTGACGACACTATCTAAGGAAGGTCTGATTTATTCTCCGCTCGCGATGTGCTAACGGGAGCGCAACACGATTGAGGAGGCGCCCCCATGCAGCAATCGACGTTTGCCGAGGTCTCGTTTGAGCAGTATCGCAAGCCCACCCGCCGGGAGCGGTTTCTCGACGAGATGAACCGCGTGGTGCCGTGGGCGGAATTGGTGGCCGTAATCGAGCCGGTCTATCCCAAGGCCGAGGGCCCTGGGCGTCCGCCGGTGGGCGTCGACCGCATGCTGCGCCTCCATTGTCTGCAACAGTGGTTCAACCTGTCGGATCCAGCGGTGGAGGAGGCGCTGTATGACTCACGGGCCATGCGGCAATTCGTCGGCATTGATCTGGGCCGCGAACCGGTGTCGGATGAGACGACGATCGGCAAGTTTCGCCACCTGCTGGAAGCCCACCAGCTGGGCGAACAACTCTTTGTGCGAATCCGAGAGCAGTTGGTCACGCAAGGCTTGCAGGTGAGCCGAGGGACCATCGTGGATGCCACCATTATTGCGGCCCCCAGTTCGACGAAGCATCGCACGAAGGAGCGGGATCCCGAGATGCATCAGACCAAGAAGGGGAACCAGTGGTATATCGGCATGAAGGCCCATATCGGCGTGGATAGTCGGACCAAACTGATCCATTCGGTCGCGGCCACGGCGGCGAATGTGCATGACAGCCAGGTGTTGCCGGACCTGCTGCATGGGCAGGAGACACGGGTGTGGGGCGATGCCGCCTACAGCGGGCAACGCGACGTGATCCGGCACCACGCCCCCGATGCCCAGAGCTTCATCCCGACGAAAGCCCATCGCCATCGGCCCTTGAGCGAGGCCGAGCGTGCCCGCAATCGCACGAAGTCGAAGGTCCGCGCCAAAGTCGAGCATGTGTGCTTGGTGATCAAGCGGATCTTTGGATGGGCCACAGTCCGGTACCGTGGGTTGGCGAAGAATACCCACTGGCTGTTCATCAGCTGCGGCTTGGCGAATCTGTACGTGGCTCGCCGGCGCCTGTTGGCGGAGGCCTAGCGAGCGTCTGTGCGAACGGGGTTGCGGGCGACCTGACGGTGGGCGAACCCCGCACCGACGCTCCCGGACCAGCGCAGTCCCATACCAGTAGCCCTGGTTGACCACCCGAGGAATGGATTGCTCAGCGCAAACGCGAATTAATCAGACGTTCCCTATGTATCAACCATTCCTATTCACGATCGAACGTGCTCTTGTAATAGGTGGATATCTCGATAGGAGCATACAGCGAGAGACACGCGGCTTCTGTAAGCTGGCTTACAATGTTGACGCGCCCGATCGCTTTGCCGTCGAAGCGGTAGAGAAGAGACGCTTGTGCAAGAGAAGGCTTACGGGAGGAAGAATGAAAAAAAGAACGCGTGCCCTCTTGACTCAGTACCGTGGTACAGGGTGTAGAGTCTCATCGGAGGTGAGAAGATGACAGTTGGCTGCACCATCGGGCAACTCGCAAAGGCGGTTGGCGTCAATATCCAGACCGTGCGGTACTACGAACGGCGCAGGCTGCTTGGTCCGTCTGCGCGCCGACCGTCGGGATACCGGATCTATGGCGAAGACGAAGAACAGCGGCTTCGGTTCATCAAGAACGCTCAAGCACTGGGCTTCACCCTGCAAGAAATCGCCGAACTGTTCAAGCTCAGCGTCACGTCGACCGCGCGCTGCGGTGATGTACAACGACGAGCGCAAGCCAAGCTGACGCACGTGGAGGCGAAAGTGCGGGATCTGCAAGCGCTCGCCCGGGCGCTTCGGAGCCTGATTCGAGACTGCCGGGCCGGGCAGCCGACGGATCGTTGTCCGATTCTCAAGAGCCTGCAGGCGAGCGTCACGCGAACATCAAGATCCGCCCAAAGGCAGAAGTGAGCATTGTATGTCCATCATCTGGGAAGGAGTGGACGTCTTGTCTTTGCGTCATGCTGAACCCGCCGTGGGCGTGGTTGGAATGGAGTCCATTGACTGTCGCTTATCCGACCCGCCGGGGAAGCACGGGATCTCATCACCCGTTGAGGAGAGAAGAAGGAGGACCATGACAACTACAAAACGCCGTGTGGAGGTATTCACGGCTGGCTGCCCGCTTTGTAATGACGCCGTCGACTTGGTGCAGTCGCTGGCCTGCCCCAGTTGTGACGTGCAGATACATGACTTACGAGAGGGCTGCGACGAGAACGAATGCCGGGAGAAAGGCAGCCGCTATGGTATTACCGCGGTCCCGGCTATTGCAGTCGATGGCGTGCTACTGGACTGTTGCCGACGGGAGCCACTCTCGGCTCACACCTTGAGGGCGGCGGGCATCGGTCAATCATAAAAGGGGGTCGGATGGAAGAGACCCAGCGTAAGCGGCTGCTGTGGATAGGATTGATCGGCTCCGGCCTCGTCGCCCTGTGCTGCTTGACGCCGATCTTAGTGGTGTTGTTGGGAGTGGTTGGACTGGGGGCCATCACCGGCTATCTGGACTACGTGCTCCTTCCGGCTCTAGCCGTATTCCTGAGTCTTGCCGTGTATGCAGGAACCCGTCAGCAGCAAGACACGGGTAGTGCCTGCTACATGCCCCATGAATCCGAGAGTCGGGAGCGACGAGGTTTGGGGAGAAGGAAAAACGGATGACGGACTGCTGCAAGACGCCTGCGGAGCCAACGAAACCAGGAGCTCGATTGCTGTGTCCTCAATGCGGCCGCGAAGGCCAACCAGTCGATCGGACCACTGTTCAGGCCCTGCTCAAACCCGAGGCACTGGGTATGGTGAATGGCTGCCAGTATGTGTTCTGTGAGACTCCGCACTGCCCGGTCGTGTACTCCGCCGCTGATGGAACGCAGCTCCGGAAGGCGCAAGTCCGGGTGCGGGTTGGGCTGAAGGAGACGGAGGATCCGGTCCCGATCTGTTATTGCTTCGGCGTGACGGAGCGCATGATCCGCGAAGAAATTCAGCGGACCGGAGGGTCCTCGGCCTCGCCCCGCATTCGAGCCGAGATTAAGGCGGGGAACTGCCGCTGTGAGGTGGAGAATCCGTCGGGTCGATGCTGTTTGGGGGAGGTACGCCAGGCGGAGAAACAGGCGGCTGCCGAGCGCACAAGCGGCGATCAAGCCGTCGCACGTTCGTAAGAAAAGGAAATCGAGGATGCAACTGCCTGTAGAGAGTGTAGAACACAGAGGGGCCACCGGGCCGGTTGCGACCGAGACGACCACGCGACTCCTCAGCAGGACTGAGTCCATGCTGGGATGGAGGCTTCGTCGAGCAGGGCTCAGCCCGCGAGAAGAGGCGGTCAGGCAGTATATCCTCACGCAGTATCCCTTGCTGGGGCGTGCGCTTGGCTGTCATGAAATCGCGAAGGCGCTTGGCTTGAACGAGCCGGGTGACGTGTCGGCCATCCTAGAACGATTGCATGAAAAGGATCTGCTCTATCTGGACTCCGACTCTCGTGAGATTCGTCTCGCATACCCCTTTTCCACGATTCCGACAAAACATCTTGTGCAGTTTCTGGACCGGCCTTCGGAAAAGCCGATCTACGCTCCCTGTGCTGTGGATGCGCTGGGCATCTCGTTCATGATCGAGTCGTCCTGTGCGTATTGCGAGATGCCGGTGGCCACCAAGGTGCGAGACCGGCGCATCGAGTCCTGCATCCCGGCTGAGACGGTGGTCTGGGTCGGAACCGAGTACCGCGGGCACGCGGCGGCGTCGATCTGCCCCACACTAGATTTTTTCTGTTCACCGGGGCATGCGACCGCCTGGCGGGAGGCACGACCACAGGAGGATGGTCACGTGCTGAGTGTGGGGGAAGCCCTCTACCTGGGCAAGGGGATCTTTGAGGATCTCCTGAGGCCGCGACCTGGTGCGGTGTCGTCCTTTGGCACAACGGGGTCTCCACCTGAGACGCCACACGCCGCGATGACGGTCAGCACAACCGGAGGGCTGCTGGCCGCCTTCCTCGCGTCAATCTGCTGCATCGGACCAGTCGTCTTTGCCGCCCTGGGCGTGGGTGTGGGGGCCACCGGGTTTCTGGCCAACACGGCTGGGGGCCTCAAAGCGCTGTTGCCGTACCGACCACTATTCATAGGATTGACAGCGGTGCTTCTGGGCGTCGGTTTCTATTTGGCGTACCGAAAGCCGACGCTCGGTGAGGCATCTTGTCAGGCCTGTGTGCCGGTGTCAGGTTTTCGTCCGAATCGATGGCTGCTCTGGATCATCGCCGGCCTTGCGGTCGCGTTGATACTCGCACCCTATTGGTTGGAGCTTGCAACAGGATCATGAGCAGGCAGAACGCTGCCACATAGAAAGAGGTGAACCTGATGAAGACGACCATGTTTCTCGTAAGCTGGATCGTGATGGGGAGTATGTTCTGGGGCGGAACTGGGGCAGAGGCCTCTCCTCAAAAGGCCGGCGCGTCTGCAAGCCAGGCCGGAGAAGTGATGACCCTGAAGATTGAGGGTTGGACCTGCGCCAGTTGCGAAAAGGACATTCGCCGTGCGCTGCTCGCCGTGCCGGGCGTGAACCGAGCAGAGGTGAGCTATGCCCGCGGCGGAGCGATCGTCGGAATCGAGCCCGGTCGAGTCACCCGCGATCAATTGGTCCAAGCCGTCGCGAGTGCAGGCAGCATCCTATCTTCCTATCGGGCCAGCGTGGTTCCGAACGGCACTCTCACGGCCAAGGCTGGCGAACAGAGTGGGGGGTGGAATTGGTTCGGGCACTTCTTGAAGTAGAGGCTCCGGTGACCGGAGGCTTCAACGTGGGCGCGACCATGTGGTGCAAGAGGTCTCTTGCGAGCACACTCGCCGCGCTTTTCCTCGTGGTGCTGTGGCTTCACGATGGCCACATTTTGG
The DNA here is from genome assembly GCA_031315995.1 of Nitrospira sp. Lineage (GTDB taxonomy): Bacteria > Nitrospirota > Nitrospiria > Nitrospirales > Nitrospiraceae > Nitrospira_A. The sequence continues at coordinate 21,851 of JALDRG010000023.1, forward strand.
TTCTGCCTTCAGAGCCTGCGCTCGACGCCCAGGGCGATCCGCGCGGACATCACCATAAAATCCTCGGCAAGGAAGCGGTGGGAGACGAAAACGTCATGGGGGCCGTGCTCGCTTATGAGAAGCAGGGTGTGCTGGTCAATTATTTGAGCAAAGAGGTGAACGTGGAATTCAGTCGGCCTCATTAAGGGTTCGCCTCAACTTCCATTTCCCCTCACGGACAACGGAGGTATCGTATGAGCAACCGATCCTTTCTGACATTGCGCGTGGAAGGCATGACCTGCGAACGCTGCGCGTGCCACGTCACGCAGGCGCTGAAGGCCGTTCCTGGAGTGGAAGACGTCCAAATCGGCGCCTGGCGTGTAGGGCTGGCCACAGTCGTGGCAGGACCAGACGTGACGGATCGCGCGCTCCTGGAGGCTGTGCAGCGTTCCGGCTACCACGGGGTGGTCGTTGAGCGGCGCGAATTGGAACCGACTCGCACTGTTCCGTCATCGAAACATCGGGACTACGATCTAATGACGATCGGCGGCGGCTCAGCGGCCTTTGCCGCGGCGATCAAAGCTGCCGAGCTGGGCGTCACGGTCGCGATCGTCGAAAAAGACACCATTGGTGGCACCTGCGTGAACATCGGCTGTGTGCCATCAAAGACGCTCATCAAGGCCGCTGAGCTCTGTTATCACTCCGCTTATCCGCAATTCGAAGGGCTGACCGCTTGTCCGTCTCCCTCGAACTGGCAACGAGTGGTGCAGCAAAAGGACGAGCTCGTGGCCGCGTTACGTCAAGGCAAGTATGTGGACGTGGCGGCTGTGTATCCCACCATCACCATTCTGAAAGGAGACGCCACGCTTCTGGGCGGGCGCCAGGTGCGCGTCAATGGCACTGTCTATGAGCCGGAGAAGATCGTGGTCGCGACAGGCTCTTCGCCTTGGGCGCCGCCGATACCGGGACTTCACGAAGCCGGCTTTCTCACTAGCGAGCAGGCGCTCAACCTGGAGGCGCTTCCTGCGTCACTGATCATCATCGGGGGAGGCAGCATTGGGCTGGAGTTTGCGCAGCTCTTTGCCCGATTCGGTGTCCAAGTCATGGTGCTGGAAAGCGGACCACATGTGGCGAGAGCGGAGGAACCGGAGATCGGGCAAGCACTCGTTCGTTACCTCGAAGAGGAGAAGGTTCGGATCTGCACGAACGTCACAATCAGTCAGGTCGAGCGTCGAGATGGAGGCTACCTCGTGCACACCCAGACCGACGGAAAGCCGGAGGTCTGCCGGGCTGATTGCTTGCTGGTTGCGACTGGGCGCCGCCCGAACACGAGCGGGTTCGGATTGGAAGACGCCGGAGTCGCATTAGGGTCAAAAGGCGAGATCACAGTGAACGAGCACTTGCAGACAGCCAATCCCGATATCTACGCAGCCGGTGACTGCCTTGGCGATCCGATGTACGTGTATGTGGCCGCCTATGCAGGCGGTCTTGCGGCCGAGAACGCGCTCAGCGGCGTGGGCAAGGTGTTCGATCTCACGGCGTTGCCGCACGTCACCTTCACCGACCCTCAGATCGCGAGCGTCGGCCTGACCGAGCGACAAGCGAGGGAGAAAGGGCTTCGCGTGCAAACCTCGCTGCTACCGCTTGAGCATGTCCCGAGGGCGCTGGCGTCCCGGAATACCAAAGGCCTTATTAAGCTGGTCGCTGAGGAAGAAACCGGGCGATTGGTGGGCGCACACGTTCTCGCAGCCGAAGCAGGTGAGGTGATTCAGGAGGCTACCCTCGCCATCCGATTTGGGCTGGCTGTGCAGGACGTGGCTGACACGTTTCATCCATACCTGACGATGGTCGAAGGGCTCAAACTGGCTGCGCTGACGTTCAAGAAGGATGTGAGCAAGCTGTCCTGTTGCGCTGGGTAGCGGAATTGGGACGTGAGGCAAAACCCCGGCATGGCTAAATTCCAACAGAAGTACGTAAAGTCCCACAGAAAACCCCCTCCAACGCCGACCCATCGCTATGCAATATAGGTGGGCGTGAGCCCACCGCGAGCCCTGCCCCAACACGTTTTGACACGGCATCATATCTTTGTCATCCAGGCTCCCGTACCATCTGCGCTACTATGCGACGGCGCTTTGTAGACTCGTTCGTGCTGGAGAGGCGCTCGTTCGGCCGTTCATAGCCCGGCACGAACGTGACGGGAGGCTTGCCGTGCCGCGAATGAATATTCTGCACACTGTTGAGCGAGAAGCCTTCGAGTCAGCCCCGATGTTCAATAGTTTTCAGCGCCAGCACTATTTTGATTTCCCTCACACCATCCAGCAGGCGGCCGCGAGCCTGCGCACGCCTGCCAATCAACTGTGCTTTCTCCTGAGTTGCGGGTACTTCAAAGCGAGCAAGCGCTTCTTCCCGTCGCGGACATTTCATCGGCGGGATGTTGACTACGTTGCCAGGCGGACAGGCCTGCGGCTGGGCGGGACCCACCTCGTGCGCTATCCCAAGGAGACCTCATCACGGCACCGGACATGTATCCTAAGCGTCTACGGCTTCAAGCCCTTCCACCCGCACGGCCGTCCTGTCCTTGCTGAAGAAATCGCGCGTCTGGTACGGTCCCAGCTCAAGCCCAAGGTCATCTTCTGGCGGTGTGTCGAGGTGCTGATTCGCGAGAAAATTGAAGTCCCCGGCTATTTCCCCTTAGCCGCTCATACCCTGCGTGCAATCAAGACCCAGAGTCAAACGCTGGCAGGTACCATTGAACGGACGCTGGACCCGGCGACGCGATCCGTCTTGGACGACCTGCTGACGCAGGAACCGCGCGCGGAGGAGACCGTTCCCGGCAAAACCAGTGCCTACAAGCTCACCTTAATGAAGAAGCTCTCGCAGTCGACCAACCCCTCGAAGGTCAAAGAGCGTGTGACCGATTGTAGCCTGGTTCGAGACCTGTACCATCAACTGAGCCGGGTGCTTCACACCCTCGCGCTCAAACCCCGCGGGATCCTGTATTACGCTCACACGGTGATCCGGGCGGAAATCTTTCAGATCACGCGTCGGGATGATCCGGATCGCTATCTGCACGTGGTGGCCTTCATCGCGCATCAGTACTACAGGCTTCACGACAATTTGGTCGATGGGCTGCTCGCCAGTCTGCGGAGCTTTCAGAACGGCGCCCGCCGTGCGCACAAGGAGCAGTGTTACGCCCGCCATCAGCAACAGCACGACACACTGAGGATTCTCCTCGCAAGCCTGGAACACGGGGTCGTCGGAACTCTCACCACCATTGGCAGTATTGCCGAGGATCGGGCACTTAGCGATGCGGAAAAAGTGACCCGCATCCGGGCCTTGCTCGCCGCGCACGATACCCGCCGCCTACTCGAGGACGATCCCGTGGCCGAACTCAAGGCGTCGCTGGTCAGTGAGTTGGGCGAGGACGATTATTATACAATCCTGGAGGCGAAGTCGGTCTGGATCCAGAATCGCGTGAGCCCGGTCCTGAGGGCACTGACCTTTCAGGGTGAGCCCGGCGCCCGGAAATTAGTGGAGGCCATTGAGCAGTTCAAAGACCAGGACGGGGCGGTGGATCAATCGGCACCGACCGGATTCGTGGATCCGAAGGAGCGGGCCGCCGTCAACAAAGACGGCAAGTTCCGCGTCTCTCTCTACAAGGCGCTGCTCTTCCAGCACGTGCAGAGCGGAATCAAATCCGGTGCGCTGAACCTGGAACATTCCTACAAATACCGGCCTCTGGATGACTACCTGATCGACCGCGCCCGCTGGCGGCGCGAGAAACCGCAGCTGATCGAACGGGCAGGGTTGGAGGGCTTCGTCGAGCCCCGCAAGGTGCTCACGGCACTCGACGAGGCCTTATACCAGCAATATCTCACCACCAATCAGAAGATTGCCGAGGGGAAGAATCCCTACATCACCGTCAGGAAGACCGGCGACTTCAGCCTCGCCACACCCAAGCAAGAAGAGCACGATGCAGAGCCCTTACAGCACTACTTTCCCGAGCACCACGTCGTGCCATTGGTGGAAGTGCTCGCCACGGCGAACCGCTTCGCTCACTACCTGGACGAATTGCAACCCCCGCAGCAGCGGTACCACCGTGGTAAGCCCTCGGACGCCACCATCTATGCGGGGATCATCGGCATCGGCTGCGCGATTGGCCTGCGCCGTATGATGCGCATCTCCCGCGGGATTAATGAAGACGAATTGGAGCATACGGTGAACTGGCATTTCACCCTGGATGGTCTGCAGGCGGCCAGTGATCGCGTCGTACGCCTGATGGACCAATTGGAATTACCGAACCTGATGCGCCGCGTGCCGGATCGTCTCCATACCTCCAGTGATGGGCAGCAATTCGAGGTGCGCGTCGAGTCGCTGCACGCCAACTACTCGTTCAAATACTTCGGCAAAGAACAAGGCGTGGCCGCCTACACCTTCCGCGACGAGCGAGACGTGCTGTGGTACTCCACCGTCTTCAGCGCGGCCGAGCGGGAAAGTGCCTACGTGATCGATGGACTGATGCACAACGAGGTCGTCCACAGTGATATTCATTCGACCGACGCCTTCGGGTTCAGCGAGATGGTCTTCGCCGTGAGCCATTTGCTCGGCTTTTCCTACGCGCCTCGCTTCAAAAACCTCAAACGCCAGCGGCGCTACATCTTTAGGACCAAGAGGCCCGATCGTTCCTCCTGGACGATCAAACCCGCTGGTTACGCCGATGACGCGATGGTGATTCAGCACTGGGACGAGATCCTGCGCCTGATTGCCACCATTAAGTTGAAGGAAGTGACGGCTTCGGATCTGTTCCGCCGGCTCAACTCGTACTCGAAACAGCACGCGCTGTATCGGGCACTGAAGGCCTTTGGACAAGTCCCGAAATCACTGGTTATTCTCCAGGTCATCGACAATCCCGTGTTGAGACAAGCGATCGAAAAGCAGCTGGACCGGATCGAACACGTGCACCGCTTCACGCGGGCTATCTCGGTCGGCAACCCGCGAGAGTTTCTCCAGGCGGAGGAAGAAGACCAGGAGCTGGAGGAAGCGTGCAAACGGCTCATCAAGAACTGTATCATCTGCTGGAATTATCTCTATCTGTCCCAAAAGCTGGAGGAGACCACAGAGCCCGCCGACCGCGAAGCCTTGCTCGATGCGGTAGCCCACGGCTCGGCAGCGGTCTGGCGGCACCTGAACCTGCTGGGCGAATATGATTTTTCTGACGAACAGCTACGGGATAGCGTTGGAATCCGGCTCCCAAAATTGACCTCCTCAACAGGTCCCAAATTTGGGGGCGAGCCAATCGTCTTCTCTCCTTGAGTGACTGGGACTTGTCGAAGACGCTGTGGGACTTCACGTACCTCTATTGGAATTTAACCGGGGGGGAGGGCGAGCGGGACTTCTGCAATCCTGAAGTCCACGCGGGCATAGCCGTCCTCGGGGTCGCGCTGGCCGGCGTCGATTTCGTCCTGAATGTCGGCCAGGAATTCATCGAGCGCCTGCTGCGCCTCTTTGCGGGTTGTGAAGGTTTCGGGGACTTCCGTGAAGATGTTGTCTGCGGTCTCTTCGCTGACGGACCAGGTATTGATCCAGCCGTCGCAGAGCGTCCAGGTCTGTACTTCGTAGCGTTTTTCCATGATGTTTCTCCTTGTGAAAAAAAGGAGGAGACCGCTTACGCGGCCTCCCCTTCGGCGAGTGTTGCTCCCTGGATCGCTTCCTCGCGGAGGATTTCCTCTGCGGTCGGAAGTGTTTCCGTGACCGTCTGGTCGCTCGGGGGCATGAGCACCTGGCGCGCGCCGTTGTTGTAGACCAGGTTGAGGCCGTCGCCCTTGCCGTGCTTGAAAGCTGCGCCGACGCGGTTCCAGTACTTCTTGCCGTTGCGGTTGACGACTTCGTAGATCACGAAGGCCGGGGCCTTCTTTGCGGTGGTTTTTGGTTTTTCGTTTGTCATAGTGTTCTCTCCTTGGTTTGTGTTTTCCCTTGCGGGCATGCCTCCATTAAAGCCATGCGCCAGGGCGCAGCGTCACACAGGAAAATTGGGGGAGACCTTCAGGGGGAACCGAGGCTTCCTGTTGACGCGACAAGCGCCCGCGCGTGGCAGGGGGCAAGGATGCACGGAGGGAGAATACAAACGGCTTCAAGGGGAGAGGTGACAAGAACGGGAAACGGACATCGGAAAGAAAAGTCTGCCGGCTGCCTGTTATCGGGTCGTGTTCAGAGCAATGGCAGGGGAACCGGAAGAGCGGAAAAGCGGGTTTTCAGGCAAAGGGCGGGTAAAACGGCTCACACAATTGCCATAGGAGCGGCGATCGGGTGCGGGTGCGATGGACGGATAGGGGGAAACGAGTGGCCGAAAGAATCTGTTGACGAGTGATGCGCTACACGCTACAGTTGAAATATGATAGGAAGTTTCAGGCACCGGGGGCTTAAAAGGTTTTTCGAGGAGGACAATCCGCGGAAGCTGCCGGCTGACATGGTGGACCGGATTAAGGCAATTCTGGCGCGGTTGCACCAGGCGGAGGTGATCGAGGAGATGAACGTCCATTCCTACAGGCTTCACCCGCTGAAAGGCAGCCGGAAAGGGGAGTGGGGCGTAACGGTGAGGGCCAACTGGCGTATCACCTTTCGGTTTGAGGATGGCTATGCGCTCGATGTGAATTTTGAGGACTACCATTGAAAAGGGAGAGTGTTATGAAGGCTTTAAAAATGAAGACCCCCCCGCATCCGGGATTCTCGGTGCGCGTGGACTGTCTGGAGCCGCATGGGTTGAGCGTGACCGACGGGGCGAAGGTGCTGGGTGTGTCGCGGTCTGCGTTGAGTCATCTGGTGAACGAGAGCGCGGACCTGTCTTGGGATATGGCTATTCGCCTGGCGAAGGCGTTTGGCAGCACGCCAGAGGGATGGATGCGGTTGCAGTTCCAGTATGATGCCGCCCAGGTGGCAGAACGGGCCAAGAAAATCAAAGTGAAGACTTTTGCGGATGCGGTTCATGCGTGAGGAGGGTGAAGCGGCAGAGAGGTACGTTGTAACCCTGTCGGGTTTGGAGAAGCTGTGAGCATGGGATGGCACACCAACGTCTTCTCTCCTTGAGTGACTGGGACTTGTCGAAGACGCTGTGGGACTTCACGTACCTCTGTTGGAATTTAACCGGGGGTAGGGCTGATTGGCTGCCAGAATGAAGTGAAGCGGGAGGCGCGGGTAGCTATTGAATATCGTCGAGGTAGCGTTCCGCCCCAAAGCGGATGCGATTGACCTGATCGATGAGCACCTGGGTCGTACGGATGGATTCATGCCGCATCGTCTGCTTGACCTCCGACGGGCTGGCGCCTTTGCGATAGGCCAGCGCACCACCTGACAAACGCAGGGAGAGCGCGGTCACATGGGGCCGGGCAAGGCCGGCCTGAGTAAAGGCCTCCTTCAGCTGTTTCCGCATCCCTCGCGTCGTCATTCGCTCGCCTCGGTGGTTCACATCGTGATTCGTGAAGAGCGGATCAGACGGTGGAAAACGACCGTCAGGATATCGATGGTGGAGGTATCCCCAGAGCTTCGGACTGAGATCCGGTCGCACAATCACCGGCTCCTGTTTCGCCTTTCCTTTGCTGTGGAGAAACAGCAGGCTTCCTTCCTCTCCATACTCCGTCAGATCGCCGATATTGGCTGCCGCGAGTTCGGATTCGCGGGCGCCGGTCCGAATCATCAAGGCCGCGAGGAGATAATTCCGCAGGCCGATCGTTGTGTCTTGATCAAACTCCTTCAGCAACCCTTGGAGGTCCGTTCGCGTCAGTAAGCGATGGCGTAACCACCGGGCACGAGGCGGCCCGGCCACGGCCGCAAAGGGATTCTCGGACAGGTGGCCGGCGGACACCAACCACAGGCACCATTGCCGGACGGCTGAAAGATGGAGTCCCTGTGAGGGCTTACTCCGAGTCCCTCCCACTGCGAGCCGCGACCCCCCGGTCTCACGTGTCGATAGTCGTGTGGGCTCCGCGGAAGCTGGCCTCAGAATGTCCGTCGCAAGCCAGTGCGCGTACCGCTTCCCGAGCGTCTCGGAGAGGGGAGTGGATGATTCGTGGCCCTGCCACCAGTGATGAAACACGGTTAATTTTCGTGCATAGGTCGCGACGGTGCTCGCGGCAATCGCTCCGGCCCGCTCCCCAAGAAACAAGGCAATCAGTGAGGGGGCCCGTTCGCAGGTGATGGACGGCTGAGCGGTAGACATAGTACCTGGTATACCAGCGGCGTACCCGCTTTGCAACCCTTCTTCGCGCGCGCTTTCGGAAAGAAATGGGCGGAAAAGTAGAGGCGTCCGGAGGGGGATGGGTGGTAGCTTACGGTATACCAGGTACTGCACGTCCGAGAATGAGGTTGAACGCTCGGGGGACACTCGAACAAGGTCTCGCGGGTTCTGATCGGTTGGGTCTCCTAGAATCCCGGGGTGAAGTCTCCGAGGAGGCACAGCCAGCCTTCAGTCCATTGATCCACCGGTCAACGGCATGATCGATGAAGAAATTCAGCCATGGGGCAACCACAGACTCGCCTCTCATCGGCTTGCCCGGCAGCTCGCCCAACTGGATCTCGCCAACACGGTGGCGGACATGAATGTGACGGGGTGGGGGCTCCATGCGCTAGCCGGACGCCTCGTAGGACATTATTCCGGATTCCGCAGTTGAATGACGATCATGGGGAGGCGCCGTGGGCGTGAGGGGTGAATCGGAGCGCTGGCACGGTGAGGTCGGCAGGTCCAGCTGGGGGCTGACTGGCGTCAGTGGCCTCGGCCAGGTTCCAGTCCAACTGCGCCGCAATCGGGAGGCCGTGGAACAGAGTCCGCAACCGGGTGAGAAAGTCGGCCCGCTCCTCGCGAGGGACGGCGAACCGCACCCGGAGGCGTCGAGCTTCGGGGATCAGATCGGCCCCCACCAGAAAGATCAGGTCCCGGACGGCCCGCAGCCGCCGCTCAAACCAGCAGGACGGGAGCACGGTCTCGCGGAACCCCATCAAGAGGTTGTAGAGGACACAGCCGGTTCGAAAGGCCGCATCGGTGGCGTCGAACGACTGGAGACAGCACGTGTCGAGGCTCAGGTCCTCTTTCAACTCCTTGATCCGGTTCTCACTGTCCGCTCGGCCCGCGTACATCCGTGTGACCAACTCCGCGGCATAGGGCACGGTGGTGACGAAGACCCGGTACGTATAACCCGGACAGGCCAGCATCCGACGCCCGCTGGCCTCGGGGCGCTCCGCCAGCGTCTGGCGCAGGCACACAAACCGGCGCGTCCGGCCCCGCCAGACCGGCAATGTGGCCCTCGCCTCGGCCACCGCGATGCCACGGGCGACCGGCCGCCACTCGGTCTCCGACATCCGATAGATCACCACCTTGCGCAGGAGGGGCGTCAGCCGGGCCACAATGATGTAGGGCACGTCGCGGGCCTCCAACGCCGCCAGGAACGCGGTCACGAAGAAGCCGGCATCGGCCCGCACCAACCCGATCCGGTACCCAGCAGGCAGCATCGTGAGGGCTTGCGCCAGACACTCCCGTGCGCCGTTGGCTGTCCCGGCATGCCCGGCCCGCAAGGTGGCCCACAACAGGCGGCGCCGTTCGCTCAGCCAGGCCACCAACGGATGATGCGAGGGCCGGCCACGCATGACCGGATTGTGCCCCTTCAGACTGCCGGCTTGGTCGCCGTACCGACAGAAGACCGTCGAATCCAGATCCAGCGTATGGCCCAGCAAAATCGGCCGCATGGCGTGCAAGGAGAAGCGGATCAGGGCCTCCGATACTTCGGTGGTGTGCCGATACGTGAAGCCCTGGAAGAAGCGTCGCAGGGTATCGGGCGATGGGAATCGCGGCAGCCCCAGCAAGCGCGGGAGCAGCGGATCGCGGCGGTAGCGCGTGAAATGCTCGAACCGCTCGGCGCCCAGTGCCAGCCCGTACCACCAGGCCAGGAGCACGTCCACGGCGGGAATCTGATTGTTGGAGGTTTTCGCAAAGGAGACCAGCAGCGGGGCCAGCGCGGCACGCAGTCCAATCAGTTCGACGTACAGCCGGAGCAGAATCGCACCGGCCCACACCGTGATGGGATGCTCGGTACACGCGAAGCTGATCTTCGGGTAGAGCGGTGACGCGACAGGGCGACGAGTTCGCATGCCAACCCTCCTGTGCCGACAAGAGAATTTGGCCGCTGATTCTCCATCAAGACTGATCAACTGCGGAATCCGGGCTGAGTACGCGGGCGATCAACCGGATCGTTACGGAGGGACTCCTCTTGGCCGGGGTGAAGAAGCCGGGGATTATGATGCAGAGTTTGCGGCATTCGACGCCCACCTTTGCGTTGCTCAATGACCCGAATCCGACCAGGGGCCAGAAGCTGATGCGGCACAAGCACTATGCCACAACCGAAATTTATGTGGAGGAAATGCAGAAGCTGTTGGAGGGGGCGGAGGAGGCGGTGACACAGATTTAGGTGAGGACGCCAATCATGCAGGTTAGGGCGCCCACAGGGCCTGGACCGGTACGAGCCAGAGTTTCTCGCCGAATGGGATGAGATGATCACCCCCATAGAGCACGATGCCGGAGCGGAACCGTTTCCCCAGTTGATCGCGCAGGGCTTGCAATGCCACGAAGTCAGAGGCCGCCACGGTCGCGCTCACTTTGACTTCGACTCCAGCCACCGAGCCGTCGGCGTGTTCCAGCACAACATCCACTTCCGAACCACCAGCGGTGCGAAAATGGTAGAGCGATGCGTGCGGAGCAGCCCATGACAGCTGTTTGCGAAGTTCGCCCACGACGAAGGTTTCCAGCATCCGTCCCAACAACGCACGATCTTCGCTGAGCCGTCGGGCGTCCGCACCGATCAGATGGCATGCCAGGCCGGTGTCGACCAGATGCAGCTTGGGTGCTTTGACCAGGCGCTTCCCCATGTGTGGCGACCAGGCCGGCAGGCGATGAACGAGAAACACCGTTTCCAGCAGGGCCAGATAGCGGGTCAAGGTCGTGTGCGGCAGTCCGGCGTCCCTGCCGACGTCGGCGAGATTCGCCAAACCGGCCGTGCGGGTGGCGAGCAATTTGAGAAGGTTGGGCAGCTGGTGCAGCGCATCCACCCGCGCCAGATCGCGCACGTCCCGTTGCAGAATGGTGGAGATGTAGGACGCAAACCACGCCGACCGGCGATCCTCTGCGTTGCGCTGTATGGCCTCCGGGTACCCGCCGCGAGTCAATCTGGCCGCAAGATCCTGTGTGGTCGCCGTGAGCTTCGTTTTGGCGATGGTGCCGTCAAACAGACGTGTCACCAATCGCTCGCGCGTGCCAGCGAGTTCACCCGTTGAAAACGGGAAGAGGGGAATGACCTCCATCCGTCCGGCCAGCGATTCGGATAACCGCGGCAGTGTGAGCACGTTGGCCGATCCGGTCAGCAGAAAGCGACCGGCCCGGCGGTTCTTGTCAACGGAGACTTTGATCGCAGGGAAGAGATCCGGGGCCTTCTGGATTTCGTCGAGTACGACTGGGCCATGCAGGTTGCGGATGAAGCCGACCGGATCACTCGCTGCCAGTGCGAGCGTGGCCGCATCATCCAGCGTGAAGTACTCCGCGCCGGTCTTCTCGGCCATCGCTCTGGCCAGCGTGGTCTTCCCAGTTTGCCGAGCGCCGTTGAGCAGCACGACCGGCGTGTCTGCAATGGCCGAGTGGATCGCTTGCTCAATATTTCTCTTGATCATGGAGAGATATTCACCTGTTTGTGGTGAATTTGCAAGTGGAACCAACACGTGATCCAGTGAGAAGGGGCGCAGGCACCTCGTCGACGTTCTTGAGGTGTCCCATAGACGGCAGGATGTGGAACGGATGCGCTCAACCATTGATATGGTGGTCCAGGATTCTTCACGTGGGTTTTCGATTATCTGGACGTAATCGGGCTTCGTGGGCGTCGCCGAAGTATATCCAAATGGGTACAATACCTCCGTGCAACCACGGCGCTTTTTCGGGGATTCGCTGAAATGTATCCGGCAGTTTTCCGAGCATGCTCGACATGACACCGGCTATCAACTGGAGTGGTGCAGCACGGCCAGCAACTAACGGATTTCAAGGCAATGCCATCGGTGGGGAGGGGAGTCGAAGAGCTTCGAGTGTGGGACGAGTCCGGCACCTATTGTGTGATCTATGTGGCCCGGTTTGCGGAGGCGGTATACGTGCTGCATGCGTTCCAGAAGAAAACGCGGGCGGCAAGCCCGCACGATGTCGAGGAGGCAAGGAAAGGGTACGCTGAATTGATAGGAGGGAGCTATGGGTAAGGCAGTCCAGAGCTTCGAGAGTGTGTGGGATGCATTGGCCGATACGCCCGAGCAGGCGGCACATTTGCGTGCGCGATCCGGTCTCATGCAGCAGATCACGGAGATCATTGAGGTGAACGAGTGAACACAGGTGGAAGCGGTCACCAAATGTGGGGTCACGCAGCCGCGGATGAATGATCTCCTCCGCGGACGGGTGTCGCGGTTCTCCCTGGATGCGCTGGTGAAGATCGCGGCGGCGCTCGGGCAGCACGTACGAGTAGAATTGGAGCCCTCCCACAAGCGAGCGCGGCGGAATCGAGGGGGCATGCCGGTTACCCTATTTTGTATCCATAGAAAATAAACATCTGCGGTTGCCACGCCTTAGACGTTCACGGCGGAGCATTCAGGCGGGTCCGTGTGGTTGAAGCGGATTGCGGATTCGCTGATGTGATCGAATAATCCGGTATCCGGCTTCGCCTCCCCC
>JALDRG010000024.1 GCA_031315995.1 Nitrospira sp.
AAAGAAATTCATCAAAAACCACATTGGCCGATGGGTGCCATTATTTTGCCGGATGTTATCGAAGAAGGCAGATACCGGTTTATTCAAGCTCATTGCCGACTGTATGTCGGAATGGCTGGATTTTGAGGTCGCCTTCCTCGGAGTCACTGTGCAGCCATACTCCGAGGCGGACTATAGACCAGCTACCTTCAATGCTCCGGAAGGTCAAACCTACGAGTGCGGGGCGCAGGACAAGGGGAATGAGCTCAGCATGTTGCTGAGTGAAGTCGGCGCGGAGTCCTTCATGGACCAAAAGACGAAAGAGAAGGACGGCGAGAAGAACGAGGGCCCCGTCGGGACTGCGTAGGAGCTCTCGGTTTGCGGGCAGTGCGGTATTCGGGTTTCGGCAGACGTTATACGTTCCCAGTTCTTTTTCTTATTAATCTTTCAGAGGAGGGCATACGCAATGAGACTGGTGCAGACACGCAATAAGCGTTTGGTGTTTGGCATTCTGTTCTCTGCGCTGATCGTTGGCATTATGTTGACGATCGGGCAGGTGCCTCTCGCGGTCAGCCAACCGGTGACCATTCCCGTGAAGGCGATCAAGGGGGCAATCCCGATGGATGGTGCAAACCCCATCTGGGAAGGAGTGCCAGGTGTCATCATCCCATTGAGCGGCCAAACCATCACGACTCCGATGCATCCGAACATTTCGGTGAAGTCGGTGTTTGTGAAGGCGGTCAGCAATGGGAAGGATTTGGGGTTACGCCTCGATTGGAGCGATCAGACCAAGAACGACACGGCGATCGGTCCGCAAGATTTTCGCGACCAGGCAGCTGTCATGTTCCCGGTCAACACTGCGGGAGCTCCGCCGTTTCAGTGTATGGGACAGTCCGGTGGGACGGTCAATATCTGGCGTTGGAACGCAGAGTGGCAGAAGGATCTTGGCAAGGACCGCGCTGGGATGTGGGACGTGGATGACCAATACCCCGGCATCTTCTGGGATTACTATTTCGAAGAGCCGGCAGGTGGAGTCACCTATCCTGATCGTATCGGCCGGAGCCTTGGCCCATTCAATTCCGGAATCTGGTCAGGCAACATCATGTCTGATCCGACCCTGCGGGTCAGCTCCGTCGAGGATCTGAATGCCAACGGGTTCAGCACCTTGACCACCCAGGCCCATCAGGATGTGATCGGCAATGGCGTGTGGGAGCCGTCCGGTTCACTCAAGGGCGGTGGATACACTGGCCCGACCTGGCGTGTAGTCGTGAAGCGTCCGCTGGAGACCGGCGATGCCAATGACACACAGTTCAAGGCGGGAGCCTCCGTTCCCATCGCGTTTGCGGTGTGGGATGGTTCCAACATTGAACGGAACGGCATGAAGGCCCTCTCCACCTGGTTCACGTTGAAGATGCCGTGAACCTAGTGGCCTGAACGGCCTATCCTACTCCGACCTCGGAATAGGAGCAGTGTTTTGGTTTCGTAACATGAAGGCCCCGAGTTGTTGCTGACAAAGGCAATACTCGGGGCCTTTGTGCGTTCGTGGGAGACGCGAGATGGATGAAGGCTGGCAAGGGCAAAATGTCTTGCGTGCCGGGGGTGAGGGTTGCATTCGGACCAAAGCGGAGTGTATAAACCGATATCGTCCTATTTTCTTCTGAAAATACTGATTTTCCTGATTAATATAAAGATAATCCTATGAAAGTTTCACTCCTGTTTCCTCCTACGTGGCACCCATCCCAACCCTACTTGAGTCTCCCATCGCTGACTGGATTTCTCACTCAGGCTGGAATCAAGAACGTCTCCCAACGCGATCTTGGCATTGAGTTGTTAGACAAGGTTCTTGCACAGACCTTTGCTCATGGCCTCTACCAGCAACTGCTGGACAAACAGCAGAGCCTTGAGCGAGAGCGGACCGGTGAGACGGGACCGGGGAGCGCCGAGCAACTTGCTCGCGTGATTGAGTCGCTCGATCGCTTTCCGTATCTGTTCGAGCGAATTGAATTGGCGAAGGAGACGCTGCGGGGTGAAGGGTTCTACGATATTGAGGCATACCGCAACAGTCTCTTTCTGATCGACAAGTGGCTTGAGGTGCTGTCTTCGCTGTATTTCCCAACGCGAATGACGGTTGTCGATAATCAGTTCGGAGACTATTCCATTTACTCGTCAAAAGATTTGATCAAAGCCATTCGGGACGAGGGTCAGAATCCCTATATCAGTCTATTTCGTGAGCATGTGCTCCCTTCTCTTCTGGCTGACCGCCCGGATCTGATCGGTGTATCGATCACAGCGACCTCGCAAATTATTCCAGGTCTCACCCTCTGTCGATTGATCAAGGAACATGCGCCGGAACTGCATGTGACTGTTGGTGGGAGTATCTTCACCAGGCTGGTCGATAATCTGCGCCGCTGCCCGTGGCTATTCGATCTCGTCGATGATTTTGTCGTGTTTGAAGGTGAAACAGCCTTGCTTGAACTTGTGAACCAGATGGATGGCAAACGGGATTTCAGCAAGGTCCCCAATCTGATCTATCGCCAGAACGGCAAGATTACGGTCAATCAGCCCTTTTACTCGGAAAATATCAATCAACTCACGGCACCGAATTATGACGGCTTTCCGCTCGATCGCTATCTGTCTCCGGAGCCCGTTCTGCCGGTCCAGTTTTCGCGCGGTTGCTACTACAAGGACTGCGCGTTCTGCGCCCTTACGCTCGATCACCAAAACTTTCGTCAACGCGATCCTGGCAAGACAGTGGACGATCTTGTCTGGTTGAAGGAGCGCTACGGTGCGCAATCGTTCTTCTTCACCGATGAGTGTTTTGCTCTCTCTCCAACCAAGCGTCTCTGCCAGCAAATGATCGATCGGCAAGTGAATGTGAAGTGGACGTGTGAGTTGCGTTTCGAAAAGAATCTCACGCGAGAATTGCTCGGGCAGATGCGAGACGCCGGATGTTTGAAAATCGTGTTCGGACTGGAGTCGTTTAATCAGCGGGTCATGGATTTCATGAAAAAGGGCATCAAGCAGGAATCCGTGCGTCGCATCGTTGATGATTGCGTCGATCTTGGCATTGCGGTGCATTGCTACGTGATCGTTGGATTCCCCACGGAAAGGGAAGAGGAAGCCCTCGATACCATGAACTTCGTGGTGGGAAATAAGAAGCTCAATGAGTCGTATGGGTTCTCCTGCCAGCCTTGCCTCTTCGATCTGGAGAAAGAGGCGCCTATTATGAACGATCCTGGCAGTTACGGAATCCGGCGGATCATGCGGCCGTCGACAGAAGACTTAAGCCTTGGATTTTTTTACGAAGTGCAAGAAGGCATGACTCCTGCTCAGGCCGAGCAACTCTATCAGCAGGTATATGAAAAGATCAGTGAAGTCGTGTGCGAATTGCCGTTTAACTATTCCATGGCCGACGGGCTCCTATATATCGCCCGGGCCAAGTCGCAAGCGTTGCAAGTCCCACAACCGACCGGTTCCTAGTATTTGTGCCGCCAGTAGGACCGATGTCCTGCGCCGTTGACCGTTGGTGGGCAGAGGATTATCATCAACGTTTTGCACAGGGGGCCAGAGATGTCTGCTGTAGCCGCCACAGTCGAACGGTCAACGGGACGGGTCGAAGATCAGGGACTGCTGTTCGAATACACCATCAAACTGGTGTTGTTCGTCGGGTTCTTCGAACTTGTCCTGTATCGGCTGGTTTCTCGACTCGGCATGCATATCAGCAAGATTGCGGCTCAGCATGAGTGGGTCGGGACGGTCTTTCAGTTGCTGACGTCCGTCGGCTTTGCCTTGCTCAACGTCGTAGCTATCTTTGTTTTCCTTGCCCTGGTGGTGCTGTTGGTGAATAGGGGGCGTGCCAAGGGGCTCACGGGATTTAACGCCGTCACCATTCCCAGTGTGGCGCTCCAGTTGATTCTCACGGTTGCGTTCCTGATTGTTCCACCGGCCATGCTGGGCGCCATCGCCTACAATGTCGTCACCCTCGTCGCACTCACTGCATTGATGCTGGAGTATCTGTCCCAGCAGCAGGAGTGGTCGAAACGAGTCATGGGAGCGGTCTATTATTTCGGTATCTCCGGGTGGCTCTACTATCAGATTTTTTCCACCACCTACGGGTGGATGGGGGTGATTGCGGCACCGCCTTTTGTGTATGAAGCCAATCGTCTCGGCGAAGCGTTGATGGTGCTCGCCAGTATTCTGGTGTTTTGGGCCTATGGGCGCGGAGTGTCGTTTCGCAGCAGGAATCGACAGCAACGCCGGCGTGCAATCTGGTTCGGGGCTGTCTCCGCAGTGCTGTTCTTCGGCTTGCTGTTCATGGACTATTTTCTGATCCTCTACAACCCGGTGTTGGCCAATTCCATCCGGAAGGCCGGGGAAGGCATCAGCTGGATCTTTCAGATGGGTATGGGGTATACCTTTTACCTGCCCTTCGCCTTTTACGTCGCAGGCCTGCTTTGCTGGTCCTACACCGTGATCAGACTTGTGACGATGGGACGGCTTGCGGGATATGGTCTGGCATTGATGTTTATCGCGGGCTATGCATTGCTGTTTTCGAGTTTGACCCTCATGGTCGTGCTCGGGGTGATGTTGCTGACACTAGACCGGCCCAGAGGCGCGGCCATAGAACAGGCGGCAGTCACTAGGCCGCCGCTCGTCGGCACGCAGGATTCTCTCGCTGGCGGACAAATTTAATCTTACAGTCACCCAGATTAGGATACGTTGTTATGGATGAACAGACACAGGCAAGTGGGGCAGAGCAGGGGAGTGCGGCAGTGGATCCGGGCGATCAACCGTTGAGCCCTGATGAGGAAATCGCGGAGATTGAAAAGTTGCTCGGTGAAGAGCCGGACGATTTCCAGGCACGATGTCGGCTGGGAGAACTGTATTTCAGCAAGGGCCGGCTTGACGATGCTCTTACTGAAGTAAAGAAGTCGATCGAGATGGCCGAGGGGCTCAGGACAGAAATGAATCGGTCGTTGGCCATGTACTACTCGAATCTTGGGACCATCTATGCCACCAAAGGCATGATTGACGAGGCGGAGGCAGAATTTAAGCGCGCCCTTGATGTGCATGCCTATGATGTTCTCGCCCTGTTTAATCTTGGCCGGGTGCAAGCGGATAAGCGAAAATACATGGAGTCGAAGAACTACTACGAGCGGCTCGTCGAGATCACACCGGACGATCCGATGGCGTGGTACAATCTTGCCGGCGTGTATGTGGAGCTCGACAACCCGCAGGTCTCCGACTACAACACGATGGACATGGCCATACAGTGCTATCTGCGAGTTCTCGAGCTGGACCCGAAGCATTTGGAAGCGAGCTTCAAACTGATGGAGATCGCCCTCAATCATCGGAAGACGGATTTGGCGATCAAAGTCATGGAAAGCGCGGTGGAGCATAGTCCGGATGAGCCGCTTGCCTACTACAACTTGATCAGCGTCTACGACAAGTGCAAGATGTTCGAACAGGCCGAACAGGCTCGTCAGCGCCTGAAGGAACGATTCGCGAAGAAGGCCAAAGAGGGAACCGCATCCTGAACATGTGAGCAAAGGAGACACACCATGTTTGGCAGTCTTGGTTTCACAGAGTTGATCCTGATCCTGTTTATCGTGTTGATTATCTTCGGGGCAGGAAAGTTGCCGCAGCTTGGCGAGGGGATCGGCAAGGCGATCAAGGGATTTAAGAAGTCTGTTCACGAAGCGGACGCGATTGAGGCTGAGGCCCAGGCGCAAGCGCAACAAGCTCAGCAGGCCGAACCGGTGCAGGCGCAAGCTATTCAGGCCCAGCCGCCGGTGTCGATGACGACGCCTGTGGTGGAGGAGCCGGTTGCCGCTGCATCTTCTCCGGGTTCACGCGGGTAAGATCTCTTCGGCACAATGGGCCTAGCCTAGAACGGATTGACACAGTTATGGAAACAGACGTTCAGTTAGCGGTCGGATATATCGAAACCTTTGCCGGAAACGGAAAGGCACGCAGCACGGGGGACGGTAAGCGCGCCGTGAAGGCAGGCATTCCTCTCCCGCACCATGTCGCATTGGACCGTGAAGAGCGGTGGCTCTATTTCGCTGAATCAGGGTCTGACCGTGTTCGTCGAGTCAATCTTGCGGAGGGCACCGTTCATAACTTCGCCGGAATCGGCGAAACCTGCTACAGCGGAGATGAAGGGCCCTGCGGTGAGGCTGGGCTGTATCTGCCGCTGGACATCGCATGCGATTCCCGTAACGATCTCTATGTCTGCGATTCCGGCAGCAACCGGATTCGTAAAATCGATCGTGAGACCGGAATCATCACGACCGTCGTGGGAACTGGCGAGCACGGATTCAATGGGGACGGAGCGGCGCTGGAGGTCAATTTGACCTGGCCGGCGGCCATCGCATTTGACGCCGACGATGTGATGTATATCGCTGATACGCAAGCGCATCGGATTCGCCGGTATGACGCACGAACCGGCCGCGTGGAAACCATCGCGGGAAGCTGGACCGCTGAAGACGAGGCTCGGGAGCAGCCGCTGGTGGCACGTAGCTTGGTGGTATTGTCCGGTGACGCGATCGGAATCGATTTCAGCGACGACAATGGGTGGCTCATGCCGGTTTGTTCGGATGGCCTCAGTTTGTCGATGTACCTCGACGATGGTCATCCGGCCACTGAAGCGCGGCTATACGATATTGTGGGCATTGCCGTCGACAATGCCGGGGATGTCTATGCCGTCGATAAAGGCAGTAATCGTGTCCGCAAGATTGATAGCAAGACGGGATTGATCTCCACCCTGGCTGGTGTGTGTCGATATGGGTATGACGGAGACGGGAAGCCCGCAGCGAAGTCGATGTTACACGCGCCCGAAGCCATTGTCTTCGATCAGCACAATCACGCCTATATTTCGGATACCGGCAATCATCGGGTCCGGAAAGTAGATGCGAACACAGGCTTCATCAGTACGGTGGCAGGCAACGGAGATAGCGGGTACGATGATAAGAATATGGGTGGGTGCGGTGCCGCGCGATTTGTCGCTAAAGATGCCACTGGTGCTCTTAAACATGGCGACGGCCTGCTTGCTGTTGAGGCGGTGGTGAATTCTCCGGTCGGGTTGACGCTCGACACACAAGGGTATCTGTATATCTGTGAGCGAGGTGAAAACAAGATTCGTCGCGCCAAATTGTGGTAATGCTTGAGCGACGGGTTCAGCGGTCTCGCCCGCCTAGCGGGAGGCGAGAGTTCTCATGGTTAGGGCCTTCTTCCGGGGTATGAGGCGAATGACGTCGGTTCATCCATCCCGCACCAGGTTGATCACGATTCTATCCAGCCTACTGATCCTCGCCCTCATTCTGGGCGGATTTGGCATTCCGATTGTCAGTTCCGAAGGCATGATCATTCGCGCACAGGCCATTCCGGGTAACATCCCGGTGGAACCAGAGGATCCCCTGTGGAAGACAATTGCACCCATGACCTTGCCGTTGAGCGGTCAGGTTATCACGCGTCCGGTGTGGCCGGAACCGACGGCCCACGCGTTGGCGGTACGCGCCGTGCACAATGGCACCGACATCGCGTTTTTGTTGGAATGGCAGGACAATACGAAGAACGACCGATTGACACCGGGTACCTTCCGCGACGGCGTCGCGTTAGGATTGCCGCTCGGTGATGCGCCGGCTTTTTTCTGCATGGGCCAGTTGGATCATTACATCAATATCTGGCACTGGAAGGCCGATTGGCAGAGCGATATCGACCGACGTGCTGCTCGGACCAGGGAAAAAGACAAGGCCGCCAGTGGTGAGCCCAGGCGGTTCGAAGTAATCCCGCGTCGCGCGTCCTCGGTAGAGGATCTGATCGGCGGCGGGTTCAGCACCCTGACCACCAAAGAGAAGCAAGGGCGAGTGCAGGGCAATGCGACGTGGAAAGACGGCACGTGGCGAGTGGTCATGCGTCGGCCGCTGTCGAGTGAAGAGCAGGAGAATGAAGCCAAGTTGATTCCAGGACGTATCCAAGCGGTGTCCTTTGCTGTGTGGAATGGTGAGAATAAAGAGCGCAACGGGCAGAAAGCCATTGCTCCGTGGTTTCAACTCGCACTGGATCCAGTCACAACAAAGACGTAATTGTTCTGGTAGGATAACAGAGTTGCCGGGATGCGTTGGCGCCGGTGCAGCATGTGCGAATGAGGCGAACCCGTTGGAGGGAATGGCCCACACGAATCGAGCGATCCTGAACAGAGCCCTTTCTCTCGGAAGGGCTCTTTGTGTGTGTGGGGTTCTGTTCACGGCCTTGGGGTGGGATATTCCAGCCGATGCCGGGACCGAGGGTAACGGCGAGATGACGGAGGAGGAAGCCATTCAGCTCGGAGAAGAGTTCGGGATCGCGGTTGGCGAGGTGGATGAGGCGGTGCAGAAAGAACTCAAGTTACAACGGCCTGAAGGCGTCGCAGTTTTTGAAGTGATCGGCAACTCCAGAGCGGATTATGCCGGGATCAAAGTGCGGTCGGTCATTAAAGAAATCGATAAGAAAGAGGTCCGCAACCTGATCGATTTCGGAAAGGCCGTCAAGGCGGCGATGAAAGAGTGTAATTTTACTGTCGGGACCTATGAACCGGCAGATCCGAGCGATCCGGTTGGTTGGGGCGTGAATTTTCATTTTGTCGGTTGTAGACGAGACTAACTCAGAACCGAATATGAGCGCAGTGTGAACGACCAGAGACGATCGATTCAAAAACTGGCGATGGGTAGCCTCCTGGTGTTCATGGCGCTACTCAATATCACGTTCCATGAGCGTGCGATTGCCCAGAAAACCGATGGCCAGCTGCCTGCTGATTGGGTGGCCGAGATCGAAAAGATCTTTATTCGATCGGAAGATTGCAAGCAGTGCCATGATCGTCACTACGAAGAATGGAAGGGCATGCGTGAGCAGACCCCAGATCTGAAATCGTTCGGGCGAATCGACGCGGCGTTGCTACATGGCACCTCGTTCGAATCGCCAGTGTTTCGGACGGTATTAGGAGTCTGGATGCAGACCAACCCGACGCCGCAGGAGCGGCAACGCTGTTTGTCGTGCCATGCGCCGGCCGTGACAGTCTTTCCCCAGCACGTCGAGAAGATCAGTGCGCAAATCTTGTCAGGCAAGCCGCAGGTCGAAGGCATCGGTTGTGCGGCCTGTCACCTCATCAACGCGGTGGAAACCACGCCGCTGCCGCCGCCGACCTTTAAAGTTCAACCGGGCGAAATGCTCTATGGCCCCTATGCCGATCCGGAAGAGAATCTGGTGCATCCGGCGACGCAGTTGCCGCTCTTCCGTGGCGCGAATTTCTGCACATCTTGCCATTTCGACAAGGTGAAGGATGTCACTCAGAAGGACTTGCCCGGAGAAATTCTGCAGGGCACTATTTGTCAGGATTGCCATATGGAACCCTCGACCGGGAGCTCCACGTCGAAACGCGGTGCCATGACCCGTGCGATCGGCCGCCATTGGTTCCGCGGGGTGGTCATCCCCGGGACGTTGTTGAAGAATCGCAATCTGCAAGCGGAATGGATGCCGCGTATCGAGGTGGAGGCGACCAAGTCCGGGGCGGGGGTAGAGGGGACCGTCCTTGTCAAGATCGGCAGTCTGCCGCATAGTTTTCCCGACGGCGATCCTGTATTGAAGCAGTTCTTCCTCTCCATCACGACCAAGGATGCACAAGGGAATGTGCTGGGTGACGAAATAAAACGATTCGGACTTCCCTACGACAAGATTTTGCGCGGGCCGATTCCAGACCCGTTCATCAAGGGCGGCAACACACGTCGCGTGCCCTTCTCCCAGGCCCTGAAGAATGGTGGTGTCCCTGCGACGATTGAGGTCGTGCTGAGTTATGCATTGATCCCGGAGCCGGAGGCGGAGCTTAAAGCGAAGTATCTGGCGACCCTGGCCACCGACCAGGAGCGGGCGACCGCCAAAAAGGTAATTGAGGAATACATTCAGCCTCGCATGCTGACCTACCGGGCCAAGTCACTGTAAGGCCCCCTGCCGCTTACGGTGCAACAGGCAGCGAGGAGTGACCATGTGCGGAGGATATGTCGACAGTGAAGAATCGACGAGGACTACTGCAGGGGATCGTCATTGGAACGGTGCTGCTGGCCGTGTCCATCACCAGCTACAGCGTGCAACAGGGCCTGGCGCAAGATGCCAAGGCCAAAGCGACGATCGAAAAGGCGTTTCCCAGTTCGAGCAAGTGTAAGCGCTGTCACGAGCGTGTGTTCGAAGAGTGGGAGACGTCGCCGCTGTCGCGCTCGATCCATACCCCGACGTTCCGAGCTGCCCTTGATGCCTACCTGACGTCCTCTGCCGGTAAAGATAAGGCCCTCTGTTTTCGCTGCCATGCCCCGCATGTGCGCGAGTTTCCCGATCAGGCCCAATTGTTCGTGACCCAAGCCCAATCCGGTGACCCATCGCTGGATGGGGTCGCCTGCGCGCAATGTCATCTCATCAAGCAGGTCGACCGGACGAAACAGCCGCCTGAGCCAAAGTACGATCTCGGCAGCAAGACCATGTATGGGCCGTACAAAGATTTCGCGCAAAACCTTGCGCACCAATCCATGGAATTGAGCCTCTTCCACAAGTCGGATCTCTGCTTGAATTGTCATCAGGTGGTGCCGGCCGCGGCTGACCTTCAGAAGAGTAACGATCTGTTGGGCAATTGGGATCAGAGTAAAGCGGTAAAGTCAGGGAAGGAATGCCAGACGTGTCATATGCCCGAACAGATCGGGGAGTCGGCCAATGGAGAAGCCAAGCGGAAGGTGGCCAATCATAGCTTTCCAGGCCGGATCGGCCAACTCCGGCAAGAAGCGGCCAAATTGGACGTTCTGACCAAGGTTGAGGGAGACAAGACCACCGTGACGGTGGCCGTGCAGAGCCTCGTGCCGCACAACCTGCCGACCACACACCCAGGCTGGGCCAGTGTGGTGTTGGAGCTGGGTATCAAGGGCAAGAACCTCAAGACGGTCTTCAGCGACAAGCGTGTCTACGGTCGGACGTATGCCGATGCCAAGGGCCAGAAGACGGTGTTCGACTTTGAAGCCGTCAAGGTGCTGGAAGAAACCGTGCTCAAGCCGGAAGAAAAGCGGATTGAAACCTTTGTGTTCACGACACCAAAAGACACCAAGACCTTCGACGTCGAGGCCCTGCTCAGTTACGCTCCTGTGACCGGACCAGCCACTTTTCTGCAGCGCATTGAGGCGGAATCCTCAAAGGGCGCGCAGGACCCGGTGTTTCAATCCATCCCGATCGCGAAGTTCAGCGAAAATATTCCTGTCCCCAAGTGACGCTATTCGTCTCTCGTTGAAGTTCGAGAGTGCTCCAGTCTCGCGAGAGACGAACGATGCTGCACAAGATGGGGTTACTCAGAGACGATGCTGGACCCGGGGGACTTCATCTTAAAGATCTGAATGGCACTGTAGATGCCTTTGGCAGGATGATTGAGGATGAGTCGAGAGTTCGTGATGTGGGTGTCGATCAATTCATACTGACCGCCGCTATAGTAGACATCGCAGTCGTCGATCTCGCAATTCTTGTACACATGATTGTCCAGCGCCAGCTTAGTTTTGCTGAACTTCTGCTGATCAATCAGGATGTATTCCGGCGCAAGCCCCATCGAGTACTCCTCAACCCGCGCGCACTATAACAAAGTCGCTATCCTTCCGCAAACGGCGAAGCACGATGGGTTCGGCCACAGCTTCATGGGCCGGTTCCCTCGCTCTCGCCCATCTTTCATCTTGATCCATCCCGACCACCGCTATAGAATGGCGCCACTTTTCCGCTAGTTAGCAACCGTGTCTGTTGTCGGGCAGGCGGCGGTTCTTCCCGCTGAAGTATCGCCATGCGATGGGTTGACCACGGAGAGTCTGTGACATTCGTCGACCATAAGTATGTGAATCATCGTGCGTGGCCGGTTCATGTTCACGACTGGATTTGCCGAGACACTTCAGCTGGATTCTCAGTTTCACCATTCTGTTAACAGGAGGAGAACACTGTGAGCGACTCAGCGATCGTGACCTTTGCTCTGATTGCAGCGGTTGCCGGTATTGCCTATGGCCTGTATCTTGCCATGTGGGTGTTCAAGCTCAACGCCGGAAACGCGAAGATGCAGGAAATTGCGAAAGCGATTCAAGAGGGCGCCAGCGCCTATATGAATCGACAGTATCGGACAGTCGGCGTGGTGGCGGCCGTGCTGTTTGTGGTGCTCTGGGGCGCAGGCGCCATGTCGGATAAGTTCGGGATGCTGACGGCAATCGGATTCTTGATCGGGGCAGGCGCTTCGGCGCTCGCCGGTTATGTGGGCATGATCATCGCAGTTCGGGCGAATGTGCGAACGGCGCAAGCGGCGCACAACGGCATGAATGCGGCCTTGACCGTCGCCTTCCGGGGCGGCGCGGTGACGGGGTTGCTGCTGATCGGGTTAGGTCTGCTGGCTATTACCAGTTTCTACACGCTGGCCTCCCAGATGGCGGGGCAGGAAAAAGCGATTCATGCGTTGCTCAGCCTCGGGTTCGGCGGCAGTCTGATCTCCGTGTTTGCGCGTGTCGGCGGCGGAATCTATACCAAAGCGGCCGATGTGGGCGCGGACTTGGTCGGCAAAGTGGAAGCGGGCATTCCAGAGGACGATCCTCGCAATCCAGCGGTCATCGCCGACAACGTGGGCGACAACGTCGGCGATTGCGCAGGCATGGCGGCGGACCTGTTTGAAACCTACGCCGTGACGACAGTGGCGGCCATGGTGTTGGCCTTTACGATGTTCAAGGGGGTCAGCGCGCCGATTCTCTATCCGCTCGCATTGGGCGGGGTGACAATTTTCGCCACGATCATCGGGATTCTATTTGTGAAAGTCAGCCCCGGTGGCGAGATCATGCCGGCTCTATACAAGGGACTGTTTGTAGCCGGCGGGATTGCCGCGGTCGCGTTTTTCCCGGTCACCTCGATGATTATGGACGGTGTCGGCGGCGTGAGCGGGATGAGTTATTACCTGGCAGCGTTGATGGGGTTGGCGGTGACGCTGGCGCTGGTCTTCATCACCGACTATTACACGTCCAAGGAATATGCACCGGTGAAAGACATCGCCAAGGCGAGCGAAACGGGCCATGCGACCAACATCATTGCCGGTCTGGCAGTGGGCATGCAGTCGACGTCCGCCCCAGTGGTCGTCATCGGCGCGGCGATTCTCGGCAGCTACTGGATCTGTGGCGGAGCGGAGTCGGGCGGGTTGTACGGCGTGGCAGTGGCAGCGGTATCGATGCTCTCAATGGCAGGGATCGTGGTGGCCATCGATGCCTTCGGCCCGATTACGGACAATGCCGGCGGAATTGCAGAAATGGCGCATCTGGGGAAAGAGGTGCGTGACATCACGGATCCCCTCGATGCGGTCGGCAATACGACAAAGGCGGTCACGAAGGGGTATGCGATCGGCTCGGCCGCGCTTGCGGCGGTGGTGCTCTTTGCCGAATTCGCCCGCGAGGTGGCCAAAGGCACCCAATCCAGCACTTTCGATCTCTCGAATCCGTTGGTCCTCGTCGGACTCTTCCTCGGCGGGATGCTGCCGTTCATTTTCGGCGCGCTCTGTATGAAAGCGGTCGGTCAGGCGGCCGGGCTGGTTGTGGAGGAGGTGCGACGTCAGTTCAGGACGATCAAAGGCATCATGGAAGGTACCGGGAAACCGGAGTACGGCACCTGCGTAGACATCGTGACACAAGCGGCGATTCAGAAGATGATGATTCCAGGGTTGATCCCCGTTGTGGCACCCATCCTGGTCGGTGTGGTGCTTGGACCACAGGCGCTGGGTGGCGTGCTGGTGGGGAGCATCGTCACTGGTTTGTTTGTCGCCATCTCCATGACGAGCGGCGGCGGTGCGTGGGACAATGCCAAGAAGTACATCGAAGAGCAGGGCTTGAAGGGAACCGACACCCACAAGGCCGCAGTGACCGGCGACACGGTCGGCGACCCGTACAAGGATACGGCCGGTCCGGCGATCAATCCGATGATCAAGGTCATTAACATTGTCGCCTTGCTGATTGTCTCGCTCATTGTTAAATAGCCGTCATCATGAGCTTCGAGGCGTCGCTCGCAGGCCCCGGAGCCCATGACGAGCGATGCCTCACACGATATAGTCCGTGTCTTGACGCATTCGATAACCCTGGAGTAAGGTGACAAGGAGCTGATGGTTGAACGGTTTCTGATGCACTGGAGGTGCTCCGATGGAGAAACAGGAGAGGAGACCGGAGTCCAGGAAAGAGTCTCATCAGAAGGAAGAGGCCAAGCCGAATCCTAAGGTCGTTGCGTCCGGAAAGAAAATGAAAGAAGACATCGACAAATTGGTCGATGAGATTGACGATGTGCTCGAAAAAAATGCCGAAGAGTTCGTAAAGAACTATGTGCAAAAGGGAGGGGAGTAGTCCCCTCCTTTTTTCTTATCCGCACGGTGCTGTTCCCCCCTATTGTGACCCGAACCTCCGTCCGTCCATCGCAGGGCTGTTCGTATTCCTACTCCTACTCCGTGTCTGGCTCTCGCTCAGGTGAAAACCCGGTTTGACAAAAAATCGGTGAGTCGATACCATTCCCCTTACCTCTCAGTAACTTATTAATATTTCAGGCAAAGATAGGGGATTCATGCAGGAAAAACTGTGGGTGTTTCGACCGGCTGACATTGCCTTGCAGAATAATCTGTCGCGGAGGCTCTCGATCTCGCCGGTGACGGCGTCAGTGTTGCTTGCGCGCGGTGTCACGACCCCGGATGAAGCGACCCGCTGGATGTCCAGCGCGCAGGGCGGGCTTCACGATCCATTTCTGATCCCCGACATGGAACCGGCCGTCGAGCGGTTGCACCTGGCCCTCTCTCGTCAGGAACGGGTCTGTTTCTATGGTGACTACGATGTCGATGGGGTTTCGGCGACCAGTCTCTACCTGTCGTTCTATCAAGGCCTCGGCGGGGATGCCTGCGGGTACATTCCCCATCGGGTTCGCGAAGGCTACGGGTTGAACGAGGGGGCGATTCGTCGCTTAGCGCAGGAAGGTGTTTCGCTGCTTGTCACGTCCGATTGCGGGACGACCTCGCATCATGAAATTGCGGTCGCTCGGGAACTCGGTGTGGACGTGATCGTGACGGATCACCATCAAACTGATGCCATGATGCCTCCGGCCTGTGCCGTGCTCAATCCGCACCGGCGCGACGCGATCTATCCGTTCAAGGGGCTCTGCTCTGCGGGGCTGGCTTATAAGGTGGTGTCGGCCTATCAACAGCGGTATGGGTCCGGTGAGGTAGATCCGGAGTCCTGCTTGGATCTGGTGGCGTTGGCGACGGTGGCCGATATCGTGCCGTTACAGGATGAAAACCGAATTCTGGTGCGAGAAGGCCTGACACAGATTACGCGCGGATCCCGCTGCGGCATTCGCGCGCTGAAGCAGGTGGCTGGTATCGCGAAGGCCTGCACGAGCGAAACGATCGGTTTTCGTCTGGGCCCACGTCTGAATGCCGCGGGACGGCTGGATCATGCGATGATTTGCGTGCAGTTACTGACGACGGAATCCAATCAGGAGGCCATGCACATCGCGGAACAATTGGAGCAGTTGAATCGACAGCGGCAGCAGATTGAGGCGGGAATCACCGGTGAAGCGGCGGCTTTTCTGCAGGACGACGAGTTGACCGCCGCGATTGTATTGGGCTCACGTGACTGGCATCTGGGCGTCGTTGGGATTGTGGCGGCTCGCTTGGTGGATCGGTTCCATCGGCCGAGCATTGTCATCGCGATGGACGGGCAAGGAATCGGCAAGGGATCGGCTCGAACAGTGGATGGGTTTGACCTCTATCAGGGGTTGTCCGAATGCCGGGATCTGCTCGAAGCCTATGGCGGCCATCCGAGTGCCGCCGGGTTGACGATCAAAGAATCGAGACTGGAGGAGTTTCGTCGGAGATTCTGTGACGTAGCTGCTCAGTGGGCCGCCGCTGCACGGACAGTGCCGACGCTGCAGGTTGATGCCGAAGTGACACTTGCGGAGGTCAATTTCGGCCTCATAGAGGAATTGGAATCCCTGCACCCCTTTGGCGCCGGGAATCCGGAGCCAACGTTAGCGGTTCGCGGTCTTGATGTGGTGGATGCGCGAGTGGTCGGTGAGAAGCATCTCAAGTTGCGCGTGCGGCAAGGCCGATCGTATATTTTTGATAGCATTGGTTTTCGGATGGGATCCTTGGAGGACTTGGGCTTGAGCTCCGGTCGGCCTCTTGATCTCGCCTTTAGCCCCGAACGCAATCACTGGAATGGTCAAGATCGCGTGCAGTTGCGTATCAAGGCTCTTCGTATGAGTGGTGAGGTGGCCTAAGTATGCCGCATGAGACGGTGACAGAGCTCGGCCAATTGCTCGAGCGAGTGAAGAGCTATAACGTCGAAGCGGATCTCGACCTTGTCCGCCGGGCCTATGATTTTTCGGCTAAGGCGCATGAAGGACAAATGCGTCGATCCGGCGAGCCGTACCTGCGGCATCCTCTCGCGGTTGCCGGCCTGCTGACACATTTGAGAACGGATGTGACGGCCATCGTCGCGGGACTGTTGCATGACACGCTGGAAGATACGCTGGCTACCCCGCTCGAATTGGAACAGCGATTTGGAAAAGACGTGGTGCACCTGGTCGATGGCGTCACCAAGATCGGCAAAATTACGTTTCGGAACTATGAGGAAAAGCAGGCGGAGAACTTCCGCAAGATGGTGTTATCGATGGCGGACGATATCCGTGTCGTCCTCATCAAGCTGGCGGATCGGCTGCACAACATGCGGACCTTGGAATATCTGAGCGAAGGGAAGCGGCAGCAAATCGCCCAGGAGACCCTGGAAATTTATGCCCCTCTGGCCAATCGGTTGGGAATCGGCTGGATTAAGAACGAGCTGGAGGATCTCTGTCTCAAGCACCTCAAACCGGATGTCTACGAATTACTGCGCGTTCGTGTCGCGAAGCGAGACGAAGACCGGCAGCAGTATATTGTAGAAGTCATCGATCTGGTCAAGAAGGCCATGGCCGAAGCCGGATTGCAGGGGGACGTGTCCGGGCGACCCAAACACCTGTATGGTATCTACCAGAAGATGGAAAAGCAGTCGATCTCATTTGAGGAAGTGTACGATCTTGCTGCACTGCGCATCATTACCGATATCAAGATGAACTGCTATGCGCTCCTAGGTGTCATCCATTCGTTGTGGCGCCCCTTGCCCGGCCGCTTCAAGGATTACATCGCGATTCCGAAATCCAACATGTATCAGTCGTTGCACACCACGGTTGTTGGTCCCAAGGGTGAACATGTCGAGTTTCAGATCCGTACGGAGGAGATGCATCGAGTCTCGGAGCAGGGCATCGCCGCGCACTGGAAATATAAGGAGCACGGGAGGATCGATGAAAAAGACGGGAAGGTGTTCAGCTGGTTACGCCAGTTCGTAGAATGGAATCAGGACTTGCCCGACAATCGTCAGTTTATGGACTCGGTCAAGCTTGACCTTTTTCACGACGTCGTCTACGTATTTACGCCGCAAGGCATGGTGAAGGAATTGCCCAAAGGCTCCACGCCGGTGGACTTCGCCTATTCCGTGCACACTGAAATCGGCGACCATTGTGTGGGGGCCAAGGTCAACGGCAAGATTGTTCCGTTGAAACATACGATGGAAAGCGGGGATATGGTGGAGATCCTCACCGCTGCCAATCAAACGCCACACCGAGACTGGTTGAAGTTCGTTCGGACGTCGCGCGCGAAAACCAAGATCAAGCACTGGATCAAGGCTGAGGAGCAATCCCGCAGCATCGAGATCGGTAAGCGATTGCTGGAAGCCGACTTTCGCCGACATGGCCTGCCACCGGCTCAGATGATGCGGTCGGAGCAACTGCTGGCCGTGGCCAAACAGGCTGGGTATGAGACGCCTGAGGAACTGGCCGCTGCCGTCGGCTTCGGTCACCTGCCGACGTCTCAGGTGATGAGCAAACTCGTGCCGCCTGTACCGACGGAAAGTCAGACGGTTGCCTTCGAGGCCCCGGCGGCGCCGAAATCGGTGAGTGGCCGGACCGACGACACGGGCGTGCAGGTCAAAGGCGCTCGGGACTTACTGATGCAGTTGTCTCGTTGTTGCAATCCTGTCCCGGGGGATCGCATTTTGGGCTATATCACCCGAGGCCGGGGCCTCACGATCCATACCGTTGATTGTCCCAATCTGGAAGCCTTGGACTACGACAAGAATCGTCTGGTTGAAGTCGAGTGGGACCATTCCACGCCCAGTACCCATTCCGTAAAGGTCTCAGTCATTGCGGTGGACAAGACCGGCGTGTTGGCGCATGTCTCGACGGCCATTTCCGAGTGCCAAGCGAACATCAGTCGTGCTGAAATTACGACCCGTGAGGACCGCAAAGCGATGTTGGATTTTATCATTGAGGTCCTGGATACGGCGCATCTGGCGCGGGTGCTCAAGGCGATCGAAAAAGTTGATGGCGTGCTCACGGTGCGGAGGGTTCGCTCCTGGCAAGAGCGTTCCTAGCCCGAGAGGTATCCGCGTGTTGTCCTTCCCACGTCAGGTGAGAACCCCATGAGTCTCGGAGTGCTGGTCGGTAGCATAGTGGCGATCTTTGTCGTCATGGCTGCGGTGTTGATCGGCCTGACCTATCTGTTTGCTCGACGCGGTAAGTCGGCGCCGCCACTGCCATTTTATGCCGGCGGTGTGGGGTTTTTGTTCGTCATCGCGGCACTGGTGGGCCGCAGTGAGTTGGTGGACCAGGTCCCGCACCTCGTGCGGTCGGGACTTGATGTCATGGCCTGGCTGGGCGCCTCATTTTTTCTCTTCACGATTCTTGATGCTCTGATCATCGGCGAATGGTTGATCGAACGGGCACACCGATACATTCCCGATATCGTCAGGCACATGCTCCTCGGCGCAGAGGTGGTAGCCGCAGGGGTGTTGATTCTGTGGCTCGTCATGGGGATCAACCTCGTGGCCCTCGTGGCGTTGCCTACGGTAGCCGCAGCCATGGTCGGCGTGGCGTTGAAGGATACGCTGGCCCGATTATTCGCCGGCATCGAGTTGGGGAAGATCGTGAAAGTCGGGGATTGGATCACGGTGCTCGATCGAGAAGGCATCGTGACCCACATCGGCATGGAACATGTCACTCTCCTGACCCGTCAGCACGATTGTGTGTCGCTCGCCAACGACCTGGTGGTTCAAAGTGGTGTGACGAATTTTGCCAGGCCGACCACGACGCATCTCTGTAATGTGTATGTCGAGGTTGCCTATCGAACTCCGCCTGAGCAGGTTTGTGCGACGCTGCTTGAGACGGCCGCGTCGGTATCCGGAGTGTTGCCGGATCCAAAGACGACCGCGCTGGTCGCGGCGTTTAACGAATCAGGCATTCAGTATCGGGTTAAGTTCCCGATCGGGGAGTTCGCGCAACGGGATGTGATCGAGAGCACGATGCGGACCTATATTTGGCATGCGTTTGCGCGTAAGGGGATTGAAATACCGTTTCCGCAACGGGTGGTGCATAGAATCACTCAAGCGGATGCTGTTCCGAATACACACACTGTTGAGCGGATCGTTGCGCAATTGGCGGCGGTAGATTTCCTGAGGACGCTCGATGCGAAGCAACTTGAGATCTTGGCCCAGGAGGCGCGCTGGGAGTCCTACTTGCCAGGCGAGCGGGTGGTTCGTCAGGGGGATCCCGGAGAGGTACTGTACGTTATTGTTTCCGGAAAGGCTGATGTCCGGCTTGAGCAGGAGGGCCTCACTTCCACGGTGACGACGCTTGAGGCAGGGAATTTTTTCGGCGAAATGTCTTTATTGACCGGCGAGTTGCGTTCGGCCACGGTGTTGGCCGCGACTGAATTGTTGGTCATTGCCGTAGGGAAACAGGCATTGCTGCGAGTCGTTCAGGAGGATCGGCCGCTGATCGAGCGGATCGGCGAGGTCGTTGCCCGTCGACAGGCGGCGACGGCAGCGACGAAAGCCCAATTATCTCGTGATGCGGCGGCCTTATCGGCAGCCACGCAAACACGTTCTCTCATCGAACGTATTCAGAATTTTTTCAGGGGTGCACGTAAGGCGTAGTGGCGAGGCGAAGGGTCAGGGTTGTTTGAAACCTAGTTTCATGCCGCGTTGAAGCTGCAGTGCCGCTGCGCGGCCACCGCTGAGCTCTAAGACGTACAGCGCACCGTCATCCGAATGGTATTGCGGGCAGCTGTCGTCCTGTCTGGTGCAGATGGGGACATTGCGTTCGATGTGAATGATGGTTTTCTTCGCGTCCATCCAGATGATATCGAGGGGGATTTTCGTATTCTTCATCCAAAACGTCCACGGTTGGGCGTCGCCGAAGATGAACAACATGCCGCGGTCATTTGCGAGATGCTCTCGAAACATCAAACCTTCGGCACGTTTCAACGCCGTATCGGCCAATTCAGCTTGGATTACCGTACCAGTGGGCGTCTTAATCGGAATGAGTGTTTCGGTCGGCGGATCGGCTGCCCAGCTCGAGACGGGGGCAGTCAGCAGGGTGAGGACCCAAAGGCCCCAGGTCACGAACTTCAACAGCGCTGGAGAGGATATCTTATCAAGATGATATGGTAGCATGGGTGCATCCTAGCGGGCTCCTCATAGGCCGTCAAGGTGCGAGGAGTGTGCTAGCAGCCCGTGCGCGTTGGCTTGCAATTCCGACAGGCCCTATGCCATCCTCGTCCTATCATTTTGCTCTGGATGGAGGCTATTCATGAAAGAAACCCGGCGTGTGGTGTATATGCGTGGCGTGTTTGTCTGTCCGAAGTGTCGCCAATCATACGTGCAGGAAAAATGGATCGAAGAGTTCAGAATCCGCTGCCACAAGTGCGACTATCGTGGAACATTGACCCAAGTGTCCGTCGAAGAGCACATGGATGAGGAAACGGTTCGTCGATAGAGCGTTCGTTTTTGCCCGGAAGCAACACGGAGATTCTGCCCCTTGTCTTCCGGCTGGAAGGCGCGTGTTCTAGCTAGGTCGACCATGACCTAGTCCCGCCGATGTGAGTGCCCTGCTTTGAGCGAACAAGAGGATGTCTCATGAATCGGATGTGGCGGCTGCTATTTCTGTGTGCAGCCATGTTTCTTGGCATGCCGACTCTTGTCCGTTCGGCTGATGGTCCCTCAGCGATCCAGGTCCTTGTAGCCTACCATTCTCTCTCCGGTCACACCGAGCGCATGGCTGAGGCAGTTGCCGAAGGAGCTCGAGCGGTTCCTCTTGCGCAGGTGACCGTGAAACGCGTGCTGCAGGTGACGGCTGAGGATCTGTTCGCCGCGGATGCCGTCGTCCTCGGATCTCCCGTCTACTGGTCTAATATGGCCGGGGAGGTCAAGGCGTTTATTGACGATTGGCAATTCAAGTTCGGTGTCTTTCCAGAGTTCAAATTGAAGAATAAGGTGGGGGCTGCGTTCGCAACCGGAGGCCAGATTTCCAGCGGGAAGGAGTTGACGATGCTCTCAATCCTTGCGGCCATGCTCGGTAATTACATGATCGTCGTGAGTGGAGGCGGTGCGTTCGGCGCCTCCGCAACGACAGAAGGCGATAGCCATGGACTCGATGAGCAAGAATTAGCAGGGGCCCGTGATTTGGGGCAGCGCGTGGCAGTCGTCGCGCTTGCGGTCAAGCGTGGATTTGAGCGGCAAGAACCACGTGTCCCTTCTACTGGGCAATGATTGCTGCCGGTTGTGACACAGTAGGAATAAGGATCAATGTCAGAGGGAGGAGTTAAGACGACACAGGTTTATGGCAGACCCTCTCCAGTTGGCTCTTCGCGAGAGAGACGAGTTCATGGATATTCTTTGCGCAACGGCCGCAGCATCCATTTTCACGCAGACCGAATTCAGCGATGATTTGCCGAGTGGTTAGGCAGCCCTGACGACCAGCCTCCCGCACATCTGATTCCGTTAATCCCTTACATAAGCAGACATACATGAGTGGTATCTCCCGCTAATGATCGGTTGTCTTTGCCCGGCGCTGATTCGGCTAGCCGTTCGATACTGATAACCGTTATCAACTTCAGAGAGTATAGCTGGCATACAACTGCCTGTCAACATTTGCTCGAATACCATCGATTCCTGATCTGGTGGGAAGAGGGAGCGCGGCCTAGATGTCTATGAACTTGCCTCAAAACGAGTATTCATGTTGATGAGATTAGGTGAGAACTCTTCTAGACCAACACCCACGTGCATATACGAGGGAGATTTCCGCCTGACGATTGTCTTTGAGGCAGGGAATGGTCTCCTGTTGATGTTTCGGTGGATTAAAAGCCGTGTGGGCATGTGTCTGTATGGGAATGAATGTCGGATAGGTAAAAGCGCGTGTAATGGCCCAAAAAGTACGAAGGCAGGACGTTCGAGAGAACGTCCTGCCTTCGTTGTGCTGCGGTCTTCTCTAGCGAGAGCGCTCGAGCGCTCTCGCTAGGGTAAGTTCTACAGCCAGTTCACGCGCTCGGCCGGCCGAATGTAGATCGGCTCTTCGACCTGAATACGCGCCACTTCCTTGCCCGACTTGTTGAAGCCCAACACGGTATCGTTGTACATGTCGAACCGCTTCCCGTGAATTTGGGTTTCAAACACTTTCGGACCCGGAATGACATCGTACCGGAAGATGATCTGCTGGCTGGCTCTCCAGAGCTGGAGGACCGCCAACAGTTCGCGGCTGGGCACGAGGTACTTCTCGATGGCGTTATCCACGCCCGGGCCGAACATCTGCCGGGCATAGCCGCGCGGGCTATGGCGTGGCGGGATGTAGTAGCCGTTGGGCTCGGTGCCCCACTGCGGATACAGCGGGAGCGCCACCTGCTCCACCCGAATGGTGTAGTACAGGGGATGCCAGCGGTCTTCGGCCCACAGGCCGTCTTCGCCGATGCGCATCAACGACTGCATGCGGATCTTGCCCACGCAGGCCGCCATACAGCGCGTTTCCATCGGCTCGCCGCCCGTCAAGGGGTCTTTCCCCTCGATGCGCGGATAACACGCAATACACTTCTCCGACACCCGGGTCGTGCCCCGGTACATCGGCTTCTTGAACGGGCACTGCTCCACGCACTTCTTGTACCCGCGGCACCGGTTCTGGTCGATCAACACAATGCCGTCTTCCGGCCGCTTGTAGATCGCCTTGCGCGGGCAGGCGGCCAAGCACCCGGGATACGTGCAGTGGTTGCAGATCCGTTGCAGATAGAAGAAATACGTCTCGTGTTCCGGCAAGCTTGAGCCGGAGAGCCGCCACGGTTCATCGCGCGTGAAGCCGGACTTGTCGATGTTCTCGACCAAGGCCCGCATGGACGTCGCGGTGTCTTCGTAGATGTTCACAAACCGCCATTCCTGGTCCGTCGGAATGTACCCGATCGCCGCCTGGCCTACTTTAGCGCCCGCGTCGAAAATGGTCATCCCTTCGAACACCCCGTACGGCGCATGGTGCTTGCGGCCGACCCGCACGTTCCACACCTGCCCCCCCGGGTTCACCTGCTCGATGAGCTGGGTGATCTTCACGTCGTAGAACTGCGGATACCCGCCGTACGGCTTGGTTTCCACATTGTTCCACCACATGTACTCCTGCCCCTTCGAGAAGAGCCAGGTCGACTTGTCGGCCATCGAACAGGTCTGACAAGCCAAACAGCGATTGATGTTGAACACAAAGGCAAACTGCCACTTCGGATGCCGCTCCTCATAGGGATACAGCATCTTCCGTCCCAGTTGCCAGTTATAGACTTCTGGCATTCGATCTCTCCTTTCAGTCGCAATCGTCTCCCGTCGTTCGTGAAGCGTCTTTGCCCTGTGACGCTTCACGACGCACGAGTGCCGCGCTAGACCTTGATCTTGATATGTTCACCCTTCAACCATTTGAGCATGAACTCGTTTTCCTGACCTGGCGTGAAGCCGGTCCGGCTGGACTGGTTCCCACGGACCACGGGCTCCGATACCGCCGTCTTCCGCCTTCGTGATGCGGATCAAGCACTCTTTCGGAGTCGTGTTGACGCCATGGTGATCGATAGCGAAGCCCCACTTGAACTTCCAGGCAATCGTGTGTTTGCCGGGGAGTGAGTCGGTCTGCGTATCGGCATCAACCAGCTTCTGGCAAACGACTGTTGTGCGCCGTACCGGAAGTTGGATTGATAGCCGGTGTCCACTGCAATAGCGCGGCCCGTTGGCCAGCGCGTCTCGTGGCCCTTCACCGACTTCGCCGTGGCCACATACGGGGCATGTTTGCCATCGTGACGTGGTACGGATACGCCGGATTGTACTTGGCACGAATCATCAACCGGGACACCTTGTAGAACGGATCCGACGGCTTCCAGCCGCGATAGGGCCGATCCACTGGTTTCCGTCGACAAAGACGTAGTCGCTGTCGTTGATGCCACGGTCTTTCTCGCCGCTTGCGGGTTGATGTGCAACTGGTGTTCGCCGACACCCGGTGTCCGTTTGTCCATGCGGTACGGATCGCCGAAGTTCGACTCGTAAATCTGCACCCAGTCGTTCACCGACCTGCTGGCCGTGCACCCGATGCAGCCGGGTCGTCCGGGGTGACGCAGTAGAACTGGTACCCTTTTCCCCACAACGGGTTCGGATGCCGCTTGATCGCCCACGGCAGCTTGATGTTTCGCACGTGCTTGTCATCATGGTGCTGCGCGGTGATCGGAATCCCGTAGTCATCCGGCCGAATGAACGGATTGTTGGAGAAAATCGCATTCGGCAGATACGGCGTACACTCCGGGCCTTCCCGGTGTGAAATGAAGTTTTCGCCGTATTCGATGGCTTCCGGCTCAATCCGGTAGGTCTCGATACGACCCGACCGCGTCCACTGGGCTTGACTCGTTGGTCTTTCCCAGAGCGGATGCCGCGATAGGTACGACCTATGACCATCCAGCCCTTTTCTCTGACTTCAACATGACGTCAG
Organism: Nitrospira sp.; assembly: GCA_031315995.1. Taxonomy (GTDB): domain Bacteria; phylum Nitrospirota; class Nitrospiria; order Nitrospirales; family Nitrospiraceae; genus Nitrospira_A. The sequence continues at coordinate 24,883 of JALDRG010000024.1, forward strand.
CGCGTATCCGTAGCAGGTGGCGCTGGTATCCAGCATCCGCTGCGGATAGACATCGACGCGGTTCATGTATACGAAGTGTGGAATACGCTGAAACGCGCATCTCCGGTCATTTCAGCCAATTTGGCTGCGACGCCGGCGAAGGTGTCCGCATCGTTACGAGTGTCGTACAGTGGGCGGATACCACCCTTCCAGATCTGAATCCACGGATTAGACACCGTGCCAGTCATTTCCGGATAGGTGAACTCCATCCATGAGTTACATGCAAACGCCACGTCGGCATGGTTGACGTCCGAGGTCATCCGATAATCTTGCGTGACGACTATCTCGATGTTCGGGTCGACGTTTTTCACCATGTCATAGTGGTGCTTGGCGTTGTTGAGAATGTTCACGTTGGTGACCCAGCGCACTTTGCTGGGGCTCGCATATGGGTCTTGCCGGTGAACACCTTGCGTCCGTATCGGCGTGTTGACGATCAAGGCCGTATCACCATGGTTCCAGTAACCGACTTCTTCACCATAGTAATAGAACGGGTCTTGACCTTGCCGTGGGCATTCGGATCCAAAGTCAGGTTGAAGGGATCCTCGCCGGTGTGCACTGGCGAGTCCCGCGCCCGACAGGGAACGGCGTTCCAGATACCGGCTTTATAGTTACCGGACCAGGTATGGCAGCCCGTGCCGAATTTGCTGCCGATGTTGCCGGTGATGGTCATAATAAACGCCGCCGCCCGACCCATTTCCCGTCATGGAAATAGTGACAGACGCTTCGCCGTTACGCATCGCCGCCGGCTTGATCGTGCCTGAATCCCGGGCCCAACGAACGATGAGGTCCTTCGGCGCACGGGTGATTTGGTGCGGTGTCCAGATCGTAGTCCTGAAGGTGGACTTGATATATCTGGTAGATCGACATCATGTCGATCTCACGACCACAGCAGCTTGACTCGGAAAGTACCGGTCAACGCTGGATCAATGCCGCTCTCCTTGAAATGGAAGCCGACCTGTTCCCGATGCAGAGGAATCGCTTTCCCTTCGCCAGGTCCCAGACCATCATGCCTGGAGCCGTTCAATTTGCTCAGGCTTCAAGGGATTGATGTCCCGAATAACTCTTGGAGAAATCCGGGAACTTGTATCTGCAATCACATCGCGCGGATCCAGATACTGGAGAGTATCCGTCCGTACGAGTAACGGCAGGTCGGTAAATTCCTTGATGTAATCGATGTCCTGAAGATTTCACCGAAGATGATCTCAGGCACCGAGGAAGTTCTCTGCGCCGTCGGTCTCCGTGGTCGCAGATAATCCAATAGTCTGCGCGTTATGCTGTTGGGTTGTGGTTCCGGCGTAATGACGACGACCCGCCCGCCGCGTTCGATGGATTCTGAGCTTCCAGTGCGCTTCCGGCATCTTGTTCTCGACGAAGTTCTTACCCCAGCTGGTGTTCAGCTGAGAAGCGCATGTCGGAGAGTGTCGATGTCGCAGTTCTGGGTCCTGTTCCAGAACGGATGGAAGGATCTTGGTCACCGTGCCAGGTGAAGTTGAATACTTTCCACCTCTGGGCTTTATCGCCCGCGTCGACTTTGCGGATCCAGGAGTCCAGCAACGGCAAACATCCGCCGTTGAAGCGTGTTCATCATCTTACCGATGATGCCGAGTACCGGCATACCGGCACGATGCTGCCGGAACGTCCGCACGCCCGCACCTTTCATCATCTCGATCATTTCCGAGCATACCCCTGCTCCCGAAGACGCCGCGCTCCAGTCGCCACCTCCGCTGTAGCGGGCTGCGATCACGACGGCGGCTTTCGCCACATACGTGAAGGCGGTATCCCACGACACGCGATTGAGGTCGTCGAGGAAGCGGCTGTCGAATTTGTACTTGCGCTTCACGTCGGGCGTCAGCTCGGGAGCCGTCGTCCATCCATTGCTTCCACCTCTTTCCGCATCAACGGGCCCTTGAGACGATACGGACCGTACACGCGACGGTGGAAGGTAGCTTCCGCCATTACGTGCGTGGGTTGTGGCAAACGTTCCGCGTGTTGCCGTACAGTCTTCATATGTTTGCGGTCAGTTCGCTCAACGCGCATCACGACGCTGTTCCGGACGAAGGCCCGAATGCGGACAGCCGTGTGTGTCGTTCGGTGAGCAACACCAGGTGAAGGATGAGTCGTACCGGTACTGGTCGTGATACACACGCTCCCAGGACCGATCCGGGTACTCACCCAGCGGGTTCCCGGGAACTCGATGATCATTACGCAGCGCGGCTGGCGCAAGGACTTTGTCCGCCACGGCCACGGCCGCGACGGTTCCCGCCGAGATTTTGAGAAACCGTTCCCGTGAAACGGAAACCTGCATAATAGCTACCTTCCTTGTGAGGCACATGAGTCCTCATGCACCTGTTCGTACAACCTGCATTACAGTCGCCATGGATGCAATCTTGTCTGAGTACCCTTTCCATGTGTGCGTCGAATTGGAAACATCCGTCCCTCACAATTCGAAATTTTCGAGCGGACATTCGCTCGCGGTATAGAAGTATTACAATTCACGTGCCGTATGAGGCGGAACAGATGGCTTTGTTTCATTTTTAAAATATGCTAATAACGTCAATTAAATCAATGCATTGTGAATGTCATGGCGGCAAGAAAATAAGAGGGGAAAGACGACGAAGTGAGTGGGGTCAGGAACTGCTGACTATGATTGGGATAAATAATCATAACATCATGAAATGTAAAGACTAAATCGTGTCCGTAAAGGCAGACGATCGCCTGAAAGTTATAAATGCTACGTTAAAACAGTAGCTTATGTTGTTTTTCTGGAGCTGGGTGTCATGAATTGGTGACACCACTATTTTTCGTCTTTGGTGTATCGCCGCATGATCTCGTGGAAGTAGGAACGCGGGAGTCCCGCGTCTTGGGCGGCATGGGTCACGTTGCCTTGGTGGATCGACAATTTCGTCGAAATATACCGTCGGTTGAAGGCTTCCAGAATCTGTTCCTTGGCCTTCGCATAAGGCAGGTGAAGATAGTCTTCTTCTGGGGCCTCTCGCTGCCGCTCATCCGGAACCGCGAGCATGCCGGCCACATCCGCGACTCCAATGCGATCGCTCTTGGCCAGCATCACAGCCCGCTCCATAACGTTTCGTAGCTCCCGGACGTTTCCGGGCCAGGGATAGGCGACTAGCTCCGTGACGGCCGAGGGATGGAGGTCCTCTACCCGTTTGGTAAACTCCCTGGCATAGCGGGCGATGAAGTGCCGCGCGAGTACGGGGATATCTTCCGTCCGTTCACGCAGGGGCGGTACACGAATCACCATGACATTGAGACGAAAGAAGAGATCTTTTCTGAATTCGTTACGTTTCACCTTCTCCGTCAGGTCCTGATTGGTCGCGGCGATAAAGCGCACGTTCACCTTCCGCTGCTGCGTACTGCCGACGGCACGGACTTCGCCTTCTTCCAATACGCGCAATAGTTTGGCTTGCAGATTGGCGGGTAGATCGCCGATTTCATCGAGAAAGACGGTGCCGTGGCTTCCGGATTCGATCAAGCCGGTTCGATCGGCCACGGCTCCCGTGAACGCCCCGCGGACATGGCCGAACAATTCGCTCTCCACGGTGCCTTCCGAAAAGGTCGTGCAATCCACGACCTGAAACGGGCCGTCGCTATCAAGGCTGCGTTCGTGAATCGCCTTGGCGATCAATTCTTTGCCTGTGCCGGTTTCTCCAATGATCAGCGTGGTCGAAGGGACCCGGGCGATGGCTTCGATCATGGCCATGACGTTCCTGATCGGAGGGCTCACGCCTACCAAATTCTTGAAGGGAATACGAGGGGCGGCAGGCTCGTCGGGGGAGGCTTGCAGGAGAATCTCCGCCATGCGCATGGCTCGGTGAATGCGGGCAGAGAGATCCATCGTGTCGTAGGGCTTCACGATGTAGTCAAAGGCTCCATGACGCATGGCATCAATGACGGTCTCCGTCGCATGGATCCAACTGACGATGATGACGGGGATGCGATGATTCAGGTCCTGCACCCGCCGTAGCAGCTCAATTCCGCTCATGCCCGGCAACCGCACGTCGGCAATGATCAGATCGATCGGTTGTTGTCGCAGACGCTCCAGCGCGCCCTCCGCCGTGGCGTTGATGACCAGCGTGACCTGCTCGTCTTCATGGCGAGGCAGTTCATGCTCAACGGTGCGCAAGAATAGGTCCACGTCCCCCGCGTCGTCTTCGACCAGCAGGATCGTGAAGATTTTTTGCTTGGTTCCCGACACGCTCATTTCCCTCAGACGCTCCTACGGTCCACTCACAGCAATAGTGTGCGAGAGTGGCGCTATTCCGATGGTGCTGGGGTGAGCCGTGGGTCAATTCCGCGGATCGCAGCCATCTCGACCGTATCTTAGGAGGCGAAGCCGAGGCAAATCAACTCCGTACCGGCTTAGAGAGAGTGCCGTGAAGTGGGCAGAAATTGGCAGCGCTGGCCTAAATTCAGCATGAAGGCGGCAATCGTCATCACTTCGATCCCGGTCAACGACAAGGTCAAGATCACGTTCCCATCGGTTCGCCCAGTCGGGTCGCAAGCTGTTCCGCATGGCGAAGCACGGCAAAGGCCGAGAGGATCATCACGAACAGGAGCCATCCGAGCATGGCGCTCAATCGAACGGGATTGGAGAGATCGTGTAACTACTCATGGCCATACACAAAGAACAGGCCGGCGGTTCCAAGGGAGAGGAACAGGAGCCACTCGCCCAGCATCCAGCCGCTTCGCGGTGGGGTGTTGGGGTTCGGGAACCGGAGCAACGAAGGATCGTGTTGGTTGGGTGCGATGAGTGGCGACATCGTTCCAGTGAATCTGCGAATGATCGTGATGGTCGAGTCGTCCTCAGGAGCTGGCTCTGAGTCCGATGATGCCGAGTAGGATGCACAGCAGAGAGAAGACTTTGATGGTCGAAGCAGATTCTGCGAAGAGGATCATGCCGAGGACCGCCGTCCCCGCCGCTCCGATGCCGGTCCAGACTGCGTAGCCGGTGCCCACGGGAATGGTCTTCAAGGCCTGCGCGAGAAAGCCGAAGCTTGCCGCCATGGCCAGGAGGGTACCCATCGACGGCCAGAACCTGGTGAATCCTTCGGAATATTTCAGCCCAATCGCCCAGCAGATTTCGAGCAGTCCGGCTACAAGCAGGAACGTCCACGCCATAGGTTTGCACGCATCGAGATGGGTGGCGTAGGCCTCGGAGCACACGCCAATGTTAAGAGTTGTCGTCGAAATACATCAGAGATCCGCCCACTCGGCATACTACACGATCCTCCAATGGAGAGAACCCTCGGTATATCACCAGGGACGGACAACGGCACCGCGCGGAATCATGTGGTCAGGTCTCGATAGGCTCCGGACTTGGAGACGGTTTATCGGGACGATCAAGCCATTGATAGAGTACCGGTAGGACGATCAGGGTCAGGAGTGTGGAACTGACCAATCCTCCGATGACGACGACAGCCAGGGGGCGTTGCACTTCCGATCCGATCCCATGGGCAAATGCGAGGGGAATGAGGCCGAGGAGGGCCACCAACGCCGTCATGAGGACCGGTCTGAGTCGAAGCGTGCACCCTTTGATGATGGCCTCATCGCTTTGAAGGCCGTCCTTGCGCAATTTGTTGAAATAGGAGACCAGCACGATCCCATTGAGGACCGCCACTCCGAACAAATTGATGAATCCCACGGACGCCGGCACGCTCAAATATTCTCCCGTGACCCACAGCGCGACGATCCCACCGATCATGGCGAACGGCAGGTTCATAATGATCAGCGCGGCATGGCGGACGGAATTGAATGAAGCATACAGCAGAATGAAGATCAAACCGATCGTGATCGGCACGATGATTTTTAACCGCGCCATCGCGCGCTGCATGTTTTCGAACGACCCGCCCCAGACGAAGTGATAGCCGGACGGAAGATCGATTTGTTGATCGATTTTGGCCTGCGCTTCGGTGACGACGCTTTCGATGTCTCGATCCAGGGTGTTGAACCCGACATAAATTCGGCGCTGCAAGCCCTCCCGACTGATCAGAGACGGTCCTTCGCGGAGCCCGACCGTGGCGAGGTCCCCGAGTGGAATTAGAGCGCCGGTGGGGGTGGTCAGGAGGATATTCTTGATCGTTTCGACGCTGTTTCGATAGGGTTCGGGATACCGAAACGTCAGGTCGAATCGCTTGTTGCCCTCATAGACACGGGTGGCCGCTTCCTGTCCGATCGCCGTCGTGATGATTTCCTGAATGTGGGCGACATTAATGCCGTATCGCGATATCTTGCCGCGGTCGATGTCGATCGTGAGGTACGTCTGTCCGAAGAGTTGCTCCACGCGGACATCGCCCACACCCCTGACCGAGGTCAAGATGCCCTGAATCTTTTCCGCGATGCTCCTCAACACCGCCAAATCGTCTCCCAGGATTTTAATCGTCGCCTCGGATCGGACGCCGGACAGCAGTTCGTCCACGCGTTGTTGGATCGGCTGGCTGAATAAAAAATTCGCCCCAGGGACTTTTTCGATGCGCTTGCGAATGGCATCGTCGAGAGCCGATTTCGTTGTGGCGGTGGTCCATTCGTCCATGGGGCGAAGGGTGACTGTCGGGTCGCTGGCATTCGGCTCCTGCGGATCGTTTCCCATCTCCGACCGCCCGATTTTGGATACCACCAGGCGTACTTCTGGAAACTCCATGACGGCCCGCTGCATCTCTTTTTCAATCTCGATCGATTTCTGCAGCGAAATGCTCGGATAGCGAATGGTCTGGGGCGAGATGGATCCTTCATTGAGGATCGGGATGAATTCTCCTCCGAGAAACGGAAAGAGCGACAGACTGGCGCCCAGCAGTCCTACTGCGATCGCCAGAACTGCGACACGATGGCCCATGGCCCATTGTAAGGTCGGAAGGTAGGCCTGCTTGGCCCAGCGGAGGAGGAAGGTATCCTCCTCGGTTCCTCGTTTCATGGCCAGCGCGCAGAGGACCGGAGACAAGGTCAGGGATAACGCCAACGACACGACCAAGGCGATAATGATCGTATTCGCCAGCGGTTGAAACATTTTTCCCTCCATCCCCTGGAGCGTCAGAATGGGGAGGAAAACGAGAATAATGATCAGGATGCCGAAGATCACCGGTTGCCCGACTTCGGTGACGGCGTGCAGGATGACCGCGGTCTTATTGAATCGGTCGTCTCGGTGTTCGGCGAGGTGCCGATAGACATTCTCAACCACGACGACCGAGCCATCGACCATCATGCCGATGGCGATCACCAACCCTCCAAGCGACATGAGATTGGCCGTCAGTCCGATGTGATCCATGATGATGAAGGTGACCAGCGGGGTGACGATCAGCGTGGCCGTCACGATGAGCGCGCTCCGCACGTTACCCAGGAACAGGAAGAGGATCACGACCACGAGGACGACGCCTTCCAGCAGTGCTTTGTAGACGGTATCGAGCGCCGCCGTAATCAGGTCGATCCGGTCGTAGAACGGGACGATGCGTAATCCGTCGGGGAGGAGGCGCTTCTCATGGATCTCATCGATTTTGGTCTTGATGTTCTGCACGACTTCCCGGGCATTGCCGCCGCGCAGCATGAGGACAATGCCGGTGATCACCTCGTGTTTACCGTTCACCACGGCGGCACCGTGGCGGACGGCGTGGCCGATCCGGACTTCCGCGACGTCCCGCACGTAGACCGGTGTCCCGCCTACCTCCTTGACGACGATCCGCTCGATGTCCTCCAGAGACTTGATCAAGCCCACGCCGCGCACCACGTACTTTTCGTCGTCCTTCTCCAAAATATTTCCGCCGGCATTGGCGTTGTTTTTGGCGACCGCATCGAAGACTTCGTGAAGCGCGAGGCCGTACTTCCGGAGCAAGCCTGGCTCGACGAGCACCTGGTACTGTTTGACGAAGCCGCCCAGTGAATTCACATCGACGACATCGGGCAGCCCCTTGAGCAGCGGCCGGATCACCCAATCTTCCAGTGTCCGCCGTTCCATCAAGTCCCGATCAGTCATGACGAAGTCGTTGTCGTTGTCGTGCGGCCCTTCCAGGTAAAATTGGAAGACTTCTCCCAAGCCGGTCGTGTTGGGCACGAGTTGGGACACGGAACCGGTCGGCAACAGCTCTTGGACTTCCAACACGCGTTCGAGCACGACCTGGCGGGCTAAATAGATATCAATGTC
>JALDRG010000025.1 GCA_031315995.1 Nitrospira sp.
TGCCCTTCCGTCACCTGGTCGCCCTCGCGAACCAGGATTTGCACGACGTCGCCGCCTTCGACCCCTTCCGCGACAAACGGCAGTTCCACCTTCATATGATCGCCATCCCTTTCATTCCTTGCATTTCGGCATGCGGCGGCTCAGTGCTGCCAGGGCGCCCGATCGTCTCCCTCGATACCGAGATCCTGCGCCGCCTGCTTGACCGTGTTGGCGTCGATCTGTCCGTCCCGTCGATGCAGAGCATAGAGAGTGGCGACCGCGAGATGTTCGGCGTCGATCTCGAAGAACCGGCGCAGGGCCTTGCGGGTATCGCTGCGGCCGAACCCGTCGGTCCCCAAGGCCAGGAGGCCACCCGGTATCCAGGGGGCAATCTGCTCGCTCACGAGGCGAACGTAATCACTCACCGCGACGCAGGGGCCGTTCAACGCCTGCGCGGTCTTCTGCAGGTAGCTCATGCGCGGCGTTTCGTCCGGATGCCGAATGTTCCAGCGCTCGGCCTCGAGGGTCCGCATGCGCAGTGTTTTGTAACTGGTCACGCTCCAGACATCGGCCGCCACACCGTAGCGTTCCAGGAGCAGCCCCTGGGCTCGTACCGCCTCGTTGACGAGCGGCCCGCTCGCCAGCAGATGCGCTCGATGTTTGCCGGGCGCCGGTGTCGGACGGAAGCGATACATCCCTTCACGGATTCCTTCTTCCGCCTGCGGTGGCATGGGCGGCATGGGATACGACTCGTTGTAGAGGGTGATGTAATAGGCCACCTCTTCTTGATTCTGGTACATGCGCGTCATGCCGTCCTGCAGAATCACCGCGAGCTCGAACATGAAGGCCGGATCGTACGCGGCCATCGTGGGGATGGCGCTCGCAAGCAAATGGCTATGGCCGTCCTGGTGCTGCAGGCCCTCGCCTTCCAGCGTGGTCCGTCCCGCCGTGGCGCCGAGCAGGAACCCCTTGGCCCGCATGTCGGAGGCGGCCCAGATCAAATCGCCGACCCGTTGAAACCCGAACATCGAGTAGTAGATGAAGAAAGGAATGGTATTGAGCGCATGCGTGGCATACGCGGTGCCCGCGGCGATGAAGGATGACATCGCGCCGGCTTCGGTAATGCCTTCTTCCAAGATCTGGCCGTTGGTCGCCTCGAAGTAATAGAGCAGCGAACTTTTGTCGACCGGTTCGTAGAGCTGACCCAAGTGCGAATAGATTCCATATTGGCGGAACAGGGCCTCGAGTCCGAACGTACGCGCTTCGTCGGGAATGATCGGCACGAGATGTTTTCCGAAATCCTTGCGAGCGAGCAAACGCCCCAGCATGCGGGCGAATCCCATCGTCGTCGAGACCGCGCGTTCGCCGGAGCCCTCGATGAATTCCTTGAACTCCTCGAGTGACGGCGTCTGCAGGGGTTCGACCTTCACGCGTCGTTCCGGGAGCGAACCGCCCATGGCCTTGTTCCGCTCGATGAGATAGGCGGCTTCCGGGCTGCCGTCCGGCGGCCGGAAGAACGGAGTCGAGGCCAATTGGTCGTCGGGCACCGGCACGCCGAAGCGCGTGCGGAACTCCCGCAGCTCATGCTCGTTCATTTTTTTCTGCTGATGCGTGACGTTGCGCCCTTCGCCGGCTTCGCCCAAGCCGTAGCCCTTGATCGTCTTGGCCAGGATCACGGTCGGTTGCCCCTTGTGCTCGACCGCCGCTTTGTAGGCCGCATGGACCTTGCGCGGATCATGGCCCCCGCGCAGCATCTTATGGAGTTGCTCGTCCGAGTAGGACTCCACCATCGCGAGCAGCCGCGGATCGGCGCCGAAAAAGTGTTTCCGTACGAAGGCGCCGCCTTCCACCGTGTACTTCTGATACCAGCCGTCGACCACCTCACCCATGCGCTTCACCAGCAGACCTTCGTGGTCTTTCGCCAGCAACGGATCCCAGTCGCTGCCCCAGATCACCTTGATGACGTTCCATCCGGCACCAAGGAAGGCGGCTTCCAGTTCCTGGATGATCTTGCCGTTGCCGCGCACCGGTCCATCGAGCCGCTGGAGATTGCAGTTGACCACCCAGGTCAGATTGTCGAGTTGCTCCCGGGAGGCGAGGGTGATCGCCCCGAGCGTTTCCGGCTCGTCCGTTTCACCGTCGCCGAGGAATGCCCAGACACGTTGCTCGCTCGTATCCTTGAGGCCGCGGTCGTGCAGATAGCGATTGTATCGCGCTTGGTAAATCGACATGATGGGTCCCAGGCCCATGGAGACGGTGGGGAACTCCCAATAATCGGGCAGGAGCCAGGGATGCGGATAGGAAGGCAGGCCCCGTCCGCTGCCGCTCAGCTCGCCGCGGAAGTGGTGCAGCGATTCTTCCGGCAGCCGGCCCTCGACGTAACTGCGCGCATAGATGCCGGGCGACGCGTGACCTTGAAAGTAAACCAGATCGCCGCCCTGCGGCGCGTCCTTCCCGTGGAAAAAATGGTTGAAGCCGACTTCGTACAACGTGGCCGCCGAGGCATAGGTCGAGATGTGCCCGCCGATGCCGGGACGCTGCTTGTTGGCCTTCACCACCATCGCCATGGCGTTCCAGCGAATGAAGCTCCGGATCCGCCGTTCGATCTCGAGATTGCCGGGGTAGGGCGGTTCCTGACCGGCGGGGATCGTGTTGACGTAGGGCGTATTGAACGGAGCGGACACGGGCGCGCCGCGCGCGCCGAGCCGGTCGCGGAGCCGCTCGAACAGATAACTGGCTCGGTCGGTCCCCTTGTCGTCGAGTACGTACTTGAGGCTATCCAGCCATTCCTGGGTTTCTTGTGGATCGTCGTCGGCCTGCGGTCGAGGAACGGAATCGTTGTCGCTCATGTCTCGCTCCCGTTAGATAGGTCACATCTTAACGAGTGGGGCGATCGAGAGCAAAAGAAAGATTCACGAGGTTGTCCGTCTTCTGTCCGGGGAACCTTCGTGACGCTAACTGCTGACGAAGGGATGTTTGAGGCATCAAGTCTAGGAGCTGGTTTTTGACCACCGGGAACATAACTTCCGCAGCTAGAGCATGGCCGTCGGTGCTCCAATGTAGGTCATTCTTAAGATACAAACTAGATGGCTCGGGGTGTTCATTGAAGGCCGGAAGCAAATTTAAACACGAGACACGATTCTCTGTACACCACTCCATCAGCAATGTCTGCGGCTTCTCAAAGTCATAGCGAAATGGAGCAGACCGGACTTCTTCAAGAAATTCTTTCCTCAAGTCGCCGTCCAGCTGTATTTGATCTGGAATGAGCACAATCAACAATCGCACCTTCTGCTCCAAGAGAAAGTCCTTCATCTCCTGAAGGGTCGCCCACGTCTTGTTCCAATTCGATTCAACAGCTGGTGGATATTCACGCAGATATATGTCCGTGCGTTCGTCCAATTCCTGCAAATACTCTTGTCGAGGTCTATTGAGCGGAGAGTATTGGTGCCTCCTCGATTTGGCCTGGAGGTCGGGGCGTAGCGTTAACATCCCGACACGGAACAGGTAATTTAGGTTGTGATAGAGGAACCAGCGCTCGGGACCGAGGTTGTCGTGGACCCAGTTCCCATTCTCGTGCACATAATAGCTCTGCCCTGCTACAACTAACGGTCGATCGCGTTCGGCTCCTCGCCGGCGTATGATATCGTTTCCGACGAAGAAATTAAGCACCACCAGGTCTGGCTGAAAATGAATCCCGTGATGTCGGAGCAGATGAAGTTCTTGAGGTGGTTCCCATCCGGGCACACCTTGGTTGATAAGTTCAACACGCGGAAGCTCGGCCTGCAACCGCCGCTCAAGTAACGTCACGAACGCTTGGTCATAGGTGACACCTGCCCCCCACGTAAACGAATCGCCAATCGCGAGAACTCTAGTGTGAGTGTCCGGCTTTTCAAACGTTCTCTCCTTGTCCCGGAACCCCTGCGAATTTGAACGCTTAATCGACCCCGTGACTTCGGCATGGGGACGCAGATCTGCCGGCGTGTGCTTGCCTCCAAATAGCCCACTTCTGCCGAGGAGCGGATCCGCCAAGCGCATAGCGGTCTCGCCAATACAAAGGAAGATCACAATATTGAGAAAGGCGACTTTCAGGAGATGGTAGGGTCGTCCATCCAGGAATTGTTGCAGGCTTGTAGGCGAAAGGGCATACCACCCGCTCCAGAGCAACATGACAAGAGCGAGAGCTGAAAACTTATCGATGTGATGGCTATGCCGAGGTATAGGGTAATACACAAGCCATAGGAACCCTATTAAGCAAACAAGCAGCAGCGAAAATGGCAGAGACCAAGTGCCCACCACGGTTCGATGCACTAAGCTCGCTTGGATCTGATAGCCGGCAAACATGAAGAGGAACGCGATAATTGGCAATATTGCTTCAATCAGCAGAAGGTACGTCGTCCCAGACCTGACCGCGAAGGGACTCACAGGATCGGCGTTGGCCAGAAAGGAAGCGATGTCATAGGCCGTCACCAGGGCGCCCGCACCCATTAGTAGATACACACCGGCCATGCCGTAGATCCGCAAAGTATTTCGCATCTGGTCGTCAAAAAATGGCACGGCGTGACCTCCCTCTACTAGAGGTAGGGGTCCCGTTGCGTTTTTGGCATTTTACGGCGTCTGAATCGTCTGAAGTTTGAATCGCTGGACTGAGGTGTGAAAACCCCACCCCACATGCGTGACAAGCCCTACACGGAAGAACGTTGAGAGATTAAATCTCGTCATATTTTCCTCGCTCATCGCGGCCCATAGAAATTACCCAGCTACTTCTGTACACATTGCATCGTAGCGGTGGGTTCAACCAGTACGGGCAACACCTGCCGCAAGTATAGCTGCTGGCGTCTGAAATCCCAACGTCTTCCGTGGGTGTTGAAAAAACAAAGGGGTCGGGAGTCTTTGTTTAGGATCCTTTCGGCCTTCCCTGTGAGCGGAGGGTCGCTTCCATTCCGAATCGTTTCGCCATGCTCCGGACCCAGGGTTCATGCGTACCGATCATTGAAGTCATCTATAATGACTATTATGGACAATCGAGCTAATTGGGTTATACTCTGCTCAGAAAGGGAGGGGTGTGATGTCCAAGCTGACCTATAGGAACAGTCAGGGCCAACTGGTGGATATGTCTGCGGTGGCGGCCACGAAGGTGAAGAATGAATTCGGGTCCATCCTGGAGCAGGCGATGCATGGCAATGCAGTCGCCATTACCCGCCACGATCTGCCAAAGGCCGTGCTCCTGTCCTATGAGGAGTTCGTCTCACTGGTGAAAGATCGCGCCCCCCAACTTGATGATCTCAGCACCGAGTTTGATGCCTTATTGGCCGGCATGCAGACGGAGAAAGCCAGGCAGGGTATGGCCGATGCGTTCAATGCGCTTCCTTCGCAATTGGGCCGCGCTGCCGTCACCGCCGTGCGCAAGGATCGCCGACAGTCTTCCAGCCAGCCTCGCCGCTCGACCCGCACTCCTCGTGCGAAATGAGCGTGACAGAGCTGCCATGCCTGTATGTCATTGCCGGGGTGAATGGCGCAGGCAAAAGCAGCATAGCCGGGGCGACCTTTCGTGCGCTCGGAAGCGACTACTTTAATCCCGACGAGGCTGCACGACGACTCATGGCAGTCAATCCAGCCCTTAGTCAAAAGGCCGCCAACAGCGTAGCTTGGCGGCAGAGCGTGAGGTTGTTGAATCGTGCGATCAAGGAACGTCTCACTTTTGCATTCGAGACCACGCTGGGCGGCCATACCATCACGGATATTCTCGCCCAGGCTGCCGCGCAAGGGGTCGGGATTCACATCTGGTACGTGGGCCTCTCCAGCCCGGAACTGCATCTTGAACGCGTGCGAGCGAGAGTGCGCCGAGGCGGCCACGATATTCCCGAGAGCGATATTCGCCGGCGCTACGAGCATAGCCGACTGAACCTCATTGCCCTGCTTCCTCAGCTCACCGCCTTGCGGGTGTACGACAATAGCCGAGAGGCGGACCCCGCTGCCGGGGAGGTTCCGATGCCCGCGTTCCTGCTGCAGATGGAACGGGGGCGGATCGTCGGGCCGCCCGACCTCTCGCACACACCGGACTGGGCCAAGCCGATCGTCGCCGCTGCGCTCAAATTGCCACGGACTTGAAGGGTTCCGTTGTCTCTCGACTGCGCGATGCGAGGAAGAACGAGCGTCAAGGTTGCGCACGCCGGCGAGACGGTGAGCCGGCAGTGTCTTCGAAGGGTGACCGGCCGTTCCCTCCCTCCCACTCTTGCATCTCCATCTTTCCCCCTCGTACAATGTCAAAACTCTAAGCTAACCCCTTGGCATTCTGACAGTTTCGGAGTGCCGGACCGATACAGGAGCCACCTTCATGCGTGTGGAATATACGAAGGGTGAACGGGCCTCCAAAGAGCTGATCCTCCTCCATCGACAAACCTCGGAAGCCACTAGCGGCCGGAAGATGAAGGTCATGTTGATCTTCCCGCCCGACTGGTTCCCCTCCGAACCCTATTTGAGTCTGCCGTCCCTTACTGCTGTCCTCCGCCAAGCCGGCCATACGGTTGTTCAGAAGGACATCAACCTCGAGATGTGGGACTGGTACTTCAGCGAGGACTTTTTGAAGAAGGTTCTGCGCCGGGTGCCGCAACAGCTCGATCGGCTCCGCAAGCTGGCGAAGAAACGCGAACTCGAAGAATGGGAGCAGGATCTCCAGCTCACGTTGTGCGATATCACTCGCCAGCGGATCGACGACCTGATCAAGAAGGCGGAAAAGGCCAAGGCGATCATCCGTGGGGAAGTCTTCTACGAAATCGACCAGTTGGAATGGGCAATTCATGTGTTCCGTGAAGTGACATCCGTCATTTCGATGGTCTATGCCCCGGCGCGAATCTGCATGCCACCGATGGAGACGGACCTGTCCTATAAAGTCTTCGTGTCACACGAAGTGATGGATGCGGTCAACGACACCCAGGTGAACATCTACCGCGACGTGTTCGACCAGCTGGTGAAGCCGGTGATCGAAGCGGAACAGCCGGATGTGGTCGGCATCTCGATCGTCTTGCAGCAGCAGATGTTCTCCTCCATGACGTTCTGCGCCCTCATCAAGCAGCACTTTCCCCACATCCATGTCACCATCGGCGGCAACACGGTGACGCGCCTGCGCGATGTGTTGCCGCAGTCGCCGCTGTTTCAATACTTCGACAGCGCCGTGGTCTATGAAGGGGAGACGGCGTTTGTGCAGCTGGTGTCGGCGGTGGGGGCAAAGCGGAGCCTGGCCGAGGTGCCGAACACAATCTATAAGGACGAGACCGGGGTCCATACCTCGGCGACGAGTTTTGCGGAAGACATGCATGCGCTACCGCCGCCGGATTTCGACGGCCTACCGCTGGAGAAGTATTTCGTGCCGACGAAGATCTTGCCCTACCTGGCGACACGCGGCTGCTATTGGGGCCGCTGCGAATTCTGCGACCACGGCGAGGGCTACACGGCGGGCTACCGGACGAAGAAGATCCAGGACATTCTGGCCGAGGTGACCTATCTGCGCGACAAGTACGGCTCGCGGCATTTCCACTTCACCGACGAGTCGTATCCGCCGGCGCTATTTCGCAAGCTGACCCGTGGGTTGATCGAGAGCAACATGGGTATCTCCTGGACGACGCACATGCGGTTTGAGAAGAGCCTGCTGGAAGATCAAGTCTGGCAGGATGCGAAGGATTCGGGCTGCAAGTATCTCCATTTCGGGTACGAGTCGGGGAACGAGCGCGTGCTGAAGCTGATGGACAAGGCGACGACGACGGAGATCATGACGAAGCATCTGAAGTATACGGCGCAGGCCGGCATCTGGAACCACTGCATGGGCTTCTTCGGTTTTCCCGGCGAAACGCGTGAGGAAGCCTGGTCGTCGGTGGAGTTTCTGGAGCAGAACAAGGACTATGTGCATTCGCTGGGGTTCGGCACGTTCGATCTCGGCCGGCATAACCCGGTGGCGAAACATCCGGACAAGTTCGGCGTGACCGCCTACAAGAATCCCGAGTGGGACCTGGCGCTCGACTACTACTTCACCGTGAAGCAGGGGCTGAGCATCGAGGAGGCCGAGCGGGTGTTCGAAGAATTCGAACGCAACCATAACCCGGGCTGGGACCTGCGCTTGTTTATTCGGGAGTATATCTTTCTCTATATCGCGCGCTTCGGATTGCAGAAGCTGCCTGATCTGCAGTTCAGGGCCGCAAAGGTCGCTAGCACAGCTCCTTCATTAGCGGGGAAGATGTGATGTCTGCGTCAGGCTTGGTCCAAATCGACGGATTGTCTCCGATCAAGAAAGAGGATCGGAAGACCTCCAAGGTGATGTTGTTGTTCCCGCCCGAGTGGGTGCCGACGGCGCCTTATCTCGCGTTACCTTCGTTGACCGCTGTGTTGCGGGAAGCCGGACACCAGGTGGTGCAGCGCGACATCAACATCGAGATGTATGACCATTTCTTCACCATGGAGTTTTTGATCTGGGTGAAGGCTCGCTTGGGCATGCAGTTGAAACCGCTGCAGGACAAGGAGAAGGCGGGGACGCTCACGGAGCAGGACGCCGGTCAGAAATCCGTGCTGGAGCAGGCCTATGCGGTAGATGTGTTCGACTTGGCGGAGCGTTCGGAGGACGCGAAGCTCATCGTGCGTGGCGAACGGTTCTACGAAGCCGAGAAGTTGGAGCGGGCGCTGAACACGTTCCGCGAGGCGATGCAGTACATCTCCGCCGCGTACTACCCGGCTTCGCTGGTGTTCTATCCGATGGAAAGCAATCTGGGCTATCGTCCGGGTGTCTCGAAAGAAGTCTTTGCCTGCCTCGATGACGAGCAAGTGAACGTCTACCGCGATATTTGCAATCAGCTCGTCTTGCCCAGCGTCAGCAAGGAAAAGCCGGCGGTCATCGGTATTTCCATCGGCACGCAAATGCAGTTGATGGCCGGTCTCACGTTCTGCAAAATGATCAAGGAAAGTTTTCCGCATATCCAGGTGGTGGTCGGCGGCAACGTCGTCACGCGTCTGCAGGAAGAATGGGCGAAGCACGAGCGTTTCTTCACCGAGGTGTTCGACGCGGCCATTTTGTATGAGGGGGAGCATGCGCTGCTCTGGTACATCGAGGCGGTGAACGGCCAGCGCGCGATGGAGTCGGTGCCGAACCTCATGTATTACGAGTCCGGCGCGCTGCGGCAGAGTAAGGAAGTTTATACGGAGAAGACGGCGGTGTTGCCGCTGCCTGATTTCGACGGCTTGCCGCTGGATCACTACTTCGTCCCTGAGCGAATCATTCCCTATCTCGCGACGCGTGGGTGCTACTGGGGCCGCTGCACGTTTTGCGATCATGGACAGGGATACTTCGATCAATACCGCGGCATGACGGCGCAGCATGTGGTGGAGCAGGTGACGGCGCTCCGCGATAAGTATCAATGCCGGCATTTCCTCTTCTCCGATGAATCCTATCCACCTGCGCTGTTCAAGAAAGTATCGCAGTTGCTGGTGGACCGGAACGTGGGCATCAAGTGGACGACGCTGATCCGTTTCGAAGAAACACTGCAAGACCAGGCCATCTGGGACCTCGCAGCCAAGGCCGGTTGCTGCACCCTCTACTATGGGATGGAGTCGGCGAACGAGCGGGTGCTGAATCTCATGGACAAGCACGCGAAGAAGAGCGTGATTCAGAACAATCTCCACCAGGCCGCGAAGGCGGGCATCTGGAATCACGTGATGGCGTTTTACGGCTTCCCGGGCGAGACACGTGACGAGGCGCTGGAGACACGGCAGTTCGTCATCGACAACCAGCCGGTGATTCACTCTGTGGAGTTATTTTACTTCGTGGCCTACCGGCATACGCCGATGGTGCGCAATCCGGATAAATTCGGTATCACGATCCACAAGCAGGAAGAGTACGATCTGCCGCTGGATTATTATTACACGCTGAACGAGCCGGTAGGCATTTCCTGCTTGGATGCCATGCAGCTCTGTGAAGAGTTTTATAAGAATGATTTCCAGCCCTGGGCGGTACGGGTGAACAGCCGCGAGCACGTCTTCCTGTATATCTCCAAGTTCGGCACGAACAGGCTGCCGCAGATCTATGCGGCGACCAAGGACGGCGCGACGACGGCTGAGGGTGTATCCGGTCTCGTGACCTGGCCCATGGCCATCGGTGAAGGGGATGAGGGGAAAGAGGGGATGAGTCGCGTTGTCTCCCACGGCGTCGGGTAGGCCGGATGCTGAAAACGACCTCCCACGTCGTTCTCGGCTCGTCAAAATCCTCAACGTACCCTTGAGGGTACGCCTCAGTCGCCACGCTCCCTGCGGCCTTGGTATGTGGCGTTTTGACCAGCTGGTGGGGATGCGGAAGATACACGGCGTGAAACGAGAGACGTTAGACGTGGGGTTTAGGAACGCTCAGTGAGTTAGTGAGCAAAGGTTTCACTGTTCACGTGTTACGTCTCATGTCAGGATTTCGCCCCTCGTTCCGAGCGAGGATCGCTTCAAGTAGGGCATAGGAAGTTTCGACGAGCCTAGTCATCTCCTCGGCTTTCTTGTAGGCCTGCATGTATTTCTTGGGGTTGTTCGTCAGGTTGGCGAACCGCCGTGGGGTCCAGGTGTGCAGGAGCTGCTCGCGTTTCTCGTTCAATTGGTCGCGAGTATAGAGCGGGGTGAGCGAAAAGAGTTCCAGGGCTTTGGTGAGAGGTTCCTCGGTCATGTAACGGAGTCCGGCAAGTCGACGATGACGCTGTCAATCTAGCAGGCGTTGCCCCTCGCGGCAACAGGCAGGTTGTTCCACCATGGCTGTTGCGCTCCCGATTTTTCAGCCCACCCCGATCTTCAAGGATCGCACCGACTATCGACAAGTTCTCATCAGAGAAATGGACGCGGGCAAGATTCCTATCAGTCTCGGCCGGGATTGCCCGGTCAAATGCGAGTTCTGCTATGAACTCGACCACTCCTACCGCGAAACGCTCGATCCGCCGAAGACCACCGACGAAGACTGGACATTCATCCTCAACTACATCAATCGGAAACCCACCGATCCCACGCAGTTCTGGTGCCTGGGCGGCAACGAATTCATGGAGTGGACCGATCTGTTTCTGCATCCCAAGGCGATGGAGTGGATCGAAGATTTTCTCCGCGAGACGGACAAGAACCTCCAATTCTTTACCGTGGGATTCGTGCATGTGCCCAAGATCCATCAATTGGTGGCTCGGTACCCGGGTCGGATCAACTTCGAGTTGTCGGTCATCACGCTGAGTCAGTATCGACAACGGCTGATGCCGCACGCGCCCTCTGTGAAACATCTCATGAAGGTGCTGGACGGACCGGCCGTGTCGTCTGCGAACTTCTATGCGTTCGACCAAGACACCATGTCGAAAGACGCGGCGACGATCTCGGCTATCAATCAACAATGCGTGCTCTGGATGGGGACGCTCACGCCGGTACGGGGCCTGAAGGAGGAGACGGCTGCCTTGATGCGCCAGGGGCGGAAATTTCTTCCGGAGGAGGCGACGCGCCTCTATGATTTGGGACTCCCCAATTTGCAGACCATCCATACGGAGGCCTACACCACCGCCTTCTTGAGTCGACGGCGTATCGTCAGTCTGTTCGATTCGTTGGAACTGGAGAAGAAAGACACGGTCGTCATGGCGGGCAGCGTCCACAAGATCCTGACCATGTTCAGGAAAAACCGCGCTCGGTTTCTGTATGTGCCGAATGCACTGCTGAGCGGCGACTCGGACTGCACGGTGCTCCTGACCTTCGACGACATTGCCCGGCGCCTAACGAAGGAAAAGGCGGTCCATGTTCCCAAGTGCATCATGCAGTCTGGTCGGGGACCGTATACCGACATCACCGGGGTCACACTAGAACAGTTCGCCAAGAAGACCGGTGTGCGGGTGAAGGTGCTGCACAAGATCGATACGCGATTCGCCAACCAACAGCTTTACCGCAACGGCTCGCTACAGACCTACGTCGAGCAATACCTCAAGCATCCCTTGAGACCTTCCTATGAGGCCATGCCGCGGCCGGTCTAGCAGGGTACTGAAAACGCCCACATTCTCACCCGTCCACCTCGGTACACCGAGACGGGCCTGGCCACTGCGGTGTTCTCTGTCGCATGCCTCCCTGCGAGGTTAATTATTATAAGCGTGCCCAGAAGGGGTTATCCTCTGACTAAGAGTATCTGATTGGCGAACGGGTCGAGCAACGTTTGGTCTGTACCTCGTCAGTCGTCACGCTACCTGCCGTCTTGATCGATGCCGATTTGACCATCCTGCGGGAGTGAATCAGGAGGCGTAAAAGGTAGTCGTCCGCCATGCGCACGGTTCGGTTGCGCATGGCGAATTGACCTTTGAAAATTCCCGCCTGCTGAGCTGCTCAGTCCTGTCGCCCCCTTGCAAAAAAATCCGGCTCGGGGCAACATGCCGCCAGCACATGTCTTGAGGAGTCTATGCCGGGACCGCGCAGATTGCAGTTTTATCAAGCCGACGTGTTTACCGATCAACCGTTCGGCGGCAATCCGGTTGCGGTGTTTCCCGACGCGGATGGGCTGACCGACATCGAGCTGCAGCAGATCGCCCGTGAGATGAATCTCTCCGAAACCGTGTTCGTCTTTCCTCCGACCGACCACGCGGCCGTCGTCAAGATGCGTATCTTTACCCCGACGCAGGAGATTCCCTTTGCCGGGCATCCGGTGATCGGGGCGTTTTTTGTGCTGGGTACCTTGGACCGTCTTGCGCTTCGGGAACCGGTCACACGGGTGTTGCAGGAATGTAATCTCGGCCTGTTTCCGGTCGACATCCATATGTGCAACGGCGTGATCGAGCGCGTGGTCATGGCGCAGCCGAGCCCGCAATTCCTGGATGTCATCGACGAGCCGGAGGCGCTGTTCGCGATTGCCCGCTCGCTGGGAATCACCAAGGCCCTGATCGCGGAGACGCGGTTTCCTGTGCAGGTCGTGTCCACGGGGTTACCGGTCATTATCGTGCCGGTGCGAACTCTCACCGCGGTTCGTTCGATCGTTCCGGACGTAGCGGCCATCGCGGAGCTGTCTCAGCAATACGGCGCGAACGGCATCATGGTGTTCAGTACGATGACCGTCGAGCAGTCCTCCAGCGTGCATACGCGGATGTTTGCCCCGTTGATCGGGATCGTGGAAGATCCCGCGACCGGAAGCGCGAGCGGCGCGTTGGGTGCGTATCTGGTGCAGCATGGGGTGGTGGATATCCGGCCGACGACCGAGATTACTGCCGAGCAAGGCTACGAGATCGATCGCCCGTCGCGCATCCTGATCCAGGTGGATTCCGACGACGATGTCATTCAGGGCGTGACGGTCGGCGGACAGGCCATGATGGTGGTGGAGGGGACGCTCACCTTCTAGCGGGATGTCGAACTGTTCCATGTTCAATTTCAGATGATCGAACCGGTGACTTTGTACATTGAACATTCTGCCGATGTTGAACGGGGGAACGCATGAATGCAGTAGTGTTTCATGAACATGGCGGACCGGGGAAGCTGCAGTATCAAGAGATGCCGATGCCGACGATCGGTGTCGATGAAGTACTCGTGCGGGTGAAAGCCTGCGCGTTGAACCATCTCGATATCTGGATCCGACAAGGGAGTCCCGCCTATCCGATGCCGCTCCCGCATATCCCCGGGTCGGACGTCGCGGGCGTCGTGCACCAGATCGGATCGCATGTGGAAGGAATCGCGGAGGGGGAGCGCGTGTATGTGTCTCCCGGCGTCGGCTGCGGCCGGTGCGAGCAGTGTGTGGCCGGACGCGACAATATGTGCCGGTCGTATGGACTGATCGGGGCCATGTGCCACGGCGGGTATGCGGAATACGTCAAGGTTCCGGCGCGGAATGTGTTCCCGATTCCTGGAGCGTTGAGTTTCGAGCAGGCCGCCGCCTTTCCGTTGGTGTCTGTCACGGCCTGGCATATGCTGTTCGGCTTGGCTGCTGTGCAGCCCGGTGAAGACGTCTTGATTATGGGCGCAGGCAGCGGGGTGGGACACATGGCGATCCAAATGGCCAAGCTGGCTGGCGCCCGGGTGTTGACCACGGTCGGCAGCGAGGACAAAATCGCGAAGGCCAAGGCTCTCGGTGCGGATGAAGTCATCAACCATACCCGGGAGCAGGTGAACCAGCGCGTGCGCGAACTGACGCATCGCCGCGGGGCCGACGTGGTGTTGGAACACATCGGCCCGGATGTGTGGACCCAATGTATCGATTCCTTGGCCAAGGGCGGACGCTTGATTACCTGCGGGGCGACCACGGGCGCGGAGGTGAAGCTCGATCTTCGCTATATCTATTCCCGGCAGCTCACGATCAAGGGGGCGTACATGGGTTCCCAGAGCGAGTTGCTCAAGGCCGCTCGGTTGATCGGCCAAGGGAAGTTGCAGCCAGTGATCGACCGGACGTTTCCCCTGGCCGAGGCGAAGGCCGCGCAAGAGTATCTTTTGAATAGAAAGTTTTTTGGTAAGATCGTATTGACCGTTTCATAACCGACTTCATGAGCGGCTCTCTTGTCCAACGGGCAGAAAGGTATGTGACATGGCGACTGTTGCGCAGATTATGAACAAGAAACCTCAGAGCATTGGTCCGACGACTTCGATTCGCGGTGCGGCGAAAAAAATGCGGGAGTTGCGGATCGGCGCACTCCTGATCAAGAAGGGGAAGAACCACGTCGGTATCGTGACCGACACGGATCTGGTCCGAAAGGGGCTGGCCAGCAGCCAGGATGTGGCGAAACTTACGGTCGAGAAGATCATGACGTCCCCGCTCTGCACGATTGAGAGCAGCCAGGCGGTCGATGAGGCGCAGGATATGATGGGGGATCTCGGCGTGCGCCATCTTGCGGTGACGAGAGGCGGATCGATCGTCGGGGTCGTGTCGGTGCGCGATCTCTTGATGCATTACAAACGGTATGCCCAATCGAGGCTGGCCGACAAGCAGGTGTATTCCGAACCGAAAATCGGGCAGGACTAGGCGGATGTTGAAAACGATCTCCAGCAGCGCTCTCGGTCGCAGGGCTCCGTGCGGCCTTGCCTGAGGAAAAGCGCGTCTCGGCGAGCTGGAGATTGGGCGGGTGAGATCAGAGACGTTTTGAACATCCTTGACTCGGCGGATATGAAGCGTCAAACGTAAGACGCGTGAGTGGAGAGGTGAATGTTCACCTCTCCACGTTTCACGTTGGGCGCTTACTTCGTGAGTTCTTTGACGAGGTGGCCGAGTTCGGGGAGGATCAGTTTTTCCATCGCCAGGCGGACGGCGTTTTCCGAGCCGGGCGTGGAAAAGAGCACGCGGCCCTTGATGATGCCGGCGGTGGCCCGGCTCATGATGGCCGGGGAGCCGATGTCCTGATAGGTCAGATAGCGAAACACTTCGCCGAATCCATCCAGCCGTTTTTCCAGCATCGCATCCACTGCCTCAAACGTCGAGTCTCGTCTAGAGATCCCCGTTCCGCCGTTGATGATGATGGCTTGAACGGACTCGTCGGCAAGACCTTCTGCGATTCGTGCCTTGATCTCTGCCGGTTCGTCTTTGGCGAGATGATAGGCGGCAATGCGGTGGCCCTTGTCCGTGAGCAACTTCTGGATCAATCGGCCGCTGGTATCGGTATCGCGCGTGCGCGTGTCGCTGCAGGTAATGACCATGCACCCGATGGAGCGGGGTGCATGATGTTTGTGTTCATGGACTGTCGGACTGGTCATGTCGATGCACACTGGATGCTGAAACACGCCACTGCCGGCGTTCGCGCTACTTCCAGACGGAATCCGGGTTCAGTTTTTCGGCCGGCTTGCCGCCCTTGATGTGCTCATCGAGAATGGTGGCCACATCGGCTTCCGTCACCTTGGAATACCAGGTACCTTCGGGATAGACCACGACGGTCGGTCCCTGCTCACAGGGGCCCAGGCAGGAGGATCCCGTGACGAGCACGTCACCCGGCATGATGCCGCGTTGCATGAGTCCCATGTTGAAGGTCATGAGCAGTTGCGCAGACCCTTGGCCGCCGCAGGACGGTTTCGGGTGGCCTGGGGGACGGGCGTTGGTGCAGACGACGATATGATATTTTGGTTTTGGCATTATGGTGACCTCAATGTATGGGGGTAATGGACGGCGTTTCGAACGCGTCACGCTGGCTTATATGCGTTCCACTGCTCGCGGCATTCTTCAGGCAACTTCCACTGTTTGATGCCCTTGAGCACCCAGTCGATGTAATGCTCCTTCGGCTTGAATTTGCCGATGGGGTTTGCCACATGAGTCGTAACCAGTGTCTTTTCGCCTTCTTCGGTAATCACGGTCACCGGCAGGTGACGGTAGGCTCCTTGCGGCACATCGTTTTCGAACTCGTCGAGGATTTTCAGATCTTCGTCGGTGATTTCAAAGACCGCTCCCCAGACCTTTTCACCCGGCGATGGGATGACGCTCGCCAGACCGCAGCGCCACTGCGTGGACCAACGGCAGAACTGAATGCTGTGGTCGGGGAGGTACGCCGTGAAAAGAAACTTGTGTTCCGGGGCGCGACGCTTGAGTTGCGAGAGGTTCAAATTGTCAGCGTAAAAGAAGAACTTCATTGAACAGTGAGGCTCCGATTATGTCTCGAGGTTGACCGGTACTTGTACCATAGGGCTGCGCGGCCTTGTCAAGCATAGTGGCAGCCGGACATCGGCGGTTGTGAAGCGTCCCGATGATGTTCCGGTGATTGACAGTGAAATCCTGCGCCACATAAGATGATAAATTGGTCCATCGTTCACCGGCGGTCGGTTATGACAATCTATGAGTAAAGCGATTCATTACACGGTGCTCGTGCTTTTACTGGCCGGAGGGCTCGTCTATTGGTGGATGAAACCACCCGGCCTCAATCCAATCACCGACCCGCAAGCGGCTGAGGCTCTTGCGCTGGTGCAGACCCACCGGGCGGCCGGGTATCCGACGATCCTCCAAGCGTTCAACGAGCGGGCGCGCATTCAGGGGACCCGCAACCTGGGATTGCGTCTAGGCGAGTGGCAGGTCATCAAGCAGGATGGCCAACGGTATGAGGTTCGGATCTACATGCGCGAGCAGGGTACGACGCAGTGGTTCGAGCGGGATTTTATTTGGCACGTCGATCTGGCTACGAAGCGGGTCAATGCAGCCTCACTGCCGGCTGATGGTTTGATGCCGGAGGGCCCGGAAAGCGGACGTCCACGCGCTCCAGCCGGTGAGTCCCCTCCCTTCCCGCCTACAATGTAAGGGGAGTTCTCACCTGCACATTCGTGCCTTGCACACGCACCTCTACGCAGGCTACACGAATCTCCGGATTTTGTGGCCGCTCACCGGTACGGACGTTGAATTGCCATCCATGCCAGGGGCATTCGATGATCTCGCCATCCATACATCCTTCTCCCAATGGCCCGCCTGCGTGTGGGCAGGTGTTGTCGACGGCTCGAAAGATTCCGTCCACGTTACAAAGGGCGAGAAAGATGCCTTCGATCTCTACGGTGCGGCAGGTGCCGGGGGGAATCTCCTCCGCTTGTGCCACGGTGACATAGTTGGGGTGCGAATCCATACGGTTCCTTCACGCGTTACGGGGTGGTTCCGGTCGTCTCAATATGGCGTGACCTGTGAGAACGTTATTGTCTAAGCGCTTGATTTCATTGGCTGCATATGGCATAGATTGAGCAGTCACATTCAGGAGAGGGTACAACAGCGCCGTCATTTTGCTATTCTTCAAATAGCGCACTCGTAGGAGATTGCCGGAGTTACTATGGAAATGACTTTGTTGCTCAACTCCACCTATGAACCGCTTCGTGTCCTGCATTGGCAAAAGGCCATCACCTTGCTCTGGCAGGGGAAGGTCGAAGTCCTCGAAGTCTACGACCGCCAAATCCACGGTATCTCGATCTCGATCAAACTCCCTTCGGTGATGCGCCTTCTGAAGCTGGTTAAGCTGAAGGACAGCCACCGGGCGGTCAAATTTTCCCGTATCAACATTTTTACGCGGGACGGGTATTGTTGCCAATATTGCAAACACAAGTTCCGCACCGAAGAACTGACGTTTGACCATGTCGTGCCGATCGCGAAGGGCGGACGGAAGACCTGGGAGAACATTGTCACGGCCTGCTGGCGATGCAACAATCGAAAGAGCGGACGGACGCCGGAAGAAGCGAACATGCGTCTCATCAAGAAACCCGTGAAGCCCCGTTGGAGCCCCACGGTCACGATTACCATCGGGATCCGGAACACGCCGGAAAGCTGGCGGGACTATCTCTATTGGAATTTGGAACTCGACGCGGATCCGGCGGAGACGTAACGCACAATTCGTAAGGATCAGTGTTTCCCATCCCACTTGACCATCGAACATTTCGCTGTGTGCAGTCCCCCCTCAGTCAGTACACCTTGTCGATCGTGATGTTCACGTCGTTGCCGCCCGGTAGCGTCGGGTTTTTGTCGTAGCGCCCCTCCATGTCACCCGGTTGCGCTTGGCCGGCCTGCCCGTCGCGATCGAGGCGTGCAATGACATCCACCATGCCTTTCAACTCGCTCCCTTGCACCATGACATCGGCGCTCGTAATTTCGAACCGGACCGGAAATTTCGGTCCGTCGATCCGTTTGGCGGCGATAGGTCTCGGCGGTCCTGAGGGACGCCGCACGATCACAAACAGCACATCTGTGGGTTTGACCTGGTCGGCCAGATTGGGTGCGATCCGTACCTGTCCGGAAATCGATCCGCCCCCCTGGTTCGGTTCTCCGAGGTGGGCGACGCCGAAATAGGCCGCGACAGCCGCAATGCCGATAATCCCTCCGGCCATGGCCAGGGATCGTCCTGTATATCCAGCCACAATACACTCCTTTGTTGACGTACCAAAAGGTCGAGGGCGGTCCCTTCGCGTTGCGGCGCATTATACCTCAGCTCTCGGCGCAAAGGGGAAGGACGGAACGGGTTTACCCTGTGAAATCGCCTGTTGTATGATACGCCTTCACGTGGTGGTCGGCTTGTTGGAGGATGAATACAATGGCTGCAAATTCTGGATTCCAAATTTCGCTCGATGTGCGTGGCTGGCCGGTCTTGGTGATCGGTGGCGATGAAGAGGCGTCCGACAAGGTGCAACGCCTCTTGGAGGCCGGCGCCAAGGTGACGGTCATCAGTCCCACCCTGCACGAAGGTCTGCGAAAACTTGCGGCATCGGCGAAGATCATTCACCGAGGACGACATTTTCGCGCGAACGATCTGGAGAGCGTGATTCTGGTGCTGAACACGATGCGCGATAATCGTGAACTCTCTCACTCGTTGATGCGATTGGCTCGCGAGCAGAAGTTTTTGATCTGGTCCGTAGACCAGCCTGACGTGTCGAACGTGGTTATGCCGGCCGTCGTCAGCTCCGGCCATGTGCGTGTGGCGATCAGTTCGAGCGGGCAGGCCCCTGCACTGTCCGGCTTCATGAAAGAGGATCTCGAACGAATTCTGGACGGCGAATTTTCAGCCTTTGTCGACTGGCTCGCACAATTGCGCGAGCAGGCGAAGGCCAACGAACCGGACGCCGAAAAACGCCGGGCGCTCCTGCGCGAAGCGCTGGATGGGTTCCGCCTTTTGGGAAAGGTGCAGTACCCGAAGGTGTGGCTGGATCAACGGGCGGCTGTTGCGGCAGGGGAAAAGCAAGGATCATAGATTTCCGGTCAGACCTGCACGTGATCAGGAGGAGTATCTGAGTATGGTGTTGTTGGAATTCAGTATGTCGCCGCTGGGCAAGGGGGAGAGCGTGAGCAAGTATGTGTCACGCTCGTTGGACATCATCGACAAAAGCGGCGTGGCCTATCGGTTGAACCCGATGGGAACGGTGTTGGAAGGGGAATGGGACGAGGTCATGGCGGTGGTCAAGAAATGCTACACG
The DNA here is from genome assembly GCA_031315995.1 of Nitrospira sp. Classification (GTDB taxonomy): domain Bacteria; phylum Nitrospirota; class Nitrospiria; order Nitrospirales; family Nitrospiraceae; genus Nitrospira_A. Next base: position 19,825 of record JALDRG010000025.1, read on the forward strand.
CGCATGCGCAAAGACTGCAATCGCATTTCCTGCAGCATCAAGATCGACTACCGGAAGGGTCCGAAGGGCCGGTTGTCGAGCAAGGTGTCCAGCGTGGAGTCGCAGTTGAAGCGAAAGCTGAAGGTGTAAGGCGGGGCGTCACGGGGTGAGGATTTCAGCATGCGCGTCGTAGTGCAGCGTGCCTTCGGTCTTGAATCGCACGGCTAAGCTCGCGGTGTGTACCGTCAGAGCTTCAAGCGACAGACGGCGAACCGTGCCGCGCAAGCGCCCTCCCGTCAGGTTGCGGTTGAGTCCCTTCTCCATCGCCTGTCGCATCAGATCCAGTTCCTCTCGGATGGGGAACACCAATCTTCCTGCCAACTCATCTCGCAAGGACTCGTGCAACCATTCTTCCGCCAGGTCCGTCGCCGGCGTGCGTTCCTTGATGGTATAGTCGACATCTCGAAAGACAATGCGTCCCGCTGATTCGTCGTACGCCGGGGTTCCCTTAAGGCGGAGGGTAAGCGGCAGTAGTCCCCGCAGGGTAAGCTCCACTCCCACCTGATGGCCCAGAGGATAGAGGGTCGCTCCGACGATCTTGATCGTGCCGACGCCCAGCGACCATTCTTGGCCGACCACCGCCTCACGAAGCCGTTGATTGGCTTCTTCGATCGGAACCTGCAACGCAAAAACGACATGAAAGCCGTCGTCCTGAAATTGATGCTGGAGTGCGGGGAGGGGAACATGGGGTGACAGGGGCTTGGTTCCTCGCACCACAGTAGGTCTCGCGGTCACACCATATCCGGCGAACGGAGTTCCAGACAGTGACTCGACTCCGGCTGGGCCGATCGCCTCTGGGTTCAGCAACAGCCAGATGGCTTCCCCTTCATCCAACAGCAAGGGGTCCTGCAGATCGTTCCAAATGCGAGCGACCGCCGGCTTCATGGGCACGAGAGCGGCAGCCGTACGATCCACCATTGGCAGGATCCCTTGCAGGTCACTCCGATAGACCTGCGCCATCAAGGGCGCCGCATCCACACCCTGTTCCGATAGCAGGCAGGGCCTGGTGACTTCCACTGCGGTGATGGTACTCGTAGGCAGGAGGGTGTATTCGCGGCCCTGGTCGAATGTCGTTGCCAGCGTCGCCGACAATCGACCTGTTCCGGTCGCGGGATCCTGCTGGCCGCATTCGGCAATCTTGGTCAGTGCGCCCTTGATCCGCTTGGCATATTCCACGCCGAATGGGAGGCTGGATTGAGAGAGCAGGCGATCCCTTGTCGTCGTAGCACTCTGCTCTCCCGGCCAGAGCCGATACTTGAGGAACCCGGTCCCTCCGCCGAGCGTCACCCAGTCCTGATTTGTGCTTCGACGTGCGGCGAGGGTCTGGTGAATGTTCCCGTATTGCTCGGCCAGCGCGGCCATCGGAACAGGAACATGAATGGTCATGCCGGAGGTCTCTGTGCGCGGTTGTCTCGCTGGTTCGCTCTCGCTTGCCGCGGCAGACGTTGTGGAGCAAAGACTTAGGATAACTGCAGAGAGCCGGAACAGGTTCCCTCGATTGAACCAGTGTGTGTCGCCCATCGTCTCATCCTTATGCTGGCTGCAGAGTGGGTGGTGATCAGCCGAACTTACTCCGACCGTTTCGTTCGACTATGGGGAAAGCAAAAACGGAAGGCAAGAGGATGTTGTCAGGCAAGGACGAGGACACTTCGTCGGGATGATGGCGTCACGGCGTCGGTGACGCCGGTTCGTTGCCCGGTAGCAACGGGAGATAGTGGCGTGGCACGCGTTGCCCGATGGCACAGAGCACCTCATAGGGAATCGTCTGTTGCCAGGCGGCCAGATCGGCTGCGGTGATGCGCTCCTGACCCTGTTGCCCGATCAGGATGGCGTCATGACCGACTTGCACGCCGGGGATATCGGTGACATCGACCATGGTCATGTCCATGCAGACACGACCGATCACCGGCGCACGTCGCCCGCCGATCAGCACCATTCCTCGGTTCGAGAGCAGACGGTTGTATCCGTCTGCGTATCCGACCGGGAGTACCGCGATACGGGAAGGTCGCGAAGCGACGAAGGTCCGGTTGTAGCTGACACTGTCGCCAGGTTGAATGTTGTGCAGATGCGCAATGGTGGCTTTCCAGCTGAGGATCGGCTGCAACTCCGGCGCTGTGCGCGCGCTCGACAGGGTATGGTAGCCGTACAGCATGATCCCGGGCCGCACGACGGAGTAGAGACTTGCGGGATAGGTCATGATGGCGGCGCTGTTGGCCGCATGGGTCAGTGGAGGTGAGAGTCCGCGTCGGTGCAATGCATCGAGGCTCTGCTGATATCCTGCGAGTTGTTGCTCGGTGTGCGTGGCATCGGAATTGTCTGCATCAGCCAGGTGGGTCATGAGCCCTTCCAGCCGAAGGGTGGCTCGAAAGAACGGCATGCCCGCGAGATCGGGGATCTCTTGCGGGAGGAGGCCCAAGCGACCCATGCCGGTCTCGATTTTAATATGGACTGGGTAGGGAGTGGCGTCAGGCGGGACGGCCACAGCGAAGGCCGGTACCATATCCGCCCGATAGAGCACGGGGGTCAGGCGGTGGGCAACGAGGGTCTGAAATTGCGACTGGAGCGTCGCGCCCATCACGAGAATGGCATCCTGAATACCGTCCTGGCGAAGTGCTATGCCCTCTTCGACGGTGGCGACAGCAAACCGGTGAACCGCCAATTGTTGTAGAGCGCGCGTGACCTCCAGCGCGCCATGGCCATAGGCATTCGCCTTGACGACGGCCAGCATTTCAGAATGCGGCGCGAAACGGCGCACGTGGGCGACATTCTGCGCGAGGGCATTCAGATCGACGGAGACGGAGGTTGAGGGGAACTGAGACGGCGTGTACACGCAGCTTGTGGTGGCGGAATAGGACGCTAGACTTCGAGAATCTCGCCTTCTTTTTTCTTCATCACGTCGTCGACCTTTTGCACATACTGGTCGGTGAGCTTTTGAATCTCCGCTTCCGACTTGCGCAACTCGTCTTCGGTCAGTTTCGTGTCTTTCTGCAGCTTCTTGAGTTCTTCGTTTCCATCCCGACGGAAGCCGCGAATCTGCACCTTCACTTCTTCGCCGTGTTTCTTGCACACCTTGATGAGTTCTTTCCGGCGCTCTTCGGTGAGCGGAGGAAGGGGAATGCGGATGAGCTTCCCGTCGTTCGACGGCGTCAAGCCGAGGTCTGAGATTTGAATCGCCTTTTCGATTTCTCTAATCAGGTTCTGTTCCCAAGGCTGAATCGTAATCATCCGTGCTTCCGGGGTGGCGACGTTCGCGACCTGCTTCAGCGGTGTCATGGTTCCGTAGTAGTCGACTTTGATGCCGTCCACCAGTGCCACCGAGGCACGACCGGTGCGGAGTCCGGCCAGGTCGCGTTTCATATGTTCGATCGCGTGGTCCATCTTCTCGGTTACGCGTTGTTTTATTTCCTGCGCCGTCGACATCAGCCTCTCCCTTAGCGACTTTCCACGGTGACCAAGGTTCCGATGGGATCTCCCTGGACGACACGTTTAAAGTTTCCCTTCTCTTTCAGGTTGAAGACGATCAATGGCAATCGGTTGTCCATACACAAACTAATGGCCGTCGAGTCCATGACTTTGAGGTTTTGAGTGAGAATCGACAGGAACGGAATTTCTGTGTACTTCTTGGCGTGTGGATTCTTGACCGGGTCGCTGTCGTAAATTCCGTCGACCTTGGTACCCTTCATGATCACCTGCGCGCCGATTTCCATCGCCCGCAAGGACGCCGCGGTGTCGGTGGAGAAATAGGGATTGCCCGTTCCACCGGCAAAGATTACCACGCGCTTTTTTTCCAGATGCCGGATCGCGCGCCGTCGAATGTAGCCTTCGGCCAACTGGCGCATTTCAATCGCCGATTGGACACGAGTGCTGACCCCTTTGCCTTCCAACGCATTCTGGAGGGCAAGGGCGTTTAGTACCGTGGCGAGCATGCCCATGTAATCGGCAGACGCCCGCTCCATGCCGCGCGCGCTGGCGGCCAGGCCCCGGAAGATATTGCCGCCGCCGATGACCACGGCCACTTCGACGTCCATCGCGACGACGTCGGCAATTTCTTCCGCCAGCCCTTCAAGAATCGAAGGTTGAATGCCATAACCCTGCTCACCGGCCAGCATTTCTCCGCTGACTTTCAGCAGGATGCGGCGGTAGTGGGCAGAACTCATGCTTGGCCTAGTTGGAATCGCGTGAACCGGCGGATGTTCATATTCTCGCCGATCTTGGAAATTTGTTGCGCCAGGAGATCCTTGATGACCACGGACGGATCTTTGATGAAGGCTTGTTCGAGCAAGCAATTTTCCTGGTAGAATTTTTCGAGCTTGCCCTCGATGATTTTCGGCCAGGCAGCCGGCGGCTTGCCCAGTTCCTTGGCTTGCCCCTCGTAAATGCTTCGTTCCTTCGCGACGACATCCTCGGCAATTTCTTCCCGTCTGACATAGGAGGGACTGGCGGCCGCCACTTGCAGTGCCAAGTCATTCACGAAGGCTTTGAACTGCTCATTGCGCGCCACGAAGTCGGTTTCGCAGTTGACTTCGATGAGCACGCCGATTTTCCCTCCGGCATGGATATAGGCATGGATCAATCCCTGATTGGTCTCACGACCGGCCTTCTTCTGAGCCGCCGCCAACCCTTTTTGCCGAAGATAATCGATCGCTTTGTCGATGCTGTTTCCGTTCTCAGTCAAGGCCTTCTGGCAGTCCAGAATCCCGGCCCCTGTTTTTTCACGCAACTCTTTGACGAGCTCACTCAAACTTGCCATGGGTTCCTCAGTTAGTCGAGTAGAACAATGCCATCATGCGAAACGTGGCCGTTAGGAGGCGGAGACGCCGACCAACTTGGCCGCGGGTTTCGCGCCACTACCGGCTGGTGCCGATGCAAACTCTGTTTCTTCATGCTGGGCACGGAGGTGGGCGCCTTCAAGGCACGCGTCCGCAATCCGAGAAATAATCAGCTTGATGGAACGAATGGCGTCGTCGTTGCCGGGGATGGGGAATTGAATGTGATCCGGATCGCAGTTCGAATCGACGATGGCGATGACCGGAATCTCCAGGCGGCTGGCCTCGAGAATCGCAATGTGCTCGATGCGAGTATCCAGAATAAACACCGCGCCTGGTAAGGCGCGCATGTTGCGGATGCCAGACAGGTTCTTCTGCAGTTTGACGACTTCCTTCTGCATCTGCCCGAGTTCTTTTTTCGTGTGGCCTTGATGCGTCGGATCAGCGATGGTCGCTTCCATCTTCTTCATTTTGTCGATGCTGCGACGGATAGTCTGGAAGTTCGTCAGCATGCCACCCAACCATCGCTGGTTGATGTAGAACTGATTGGCCCGTTTGGCCTCTTCCTCTAAAATGTCCGCCGCTTGGCGCTTGGTGCCGACGAACAAGACGGAGTCACCGGCCGCCACGGTGTCGCGTGCGAAGGCATAGGCCAGTTCCATGCGTTCGACGGTCTGTTGAAGGTCGATAATGTAGACGCCGTTTCGTTCCCCGAACAGAAATCGCTTCATCTTGGGGTTCCAACGATTCGTCTGGTGTCCGAAATGGACGCCGGCTTCCAGTAATTCTTTAATCGCAACTACTCCCATACCTTCACCTCCCTCCGAAGCCTGCAGAGCGTCTGGCGAACGCCAACGACGAGGGGGATGTCCCCCTTATTCTCAGGCTGCGCAGCGTGCGCATCACGCTGGTGTGGATTTAAATAAGACGCCCCTGATTTTGGATGCGAAAATGTGAACGATGGGACGGACCATTCACCGCACGAAAACGCCCGAACGCTAGCATAATCCCCAGTATTTTGCAACCGCGTGCGGTGGCTCACGAGCGGTAACTCGCGTTAATGCGCACGTATTCGTAGGACAAATCGGTCGTCCACATGTGCGCTCCGGCCTTGCCTTGTGCAAGGTCGACGAGGATCGTAAATTCTTTGGCTTGGAAGACCTTGGTCAGCTTCCGTTCGGCGACGCGGCCAAGCCCTTGTCCGTTCCGGACCATCGGAACGTCTCCGAATTGGAGGCTCACCCGGGTGGGATCGATGGGTACGCCTGCGCGCCCGATCGCCGCCATGACGCGACCCCAATTGGCGTCACCGCCAAAGAGGGCGGTCTTCACCAGGTTGGATGTGGCGACCGTCTGGGCAATCTGTTTGGCTGACTGCACTGACCGAGCTCGCCTGACCTCGACCCGTACGACTTTGGTGACGCCTTCGCCGTCCCAGCAGATTTTCAAGGCCAGCGTGCGGCAGACGGTTTCGACCATGGCGCAGAACCGCCGAAAGTTCGCCGAGCCCGGCTTGAGGGGCTGATTTCCAGCCATCCCGTTGGCGAGGCAGAGAACGGTGTCGTTGGTGCTGGTATCGCCATCGACCGTAATGCAGTTGAACGATTGATCCACCGCCTGTGCGAGCGCCGCCTGGAGCGCAGGCCGACCGATGGCTGCATCAGTCGTGAGATAGGCCAGCATGGTGGCCATGTTGGGATGGATCATACCGGAACCCTTGGCCATTCCTCCGACCGTCACCATCCGCCCTCCGAGTCGAGCGCGTACCGCTACCTGTTTGGGTTTGAGGTCCGTGGTCATGATGGCCTGGGCTGCTTCACCTCCGCCGCGGCGCGAGACACGGGCGAGGAGAGTCGGGAGGGCTCTCTTGATACAATCGATCGGTAGAGGTTGGCCGATCACTCCAGTCGAGCCTACGAAGATGGTGTGTGGTGCGCACTCGAGGGCGGTTGCCAACAGTTGCGCCATCTCCTTGGCTGATCGCATCCCTTCCGGTCCGGTGCACGCGTTGGCGTTGCCGCTGTTGACGAGGAGTGCGCGGCCGATGCTCTTTTTCAGATGCAGGCGATCCAGGACAACCGGAGCGGCCACCACCTGATTGGTCGTGAAGAGCCCGGCGATGGGCCCTTCCTGGTCGGATACGAGCAAGGCGAGATCGAGCAGTCTTTTTTTCTTGATGCCGCAGTACACGCCGGCTGCCCGAAAACCGATCGGCGCGGTGACGCCTCCAGTGATGATCTTCATAGTGATCCTGTGTGGTATAGGAATCGTCGATGCTGCCGAGTTATTCCGGATGTGACGCTATGGATAGATGCCTGGCGCCACCAGGCCTGTCTCTTCCGGGCAGCCCAACATGAGGTTCATGGCCTGAATCGCCTGTCCCGCCGCTCCCTTGATCAGGTTGTCGATGGCCGACACGGTCACGACCCAGCCGGCTCGCATATCGGCGTGCACAGCGAGGTCGCAGTAGTTGGCGCCTCGCACATGTCGCGGATTCGGCATTGTGACTTCGAGCAGTCTCACAAATCGTTCGCCTTTGTAGAAATCCCGATAGAGCGCTCGCAATTCAGCGAGATCGAGCTTGCCCTTCATCCGTGCATATGCGGTGCTTAGGATGCCTCGATTCATTGGGACCAGGTGCGGGGTGAAGGTGATCGTGACGGCCGAACCTTGTCCACCGCCGGCCTGTTCGCGTGTGCCTGCCAACCAGGCCAGTTCTTGCTCGATCTCAGGGATGTGTCGATGCTGGCCGATCTTGTAGGGTTCCAGTGACTCGTGTGCTTCCGGGAAATGGTAGGGCAGGGCAGGACTCCTTCCTGCGCCTGATACGCCTGATTTCGCATCAATTACAATCGTGTCCGAAACAATCAGACCATGGGCGATCAACGGCGCCAATTGCAAAATCGCTGCGGTCGGATAGCAGCCAGGGGAGGCTACGAGCCGAGCTTGTGCGATGGCGGATCGATGCAATTCCGGCAGGCCATACACGGCATGACCGATCAACTCTGGGTGGGCATGCGGCGTCTGATACCAGGTTTCGTATGTGTGTGAATCTTTGAGTCTGAAGTCTGCGCTCAGATCGATGACGCGCTTGCCGGCTTGCATGCAACTTGCCACCGGACCCATGGATTTGGTATGGGGAAGCGCAAGGAAGAGGACATCGGCACGCTCGGCCAAGGCCTCGGGTGCCAACGCTTCGAAGGTCAGCGGCACGATCCCTTGTAGATGGGGATACACAGTGGAGACGGCCGTACCGGCGGATTTCTCGGAAGTGACCGCGGTCAACTCAACGTGAGGGTG
>JALDRG010000026.1 GCA_031315995.1 Nitrospira sp.
CTCGGAATACCTCAACCAGACCCAGAGTATGTCCTCTGCTCGTGGCGTTCTATTACCTGTGGCTGCACCACAGCATTTCTGGTATCGTCGGATCAAGTAGGGGGCGTGGCATCGCCGCCTACCGGCAGGGGAACCCCAACAGAACAGACCTCACGGGATCATCATGGCCTATCAACCCATCGAAAACTACGGAATCATCGGCAACATGCGCACCTCCGCCCTGGTGGGACGAGACGGTTCGATCGATTGGCTGTGTTTCCCCCACTTCGATTCACCGAGCGTCTTCGCCGCCATTCTCGACGATAAAAAAGGAGGCCGGTTCAGCATCGCTCCTTGCCAGACTCAGACGACGACCAAACAATTCTATTGGCCGGACACGAACGTGCTGGTCACGCGATTTCTGTCGAGGGAAGGCGTCGGGGAGATCGAAGACTTCATGCCGGTGAGCACCCACACGGGGCCCGATCTGGTTCACCAGTTGGTCCGCCGCGTGAAGGTGGTGCGGGGACAGGTGACATTCCGTCTCGAATGTCGTCCCGCCTTTGACTATGCGCGCACGCCTCACGAGACGCATCTCAGCTCGAGCGGTGCGGTCTTTTCCACCCCGGCGTTGACCTTAGGACTCGCGACGACACTGCCGCTCAAGCAGGATGAGCAGGGCGTCTTCGCGGAGTTTACCCTGCAGCGGGGCGAACATGCGGTCTGCGTCCTGCGGGAAATCGGTGAAGGAGAACGCTGTGGGGCTATCTTGCCGGAGGGCCATGCCGAGACTGTGTTCCAATGCACCATAGAGTTTTGGCATGAATGGCTATCGCATAGCCGCTACACGGGTCGCTGGCGGGAAATGGTATCCCGCTCGGCGCTGGTCTTGAAATTGTTGACCTACGAACCGACCGGGGCGATCGTTGCCGCACCGACTTGCGGCCTTCCCGAGGAGATCGGCGGGGTCCGCAACTGGGACTATCGCTATACCTGGATCAGGGACTCGGCCTTCACGTTGTACGGGTTCCTCCGCATCGGGTTTACTCGTGAAGCGACGGCGTTCATGAATTGGTTGGATACCCGGGTGCGCAACGAATGCGACGCGCCGGGCCCGCTGCAGATCGTGTATGGAATCGACGGCCGCACCGATCTGACGGAGCACATCCTCGATCACTTGGATGGGTACAAAGGCTCGCGCCCGGTCCGGATCGGCAATGATGCCTACCGGCACCTCCAGTTGGACATCTATGGAGAACTGCTGGATTCCATCTACTTGTACGACAAAGGCGTGACCCCCATCTCCTATCGCAGCTGGGGCCACGTGCGCGACTCATTGGAGTGGCTGTGCGACAACTGGACCCGTGAGGACGAAGGCATTTGGGAAGTGCGCGGCGGCCGCCGCCATTTCGTCTACTCCAAGCTCATGTGTTGGGTGGCCTTGGATCGAGGTCTGCGTCTTTCTCACAAGCGATCGCTGCCGGCCGACCATCTTAAATGGTTGACCACCCGAGATTGCATCTATGAAGACATCATGACGAAAGGATGGAACGAGGCGCGCGGGAGTTTCGTGCAATCGTACGGCAGCGATTCGCTCGACGCCTCCAATTTGATCATGCCCCTCGTGCGTTTTATCTCGCCGACCGATTCTCGGATGCTCAAGACGCTGGCCGCGATCAACCGCCCACCGGCCGAGCACGGACTCGTGTCCGATGGACTGGTGTATCGCTACGATGCGGCCAAGGGCACCGACGGACTGGACGGATCGGAAGGCACCTTCAACATGTGCAGCTTTTGGCTCGTGGAAGCCCTGACGCGTGCAGGCCGCTCGGATCGCCGCAAGCTCGAAGAAGCCAGGCTGCTGTTCGAACGGATGCTTGGGTATGCCAACCACCTTGGTTTGTATGCGGAGGAAACGGGTGATAGTGGAGAAGCCTTGGGCAATTTCCCCCAGGCCTTCACCCACTTGGCATTGATCAGCTCCGCCTTCAACCTCGACCGCGCCCTCAACGGTGACTGACGAGGCAGTCACCGGAGGTGGGCCGGTCACCAATCTTCACGATGAGGACGATCAGGTCTTTGTCTCGGATTGTGTCTGATCCGGTCGTCGTCTGCCAGAATTCGGTGCAGGTCATCTTCGCCGGCGACTTTCTTAACGCCCTGAATGCGTGGATCAGGCGTGAGTGCCCGGAGGCGTTTGACGATTCGCTGCTGAATCGGTTGAGTGAGCGCGTTGAGTTGTCGCTCGGTAAGGCACAGGCCATCATCTAGGCCTGGCGGATGAATGACAATCACCGCCGTCCGCACAGCTCACTCCGGCACCTGACTCCGAGTGAGTGTGCTGAACAACGTTAGGCCAGTCTGGCTACCGATTACGGGACCAACGTCACTTCAGACTGACTGCTGTGCCAACCACGTTTCGATCATACCTACAATCTCTTGGGATTTCCGTGAATCAAGCGCATCGGGGTGGGGCGAGGCAAACTGACCTGAATCGTTGTCGAAGTACTGGCCGGAAGCAGTCGCGAATTCATCTGATAGGGCTGCGCGAGTCAGTATTTCTGCGCCGATACGGATATCACCGCCCTCCACACCAAAGGCATCTTTCACCATCTTGCTACCGAGCATTGACCCGGGATTCACCGCGATAATCGTCGTGCCCTTGTCCTTGAGCGAACGCGCCATACTGCGAGACCACATGGTGAGCGCTAGTTTGCTTTGCGCATAAGCCGCGCCGTCGGACAGGCGAACTTGTCCGGCCAGCGCTCTCGGATCGACCGGAGACTGAGCCGCGGAGGATAGGTTGATCACCCGACCGGAGGTCCCGAGCAGCGGCAAAAGCCGTTGCGTCAGCAGATAGGGAGCGATCGTATTGACCGCAAACCGCACATCAAGCCCATCCTGCGTGACAGGCTCGGGCGCGGTATAGACACCTGCATTATTGATCAGCACATCAAGTTTCGTGTGCTGTTCCCTCACTGCCGTCGCGAGTGCCTCGACATCGGCTATGCGCGACAGATCAGCCACGTAGCGTTCAACACGTCCACCGCCCGGCAGCGCAGAAAGCAATGTTTCCGCTTCTTTCAGTTTTGACGGATTGCGCCCGTGCAGCAAGACATGCTGACCCATAGAGATCAACATCCTGGCCGTTTCCAACCCGATTCCGTCAGTCGAACCGGTCACAAGAATGATTTTCTGCATGATGTTGCCTCCTTTAGTCTGAGAAGTCTGGCAATAGGTCATCGGCCAGACGTTTCAACGTTGTCTCGATATCCATCTGATTAAAGCGTAGGTTTAGCGCCACATGATTTACGCCGATCTTTTCCCGCGATTTCAGATAGGTGCGAAGGTGTTGTGTCCCCAGCCGGAGTCCCAGATGGATCGGTTGCGGTGGTGTCTCAGGATCTTCAGCGAGATCGACATAAAGCGGTTGCATGATGGGCTGGGCGGGCCTGCCTACAGCCTCGACTCGTGACCGCCACTCGCGAACGATTTGCGCCTGCACGACGGTATCGCGCGGATAGATCATCCAACCATCTCCGTTTTGCGCGATCCATTCGAGGTCTTGCTGGCTGCCCCCGGTAATAAGCAGCGGCAGTTTTCCGGAGGCCGGTTTAGGCAGCATGTCCATACCTCCATCAGGGCTACCATACGCGTTCTCGAACTCCGGTCTGACCTCGCCCATGCGCCTGATATAGTCAAAGCTCGCGCGAAATCGTGCGCCGCGCTCGGCAAAGGGCAGATTGAGCGCCGGATACTCTTCCGGCCGATCACCCGAAGCGACACCCAAGATGAGCCGCCCTCCCGACAGCGCATCGACGCTGGCCGCGGCCTTGGCGACATGCGCCGGATGTCTCAGCGGCAGGACGATGCTAGCCACGCCTAGTGCGATCCGCTCGGTCTGACCGGCCAACAGGCCCAGATACACGAACGGGTCGTACATCTGACCGGCATCCCCGAATGACGGCACGTTGAACGGGACATCTCGCAACCAGATTGCGGAAAACCCGAGTCCTTCGGCGAGTTGAATACGTGCCAGGTGACGAGTCATCGCCGGTACGGGACTCTTGGCGTAGTTCTCAATTGGCACAACCAGACCAAGGCTCAACCGGCTCAGGCGGAACACGTTGTTGTATCCCAGATTGATGCGCTGGAACCCTAGATCAGCGATACGTTTGAGCATATTGGACTCCGTTCAGTGAAGGCCTCTGGTTGCTGTCTGCGACCCAAAATGACCTGCAAAGACGTGACGCGCGGGCGTCTCGCGCGTCAATGAAAACGTGCCGCATGCGATGCCTAGCCATGTATTCCCGGAGCGAAGTGATCGTGCCGTCCGAGACGGTGACCCAAAAGTGGTCGAAGTTGTTGGTCACCGATCCGTTGATCTGTACGTCGAACGACATCATTTCCAACGCGCCTCGGTCGCCTTCCGCAGTCCAGCCGGTTGGTGTTAGTTTCATTCTGTCTGGAAAAGTAGCTGTAAGATTGCTGACGACTTGCATATTTTAGTCGGTGCCCACTACTTGATTTCCTGAACTCGGATTACTACCTCGTTTCAGTCGCGTTGGTTTTTCCCCATCGGTGGAAGCGGAAAGCGCGTCGCCCTCTCTCATCACACCAGTCGTCGCAGCGCCGGAGCACCTTTATCCCAGAACGCCTCACCTTTTCGATACCGTTCATCCCAGTCCATACGTCCTGTGCTCCCTCGCTCAGTGGTAACGGTTTTGTTAGCACTGCCCTAAAGGAGGTTTCAATGGGGAACGGGCGGGCCGTAGGGTGAGCGGAAGAGGGTTGCTGAACAACGCAAGCGTGAGCAGGTCAAGAGGGGAGGTGCAGGGTGTGTCTGAGCTGAAAGAGCCCGGCCGCCACGTCGGGAGATGGGTCCCGGAACTGTTCCGTGTTCAGCAGAAAGGGCCTCTTGTGCCCCCTATACGAACGTCTTCGAGAGGGAGGTGATCTCATTTTGATCCTTCGGAGGCGTCAGTCGGGATGTCGTCCGGGAGGACGTCGCGAATCTGAATCGAGTCGACCCGTTGTTGGGCCAGGACGTCCGAGATAATCACGACCTTATCCCCGACCTGAAACGCTTCACGGTCCTTCAGGATCCGAAACGCCGTTTGCAGAGTCTTTTCAGGGTCCGAACTGAAATCGATCTTGAAGGGCAAGACCCCGCGGTTCAGCATCATGGTCCGCCGTGGTTGGCTCATGTTGGTAAAGGCGTAGATGTTGGTTGCGAAAGGACGGCAGTTCGCGACGAGATCGGCCATGAGACCCCGCCTGGTGATCACGACGATGCCCTTGGCCTTCACCCCCTCGGCGAGCTGCACGGCCGCCGCCGCCAGTTGCTGCTTATTTCCTACATTGCGCAAGTGTTTCGCAAATTGCAATCCGGGGATCGTTTCGGATTTCAACGCAATCCTGCGCAGGTATTCGACACACTTCACCGGATACTTCCCCACCGTGGTTTCCCCGGACAGCATGACGGCATCGGCTTCTTCATAGATCGCATTGGCGACGTCGGTGACCTCGGCGCGGGTGGGATGCGGATTGTGGATCATGGATTCGAGGAGATGAGTCGCCACGATCACGCGTTTTCCGTATTCGGCGCAGAGCCGGACGATCGTGCGCTGAACATTCGGCAGATCTTCCATATTGATCTCCACGCCCAGATCTCCACGCGCGACCATGATGCCGTCCGATTCCTGGATGATCGATTCCAGGTTTCGGACCCCTTCCTGGTCCTCGATCTTTGCCACGATCTTCACCTTCCCGACCTTGTCGCCCATGAGCGCCTTGAGCTGTTGGATATCTCCCGACTCGCGCACGAACGACAGGGCGATAAAGTCCACATCTCGTTCCAAGCCGAACAGGATATCCTTGGTGTCCTTTTGCGTGATCGCCGGGAGATTGACACGGATGCCCGGGAGATTCACGTGGCGCTTGCTCTTCAAGAGCCCGCCGTCCAAGACACGGCAGCGCATGAGGCGCTCGTGCTTCTCCAGTATTTCGAAATTGATCAACCCGTTGTCCACGGTGATCCTGTCCCCAACCTTGACCGCCTCGAGCAAGTCCTCATAGTTGATCTGGATGGAGCTCTCTTCCACGTCCATCGGTCCGCGCGTGGTGACGGACACGATGTCGCCTTGCCGCAGATCAAGGTCGTTGGAGAGGTGTCCGGTGCGGATCTCCGGGCCTTGCGTGTCCAGGAGGATGGGGATGGGAAACTTCACCTTTCGGTTGAGGGTCTTGATGTGCTGGATGACCTTGGCATGGGATTCGTGGTCGCCGTGGGACATATTCAGGCGAGCGATGCTCATGCCGGCCTCATACAGCTTCTGCAGCATCTCGTACGATTCCGTGGCGGGGCCGATGGTGCAGATGATGCGAGTCTTTTGCATGTAGCTCCCTGGGGGTGATCACTTCCCGCTAGCCGAGGTGTCATTTGCCGGCTGATGACGATTTCGTGCGGGGGATATGAGAAGAACCGGAGTCATTCTACTTCTTATCCGAGGTTTCGTCTATTAGTCGCTCTCGCGGATGCGGTACCGATCATCTCCGTCGGCAATCGGGATGACGGCGGCGCGAGTGTTCGTGTTCGAGAAATTTGTTCGGGCTTTACTGGCCGGTAGGCAACATCATAGAGCGAGCCAGGATCCTAGGCGATTCTGCACAAACCGAATGCCGTCCGTTCGCTCGCACCCTGTTACCGCCATGCAGTGCGAACCAGGTGTAAGGCGTCAGGTAATGGCACAGATTAGTCCTATAAGAAAAACAACCATTCTTGTTGTGAGCCTAGGTATCTATTTTGATACGTGAGTATCGTATCGCATACACGAATTCAAGGCACGTCTCCGATCTCTGCTCTCCAACTCATTGTAAGTACGTAAATGTGATTATAGGGTATCCTGGCCGGCATCTTGCTTGTTCCTCTGTCGGTTGAGACACATGCCTTGCGTCTCTGTGTGGTGCGTGGCCGGGGGAACGCCGCGATCAGAAAGGTCGCCGGACGGAGCGTACTCATCAAAGGAGGACCGAATGGAAAAGCCCATCATGAATCCGGAACTGCAATTGCCAGAGGTATTCAAATGGCGAGTGCCGATCAATTGGGATCCTGTGCCCTGGTGGTTCTTCGAACGTGCAAATCTTCCGAAGGAGGCACTGAGTCAGCTGGCGTTGATTCAGCTGGAGAATCAGCGGGCGATACTGCAGCAGAACATGAAAATGATTGAGCAGTCGATGGAAATGGTCAAAAAGTTCGGCGGCAGATAGCCGACCGCAAGATCCTCACTGGAAGGGAGTGGCCGCCACCCCCGGCCTTACGTCGCTCCTTTTCAGAGGATCGTGCTGGGCGCCTGAACTGGGTTTGACACGACATGGTCAGGAGCGGTGTTGCCACGTGTTCTTTTGGCTATTCCTTGGGAGGAAGTTATGAGATCACTCACGGTACTCAATGAGAGAGGGAATACGCCTGGTCTACAGGCCTTGAGCCAACACGAAGCCACCAGACCCGTGGTCTTGATCGGATTTCAGAAACAAGGCAACCTTGGAATCGGGTATTTGGCCGCGACGCTGATGCGGCGAGGGCATCGTGTGAAGGTCCTCGATTTCGAAGATGCCACGGAGCAGATATTGGCGACGGTTGAAGCTGAAGCCCCGGTGGTGGTCGGGTTCTCGCTCATCTTTCAATTTTACCTGCCGCGCTTTCGTGCGTTGATGCAATATCTACGAGACCATGGCGTCCGGTGTCATTTCACAATCGGCGGGCACTTTCCAAGTCTGAGTCACGAGCGAACGCTGGAGTTGATTCCAGAAGTGGACAGTGTGGTTCGATTCGAAGGGGAAGTGACCCTGGTCGAGCTCGTGGAGTCGCTCATTCATGATCAGGATTGGCACAAGATCGATGGTCTCGCCTATCGTCAGGACGGACGATTCGTCTCAAACCCTCTTCGACACCTCCTGGACGACCTCGATGTGTTGCCCTTTCCCTATCGGCAGTATGAGCCGACCGCGATTCTCGGCCAGCGGACGATGCCCATTCTGGCGTCACGCGGTTGTTCCCGGACCTGTTCCTTTTGTTCTATTCATATGTTTTACCGGGCCGCTCCGGGACGGGTGGTCAGAATTCGGAAAGTCTCCGAAGTGGTCCGCGAAATGAAAGACCTCTATCAAAAACTGGGGATTACCCTGTTCCTATTCCAGGATGATGATTTTCCCCTCTTCGGCCCGTCGTGGCGTCGTTGGGCGCTCAGTCTGGTCGATGAACTGTATCGCCAGGACTTGGTCGGCAAAATGATCTGGAAAATCAGTTGCCGGGCCGATGCAGTTGAGTCGGAACTGTTTGCGATCTTGCGCGAAGCAGGATTGTACCTGGTGTACATGGGGTTGGAGTCGGGATCGGACGATGGACTCGACGTACTTCACAAGGAAATCACCGTGGCGGAAAACCTGCGGGCCGTTGAGACGCTGAAGTCGTTGGGACTCATGTGGGAATTCGGCTTCATGCTGTTTGATCCATCCAGTACGCTCGAATCGGTCGAAACGAATGTGAGGTTCCTGCGCCGGATTGTCGACGATGGGAGTGTCGCGGCGGTCTTCTGCAAAATGTTGCCCTATGACGGCACACCCATCAAGGAGACGTTGATGGCGCAGGGGCGGTTTAACGGCGACGTGTGTAATCCCGACTACGATTTTCTAGATCCACGGATCGCGCTTTGCTACGAGGCAATAGGTCGAACAGTCGGCGAATGGGTCAGGGGATCGGAGTGTGTGGCCGCGATGATCAATCATGCGTGGCATGAGGTCTTCGTGATGGAGCGGCTCTTCGAGCCTAGTGCAGACCTCGTCGCATACAAGACTGCACTGCGTACCGTGACCAAATTCAGCAACAACATATTGTTCTCGGTTGTGGAAGAAATTTGCGCCGGCTTTCGACAGGATGGAGGTGAGTGTCGACCGTACTCAGACCTTGGACAGATCCGGGAGCAGATTCTCTCAACCCTGGTACAGCAGCGGAACCAGTTTGTCTATGAGAATCAGTCCTGGCTTTTGAAAGGGATCTCGAAGCAAACACTCGTGACCGCCTAGATTGACACCATAACCTGTGCAGTCGGCCGGCCTGATAGTTGTGAAGAACTCTGGCCAGGAATGCATCACCCGGATCGCGGCTCCAGCAGGCGTCGTGGAGCGTTCTGTTCCAGCGTACGGGGAAGCCGATGCCGAGTGTCTACGGCCCGGTCGACCGTTACTCGAAAAGGGGCGTGCAGGCGTATGTGTGATCGCAAGGCCTGCCCCAGGTCTCTTCTCAGCCTTTATCTCTCCTCTCGTGTGTGATGTGCACGCATTCCAACATCATTCGTGAGCCGACACCTTCGCGGTAGCGGTTGCCAGTCTATTTTGTCTCCCCGCCGCTATTTTTTGCATCAGCCGGATCATGAACCTGTTCGGATACATGCCGTGAATCTCTTTCGATACACGCTGCAACAACCAGAGAAGAGGGCTCGCGCTGTGGTGTCGATCAATAACTGGTACGGGGCTGAAATTGTTCAGTTTAAGGAACTCCGATGCTCGAGATCTGCGTGGGCATCCAGCTTGCTCTCCTACCAATATAGAGTTGCCATAAGCGAGCGTCTAAACAGGTGGAGACTGTCTACTGCAATCAGATGCAAACCAGGCAGGGCGGGAAAAGGTTGGTGAGCGCGACAGCAGAAAAAGACTCCACCTGGCGCTCGCTACTCCGTGCGCAGCTACCGACAACCATTTTGTGATGAGGGAGGGAGTGCAGATGTCAGATATTGATGTGAAGTATGCGGCCCTTGGAGGCTCGGCTGGCTGGTTAGGCCCGGCGACTACCGCTGAGCTGGTTGCCCCTGACGGGATCGGCCATTATCGGCATTACCGCAGCGGCTCCATCTATTGGTCACCGTCATCTGGCGCACATGAGGTGCATGGCGCCATCCGTGGCAAGTGGGCGAGTTTGGGGTGGGAACGGAGCTTCCTGGGATATCCGCTGACGGATGAGACGACGACGCCGGATGGTGTCGGGCGATACAATCATTTTCAAGGGGGGTCGGTCTATTGGACACCCGCGACCGGCGCACATGAGGTGCATGGCGCCATCCGTGGTAAGTGGGCGAGCATGGGATGGGAGCGTAGTTTTTTGGGATATCCGACCAGCGATGAATTGAGCACGGAAGACAGTACGGGGCGATATAGCGAGTTCCAGCACGGATCGATCTACTGGAGCCCCGGGACGGGTGCGCTGGCCTGTCGTGAAACAGTGCGGTTGCACGTAAAGTGTTTAACGGCCCCCACCCGGTTCAGCATCAACCAGATGATTTCCAACATGCGTCTGACTTATGCGACCGCGCAAGTCGGCGTCAAGTATGCGTCGTTTGAGTTGTTGAACCTGCCGGCGCTCAACGATGTTGATGTCGGTGCCTGTACGATGGGTACGGTGACTGCGGAACAAACACAGTTATTTGCCAATCGGAATAGCGCCGGGGCGAATGATGTTGTTGTGTACTTTGTTCGTAGCACGCAGCCACCATTCAACGGTTGTGCAAGCTTTCCTGCCAACCGACCGGGGGCGGTTGTGGCCAGCGGCGCGAGCGCGTGGACGATGGCTCATGAAGTCGGTCATGTGTTGGGATTGTCGCATGTCAGTGATAACAACCGGCTGATGACCGGACTAGGAACCGATAATATTACCAACCCTCCGCCGGACATTATCGCCTCAGAGAGTGCGTCGATGCTGGCGAGCTCATTTACAAATTAGTCTGGAGACATGAACATGCCAATCACGATGCAGCAGGTATTAACTGAAATCGACAAAGACGAGCCCAATTACGAGGCGCTTGCTCTGTTAGGGCCGGAGGCGTTGCCGCACTTGCAACTGATTGTTGAAGCTAATGATCCGCTAAAATCGTCCAAGGCCGTCTATGCTGCGAGCCTGATCGGCGGAGCAGGAGCGGCTGAGGTATTGAGGAAGGCGGCAGATCACCACGATCCGCAGGTTCGAATTGCGGTCGCACAGGGGCTGCAGAATCTGGCCGCGGCTGCTCCCACCGACTTGGTCATGAAATCGCTCAATGACCACGATTCGGGCGTCCGGAAGCTGGCGCTGATGACTGCAGGAAAGTTGAATCGGACTGAGTTTAAGCAGAGGATTACGGCCATCGCGCAAGGCGATCCTGAAGAGCATCTACGAAAGGCTGCTTCAGTAGCAGCAAAGAAGTTGGAGGTTCGATAGGCAGACCATCTTCTCCTCCGCCCTGCGTAATGCGGGGCGGGGGAGACTGAAAACGGGGAGTGGCGCATGTGCCATTCAAGTCTTGTGACAGCAAGCAGGGAGTCGTACCTCATCACCCCACGCGGCGCATGGTTCGAAACCTGGGCGATTGCCAATTGCGGACGACGAACGACAAGTGGTGCTGCCGGAATCCTGCTTGTCCGCCTATGACTCTGGTGTCGGAGCAAGCGCCCACCCGTACAAATCACGGCGGTACGTTGCAACGGCAATGGCGAGTGCGACGAGGATTAGAACCGCCGCGACTGCAAACGTGACCCGCATACCGGTGGCAACGGCTTCGGGAGGCGCCGTTGTGATGTCGATCGTCGATGCCGCGGCCGCAAATACAGCCCCCATGACGGAAGCCCCGGTGATCAGCCCGAGATTGCGGGACAGGTTGAGCAGGCCGGAAATGACGCCCCGCTGCTCCGGGTGAGTACCCGTCATGACGGCTGTGTTGTTGGCTGTCTGGAACAGCGCATAGCCGACTGTGATGACAATCAGAGGGGCGGTATAGCCGTAGATCCCGAGCGTCGCCGGTATCATAAATAGCGCGAAGGCACCGGCGGCTATTCCGATGAGCCCAAGGAGGGTCATGCGTGGGGGGCCAAGGCGGTCCGCAAGGCGACCGGCCGGCACACCGGTCAGTGCGGCGAAAAAAGGGCCGACCGACAAGACCAGTCCGATAAGCGCGGCGTTGAGCCCGAGCGTGCGCGAGAGATAGAACGGCCCGACCACCAGCGTCGCCATCATCACCGTCGAGACGAGTGCGCTCATGGCGAGGCTCGCACTCAGCAGCGGATTGCGGAACATCGTCAATCTGATCAAAGGCGATTCAGCCCTTGTCTCGGCGAAGAGGAAAAGGCCGGCTCCAAGCAGGGCGGCCACCAGCAGCGACATGTTGCGCGGTCCGAAGCTGCCGCGTCCAATCGTCATGGCGAGCGCATAGGCTGCGAGCGTGAGCGAAAGAAGCAGCGTACCTGCATAGTCGAACCCGGCCCGATCAGCCTTCTGCCGCAGACTATCAGCGGGTAAGTAACGATGCGCGAGAAGAAAAATCAGGAGACCCAGCGGCAGGTTGATCAGGAAGATGGCCCGCCAGCTGAGTTCGGAGATCAGCATGCCGCCGAGCGATGGACCGAGTGCGGTGCCGATCGCGGACATCGTTCCGAGCAGCCCCATGGCGCTACCGACTTTTGCCTTAGGAACCGCCTCGCCGACAAATGCCATGGTGAGGGCCATCATGATAGCCGCTCCCAGACCCTGCGCCGCGCGGCCGGCAATCAAAAGCCAGAGCGTGTGAGCGACACCGCAGAGGACAGAGGCGACGGTGAACAAGAAGACACCGATCAGGAGGAGCCGACGGCGACCGGTTATGTCACCGAGCCGGCCCACGCTGACGATCACGGTTGTGATGGTCACCAGATACGCGATGACGACCCACTGGACTTGCTGAAAAGAGGCATCGAACGCCTGTGCCAAAGTCGGCAAGCTCACATTGGCGATGCTCGTCCCGATCGAGGACAGCAACATGGATAACGACAGGCTGACGAGTATCCACCGAATCGAAGGAGTCAGATCCGTCCTTCCGGCTTGTACCTCATCTCGTCCTGCCATGAATCGCGTGAACATCCTCAGTCCTTTCGTAGCAACCACACATGTTCGGTGGCAGCGCATTTCCCCTTGAGTCCACCGGGGACATCTGCACTGGTGAGAAGCCTTAACTGATACCGATGTGCATAGTGTCGACGGACCTCCTCGTGGCTGATCGAGAAAGGGGGGCCTTCCGCCGCGCGTTGATCGTATTCATAACAAATGAGCAACTGCGGCGCGTGATCGGTGATTGCGGTGAGGTGCGCGGTGTAGCGACTGCGCGTGGTTTCGGGAAGGGCGACCAGCGCGGCCCTGTCATAAATCGCATCGACCGGACCCAGCATCGTTTTCGTCACATCGAAGATATCGCCGACGAAGATGTCGATGTCGTTCGCTTGGTAGCGATCTATTCCACCGTTGCTCGTGATCGTTGGTTTCACCCCAAGCTCCGCGAACAATTGCTCAATGGCCATTAAGCTCAATTCGGCTCCCGCTACACGGCAGCCTTCGGACAGCAGCCATGGAATATCCAGCGTCTTCCCGCACAAGGGCACAAAAATCCGGCTGCCCTTCGCCAGAGCCAGCTCATTGAAATACTTCACCAGCAGCGGGTTGGCTTCACTCTTGTGAAACCCGATCTCATTATTCGCCCACCTGTCATGCCAAAATTGTGGTTCCATGGTCTGCGACCTCTCTGTTCAGTGACTTGCACACTCCCTGTTCCAGCGCATCAAGCCTCGGACTGTCGGAAGTATAGCCTTCTGGACGACATGGCGGAAGGCGCACCATCTGCACTTTATTCGTGCGTGGGACGCCACATCACGGTCAAGCTATGGTATGGTCGGCGCATGTCCATACCAGATCTCAATCTGCTGCGTACCCTGGATGTCTTATTGGCGGAGGGCAGTGTGGCTCGCGCCGCTCGACGGTTGCGCCTGAGCCCGTCGGCGATGAGCCGTGCCTTGACGAGACTGCGTACGACGATGGGCGACCCACTCCTGGTGAGGGCCGGACGAGGCCTCGTGCCTACCCCCCGGGCGGTCGAACTTCGCGAGCGGGTCAGTCATGTCGTGCAGGAGGGGCAAGCGGTGCTGCGCCCTGTGGAGAAGCTCGATCTTACACAACTGGTCCGTACGTTCACAGTGCGGACCAGCGAAGGGTTCGTCGAAAACTTCGGGCCGGATCTCATTGCGCGTGTCGGCAAGGAAGCTCCGGGCGTTCGGCTGCACTTCGTCCAGAAGGCCAATAAGGACAGCGCGCCGCTTCGCGACGGCACCGTCGATCTGGAAACCGGGGTGGTCGAGAAGACGACTGCGCAGGAGTTGCGTGTACAAGCATTGTTCCGGGACCGTTTGATCGGAGTCGTGCGAATGGGGCATCCGCTGACCAAGGGCAAGATCACGCCCTCCCGTTATGCCCTGGGCCGGCATATCTCCGTCTCGCGGCAGGGGCTTGAGAAGGGGCCGATCGAGGACGCGTTGCAGCGGCTCGGGATGGAACGGGACGTTGTCACGATTGTCGGCGGCTTCGCGACGGCGATCGCTCTCGCCCGCGCCTCAGACCTGATCGCCACAGTTCCCGAACGACATACGGGAATCCTGCGCGCGGGAATGCATAGTTTTTCGCTCCCGGTCTCCACACCGGAGTTCACGGTGTCGTTGCTCTGGCACCCGCGGCTGGACGCCGATCTTGCGCATCGCTGGGTTCGCGGCCATGTTCGGCAGATCTGCGCGGCGATCCCATGACGTGGACAGGGCCCGGTCGTCCGCAGATGATGCGGTGACCGGAATCATGATGACGGGGTGTGCAGAGGGCCGGGCGTCAAGCCGCCACGATCACGCGTTGTCTTTTTCCATGGAGGCAATGAAAGAATCCGCTTCTTGAATGGACGCGTTCAGGTCCTTGATCAGTGAATCGATGTTGCCTTCCACCGTGATCAATTCGCTCTTAAGCGAGGTGATCGCCTGCGCGTTCAGGTTATGTTTCAACAATAGGACAGGTCTTTCCCCCAGAGACACATGCTCCGTGGCCGTTCAGCAGTGATGGGCGCGGGAGGATCAGTCCGCCGACCACATCTTTTCCCGGCAGTATGGAGTTGAAGACAGCCGTATCCACGGAGTCTTCAATCGTCCGTCAGCGATGCCCTCACACGAAATGACGCGAAACTCACCGCTCCCTGCCTGCCTGACTACTTCAATCAGTTGAACGGTCCCATCCAGACCCACTACGTCGATCTGCCTCGCGCTCCACTCACGGGCGAGACATCATGACCTGCAACCGCGATCGAACTCAGAACGGCCGCATCATGTTTCCGTAGGAGTGGGGGGAACCGCGTGCGCGTCGGACGAGAACCGACGACGACCAATCATGTCGTCTGGATGGGTTTCAACTCAGCGGTCGTGGAGGCACGACTGACTGAAGGGTTTTTTAGCGATTTGGCCTGGCTGCGGAAGCGGGCGGGAGGCAGATCGAACTCGCGTTTGAAAGCCCGGTTGAAGGAGGGCTCGGACTCGTACCCGATATCGCCCGCGACTTCGGCCACGCTCTTGGATGTGGAGGTCAAGAGTCGCGCCGCGAGGTGTAGCCGCCAGCGGGTGAGGTAGCTGATCGGTGTGTCCGTCAGGTAGTGCTGGAACCGTTCGGCGAGCACGGAGCGGGAGACTCCGACCTCGGCGGCGAGCGTGGCGATGGTCCATGGTCGAGCCGGCTGTTGATGCAGGAGCGCCAGAGCTTTGCCCACGTCCGGATCGCGAACACCGGCAAGCCATCCGGTCTGAGTGTGCGGTAACTGCGTAATGTAGCGGCGCAACGTTTCCACGAACAACGCCTCGGATAACTTGGCGATGACCGCGGCGCCTCCGGGGCCGGACGCCTCTGCGTGATCGACGGAATAGCGCAGCGTATTTTCCAACCACTGTCCCGACGGGGTATCTCGAATATTCACCTTGAGCATCGCCGGCAGCCCGGCCAAGAAGACCCGGCAGAGTTGCGCGTCGCAGGTCAAGTATCCGCAGATCAGCCTGGTGAGTTCACCGCCTCCGGCGAGTTGGGACAACATGCGTCCGTCCGCGATGATCTGTCGGATTTGCTGTGAGGTGTCCACCGGTGGGACGGGAGGGCCGTTTCCCATGAGGTGTGCATCCCCATGCGTGAGAATAATAATGTCCCCCGCCGTGAGCGGCACTGGGCGGTCCTCCTGATCGAGGCGAACATAGCCCCGTCCTTCGAGAAGCAGATGGAAAATGATGATGTGTCCGGGTTGGGATGGCAGATACGACGCCAAGGTACCGGCGTCGGGCTCTCGAGCACACCATGGCGCGGCAAATTCACCGTGGAAGAACACCGCGCCGTCGAGTTTCACGGCCTTGAGCACTTCAGACAGGACATCCATACGGGTTGCCTTGGCGAGTCGGTACGGTCCGCAAAGAAGTCGGGACGATCGGATAAGCGGACTGCAGCTTAGCATTCTTTGGATAAGAGAGCCAGACGCGCTGATAAGACTCGGAACGGCCTCTGCCCTATAGTGCGACCAGAGAGGACGCAGCACCGGGGGCTCGGAAAAAAACCACACTCAAACAAGGGAGCGACCATGACGACGAACACGATGGTGCCGGAAATGGATGGCCTGAAGACCCGCCTCAACACCATTTGGACGGCAGGGGACTACGATCGATTCTCGCGGTACATGGAAGGCGGCGCACGGGAGTTTTATGAGCGTCTCCAGCTCGCACCGGGATGCCGACTGTTGGATGTGGGGTGCGGCTCCGGCCAACTCGCGTTGATCGCCGCGAAGGATGGCGTGGAGGTGACGGGAGTGGACATTGCGGCCAATTGGGTGGAGCGGGCACGAACCCGCGCTCGTGCGGAAGGGGTGGCCGCCCGATTTGAAGTCGCTGATGCCGAAGCGCTTCCGTTTGAAGCGGCCAGTTTCGATGCCGTGGCGACCTTGATCGGCGCGATGTTTGCCCCGCGGCCTGATCTGGTGGCGAAGGAACTGTTGCGGGTGTGCGTCCCCGGAGGGACCCTCGCCATGGCCAACTGGACGGCGGAGGGGTTCGTCGGGCAGATGTTCAAGAACGTCGCGAAATTCATCGGTCCGTCCGGGATGCCGTCGCCCGTGTTGTGGGGCGACGAGGCTACGGTTCAGGAACGCCTTGGTCACGGATTGTCCTCGCTCAGCCTGACGAGGCGGCAGTATCTCTTTAGTTATCCGTTTGCTCCATCGGAGGTCGTGGAATTCTTCCTCCTCTACTACGGACCGACCAACCGGGCCTTTGCATCCCTCGACGCCGAGGGGCAAGCGCACTTGCGCCGGGATTTAGAAGCGCTCTGGACTGCGCACAATCAGGCAGGGCCGGAGTGCACGACGGTGTATGGCGAATATCTAGAAGTCATCGGCGTTCGGGCGTGAGACCCGAATTGCTCACACAAAGGAGACTCACCATGACGAACGCGACCACGACCGAGATCGATCAGAAGACGAGCCTGTATGACCTCACGAATCTGGATAAGATGAAGACTCTGGGGACACATGCCCCCGAGGCGATGAAGGCGTTCGTGGCCTTCGACAAGGCCGCGTTGGCGGCCGGCGCGATTCCGGTGAAGTACAAGGAATTGATGGCCATGGCCGTCGCGTTCACCACGCAATGTCCCTACTGCATCGAACTGCATACGAACAAGGCAAGAGAGTATGGTGCGACGGACCCGGAGATCGCTGAATCCGTGCTCGTGGCGGCGGCCCTGCGCGCCGGCGGGGCGATCACGCACGGCACCCATGCGCTATGAAGGGAATGTGAAGGGGCAGGCGGGCCGACATGGTCGGCCCGCCATGCACCGGACAAGGTCATGTACGCGGATGACAACGCCGCACACAATATCTGCCGGGGGAGGACACAGTGAGTCCGTTTTCCCCAATCGAAGAGGAGGCCACCATGAAACCATATAGACTCTTTACGTTAACCCTTGGGCTATTGCTTGCATGCTCCACCCTCGCATCGGCGGAAATCCTGGCCCTGCTCAATTATGAGAGCAAGCCGAACCAGCCGGTGAGACGGGAGGGAATCGCGATCATGGACATCGATCCCGAGTCCGGCAACTTCGGGAAGATTCTGATGGAGATTCCATTGCCGTCCGACCTCGTGGCGCACCACATTTTTTTCAATCGTGACCGGAGCAAAGCCTATATCACGGCGTTGGGGAAAAGCATTCTGCATGTCGTCAATCTCAGGACGTTTCCCTACCGGCTGCAGGCCATCGACGTGCCGGATTGTCACATGGGAGAGGATCTCGCCGTGTCGGAGGATAATCGAACCTGGTACCTCACCTGCATGGGCTCGGACAACGTCATCATGGGGGATGCGCTCCTTGATAAGCCGATCAAAACGATCAGCGCCTCGGAGCCGTCCTTGGCGACAATTCGGTATCCGCACGGCATTGCGGTTCACAACGGCATCGATCGCGTCCTCGTGACCAGTACGGTCAAGCCGGATATGTCCGATGCGGGAGAGTCCATCACCGTGATGGAAGCCGGCAGCGGCAGGGTACTCTCGACCCACAAGGTCTCATCGAAACCGTCTCCGGCAAAGGCCGCTCCCGTTGAAGTCATGTTCAGTCCCAATTCGAATCCACCCGCGGTGCATATCACCAATATGCTTGAAGGGACGTTGTGGGCCGGCCTGTGGGATCCAACCAGCAAGGCCTTTTCGTTCCATCAGGTCGATGACTTTGGCTCACGGCAGCAGGGTATGCCGCTCGAAATGCTCTATAACGCCAAGGGGGATCGCCTGTTCGTCACCACGGCCAAACCTGGGTTCGTCAATCTGTATGACAACAGCGATCCCCAGCAACCGAAGTTTCTCAAGACGATCGCCGCCGCGGCCGGCGCGCATCATAGCGTGCTGTCGCCGGACGAGCGCTACCTGTTTGTCCAGAACAGCTTCCTCAATCTGGACGGCATGAGTGATGGGTCCATCACGGTGATCGACCTGAAGGCCGATAAAGTATTGGGGAGCATCGACACCCTGAAGGCACAGGGGTTCAACCCCAACTGCATCATGTTGCTGCCGAATCAGCCAGGCGACTTGCGGGAAAGTCGGGCTGTCGAGTGAGCCGGCGAAGAGTACGGCGGTAGCCCAGTCTGCCGCCGTACTCTTCGCTCACGTCCGATGTGAGTTTATGCGAGCACCGCTTCGACGATGCTCACGGCCGATTCCGTCGGCACAAGCCGAGTGAGGCGGAGTCCCGCCTTATCGATCAGCGCACGGTACTCGGGCTCGGTCCGTTCCTGTCCGCCGGGGCCCACGAGCATCATCATATCGAGCATCTTACCCGGATGCGGAGCGGTGCCGGACGGCAGCACCATCTCAACGATCAGCAAGCGGCTGCCGGGTTTCATCGCGCGTCGGCAGTGGCCGAGGATGGTGAGGCATTGGGCCTCGGTCCAGTCGTGGATGATGTGCGACAACAGATAGGCATCGCCGCCGTTCGGCACCCCGTCAAAAAAACTGCCGGATTCGATCGTCACACGATCCGTCAGGCCGCGCGCCTGAATCAGCGCCGGGGCATCGCGAACCACATGAGGCAGGTCGTAGAGAATACCTCGTACGTTCGGATTCCGACTCAGAATCGTCGTCAGAAGATTTCCGGTGGCCCCGCCCACGTCGACCAGGGTCGACAAGCCGGAAAAATCGTACGCGGCGGCGATGGCTGCCGGTTCCGCCCCATGAAAACCCACCATCGTTTCGCTGAACAGCGACGCCTCTTCGGGATGTTTGGCCAGCCAGTCGAACAGGGGCATTCCCAGCGATCGTTCAAACCCGCAGCCTCCGGTCTGCACCGAATAGAGCAAGTGCTCCCAGCCACGCGACATCCAATCGCTCGCCAACGTCAGGATCGAAGGCCGCGCGGAGCCCGGCGCGCCGGTTTTGAGCGCCTCCCCGAGCGGCGTCAAGGCAAAGCGGTGGGTCGTGTCCTCACTGAGAATATTGAGGTTCGTGAGTGTCCGCATCAGGCGATAGAGAGAAGGGGCATGGGTTCCCGTGGGCCCGGCCAGTTCCTCGGCGCCCTTCGGCCCGTTTGCAAGGTGGTCGGCCAAGCTCAACTTGGCGGCGACGTACACCAGGCGAGATATCCAGTGGGCCATGGCCATCTGGATCAATTGTGCGTGTGGGGGTGTAGGGGGAACGCTGCTGTGATTGTTCTCAGACATGCCGGTTTCCTCCGGTTACGAGGTGAAAGAAGCACGTTCTCGATGTTGCCGGGAAAAAGTCATACACGCTCTGATCTTTCGTGAGTCATTGATGCATCCAGTTGTTCAAACCCATCGAACGAAACGGGGTGTGAGTGTTCATGCCGTGCAACGGACTCTGTAGTGGTGGGTCAGTGTATCTCAACGCCGCTGGCGTATTCATCACTCCGGAGGCGTTGCGTGAGGGGTGAGATGGGAGGCAAGCCGGCAGAGGGTGGCTGCGAGCTGAGAGATTTCAGAACCTGGTTCTGTCGTTCCGAAGAAGGTCTGCTTCATCGGCCATGCGGTCTTGTTTCTGGCTCCACCGCATAGATCTGTTTGAATTCGGATCAGGGCAGCAACCATATCGGTGCCTCGCACATCTCACCGGTGAGATACACCCCCTGTATCCTTTTGGGTTTCTGTCGCCACTGCGCTACTTCCCTAGTCATCCACAGCTCCGCGTCGAATGGAAATTTCGTTAGCACATTGGAGGTTTAAGAATGCACTCATTTTTATGAGTCGCGCTCACTGCTGACGGCATGTCGTATGCACCGATCTGACGATTGTAAAAAGGGTCTCACTGACGGGACCTGGGTCTTTCTTATGCGAACCTCCAACCTATGAGGTGTGTCATGCCGAGAAAACAGATTAAGATGTGCATCGATCGGATCGTTCCGCGGGAGTCGTTGATGGAGACCAGCCGCCGTGCCGTGGAGGAGAACGCGGCAAACGCTCCGATGATGCGGGATTTCCCGCTGTTTGGTGTCGATCCTGGCGATCGCACGCGGATGGCGATCGTAACGGGGAAGAAGTGGCAGAAGGGTCGTACTCTGGGGGTACATTTTCTCGACGGCCATCAAGACGTGCAGGCGAAAGTGCAACACTATGCCAAGCAATGGAGCCAGTTCGCAGATGTCACATTCGATTTCGCCTACGATCCATCCGCGGAGATTCGCATTTCATTTCTGCAAGAAGGATCGTGGTCCTATCTCGGGACAGACGCACTGGGGATTCCTCGCCCCGCGGCGACGATGAACTATGGCTGGCTCACTCCCACCAGCACGGACGATGAATATCGACGCGTGGTGCTTCATGAGTTCGGGCATGCGCTGGGGTGTATTCATGAACATCAACATCCGGCGGCGGGAGTTCCTTGGGATAAGGACGCCGTGTATCGATACTTCATGGGACCGCCTAACAACTGGACCAAAGAAGATGTGGACCACAACCTGTTCGAGAAGTATGCCCAAGACCTCACAAACTTTTCCCAATACGACAAATTCTCCATCATGCATTATCCCGTTTCAAATGACTTGACGCTTGGTGACTTCGAGGTCGGATGGAACCGCGATCTCTCGGCTACGGACAAGGAATTTATCGGGACGATGTACCCGAAAACGCTGGCTCCCGACGTTACGTCCATTGCGGTCGGTGCCGCCCCGGTTGAAGCATCGATCGGTAAGCACGGAGAGGAGGATCTTTTCAGCTTCACCGTGGGCGCAAAGGGCCCCTACATCCTGGAGACGAAAGGCTCCACCGATGTGGTCATGGTGCTTCTCGGTCCGAACGACAAGACGACCATGATAGCTGAAGACGACGATAGCGGAAGGAATTATAACGCCAAGATTGCGACGAAATTGGATTCGGGAACGTATTACGCTCGCGTTCGTCATTACAAACCCACGGGGACCGGAAAATACGGCATCTCCGTTCGTCCGGGGAACTAAGTCATGCTGCGTAGACGGAGGGGACCATGCCTTGGGGAAACCCCCTCCGTCTGGAGAACAAGTCGTAGGGATCAGCACGGAGCAAGGAGCGTCGTGGGCGGGAGTCCCAGCGGTAAGGCGTGGACAGCGAGACGGCACCAGCCTGCTATGGGTTGGGAAATGCGTGATTGAAAGACCTGCTCCTATTTTCTGACCCTATCTTCGCTCGGAGGCAAAGGGGAGCAGTGAGGGGGAGGAGGGCCAGGAGTTCCGCCGCTGCCGGTGACGTGGAGACGAGCAACAGCATAAGTGTGAAGAAGAGGGGGCGAAGCGTTTCATGGCAGGGCCTCCTCTGTGGGTGAGAAGACGGAGAAGCCTCCTCCGCTCTCCAGAACGAAGCAAGGTTCCCATGCCTTGCGGAACCAGAATGGTTGTATTCAGCCTGGTGCGAATGGTGTTCAGACGCCAGGCAAGCTAGAGAGCCATTCGCTTCCGTGGACTGCCGCCGGCGCGTGGCGGCGGCTCATTGCTCGTCCGATCGAGGACGTTTCGGATGCAGCCAGGCATCCTGGCTTCCGGCCAGCGATTGAGCGGCGGCCCGACATCCCATTCCACGGCAATAGCCAGTTTGAGGTCGACCGGCGGGGCAGCGATCGTTCGGAGAAATGTGTCGTGCGGACGGTTTGCGCGATAGTCCGGCTGCCGTGCCGGCTGTTTCAGGTAGCGCGTGATGAGATCGCCCGACATTCCATGGAGGATCGTGCCATGAAAGAGAAGCGCATGGCGTGTTCGACGTTGGGCGTTTCCCGAGATTTTGTTTCCGTTGATAGCCAGATCGCTGATGCCGCGAAAGGCGGTGGCCGGCTCCCAGCGATGGAGCCCACGGGCGATCCGTTCGAGGATGAGCCGATTGGTTGCGCGGATGTCCGGCAGGTCGGGATGAAAAGTCAGGGGTAGCACGAATGCGTAGGAGAGACAGCCGGGTCCTTGGAGCACGGTCCCCCCGCCGCTGGCGCGCCGGAGCACGGGGATAGCATCTTGTTCGCAGGCGGCGGCATGGACATCGTCGACCAGTCGGCAACTGGGACCCAGCACCACAAAATACCGGTCGCTTTCCCAAAAACGCAGGACCGGATCGCCGCCCTGCTCATCCAGTTCCTCGAGCAGTGCCTCGTCCAGCGCAAGGTTTTCCTTGGGGGAGGGGAGCGTCAGGTCGAGTAGACGCAGGGGGCGCACCGCTTACCGCTTCGGCAGGTAAATGTGTGTGGCTTGTCCGTGGAACGTTTCGGCTGCTTCCATGACCGTCTCGCTCAACGTGGGATGGGGGTGAATCGAGGCGGCCACGTCTTCGGCCGTCGCTCCCATTTCGATCGCCAGGACACCTTCGGCGATCAGCTCTCCTGCGCCGGCGCCGCAGACACCCATCCCCAGCACGCGGCCGGACTCTTGTTCCAACACCAATTTCGTCAGGCCGTCGTTCCGTCCGACCGTGGTGGCACGGCCGGAGGCAGCCCAGGGGAACTTTGCGATCTTCACCGCCTGCCCCGAGGTCTTGGCCGCCTCTTCCGTCAATCCGCACCAGGCGATCTCAGGATCAGTGAAGATCACGGCCGGAATCGTCGCATCGAATGCCGCCTGCTGCCCGGCGAGAACGCGGGCGGCCACCAATCCTTCATGTGAGGCCTTGTGGGCGAGCATCGGCTCGCCGACCACGTCGCCGATGGCGAAGATCGTCGGTTCGGCTGTTCGCATCTGCCGATCGACCTGGACGAAGCCTTGCTCGGAAATCAGAACCTTCGTTTGGTCGAGCCCCAGCTGTCCGCTGTTCGGCTTCCGTCCGACCGCGGCGAGGACACGATCGAAGACCTCCGTGGTCTGTCCGTCCGGACCTTTGCAGGTCGCAGCGATGCCGTCGTTCCGGGCATCGAGCTGCTCGACGGAGGTGTCGAGCCTGATCGCCTTGAACCGCCGCTGCAGACGCAATTGAAGCGGTCGCACAAGATCAGGATCGGCGCC
This sequence comes from Nitrospira sp., assembly GCA_031315995.1. GTDB lineage: Bacteria > Nitrospirota > Nitrospiria > Nitrospirales > Nitrospiraceae > Nitrospira_A. Next base: position 23,810 of record JALDRG010000026.1, read on the forward strand.
GTTCAACAGGCGAGGCAGGGCTTCGACGACCGTGACCTCCGATCCCAATGCTTGGTATACAGTCCCCATCTCGAGGCCGATGTAGCCGCCTCCGATGACGAGCAGCCGACCGGGAACATCGGGTAAGTCCAGCGCGCCGGTCGAATCCATCACACGTGGATCGTCGAGCGTGAGCGAGCCTGGAATCGCGGGCCGCGAACCGGTGGCGAGGATGGCATGCGCGAACGAAATTTCCCGCCGGTCGCTGGCACCTTCCGGACCGGACAAGATCAGCGTCGTTGCATTCTTGAATTGCGCACGGGCTTGGATCACCTCGACCTTGCGGGCACCCGCCAAGGTCTGGATGCCTTTGGTGAGTTTAGCGACGATCGTTTGCTTCCGGCGTCGCAGGGCGTCGAGATCGAGGCCGGGCTTCTCAAAGCGAATGCCCCAACCTTCGGCGTCCGCCGCGTCGGTGATCAGCCGGGCTGCATGCAGCAGCGCCTTCGAGGGAATACAGCCGCGCAGGAGACAGACGCCGCCCAGTTGCGGTTCCTGATCGATCAAGACCGTGCGTAATCCAAGATCTGCGGCTTGGAAGGCGGCGGCATAGCCGCCCGGTCCTGCCCCGATCACCGCCACGTCGTATGGAGCCTCTGCCATCGTGGTCCTTTCTGATGGTCACAATCCCATGGACATCGCCTGAAAGTCTTCCAGCACCTTGACGATTTCGTTGGTGAAACGCGCGCCGTCGGCTCCGTCGATCAGCCGATGGTCGTAGGCTACGCAGAGCGGCAGCATCACGCGAGGCACCAATTGCCCGTCCCGATAGACCGGCACCCGGCGGCCCTTACCCACGCCCAGGATCGCCACCTGCGGAGGCATGATGATGGGCATGAACGGACCGGCGTTGAGCCCGCCCATGTTGCTGACCGTGAACGTCGCGCCCCGCAGTTCCTCAAGCTTGATCTGGCGAGTTCTGGTGCGTTCGGCCAGATCGGCGATCTCCAATGAAATGTGGAGCAGATCTTTCTCGTCGACACGATGGACGACCGGCACGATCAACCCGGCGGGCGTCTCGACCGCCACGCCGATGTTGTAGTAGTCCTTGTAGATCACCTCGCCGTTCGTCAGATCGATCGTCGCATTGAACTGCGGATAGAGTTTCAGCGCGTGCGTCACAGCTTTGAGGAACAGACTGGTCAGCGTCAGCGTGGCGCCTTTCTGCTTGAATTGGGGCGCATACCGTTTGTGCAGAGCCATCAGATCCGTGACGTCGGCTTCCTGGAACTGATGGACGTGCGGGATCGTCGTCCAGGCCTGCGTCACCGTGGCAGCGATCTTTCGGCGGAGCGAAGAGATCGCTTCTCGCCGCTCGTTCCCGTACATCGTCGTAAAGACGTTCGAGCCCTTGTCCTGTCCGTCCTTACCCGTAGGTGCGCCGCTACGCCTGGTCCGCTCGCGCACGTAGGTCTTCACGTCTTCGGCCGTGATCCGCCCGCCGGCTTCCGACCCCTTCACTTGCGTGAGGTCCACGCCCAACTCGCGCGCCAGGCGGCGCACCGAGGGAGGGGCAGCCACCCCTGGGCCAGCCGGGACTTCGCGGGCCGATGGTTCGCCGGAAGGCGGTTCCTGGGCCTGGGGTTCGGGGTTCGCAGGTTGAGCCGGGGACTGTTTCTCTTCTTCGCCGGCGTTTTCATCCGCGGCTTCGACGGCGGGTTGCGGCTGAGGCGAAGGCGTTGGTGCCTTGGCAGGCGCGGATTTCTTGTCCGTTGTTGATTTCTTGTCGGTCGCCTTTTGCTGGGCTGGTGCGGAAGCCTCTTTCTCTGTCTCCTCCGCCGAGTCCGTCTCTTGAGCCGGCGGCTGTTCCTTTTCTTCGACGGCCTTCGCATGCGCGGCTTCGACGGCGGGCGGCGGCTGAGGCGAGGGCGCGGGTTCCTTCTCAGTCGCGGATTTCTTGTCTGCCGCCTGTGGTTGGGCCGGCGCGGCAGGAGCCTCTTTCTTCGTTTTTTTCGCCGAGTCCGTCTGTTGAGCCGGCTGAGCCCCATCGCCGTCCAGTTCCATCAGGGCTTGTCCGACCTTGAGGTGGTCGCCGCTTTTAACCAGCACCTTGGCGACCTTGCCGGCCGACGGTGCGGGCACCTGGATGGTCGCCTTATCGGTTTCCAGCTCGAGCAGCGCTTGCCCTTCCGTCACCTGATCGCCCTCGCGAACCAGGATTTGCACGACGTCGCCGCCTTCGACCCCTTCCGCGACAAACGGCAGTTCCACCT
>JALDRG010000027.1 GCA_031315995.1 Nitrospira sp.
GGAGAGCCGGCTCAGACAGTACCGAAGGCCAAGATCCGTGACGCACACATCCCTTCGACCTCCACATTCATGCCGGTGAGCCTCGCGGAAACTCAGGCCGCGTTCTTGCGGGCGATCAAAAAACCGTAACGTTGCCGCCCGTTGAGGCCGATTCTTGATTCCAGGGTTGTAAATCGAAGGGAATAGATTTCGGCTATACTTTCGTCAATTTGATGATTCTGCTTGCGAGCTGGACAAGACTAGACCAGGACCCTCGCCTTAAAAGATCGAAAGAACGGTTTTTGACAAGTGCTCGCTATTGCAACGGTTTCCCCAATTTACTCAGTATATCGATCACTTAGGAGCTTCTATTGATTCTATGCGTTCCGCTCCTTATCCATCAATTCTGCATTGTTTTGTCACAAATTTGTCACAGCAAGTCCGTACACTACCCGGATCAGACAGTCATGTCTACGATGCAATAGGCAGCCTCTATCCAACCACTATTGATGACCCATATGCATTCCGATGCGGGGATACGTCGAGGCCTGCTGACAACCGACCTGCGGTTTTCGAATTGAACCGGACTCATCGCCACATCAACAATTTCAACAAGATAGCTCGGCAAATCACGGCAAAACCGGGCAAACAATCCGCAAATCTGCAACCGGTTGCAACCAGGAATCGGGCCCTCAAGACTCGTCTCCAGATAAGGGAGATGAGTCTTGAGCATTCGTCTTACCCTTCCGTGTCGTCGTCGCTTGTTCGCTGGTCTGATAGCCTCGTTTGGCGCCTGGGCCGGTCACTGCTCATTAGGGTCATAGTCCTCTTTCGGATATAGTCACGAAGGTGGGCTTGTGCCTTCCCATCCCATGACCAGCGTTTCAATCCCGAACTCATCGCCTCTCACCCATCACACAATCCCCGCTGCCACCGAGATCTGTTTGCGCGTCGGCAGTCTCACTCTGAGCGAGCACACACCGCCGAGCTGGAGCGGCAAGGTGCCGGAAAGTCGCCAACCGGCAAGTGGCTTTCGACACGTGCGATTCATCGGATCATCACGGAAGGCCTGTTGTTAGCTGGAGTGAAAAAGCCGGGCATCGTGGTCCATAGTCTGCGTCCTCGTCCCAACCGTTGCACTTGGAACTTGAAACCGCCATGCTAATCTAATGCAGGTCCAGAAGATGATGCGCCATCAGCACTATGCGACCACCGAGATCCATGTCGAGGACGTGCAGAAGCTACTGGAGGGGGCAGAAGAGGCGGCCACGCAGATCTAACTCCGCAAGATTTTGAATCGGCTGCGAGAGATATGAGAGAACAAGGCAGCAGGACTCAGACATACACAAGCCGCAACTATTTCTCTTCGTGAGTGCTCATCCCAGTCTTCCCTCTGAGCCGCATCGGACAGAGAAGACTGTTTCACATTGCGACATATTCTCTTCCTACCCAACGTATCTTTTTCGATTCAGTGTGAATCAAATTGGATACGGTTGGAACCTCTGCTGGGTCAGTGCACCAGACATCACGCTGAAATTATTCCGAATGGTTCATGAATGCTGCAGAAAAATACTGTGCATCAAACTTGCTTTCCGATCTGGTAGGCCTGACGGCAAATTATTATGCTTGACTGAATCACGGATACCCATAAGCATAAGCCTCATGATCATCCGGGACTTGACAACTATATCGAGATATTTTGTCGATTTCGACTACATCAGCCCCAATGACTTCGAACGATTGGCGAAAGTGGCATAACTGAGTGGCTGTTTCTATTTGACCACAACACGATTTTCAGCGTACGCAAGTCGACTTAGCTGCAGTAAGAGAATTTGAGGGATGCAACATGACTTTCCACGGCAGAATTGAGTCGGCCGATGGAGGTGTCCCCAAGAACGGCTGGGATGCGTATCGGCTCGTTTTCACGTCTTCCGCGGCAGTCGACGGTGTACCGAGGTCTCTCGATCGCTCGATCACAATTCGCGGTGACGGCAGTTATTCTGCCGATCCTGGTGACCCCATCCCCGCGGATGCATCCCTCTCCGTCGTATCTCCCGAGGGGCAAATACTGGCGCGCCGACAATTCTCATCGCTGGTTGAAGATGGCACCCCTTATCTCAAACCCTTCCCGGTACGTCCCCGCGACCTGGACCTCGTCATCGATCCCGTTGACGAGCCGGTGGATCAGCGGACCCGTGTCTCCGGCCGGGTCTTTGTTGCCGCAGGCGCATCCAGCGATCACTCCGCCGCGGCGGAACTCGCGGTCAGGATTTTCGGTGCCTCGGGCGACGGCGCCCGCTTCGCCCCCATTTTTACAGGCGTCACTGATCGGAGCGGATACTTCGCCGGTTTCGTGCAACGGCAGCGCCTCACGGCCGCATTCGGCGAAACCGGAGGGGGCGCCGCTCTTGTCCGCCACACGATCCACATCACGCCTGGGAACTGGCTCCCGGAGCCCGTGCTCTTGTTTATCGATGCGCCTGGGAAGACCAGCGATGAAGAGAACTGCGGATGCACGGCGCCTCCGCCTCCAACTCCGGGTTCTGCGGAGCTCGCGGTGCACGGTGAAGCATTCTCGACCGATCTCGGCGCGGGCTGTCAGGATTTTACGGTTCCTAACCGCACGCTGGAAGAGTTCGACTTCTTTAAGATCGTTCGCACGACGGATCCGGCTATCAGGGGCCTCACCCTTCCCGATACCGTGCGCAATGAGATCGATCTTCCGCAGATAGCCTCGCTGGCATTCGATCGCGGTACACTGGCGCAGGCAGTCGGAGCGTCGGCCATCGCGGTGCAGACCGCCCCAAAGCCGCCCACCCCGGAGCTACCGGTATCATCTGACCTCCGTCGAAACGCGACTCCATCCGTCGAGGGAGCCCGCACGATGGCTCGCCTTGCAACAGTCGTCGCGAACACCGAAGCGGCGGCAGCTGCGACGATGGCCGACACCGGTATCGCCGATTACGTCGACGTCAGCCCGCTTCAGTCGTCAGGCGTGCGCCGAGCCGCCGAGTGGGGCAATTCCGTCGACGAAAGGGCGATGCAGGCCGCCTTACGTGAAGCGGTGGCAAAGATCCCGCCGGCGGCAATAAAGGCTGCACTCGAGGACCCTGATGGCTTCACCCCAGAAGGGTTGATGACGCTGCAGCGCAGTGTCTCCGCCAAAGCTCTGAGAGATTACCTGAACTGGCGCATCAAGCCGGTGGCAAACCGAGGCGAGCTGAACGAGATCAATCTCGTCGACTGGGACTTCACGCCCGAGTTCTATCAGGCAACTTCCATCGCCCATGGACACATTCTCCATTTCAAACAAGAATGGCGCGCCGACGGCTACTCACTCGGCGAGTTAGTGCGTAGCATTCCGCTCGCTCCAGGTCAGAAGAAACAGATCGCGGTGCTCGAGTGGGATCGCGCGGATACCGCGGCGCGCACCGAAGCCACTGACGTCTCCGAAGCCGTCAGTGCAACTCTTAGCCGCGACCGCGACATCGACGAGATCGCCAACGTTGCCTTCAGCGAATCGCTACGCGGCGGCTCCCGCGCGACCACGTCTGCCGGCGGTGGCGGATTCGGCCTGGCGATTGGACCTCTCGTGATCGGCGGAGGAGGAGGGGCCGCCAAAGCCAGTTCCAATGCCTGGAGCGACAACTCGCGGAGCCTTTCCGGCCAGACGCTGAACCAGCTTCGGGATCGCGTTTCACAGGGCGCCTCTGCGGTTCGCAATCAGCGTTCTACCGTGGTTGAAACCGTCGGCCAAAGCGAGCGTGTGACCGCCACGACGGAAGTGATTGCAAACTACAATCGCTGCCACGCTCTGACCATCCAGTACTTTGAGGTGCTTCGTCATTTCGCGGTGCACGAAACACTGGCCAGCGTCCAGGAATGCCTGTTCGTACCGCTGGAAATGACCACCTTCGATGACGCCAAAGTGCTTCGCTGGCATGACATGCTCTTGAATGCCTGCCGTGATCGTCGTCTGACCCCGGGCTTCGAAGCCATTCGCCGCTTGAATTCCACCGAGCCGCTGCCGCCCAATCGCCGTTACGCCGACGACCCGATCGAAGAGATGACCGGCAACCTGCGAGTGCGCATCTCGATCGCGCGTCCCAAGGATCCGAAGGACGCGACCGTTGCCGTGCAGGATACGGAGTGGCGCTTCTTCGGTTTCGTGCTCCGTGTCAACCCTGAGGTTCTGTACGAAGTCTACCGGCGCGATCAGGTCAAACGCGACAAGATCTTCCGCACCGAGATCGCTCCGCAGATCGCCCAGGCATTTCTGGAGAGCCTGCGCGTCATGCTTGTCGACCGTGATGGCCGCGAGCACGACGCCGGTTTCGACATCACGGTCGCATCCCGCTACGCCGAGAACGGTGTGATGGAGGTCGAGCTCAACAACACCGGCCGCGGACCACGGCTGACGCGCGCGCAGATTGCGGGTGTCTCCATCCAGACCGACTTCGAACTGCCGGAGTTTTCGAAGGTCATCGTCGAATCGGCTTCAGCCTCTTATGCCACGGAGCGCTTCAGTGGCTCTCTGTTTACCGGATCCGTCAACGACGATGTCGTGAAGGGCGATCCGGCATTCCTCTCTGCGAGCCAGCTAAGCCGCGCCGAAGAAAGAAATCAGCTCGCAGAGATGCGCCGCCTGCGCCGCCGTCTCCTGCGCCACCTCAATGACAACATCGAGTACTACCATCGCGCGATCTGGTTGGGCATGGATGCGAATCGCCGCTACATGCTGCTCGACGGCTTTGAAGCACCCCGATCGGACGGTCGCTCCGTCGCCTCGGTCGTCGAGAATCGTCTGGTAGGGATCGTAGGCAACTGCCTCGTCATGCCGGTGGCTCCCGGATTCCAGCTCGATCCCGTACTGGCCGAAGCGCTCGCCGAAGAAGAGGATCCGCAAAAGGCCCTCGAGCGTCTCTACAAGGTCGAGGCGGCGCCGCCGCGCCGCCTCAGCGTCCCGACGAAAGGAGTATTCGCTGAGGCTATGCCCGGCAAGTGCAACAGCTGCGAGATCATCGAAGAGGATCGCTTCTGGCGCTGGAAGGATTTTCCGCTGCCGGATTCGCCCTCCGCGATCAGCGCTCTGTCCACGGCCAGCCGCTTTGCTGCGCCGGGAAGCCTCCGTCCCACCGCTCTTCCGGACGCCATCGTCAAGTTCCAGGCTCTGCCCTCCTTGCCCGACCCCACCGGCATGGCGGCCGCACTCAGCCTGCTGGGTCAGGACGTGTTCAAAGACCTCACCGGCTTGACGAACAACCAGAAGAACGCCATGGCAGCGCTGACCACCGCGATGGGAACCAGCGAGGCGTTCGCGGGCGAAGCGTTCAAACTCGCCATGGCCAAAGATGCCGCGCGCAATCTCGATCGCACGCTGGAGCAGATCAAGGCCGCCAAGAAGGCAGACTTGCTGACCGCGGAGGAAGCGAGCAAGGCCACGCGCGACGCCATCTTGCGGTCGATTGCGGAGACACCGGCATCATCCAAAGACGTTGTGACCACTCCGGAAGTGGAAGAGGCTATCAAAAAGGCCGCGGAGACGCCAGGCGGCTCGGCGAAGATCACACGCGAAAAAGGAGAAAAGACCGAAGAGGTTTCATTCGCCGTCGATGAATCGGGGCTGCAGATCGGCAGCGCCACCGGTCACGTGCGGGAATACCCGGTGGAAATCTGGGTCGAAGTGCCGCTGGTCCACGATGTCGTAGATGACACCACTTTGGACTATTCCGATTCCGACCGAGTGGACACCCTTGAGCCGGCGCGACAGAAAGAAGCCGTTCCCGCTAAACTCGCCGGAACCGACATTCTCGTCGACCGGATCGGCAGCGCCATCGATAGCGACTTGATGCGAGAAGGTCCGAGCGGCAGGCTGCAGATCCGGGTCAACGCCATGATCGGATATCCGGCCGACCCGGCGGACAACAAGAAGATCCTTCAGCCGCAAGGCAAAACGAAGTATGGTTTCGTCGCAATGATCCACGGCAACTCCACCGCGTGGAAGCTCGAAGATGGCCCGGTGACCGATGCGCCGCCGATCACCGGCAGCTCGCTGGACGTGAAAACCGTCCCCGTCACAGAGAGGGGAGATTACCGGGGATACACGTATCTTCAGAAGCACCTCGCCGAGCTGCCGCGTCCGATCGTTTCGATCAGCTTCTCCCATGGATTACCGAACATGCTCGACCACTTCGTGGAGACGCGATCCCGAATGCTGTTAGCCGCCATCGGTCAGGTCGTCGCGGACGCCGCACAGCCGGGGTCGCTTCTTGGCGACACCGTGGATTTCGATGCCACCGGGCTGATGGGGCATTCCCGCGGCGGCGAGGCTGTCGTGCGAGCGTTCGAGCAGTCAAAGGGCATGGCAGGTTTCACGGTCACCGCGATCTGCTCGCTTGCCCCCACGGATTTCCTCGGTGCCAGCAACAACTTCAAGCTTTCGCTGCCGCCCCGGGAAGGCGTCAATTACCTCGTCTTCTATGGCGGATTGGACGGCGACGTCGTGGGGTGGCGGGAAACGACGACCGCGGATCGTGGCGGAAATGGCTTCCGTCTCTACGACCGCACCGAGTGCGATAAAGCGATGGTCTTCATCCCACGCGCCACACACGACCGTTTCAACACAGTGTGGGCCGCCAACGAAGAGGTAGAGTGGCCGACCTCGAAACACGGCGTCACTCTGCCGGGCGTGCCTGATCGGACTTTGAGCAAATCCACCCATGAGGCACTCGCTAAAGAATTCATTGGCGGCTTCTTCGACTTGATCTTGAATGGCAATTCAGGCGAGCAGGCGCGCTTCCGGAACGAAGTGAAGAGTCCCACCGGCGCCGCTATTTCCCATCAATGGCAGTTTGCTACGGCAAGCCAGCCACTCGACACCTTCACTGGGACGGCGCCTGATTTCGGCACCCGAACGCTTCCAGCCGGCGCCACCATTGAGCGCTTCGCTCCACTGACGCCAGTTGCCAGCCGCGATGAGAAGATCCCGCACGACGACAACGCCTGCATTCTGGCCACTTCTTCAGCGGGCACGCCGGCGATTGTGCACGAGTTCACAGGGGGTCCACCAAGCAGCTTCGATACCATACGCTTCCGCCTCGGGCGTCTCTATCCATCATTGCAGAAAAGCGACGTCGACACCGCAGTTACACTCAGCCCGGCAAGCGTCGATGTTGCGAAGTTACGAGCGCTCCTGAAAACAAAACAGGAGGATGAGATCAACCTGGTGAAGCCGCCTGAGTTCGACGTCATTCTCGAAGACACCGATAATAAGACGGCTCGCATTGCGCATGCCTCCCTCCTGTTGGGTCAACAGAACGGCTGGGCACGGCCGGAAGCCAAAGTTCCGGTCGAGGTCGTAAAGTTGCCAAGCGGTGACATCTTCGCTGTCGCCAAGGATTGCACGCTGATGTCGCTGCAGACTCTGCAAATCAAAACCGTGCAGCTGGTCGGTATCGATCCCTCGAAGCTTCGAAAGATCAGCTTTGAGTTTAAAACGCCGGCTACGGCCCAGGAAGTCTGGCTGGACAGTATCGACTTCGTCCTTACGTAGGAGCAAGCCATGAACTTCAAGAGTCTCACGGTGCTTGCAGTCCCTGAGGAAGTACAGACGACCACCGGCTTTGTGGCGCGCGTCTTCGCCGAAATAGAGAGTGTCCCCGCGACCGGGCTTCCCTTGACCGCGGAAATTGGCGGTCAAAGGATGGAAGCGCTCGGGGTCGTGCAGGGACTCGAACCTCTGCTCAGCGGCTTTGTCAGAGTCGTGCCGCAGCCCGGTGACGAGCTGGTCATCAAAATCGGGGAGGTCACCATCCCCACCGGCCTGACAGTCAGCGATCCGGCAATCGCGTGAGGAGAAAGAAGGCAATGAAGCTCAATGGACAGCTCACCGGCGCACGTTCGGGCTATGCGGGACATCAGGTCGAAATCTTTATCCCCGCCCTTATCTCTGCCGAGACCGGAGCTCGCATCCTGGCACCAACGTTCGTGCGCGTGCCGGTATCGGATGATGGCAAGTTCAGCTTCGATGTCAAATCCGGCCTCACGCTCAGCAGCCCGATGGAGGTCGCGGTTCGCGCTCCCTCCGGCGAGCGCCTCGCCTTCCTGCCGCAGCCAACGCTTTCCGACTTCACCATCAAGGTACTTCCGCATACCGCAGTGCCGGTGGCACCGGAAACGTCCCCCACCGATCCTGCGCTTGGACCTCTCAAGACGCGCATCAACCTCCATGACAAGGCGGAACAGGATCGCGCCGCAAACCAGTTGGTGTCGGTCTGGGGCATTCACCCCGTCGCCGGAGGAACCGAGCCCGTTCAGAATGTGCTGGGCGCCTCGTATGCCGACCCCCGAGGGGTTGCAGTTGTCGAGATCCCGCGCGCGGCGTGGCGGTCCCTGGAAATCGAGGTGCCGGGACATCGCGGGCCGAACAAGCGATTCGCGCTGAAGCAGACCCCCGATGGACTGCCCGTCGAATCCACCGATATCCTGGTTGACCTTACGCCACTTCCGTCGTCGACTGAAGAAGCCCAGTGCGACTGCAAAGAATCAACGCTGCCGAGAACGCCTGGTCATGAAGAACTTGTCGGCTCCGGGGTGTTCGCGGCCGATCCGGTTGCGGGCGGTTGTGTCAACCTTGCCGTTCCGAATCGCACGATCGAGGAGTACAACTTCCAGTCCCTCGTTCGCACGACCGATCCATTCCTGTTCACGTCGAAGCCCCCACGCCCGCGTCCGCTGCCTCCGTTATCGCCGACAGCGTTGACCTTGGCGGCGGAACTCGCCTATGGCGTGAACGCACTGGACACGCAGTTAGGGCAGGCTGCGGCCGGCGTCACAGGGACGCAGCCGAGCACGCGCGGCACAGCCGTTCTACGCAATGGCGAGGCGGCGCTCGATGCATTACGGCTGGAAAGTCACACCTATCGCTCAACCGGTCTCGCCGCCGTTCGCGCGTGGCGTGAAACCGCCGCGAAGGACAGAGTCGTGAACGCCATCATGGAGCGGGCTTCGTCGCTGTCGGAGGATACGCTCCGCCATGCCCTGGCCGACCCGGACGGCTTTACGCCCGTCGCCCTCATGACCGCCGAACGGCATCGCGCGTTCGAGCAACTCGGACAAGCGTCGGAGACGACTCCCGCAAGCGGCAGAACCCCGATCGCCGCCGGCAACATGCCGCAGTGGGATGCTCAGCCGAAGACGTACCAGGCTGCCACCATCGCGCACGGACACCTGCTTGAGTGGCGGCAGGTGTGGCGCGCCGACGGCTACTCGCTCGGCGATCTGCTCTACTCGCTGCCGCTTGCACCGGGGCAAAAGCGCCAGATCGTGGTCGTCGACTGGGATCGCCGGGAGACCGGCATGCGAACGGAATCGCGCACCGTAGCCGAATCTTTCAGCGCGGACCTGAGCCGGGATCGAGACGTTGCCGAGATCGTGAACTCCACCATCACCGAAAGCATTCGCGCCGGTTCCAGTACGCGCACCTGGGGCGGCGGAGGCGGTCTGGGGCTGGGCATTCCGTTTTCGGGAGGTTTCTTTGGGCTCGGAGTGGCCGGCGGGGGCGGCGGGTCCGACTCTCAAGCCTGGCAGAATTCCGCCCGCTCGTTAAGCGCATCGGCGGGACAAGACATCTCCGACCGCACGCAGCAGGCAGCCACAGCCGTGCGTAGCCAGCGCGCGACCGTCGTCACCGGCCGCCAGCAGCACGAATCTGTATCGGTCACCGCGGAGGTGGTCGCCAACTACAATCACTGCCATTCCATGACCGTCGAGTACTTCGAAGTCCTGAAGCATTACCGCGTGGATCTCGAGCTTGCGTCCGCTCAGCAGTGCCTGTTCATCCCGCTCCAGATGACGCGCTTTGACGAGATGAAGTCGCTACGCTGGCGCGATGTTCTCTCGCAACACCTCCGCGACCGCACGCTGGCAGGCGGGTTCGATGCCATCGAGCGCATTCTTACCGGATATGTAGACAGCGATTTTCCGCCCGCCCGGTACGCCGACGAAGCGATGACCGAGCTGTGGGGCGAACTCCGCGTCGAACTCGATATCCGCCGGCCGCGGGAGCCGCGCGAGAACGAAGACATCAACGACTACCTGAATAACAACTGGAATACATGGAATATCCTGTTCGGCCCCGGCGCCGCCGCGCGAGCCTATGACCAGAGCGTCCGAGAGCGCGCTTTGGCCGACAAGATCTTCGCCGATGAACTGGCGCCTCGCATTGCCAGGGCGTTCGCGGACACGCTGCAGTTCGAGCTGTGCGTCGATGTCAACGGAACCCCGGTGTACGTTCCGGTCACTGCCGACTTCACCATGGTCTCGGACTATCGTGCGGGCCGCGAGCATCTCATTGCCTTCCGCTGCGTCCTCCCATCAAATCAGCAGGTCGCGCGCGCTCGCATCAAGGCCGTTCGATTTTCTACGACACTCGGCGAGATCACTCCGGGCTCCCGCAGCATCCTCCGCTACGTGCATGTCAGTTATCGCAACCGCTACCGCAGCTTTGCGTTGCTGTCTCCCCGGAGAGTACGTGACGAGATCAAAGCCGGAGACGCGGTATTCCTCGCCACGTACGCTTTGGCGAAATGGGAGGAGCTGAACCCGCGGTTGGAAGACTTGCGCCTGCGCGATCGTCTTCTCAAGCATCTCAACGAGCATGTTGAGCACTATCATCATGTGATCTGGTGGCTCATGGATCCAGGCAGACGTTTCATGTTGCTCGACGGGTTCATCGCCCCCGATTCCGAAGGCCGTTCAGTCGCCTCCGTGACCGAAAACCGGCTCATCAGCATCATAGGCAACTCGCTTGTGCTGCCCGTTGCACCTGGTTATGTACTGGATCCCGTCGTAAAGAATGCGGAGGATCCGGACAGGCCCATCGACCTACTGGAGGCCTACCGTCCGGCGATTCCCTTTGCGCCAAAGCGAATCAGCGTGCCGACACGCGGTGTCCACGCCGAAGCCATTCTGGGCGAGTGCAACAGTTGTGCGATCCTCGACAACAAGCGTTTCTGGGACTGGGCGTCCGAGCCGATTGAAGAGGAGCCGACGCCGATTCAGGAAACCTCCACGGAGACGCGCCGCCAGACTCCGCCCGACACGGAACCGACGCCCTTCACGGCGCCGATCGTCGGAATCCAGAACGTGCCCGAAGCGCCGGCGCCCACTGCGCTCACCGATTTCACCAAGCTACTCGGGCAGAAGGATCTGTTCAAGGACGTCACCGGCCTTGAGTTGAACCAGGCCAATGCTCTGGGGGCGTTCCAGCGAGCTATGCAAACGGCGAACTTCTTCGGCAAGATGGCGGCGGCTGGAGCGAAAGCCTCATTCGCGAATCGCCAAAGCGAAAACGTCATGAAGAAGGTCACCGAAGCGGTGAAGAACGGCGACATGAGCAAGGAAGACGCCAAAACGGTCATCGATAAGCTGATCGGTTCGATGAACGGAACGGGTGGCGAAAGCGACAAGCCGCTCACCGGCGAAAAGGCCGTCAAGGATGCGTTGAACAAGGTCGTCAGCGGTTCCGGAAAAGTGAATGTCTCCAGCGAAAGCGGCGACGGCAAACAAACAGTCGAGGCGAAGTTCGCAGACAAAAACGGAAGCGCACAATCCACCGATGTGCAGATTGACGGCGTGCCCGCTGTCGACCAGGTCAAGTCGCAGGGTTGCTGGGCGGCAGCCCTCACGATGCTGATCTCGTTTCAGCGGAAGGCAACCATGCCGATTGAGACGGTCCTCGCCGAAGGCGGACCGGAGTATGTCGAGAAGTATCAAAGCAACGGAGGGATCAAACCTTCGGAAATCGCAGCGCTCAAGGACACGTTCAAGCTGCGCGATGCCAGCAGCGGAGCCATCACGCTGGCGTCGCTTTCGAGCCGCCTCTCCGAGCGAGGACCGTTATGGATCGCCGTCGATGACGATCCCTCGCAACAGTTCTCCGCACATGCGCGGGTGATCACCGGACTCAAGGGAAACATGGTCCGGTTTATCGATCCGGATGGTGGAGTGGAAGGGGAAGAGGAATTCGTGGTGCTCGTTCGACAACTGAACGAATTGAGCAAAGGCGTAAGGAGTGCGTTTGGCGGATACGCCCCGCTGATTCTCTCTCTCTAGAGCAGTTTGCATTTAAACAGACACATACCCTGCCGATTTGAAGTAGTTGGCGCATTCCTGCGGAGAGAAGGCGTCGAGGAGTGTTCCGATTTCGTTCCAAAGCGCCTCGACGGTGCGGTGAGCGGCTTTTTTGAGCAAGGCTTTGAGCTTGGAGAAGACCATTTCGATGGGGTTGAAGTCCGGGGAGTACGGCGGCAGATAGCGGATGGTGGCGCCGACCCCTTCGATGGCTTCGCGCACGTCGTCGTTCTTATGGCTGCCGAGATTGTCGGCAATGACGATATCTCCTACGTGCAGTGCCGGACAGAGGAACTCGCGCACGTAGACGAGGAACGCTTCTTTGTCCATGGGGCCGTCGAGCACCATCGGCGCGATCACGGCCCCCACGCGTAGCCCGGCGATGAAGGTGGTGGTGTTCCAGTGTCCGCCCGGTACGCTGTGAAATATGATCTTCTTGGCAAGCTGGCGGAAGCGACCCAGCTCACTCGGCGGACCATTGCCACCATCCTGCGCGGTATCAACCTCGCCGTACTGGGTCAATACAAAACCAACCCTGAAGATTTCATTTTGAAGGCAGGCACACTCATTAATGAACAAAAAGCCACGGTGATCATCGAGCATCTGACGTACAATCCACTGGAAGAGACCCACACCATCGACATCTTCGCACAGCAAAAGAAGGAAGATCTGAGCAAGGGGTTCAAGGCCAACCGCCACATTTACGATTACGTTCTTACCGATTCCAGCAATGAGCGCACGTTTGTCGGCGAACTCGATGCCAGTTCTGAAGTCGTGGTGTATGCCAAGTTGCCCAAAGCCTTCCACATTCCAACCCCAGTCGGGAACTATAATCCAGACTGGGCTATTGCCTTTGAGGCCGGACAAGTGAAGCACGTCTACTTCGTGGCGGAGACCAAAGGCTCGATGTCGTCAATGGACCTGCGGAAGATCGAGGAAACTAAAATCGAATGCGCCCGCAAATTCTTTGCCAAAATCACGTCAGACCAGGCGAAGTATGACGTCGTGAACAGCTACGGAAAGCTGATGGAACTGGTGAAGTAGGCGAGGACCTCTGTTCGCTCTAATCGGCCTGCTGCCGGTTTAGTTGACACCATCCTACGCTCATTTAGCCTGCCGTTCGAACTCCATCGGACTGAGATACCCCAACGTGGAGTGCCGCCTTCGACGCCCGCCACCTCACGAAACAAATCAGGCGCATGGAACAATGCGTTCAATCCGATCCGGCTCACGCCATCGGAACGGCCAAAGAGCTGATCGAAACCTGTTGCAAGACCATCCTTGCACAGCGCGGGAAATCGCTTCCTGGGAAACCTGATATCCCGGAACTTACCAAAGCCACCCTCAAGGAACTGAAGCTCGTTCCCGACGATGTAGAAGATTCAGCGCGCGGCAGCGACATTATTAAACGCCTCCTTCAAAATCTCGGAACCATCGGAAACAACCTCGCTGAGCTACGCGGCCTTTACGGCACCGGGCATGGCAAGCATGCCCATACGGGAACACTGACACCACGCCATGCCAGACTTGCCGTCGGCGCAGCATCCACTCTCGCTACATTCCTCTTCGATACTCACAGAGAGAGAGCAAGTTGACTGTCGCTAAGAACATGCAGCATACGAATCAGTATCTGTACGGACGTACAGAGAGCCTCAGCTCCCCGCGCTTCACCCAAGGCCGGTACCGCTGATGTCCTGGAGCCGCACTTTCACGTTAATCATGCCGATTGACATTGTAGGCTCTTCCGTCTTCCTGGGCATGACCGTTCTTAGCAGACGTCATACAAGCGATTGCGTCGTTTTTCTTCCGCCGCCTCGCGACCGCCAATCACAAAATAGACATAAGGAACACAGAGAGTGGCAATAGTGACCAGAATAACCATTGTCGCCGACGGAATCATGACTTCACGCATACTGATCACCCAGTCCTGCACCCCGACTACCATCTGATCGGACATCACTCCCCGGAGTATCGGCCAGAGCAGCTTGACCCCCTCCTGTACATGTTCCGGCGTCAAGAGCTGATACATAAAATTAAAAAAGACCGACAGGAGAATGACCTTGATGATGTTGGCCACGATCATCGACTGATATATGTCCTGAATGGCCCGTTTGCAGACCTTTCCGATGTAACAGGAGCCGAGGTTATGTCCAATCATGACCGCATACCCCACGCCGTAGGTGACCCCAATGAGCTGCGCGAATACCTGATCGAAGAGGCTCGGATCTGGATCTCCGAAGATCGGCATCAAGCTCCCTAAGACGCCCAGTCCCATCGGTACCCCTAGCATGTTGATCAGCCCATCGACCACGACGCTATGCACGCCCACCTCGGTATAGGCAAAGCTGCGATCGAGCAGAATGAGATGTTCCGGAAGCGGCGTACCGAGCTTCTCGACCACCGCCAACTCCTGAATTTCGCTGATCGCCGCAATCAGACTTCGCGGACGGCTTCGGCCTGAAGCCCCCTCCGCAAAGATCGGTCCTCGCCGCGCCGCTGATTGCTCCATTGTTACATGCTCCCCGAGCCGATCAGGTTGATCAGTGGTCGAAAATATGCCAGCAGAATCGTCAGCATGAAAAATAAGAACCCCAGCGCAATGCGCTGTTTGTAGGCCCCAAACCAGAACGTCGCTGCCAGAGTGGCGGAGGCCAGGATCCGGAGCGGGACACCGGCCAGCAGCGTCGTATTCACCCACGATGACACGGCAATAAATGTTTCCGGGTCCATATACCTGCACTCCTATCCTCGACCGAGTTGGAATTCGGTCACTAACTGCATAAAGGCCACCTTGCGAGACTCGAGTTCCGATTCGGCGATCCGAAATGCCTCCAATTTGACCGGCACGAAATAGCCCCGCTGTTTGATCCCCGCTTTCTTCGTGAAAATGTCGAACGGCCGGCCGTAGAAATGCTCCCCAATCTCCATGGCCAAGAGATCTGCAGCACCCAGGATTTTCACCAGTCTCCGGAGCGTATCCTCTCGATCGGTCGATCGAATGAGTCCCATTTCGACGATCTTCTTCTGCCGTGCCAGCTCTTTGGCCGCCTCCAGAAGGGCGTCGGGCGTCACATAGACGACCCCTTTGAGGGAAAACGCCGCCCACTTATTTCCTTTGAGTGGACGATTGATCCGAGGCGCCACAATCGCCAAGACCTCTGATCCCGCGCACCAGCTGTCTAACGGCTTCTCCTGCATCTCCTGCGTACTGAGGATCATCTCCTTCACGCGAGCCTGCCCATCGGCTTGCCGAAGAATCACGCCCAGCCGATCCTTCCCGATCCGATGATGGCCCTTGATGGCATCCAACACTTCACTGAACCATGGGATGGACGTCCCAGCAAAGCACTCTTGGAGCTTGAGAGCACTCACGACCGGATGATCCCCCATCGCATGGGCGGCCGTGGCACGAAAACGTGGAATCTTGCCCAGATCATGCCCCAGTGCTGCCACCAGTACCTTCGGAATCATGAGATCCCCGTCCCGGTAGGTTTGCTTGAGCACCGCCAACGCTAACTCCGTGACCCGATAGGTATGGTCTCGCAACGTGACTTTCGCGAGCGTATCGCGAATGGAATAGAGGTCCGTACATTCCTCATCACGTTCGACACCGGCCGTCACAATCGATGGACAATCCCCATATTCCTCCAGAATTTTCACCACCGTCAGCAGTGGCTCCAGTGCGCGCTGGCTCTCAATCACCGGTTGATAGGGCATGATGAAATCCCGAATGAGTGCGGACGACCGGCCAGAGGACACCGGGCGTGGTGAGGTGGCGGGATCGGGTGTGGCTGCCTGTGGGACTTCCTCAGGAGGAGTCGTCAGCTGGGCGGAGGATGGGCCAACCACGAGAGCGGGTGCACTGGGAGATGCCAGGGATGCAGGAGCGATGGTCTCCTCAAGCTCAGCCGCGGCATGCTCCACTGGACTGACCGTCGGCTCAGCTTCCTCGACCAACTCCCCTGTTTGCTGAATGAAGTCCAAATTCAGCGGCAGCCATACGTCTTTGGCCAGGTCTTCCAGGGTGATCTCAATCTGGCTCGGTACCACCCGCTGAGTTGTTTCTCCAGCGTCGATTCTTGCAGAGCCGCCGCGCCACGCTCCCCACAATCTCCCGAGCATGTCACCTCCAGGGTTCCGGTAACGGCATCACGCTCACATGCGCCGCTTTAGCCCTGACACGCACAACCCGCCCCATCAAGCTCACATCTATCAATACATCCTCGCCTTCCAAGGCTCGCACGATCCCCGTCATCTGCGCATAGGGCCCAGAACTGACCTGCACCAGATCGGAAACCTTAGCCGGAAGTGGCTCATTGCTGAGGTCCTCGAAGACGTCGGTATCTACTAGAGGCAGCGCTCTCACCACTCCAGGCAGCCCCTTGATCACGGGAACGGCCGTCGGATCACACTGAGCGATCACGTAGCCTTTCGTTGGACGTTCCACGCTCGTGCACCCCAGCTCCCGGAGCTGCAAGACCACGTGTTTTTCACGGCCTGGCGTCACATCAAACGCCCACCGTGCGCGCGACACATTCCCAGTGGCACACTGCTCTGCTTCTCGGTTGCTCACAGACTCTCCTTTCGAAAGCCGTACCGGCCCAGCCAGCGTACTCATCGCAGCAACCCGCGGGCTCGTCTGATGCCTGCGAGCCGCTCAAGTGCCCGGTACACCTTCCAGCTGTAGCCCGCGATGTTGCGACTCCCGTTGTATCGGCCTACGGCTGTCCACGTTTCTTGGTACTCGTTGATCTTCTGCCGCAAGACAAACGCCGCCCATTGGATATTGATGCAGGGATCGAGAAAATGGACCGGATCGATTTTGTAGTGCCGCATATGCACGCTGTTGATCTGCGCGATTCCGACATCAAAATTCGCCCCCGTCTTCCACAGTTCCGCCACCAATGCCTTGGCTTGCTTTAAGGATAGTGGTCCTCGTCGATCCCCCTTCCCATCCCGGTTCACATTCACTGCATGCGGATCCCCTTCGCTCTCCACCAGAATGATCGCTTCCAATATTTGTACGGTCACCGCGTAGCGGTTCGCCGCCGCCACGACGCAACTGTGGTTCACATACCAAAACCGGTCCGGGGGCATCTCCGCCCCGACACTGTCCGGCAAGACAACGAGACTCACCACCGCAAGACACAGCCACGTTGAACGGAGACTTTGTGGTCTGGAGGATGTCACCCTGACGCCCACGATACTCCCGCCCTAACAAGTGCCCGTGTAGGTACATATTTTCGTCGCCATTTCCTTCGTGATCACGGCCGGGTCAATATTCGCTGACACATTTTTGTACCATTCGGTGAAATCCATCGCCTGGAAATTCAACCCGCTGAACTGATCTACCGTAAATCCGTCACACTGGGGCGCATCCGCTGATCCCCAGGTCATGCCCAACTGCGCACGGCCTTGCTCTTGAACCATTCGCCCGAGCTCGGATTTCATAGTGCAGTAGACCTCTTCTTTGCGGAGGCACACACCAAACGGCCCCTTATCCACGCAATGTGTTCCAATCAAACGGGCCTTCCAATCCTGTTTGTCACGCGCCAGCGCGATCTCCTCATCCGAGCATTTCCCTATCAATTTGTCGGGGTCCGAATCACAGCAATTGATCAGGGAGCGCCCGATCGTGCTGAAATCACAGGTACTCCTTTTGCCCGTGAAGATCCGCAGCCGGTCCGGATCCCAATCCTCTTCGACATTCTTCGTCATCGATAACCAGGTTGCCGCCAACGCCAGATTCTGATTTGGGGGAGTGTTGGTATCCACGCAAAACGGCACTGAACTATTCTGGCTGCCGCATGTGATGGAATCCGGCGGTAGGGTCTCCGCCGCAGATTGAGCCGTCGTCACTGCACCGCTCGTCCGTAAGTCCCATCCATCACGGTCCACCCTGCTCTGCCGTATTTGGGTGTACCTCTCATCGCTACCGGCGGCCGTGCCGCCAGCCGCACTCAAACTTCCAGGATCATCGTAATACTTCTCTTCAGCGGCCCCGGAACATCCTGCCGTGACACAGCCCGGCGTTCCTGAGTACCGCGGTACTCTTGTCATGTTCGGCGCCAAAATCCCCCCACCAATCAAGCCCGAGGACTTTTGCCCCTCCACCTCGCACTTTGCTTTGAGGTAGGCATCATCAATCCCGCTACAATCGGCACGGGCCTCTCTCGCACCACACGCCAGACAGACCGCAAGGAAAACCCCCGTGAGCGTGCGTTTCATCGCTAACAGCCTCCTCTATACCCGCGTACCGAACCGAGCCGTATCCAACGATGGCACCGGCATCTCGGCCATCCCTGCGGCTTCTCCCTGGAAATTCCCGTCCGCCGGATGTTGTGGAGGCTCGCCACTCGCGACGAAGGGGGCCGATTCACCCGCAAAGATCGTCCCCATCGCGTGACGATCTGTAAACTGGATCGGCGTTCCGCGCATGACGATTTGCGCCATCCCCCACCCCCAGTACCGTGCGGTCACCTGATGGATCTGAATGTCGAATCCAATAATCAGGTCGGCCCCCAGGGAGGCAGCGCTTTGCGCAAGCCGATCCACCATGCTCTGAGTCGCATGGACGATCGGGCTGTCGTATGTCTTCGCGCGCCCGCCCCAGAAATCCGTGAAACGGACCACGGCATCCCGCCAGGACGCGATCCCGACAGTCTCGATCTGAATCAACGCCTGAAAGTACCGATAGGCATGCCCAGGGATGACATCTACCGTGAGAATTTTCATTCCTGCCTATCGCTTCTCGGTATCAATCGGTGACACCTCAGCCTTCTTCGGGGCATCCCCCTCGGTGCTGATCGTCAGTGTGTTCATCGGCGCGGCCATCACCTCGCCATCGACCGACGGAGGAAGGGGGCGTCCAGGTGAGGCTTTTCCTACTGAACCGGCAGTCGGTGGAGTAGACACAGGTTCCGCGACTTGCCCGTTCCCCCCACGGAAGCCATCCAGAAAACGCCGCAACCACCCTTTGTCCGCATCGGGCTTGGAACCAGCCGGTTCGAACTTGGCCTCGACCACCTTCGGAGAAACAACCATCGGAACATCCGGTTTAGCCGGGGCCGTGGTTGGCGCCACCGGGCTCGGAGCGGCCGCCAGGCTCGTCCCACCTGGTTCACTACCGGAGCCCACTGCCCCTGCACCGGCACTCCCCTCCATATTCGGACTGCCCGCCTTGGCGACAGGGTCCGCTTTCTGAGCACCTCCCGACTTTCCCTCACCCACCTGAACACGCGTTTTGGAGACCTCGGGAGCACCCCCTCGCGCCTGCAGGGACTTCCCTAGTTTCCCTATCGACAGTTCGACACGTTCGAAGCGATTGGCTAAGGCGACCGTCGTTTCGGTGAGGGTTTCGATCTTCCCCGCAATATTTTGCAGACGCGCGTCGACACCGGACAGTTGTTGTGTCTGCTGCGCAAACTGCGCCCGCTGGGCCTCGTACTGACTCTGGGTATCTTTCACCACGCCCTTCACGGTCAGGATCTCCCCCTGCAGCGTTTCCGCTTGAGCCTTCAACCCCATTTGCTCTTGCGCGACATGCCGATACACCTGGGACACGTTATCGACTCGGTGGGACAGCTCGTCATGTTCGGTCTCCATGACTTCCTTCACTGCGAGTTGATGCTGGTACTTGGTTTCCAAGTCCTGATATTCCCCGGCGCTGACGCAACCGGACAACACCGCGAGACCAACGACCGCCATGCGTGGCCACATACCGTGCTCCTTTCTTACGACAGAGTTGACTGACTCTCTTTCCCTTCCTGGAGAAATGCCTTCACCGCGCCCCGCGGTTCATACTCCGTCACCGTCACGCGGGCGACATGACCGATGACATCGTGCAGGGCCACTACGAGCTCGTCGACGGCCTGAAAATGTTTCACATACGGACTGAGATCTTCCGCTCGGAGACGAATACTGTTGAGCGCGCTATCGAGTGCGCGAATCACCGGCACCAGTCTCACCGTGTCTCCCACCCGTGGTGTAATGACCCGCGCATTTCGCCTCGCCGCCATCACGCTCCGCTCTTTCAAATCGGGATACAGCTCCTGGGGAAGCAACTCGAACTCGCCCACTCCAAGTTCTCGTAGGAGCCCCTTTGCCCGTGCCACCCATTGCTCGACACGAGCCAACTCATTGCGCACTTGCTCAACGGAGAGCTGAGACCCTGCTGCCCGCCGAAGCCGATGGACAACCTTGTCGAACATGTACAACAGGGACACACAGGCCATCCCCGCCTTTGTCTGTGGTAACAGGAGAATCGAATTCGGATCTTCCATCCGCTTCCTGTTCTCTTCCGCCCGATCGGGCCTTCGTCCGTTCGTCGGAGACGCACTCCGAAGAGACGGGCCCTCACGCCGTACCATCCCCGGTTGCTGTTCTACGTCCACCCCATGAGCCATGCCTCACCTCCTCGATTACGCCCCTCCCACCTTACCCAGATCCCCTTCGTCCACGAGTACCAGTCCATATCCAGTCAATTTGCTAGCCACCGCAGCATTCATCCCCTTGCGACCAAGAAACTGCGCAATCGTGCCCGGCTCGACGATCACTCGCGCTTGGTGCTCCTCCCGATACACATCCACTCGACGCACCGACCGACTCGGAGCAGGCGCTAACGCCTCGCGAATGTAAGATTCCAACTCCGAGTGATACTTCACGAGAGCGATCGTGCGGGAGGTGTAGGTACGAAACTCGTACAACAGGGGCTTGCAGGCCGCGATGACATCTTCTCCCGAGCGATAGGTGTCGACAGCCACCTTCACAAACGACGCGGCTCGAGACGTCGCCACGCGCTTGATATGCACATGGTCATCCGCCAAGACCGGAGCCAGCACTAACTCCGCGATACGGCGGAAATAGTGCATCGATCGCTGCGAGAGCATCGGAAACTCGTCACCGACCTTATAGACAGCCCCCATCAGGGAATCGCGGACCTTGTACTGACGATCGGCATGCTGATGCGGCAGGATGGCGTACCGCCCGATGGAATCCGCCCACAGCAGATATGCGCTGTGCCCCGGATCCATCCGAATGACCCGAGCCATCACTAAGTCTCCCACCTGCACCATTCGTTACTCGCCTGCGCTATAGTTTTTTGACCTGTGTATGCACCTGCCATGTGCCTGTAGTTCGAGACCCGGTCTCACAACTATGCCCAACAGGTATTACCGGAACAGTCCCCGTCCGCTTCGGCTATCGTCCAGAGAGAAGGTCCGCGCCCTCGTGGCACTTACATCGCTGTCATCTTGCCGGACGATCAGCGTGATCCTGCTCGGATTGGTCACCGGGGTATCCTGTGCCCCCGTCTTCACGCCGACCACGTTGCAGACGTTCAAAGAATCGCGCGACATCACCTCAACGACGGCTGTAGAGCCGCCACGAGTGGCACCGTCACTCCACAGCGATGGCTTGGGATGGACGGTGGGAGTCACGCAGCTCGTCGGGGAGACGAACCGGATCAGACGAGAGGGGGTTTACAGCTG
>JALDRG010000028.1 GCA_031315995.1 Nitrospira sp.
CACAAGGTCGACCTTGGCCCGGCGTGCTTCCTTGATCCATGTCTGAATCAGGCGCGTGTTCCCACCGATATCTCCGACTGTCGGATTAATCTGGGCCATCGCAATCCGAAGGGACCGCATCAGTTCTCCCCCAGCCTCGACAATTCGGAGATGCCAGAGTTTCCGAACAAAATGCTCGACACAGTCGTCGATCCACCCCACGGCGAAACGAGGATTTCAGTCGTATCGCGACGAGTACGTTGGAGTTTCGAGTCGGCAAGCACAAAGTTAGCAGCGGTTTTCGGCATGTGGCTCAAAAAAAAAGTCCTCTGACCCAGACCTGATAGCCGGAGTCGGAGGACGTCGTTGTCCTGCGCCATGTCTAGAACGAATACCCACCGGAGACTCCATTGTCCCCGGAAAAGCGTGGCGAAGGTATACCATCAGCAGGAATGGACTGTCAACCGACCCACCCTGGGTTTTCGTAGGAAACCCCGATAGTTCCATTCCCCGCCTGTGTTACAATCGGCCCGCTATGCGTCTCAGGATGCGATGTGCCACCGCAGCTCAATCACGGTTCAGGCGCCTATGCCGGGCCTGGCAGGTATTGGTCCCCTATCTTCTCCTCTGCGCGTGCGGGGTGGCGCCGAATCTGACCCCTATCGGAGGCGGACCGCTAGGAACGGTCGCGCTCGAACGACTGGCCAGCCGCGGCACGACCGCCAAGTACGGTACCTCGCAGACATTTCAGGCGACGCATCCGGCACACTTGCCGGCAGCGCTCGTTTCCCAACTGCTCGCCGGCCTGGCCATCTCTGGGCTCGATCGGCCCGGCAGCGCAACGGCACGCGAGACCTATCCCCTGTTCTCCCCCGAGGAAATCGATTTCTTAGCCCCGCTCATTGCGAACGCCCTGGCGCATGCCCAGCCGGACCAGCGGGTCCGGTTCACCATGCACGATGACGGCCTTCAAACCCAAGGGACGCTATACCTGCACAGGACGACGCTCCAATTCAGCCTGTCTCACTACCGATCCTTGGCAACGGACGGGCAGCACAAGGCACCTGGATTCGCACTCTCCTTCAACCCGCCAGAGGCCCAGGTGCACACAGATACACCGCAGTCCTGGATGATCATCGAGCCGGACCAGCCCCGTGTGGCCGTTTCTGTTGATGCGCTGAATCAGCTCCCGGCACTATTCCTCGCCCCTGCCGACAAGAAACCAGTTACCGGGGCAACACCGGCACAGGCAGCTCCCGCTGCCGAACAGAGCCGCTTGCAACAGGAACTACAATCAACAAAGGATGTGGTGGTCAAACAGGCGGAGGAGCTCCAAAAGCTCAAGGCAGAACTTGAATCGGTGCGGCGTCAGCTAACGGAGAAAGAATCCGCTTCCTCCAAAGCCAGGCCGAAACTGACGCCTCGCAAGCCGACGGCCACGCCATAAATTCTGATTAGTAGCGACGCAGGAACGGTCGGGAGAAACCACACAATGCCCGGCGAATCGCGTCCCATAATAGTTCCTGTACCGTAACCAACACCTCCGACGAGCGGGCCACTAATTTGACGGCCATCCCGGGAACAGTCGCCTCCGTCACCCCTCCAAGAAGGTCGCTGCCCTGGGACGCTAGAACATCCGCCACGATTCCGCGCAACGGCGGCCACCTCGTCGGATCGAGGCTGTCGCTCACCACGAACAAGGATGCGACATAGTCATACTGGGACACCAGTCCGACAGGGTATTGGTCAGGCCTCACCTCATACCGCTCCAGCAATCGGTCTCCGGAGGCAGTCGTGATTCGAATCTCGTTCCGTAACGATGCAAAGGCCCAACGTTCCCCCCGAGCCATGCGGCCCGAAGCGAGACTGTCCCAGATCAGCGCGGTCGCACCCTTTTCCAGCCGCACATCCATCGCCTGCACGAAGCGCGAGCCGGAAAAGGGAATCGTCACCTCCGGGAACCATTCGAGGATGGCACCTGATGCCACGGAAAGAGTGACTGTCTGTCTGGCTTCTTCACCCAATGAACGGTACACACGATTCGCCGAGGGTGTCGAGAACACCACATGGGCGTCGCGTTCCAGCGACGCATGAATCGAGAGCTGATCGCCTGCCACGAACCCGCCGGATGGATTGACGAAAGAGGTGAAGGCAGAGCCGGAATCATCCAAATACATTGTCGGAAAGAGATGCCAGGGACTGGTGCAGCGCGACTTGGCAAGAATGGTCCGCTGACCCTGCCGCGCATAATGCAAGTCAAGCCGGCCGACACGCCCGACATTCGACAGGTCAGACGGGTTGGAAAGCGGAGTCGGCATGGACGCCTGACTACCTAGTGACGGTGCGCGCGTAATGGCAGGGCCTGCTCGATCCATTCGATCACCCGATCCAGGCCCTGGCCCGTATGGAGATTGGTGAAGATGAACGGCAGCTCGCCGCGCATGCGTCGGCTATCCCGGTCCATCACCGCGAGATCCGCGCCGACA
The DNA here is from genome assembly GCA_031315995.1 of Nitrospira sp. Lineage (GTDB taxonomy): Bacteria > Nitrospirota > Nitrospiria > Nitrospirales > Nitrospiraceae > Nitrospira_A. The sequence goes on from JALDRG010000028.1 coordinate 2,466, forward strand.
TACGGAGCCAAGTCGATTTTATTGATGACCAACAGGTCCGACCGCGTGATTCCCGGCCCGCCCTTGCGCGGAATCTTGTCGCCGGCTGCGACGTCGATCACATAGATGACCCGGTCGACCAATTCAGGGCTGAAGGTGGCGGCCAGATTATCGCCACCGCTTTCGACGAACATCAATTCAACCTCGGGATGGCGCTTCAACAAATCGTCGAGCGCCGCCTGATTATGGGACGCATCCTCGCGAATCGCCGTATGCGGGCAACCGCCGGTCTCCACTCCGAGGATGCGGTCCTGCGGGAGCGCACCGCGCTTGGTCAGAAACTCCGCGTCTTCTTTCGTGAAAATATCGTTGGTGACGACCGCCAAGCTATAGCGGTCACGCAGGTTCAAACAGAGCGCCTCAACGAGCGCCGTCTTGCCCGACCCGACCGGCCCTCCGATCCCGACGATCGGAATGCCCTTCGCCCGCGCATTGGTCGGGCGGCCACTCCCACAGACATGTTCGTCTTCACGATGCATCAGTCACTCACTCACACGTCGCGTATGGCATGCGGCCGATAGAAAGACCTGATGTGGATACTCTCCACTCCTCACCCTTTACTTCTACCATCGGCTCTTACGACCGGAAGAGCCGCGACTCCAAACGGCTATGTCGCATGGCATAGATGTCCTGTATTGGCGTCCACGCGGTCATTGGCTGTGCCTCGCTGGCACGGCTGGCGCAGTCATCGAGCATCGGCATCCAGCGCTCGAGCAGATGTTGCCCCTCACGCTGTCCGATCGGCAAGAGTTTCAACCCCGCCGACACAAACCCAACGGCTGTTTGGTAACAAAAGGCGGCGATAGTCTCCATTTTGTTCCAACCGGCATTCGCCAGCGTCAAACTCAGAGCAACGGGATAATGGCCCGGCGTCCGTTCTTCCTCCATCGCGGCATAAAAGTTTTTCAGGACGGCATGTGTGGCGGGCGGCTCGACGGCAATCTTCACCACCTGCCGTCCCATCTGCTGACTCGCGACCCGCGATTCCTGTCCAAGCTTCATTGCGTGTAATTCATGATCGACGGATAGCGCCGCCTGAAGATCATTGCCAAGCAATGCGTCATGGGCCACACCGACAGCCACAGCTTCGCGATACGTTATCCCCTGCCGAAACATGTCTTCCACATATAAAAACAAGTCGTCCCCAGAACGCACCGCGCCGCCCTGCACCGCCGCTTCCAACCCCGACGAATAGGCATATCCGCCGGACGGAAAGAAACTGTCGATGAATCGGAGTCCCGTCAGAAGAGAGATGGTTTTCATATTGATACTCAGCCAGTCGACCGGGCTGCTCAAAACGTTGTCCAGCAAGGCCGCAGCCGACGAACGCACCGGAGGCGTACCCTTGGGGCACGTTGAGGATGCGTGCAAACGAGAACGCCGCTGGCCGGCGTTTTCAGCAGCCGTCAGAACAGGAAGTAGCGTTGCGCCATCGGCAACACCGCTACCGGCTCGCAGGTGAGTAACTCCCCATTCGCGCGCACTTCGTAGGTTTCCGAATCCACCTCGATCTTCGGGAGCGCATCGTTCAATTTCAAATCCCGCTTACCGATGTCTCGGCAGCCTTTGACCGCCGCGACGCGTTTCTGCAACCCCAACTGCTTGGGCACCTCTCGCTCCAAGGCTTTTTGAGAGAGAAAAGTCAGACTTGTGGAGAAGGGTGCGCGGCCAAAGCTTCCGAACATGGGCCGCGTCAACACCGGTTGCGGTGTCGGAATTGAGGCGTTGGGATCACCCATGGCTGCCGACATTGGGAACCCACCCTTCAAGACGATCTCAGGTTTGACCCCGAAGAAAGCCGGTGTCCATAACACGAGATCCGCCAGCTTTCCGACTTCGATCGACCCCACCTCATGAGCCACCCCATGCGCAATGGCAGGGTTGATCGTGTACTTCGCCACGTACCGCCGGGCACGCCAGTTGTCGTGTTGTCCATCTTGCCTGTCGATGCCATGCTCCGACAGATGCCCCCGCTGTACTTTCATTTTATGCGCCGTCTGCCAGGTGCGGATGATGACCTCGCCCACGCGTCCCATCGCCTGAGAATCGGACGACATGATGCTGATCGCCCCCATGTCATGCAGAATATCCTCCGCTGCGATCGTTTCCCTGCGGATGCGCGATTCGGCAAACGCAATGTCTTCCGGCACCCGCGGATTCAGATGGTGACAGACCATCAACATATCCAGATGCTCATCCATCGTGTTAACCGTGAAGGGCATGGTGGGATTGGTCGAGGACGGTAACACATTCGCCTCGCCGCAGACTCTGATGATGTCGGGAGCATGTCCCCCGCCGGCGCCTTCGGTATGGAACGAGTGAATCGTCCGGCCCTTGAAGGCCTTGATGGTATCTTCGACAAAGCCGGCCTCGTTGATCGTATCGGTATGGATTGCCACCTGCACGTCATACCGCTCCGCTACGCTCAAGCAGGTATCGATGGCCGCTGGCGTCGTCCCCCAGTCTTCATGCAGCTTCAACCCGATGGCGCCCGCCTCGACCTGCTCGTTCAACCCTTCAGGCAAGGACGCATTGCCTTTGCCAAGAAATCCGAGATTGATCGGAAAGCCGTCCGCCGCCTCCAGCATGCGATGAATGTTCCAGGGCCCTGGCGTGCAGGTCGTCGCATTGGTGCCGGTGGCCGGGCCGGTTCCGCCACCGATCAACGTGGTCAACCCGTTGGCCAGCGCCTCGGTGATGATTTGCGGACAGATGAAATGAATGTGCGAATCAATCCCGCCGGCCGTGATGATTTTTCCCTCGGCCGACAACACCTCCGTGCAGGGCCCGATCTCCATGCCCTGTGTCACGCCATCCATCAAATCGGAGTTTCCCGCCTTCCCGATTCCCGCGATTCGTCCGTCGCGAATGCCGATGTCGGCCTTCACCACGCCCCACCAGTCGATGATAATCGCATTGGTGATCACGACATCGAGCGCGCCCTTCGCCCGGGTGGCAGCTGGTGATTGGCCCATGCCGTCGCGAATGACCTTGCCGCCTCCGAACTTAGCCTCTTCCCCGGGCAGGGTCAGATCGCGCGTGATCTCGACCAACAGCTCCGTGTCGGCCAAACGAATGCGATCCCCAGCGGTGGGGCCGTAGAGATCGTTATATTGGCGTCGCGGAATGTTCATTATTCTCACCTTCTCAGAGCATCGGAGCAGCGACCTGGCTGGTCCCTACTGCGCGCAATGGGACGAGCACTGTTTCATCGTGCGCGTTCTGCGAGCAAAGAGACTAGCCAGGCCGCTTGCTCACGAATCCTGCTTCTCGAGCACTGACCAGAGCGCGTTCACGCACTTGCGGATCGTCCAGCTTGCCATTCACCAAACCATTGATGCCGTATGCCACACGATTGCCACCGAGCGCGACCAGCGTTACCCGCTTCGACTCACCAGGTTCAAATCGAACCGCCGTCCCGGCCGGTACTTGGAGCCGGAATCCATAGGCCTTCTCGCGATCAAACGTCAGCGCCCGATTGGCCTCAAAGAAGTGGCAGTGCGACCCCATCTGAATCGGTCTGTCGCCGGTATTGGATACGGTGAGTTCGACCGTCTGCCGACCATGCAGCGCAATGATATCGCCTTCGCCGAGAATCACTTCTCCGGGAATGATGGCTGCAGTCTGAAGTCCATCGCGCCGACTAACTGAGGAAGGCGCTTTGGGTCGGGATTTCCTCACGACGGTCTTGGCTTTCTTCTTCATTCCTTCACCTATCGGATCGGCTCATGCACGGTCACCAGTTTGGTGCCATCCGGAAACGTGCCTTCGACCTGAAGTTCCGGAATCATTTCCGGCACACCCGACATGACATCTTTTCGAGTGAGCAACGTGGCGCCGGAACTCATTAATTCGGACACCGACTTGCCGTCGCGAATGCCTTCCAGAATCTCGGCGGTGATGAACGCGACTGCTTCCGGGTGGTTAAGCTTCAGGCCTCGCGCTTTGCGATCCTTGGCCAAATTCGCCGCCACATAAATCAACAACTTTTCCTGTTCACGCGGTGTCAGATGCATATCCGGCCCTCGTCACACGTGATTCGTCATTCTTTTTTTGGCAGGATCGCCGGCTTGGCCAAGACTTCCCTGGCATCATGGAGATCTGCCGCACCGGCTGGCTTCGGCCCCTTATACATCGTCACCGTCATCGAAGTCCGCCGTGACAGGGCCAGGACGTCAGCCCGCTGCGCCAGATGAAAAAAATCGTACCCTTCCCGCAACGTCAATTCAGCACAACGTCGGCGCAGGTAGGCATCCAACTGCTCCTGCGAGGTAAATGAACTGACACGATACTCAACGCGATAGACGTTCTCCTTGAGCTGCTTGACCTGATCCTCATCGACCCCTGCCAGCGGGGTGTAGTTTCCAGTTGCACAAGCCGCCACCGTGAGGAGACAGGCCACAAGCGGCATCTTGCTAGAGGGCTTCAGAACCAATTCCCCTCAGGTGAACGAAGCAACAACCATCCCGGCATCGGGAGACATAGTAGCCAGGGAAGCTCATCAGATCAACCGTATCATTTCAATCCTCTGCCAGGCGCTAGTGCCATAACGCTGCGTGGGCGACGTTTGATGAGCGCACGTCCACGAGGCCCTGTTGAAGGCGCGCGTGCTGCGAACACTCGAGACTCCCTGCGGCCCTACACCGTCAAGTGCTGCTTCACCATCTCGGCGCTGAGCGCATCCTTTTTCCCCGCTGCCATAACCGCTCCCTTGGCCATCACCACGTAGCTGTCCGCCAGCCGTGCCGCGAAGTGCAGGCCCTGCTCCACAAGGACGATGGCAAATCGACGCGCGGTTTTAAAACCGATGATGACATCTTCAATCTGATCAACGATCGAGGGCTGGATGCCTTCCGTCGGTTCGTCCAACAACAGGACTTTCGGGCTCGACAAGATGGCTCGGCCGATGGCCAGTTGCTGCTGCTCGCCACCGCTCAGCACCCCCCCCGGCCGCTCTAGAATCTGTGTGAGTTTTGGAAACAGCATATAGACTTCGTCGAAGGCGGCCTTCTCTGAGGGTCCATTCGTCCCAGTTCCACGCGCCCAATAACCCAATTGGAGATTTTCTCTGACGGTCAGATGCGGAATGATTTCCCGACCTTGCGGCACATAAGCGAGGCCGCCCCTGGCCCGCCGGTCGGTCGCCTCCTGGGTGATGTCCGCTCCGTCGAAGAGGACTTGACCGCTGCGCACCGGCAACAGGCCCATAATTGCTTTCAACGTCGTCGACTTACCGACGCCGTTCCGCCCCATCACGCAGGCCACCTGGCCCGCCTCGATGTGAAATGAAACGTTTCGTAGAATGTGGCTCTCGCCGTAGTAGACGTTGACCTTCTCAAGCCGCAGCATAATAGTGCTTCGATGACTCCCCCAGGATGTTCAACAAGGTTTCCGGCGAAGCGGCTTACCCATGTGCGACTTTCTGGCGACCGAGATAAATTTCTCTCACCCGTTCATCAGCTTGCACTTTTTCCACTGACCCTTCGCAGATCACAGTCCCCTCGTGCAACACGGTCACGGTCCGCGCGATTTGCCGGACAAACTCCATATCGTGTTCGATCACGACGATCGCATGTTTCTCCGCCAGCGACTGGAGCAACCGCCCCGTTTGTACGGTCTCTTCGTCGGTCATGCCGGCCACCGGCTCATCGACCAGCAGCAGCTCTGGATCCTGCAACATGACCATGCCGATCTCAAGCCATTGCTTCTGGCCATGAGAGAGAGATCCGGCGCGCAGAAAGGCCTGCTCCGTGAGACCGATCGTCGCCAAAGCCTCATCGATGTGCGTCCGTTCCGCCGCCGTGGACCGACCTCTCAGGGTACACAACACGCCCTTACTGGCGCGGCTCAATGATAGGTCGAGATTCTCCCACACCGTGAGATTGCCGTAAATCGAGGGCGCCTGGAACTTTCTCCCGATCCCCAGCTGGGTGATCTCGTATTCCCGCATACCGATGAGATCAGTGTCTTTCCCGAAAATGACCCGACCAGCCGCCGGTTTGGTCTTGCCTGAAATCACGTCCAGCAACGTCGTTTTTCCGGCGCCGTTCGGCCCGATCACCACCCGCAATTCGCGATGGTTTACGATGAAATTCAGATTGTTCAACGCTTTGAAGCCGTCATAATCGACGGTGACGCCTTCCAAATAGATGATGGAGCCATGTTCCGTCACGCCTGCTCCTCTTCGACGACTGAGGTCTTTCGTAAACGGATGCTCCGTTTCGCGATCTTTTCACGCACGTTCCTGGTGATCCCCATAACCCCGTCGGGAAACAGCAGCACGACTACCACGAAGAGCCCACCGAGAAAGAACGGCCATAATTCCGGAAAATGGTTCGTGAGAATGCTACGGCCTAGATTGACACCCACCGCTCCGACAATGGCACCGACCAGCGTCGCGCGGCCGCCCACCGCCACCCAGATCACCATTTCGAGGGACGGCAGGACGCCCATCTGTGCCGGAGTAATGATTCCCACCTGCGGGACATACAGCATTCCGGCCAGCCCAGCCAGCGCGGCCGATATTACAAAGACGAACAGTTTGTAGTTAGCCGGCGAATAGCCTGAAAACAGGACGCGTTGCTCACTGTCTCGGATGGCGATCAGCACCCGCCCGGCCCGCGACACGATGATCCAGCGGCAGAGCAGGTAGGCTCCGCCTAGGCACAACACCGTGATGACATAGAGCGCGAGTTGCGTCCCTGGCTCGGAGAGACGAAAGCCCAGGATCGTCTTGAAATCCGTCAGACCGTTCGTTCCGCCCAGATTCGTTTCATTCCGATTGAAGATGAGCCACGCCATGAGAGCCAAGGCCTGCGTAATGATCGCGAAATACACTCCCCGAATCCGGCTGCGGAAGGCGAGGAAGCCGAACAGGAGCGCGAAGCCTGCGGGAACCAGCAAGCCCGCCAGGACGGCCGCGGAGAAGTTGTAAAAGGGCTTCCAGAAGAACGGCAATTCCGTGACCTGATTCCAGACCATGAAATCCGGCAAGGCACTGCCGTAGACACCTTCGCTCCCGATCGTGAGCATGAGGTGCATCCCCATGCAGTACGCGCCCAACCCAAAGAAGACGCCTTGCCCCAAGCTCAGAATGCCCGCATACCCCCAGATCAAATCGAGGCCGAGCGCCAGAATAGCAAAGGCCAGGAACTTTCCGAATCGGTTCAGCGCGAAATCGGAGACATGCAGCCAGGAATCCTCCGCCGGCAACACGTTGAGGACCGGAAGCACAAACAGAAGTGCGAACCCGACGACCCAAAAGATGGGACCTTCGTTTCGCTCCGCATTCGACCGTGGTGCCAATGATTCTGCCATTCTTCCGGCTCTATCCTTACCCCTCGGCGTGACGCCCCTTGACTGCAAACAGCCCCGAGGGTCGTCGCTGCAGGAAGAGAATCACCAGCACGAGGATCAACACCTTTGCATAGACCGCTCCCAAACTGGGCTCCATCAGTTTATTCAATCCTCCGATCCCCAACGAGGCAATGATAGTTCCGGCGAGTTTTCCGACTCCGCCCGTCACCACCACCATGAACGAGTCCACGATGTAGTTCTGCCCAAGTCCCGGCTCGACGTTCCCAACCAGGGTCAGGGCCCAACCGGCGATGCCGGCAAGGCCGGAACCGAAGGCAAAGGTGTACGCATCGACTTTCCTGGTAGGAATGCCCAGACAGGCACTCATGTTGCGGTTCTGCGTGACAGCCCGCACTCGCAACCCAACGCTCGACCGAAACAGTAACAGGTAAATCCCGGTGACACAAAGGATGGAGAGCCCGATGATGAACAGACGATTGAACGGCAAGAACACCCCCACCATGACCTGCGTGCCGCCATTGAGCCAGGTCGGAGCCGCAACCGCCGTCAAATCGCCAAAATAAATTCGCGCTCCCTGAATCAAGATCAGACTGACTCCCCAGGTCGCCAGCATCGTTTCGAGCGGGCGGCCATAGAGGAAACGAATGACGGTCGCTTCCAGGATCAATCCGAACAAGGCCGCTGCCAGAAATGCGGCCGGAAGGGCCGCAAGGTAGTACGCGTCGAACCAGTCCGCTGGAACATACACCTTAAAACATTCCTGCATGACAAAGGTGGCATAGGCTCCGATCATCATCAGCTCGCCGTGCGCCATGTTAATGACGCCCATCAACCCGAAGACAATCGCAAGTCCGACGGACATGATGAGGAGAATCGAGCTCAGACTGATACCGCGGAATAGCGTTTCGATCGCAGTCGACCAGACGTTCCAGGTTTCAATCTGATCGATCGCGACAGCCGCCGCTCGCGCGACGTGATTCTGATCCTGAGTGCTGTTCGGTTCACCGACGCCTTGCGCTAATGCCTTCAACGCTGGAACCGCATTCTGGCTGCGCAGCTCGCCCAGTTTCTCCGCCGCCTGCGCCTTGACCTCCGGATCATCCGAGGCGAGTTTCAAGAGTTGTATCGACTCCTCCATCGCATATCGTACCCAACGATGCGATTCGGTGGCCGCCGCGGCCTCCAGCCAGGGAATAACCACCGTCCGCCCGCCGGTACCCAGATCGGTCGCTGCTGACCTGCGCATATCAGCATCGAGACTGGTCAGATTGGCGCGGTGTTTCCAGGCATCGGCCACCGGCTTGATCGCCATGCGCAGACTTCTATCTGCGTTGGCCCGCAGCGCATCCAAGCGTGGCAACCAGGTCGAGTCCCCCTGTTCGATCAACACATGAATCGCCAGGTCCCGCGCCGACTCCTCTTCGCTCGACAAGTCTTTCAACGCCTGCTCAAGCTGCATCGGCGGGGAGGCGCTTGTATGCGCCTCCGCCGCCAGTCCGCCGGTCACGACCCACGCCATGCACCAGAGCAGTGCCAACCCAACGATGCGCCTCATTCGCCGCGCACCCTCCTCTGCATCCGACGCCCTGAATGTTGCATACCCATCAGGCTTTCTTGTAGGTCCCTTGATGCGTCACCCAGTCACACCCTTTTTCAGGATTCGTATACTCACTCCACGGTTCCGGTTTGACCAAACCTTTCGATCGCCACACGACCTTAAATTGGCCGTCCTTGAGAATTTCTCCGATCAGCACCGGTTTGTTCGTGTGATGGTTGGCGACGTCCATCATGATCTCCCCGCCCGGTGCAAGGAACTTCTGTCCATACACGGCCTTACGAACCGCGTCCACCTCAATGCTGCCCGCCTTCTCGACCGCTTGCTTCCAGACATGTACCCCAAAATAGGCGGCCTCAATCGGATCGTCGGTGACACGCTTGTCTCCATCCGGAAGATTATTCTTTTTGCAGTAGGCCTTAAAGTTCGCCACAAATTGCTTGTTCTGCGGCGTGTCGACGCTTTGGTAGTAATTCCATGCCGCGAGATGCCCGACCAGCGCCGTCTTGTCCATTCCACGCAGCTCGTCTTCCGCGACGCTAAAGGCCATGATCGGCGCATCGTCGGCTCGCAGACCTTGATTGGCAAACTCCTTATAGAACGGCACATTGCTGTCGCCGTTGATCGTGCTGATGACGCAGGCGCCGCCACCGGCCGAAAACTTCTTAATCTTGCCCACGATGGTTTGGTAATCTTGATGGTGGAACGGAGTGTACTCTTCCATGATATTGGCTGCGGGCACTTTCTTGGCCAGCAGCATGGCGCGGAGAATCTTATTCGTCGTCCGTGGATAGACGTAGTCGGTCCCCAGCAGATAGAACTTTTTTAGCCCGCCGCCCTCTTTGCTCATCAGATATTCGACGGCCGGCACGGCCTGCTGGTTGACCGCCGCTCCGGTGTAGAACACATTCCGTGAGCACTCTTCGCCTTCATACTGCACAGGATAAAAGAGCAAACCGTTGTTCTTTTCAAACACCGGCAAGACGGATTTCCGGCTGACCGACGTCCAGCAGCCAAAGACCACCGCCACCTTATCTTGTACCAGCAGTTGTTTGGCCTTTTCTGCAAACAAGTCCCAGTTCGAAGCCGGGTCGACGATGACCAGCTTCAACGGGCGTCCCAACAGGCCGCCCTTCGCGTTGATTTCTTCCACCGCCATCGATACGACATCCTTCAACGACACTTCACTGATGGCCATCGTGCCGCTGAGCGAGTGCAAAACCCCGACCTTGATCGGTTCCTTGTCGGCCCCATAGGACAATGCCCATTGCCCTAGGTTTCCCAGCATGGCCGCCAACCCGATTCCGGCCGCGGTTCGTGAACTCTGCAAGAGGAAATCGCGGCGCGACGGTCCGGCCTCGGCCTTGTTCCTGGAAATCTCTTGGTTTGTATTCGGTGATTTCTGAGAGGTCATCGTGAGACTCCTTTCGCCGTCATGCCGGACTAAAAGTTGTACCAAGTTGAGAGCATGAAATTGTCCCCTGCAAAATGCTCCCCGGTGGACCATTCGGTCATGAGGTGATTCCACTCGAAGGACGTATACAAATCGCCCCAAATATGTCGGACGGCCGTCAGGTAGGTCCGATGATTGAGTACATATTGCGTGTCCGGACCGGCGCTGGTGCCTCGCAGGTCGGCGTTCAGCGGATTGTCGAATCCATAGCCGGCGATGAGCGTGAGTTGCCGATCATAGGCATAGTCCAACTCTCCCCAGCCGACTACGGTTCGAATCGCCTTTCCTGTCCCCAGATTTCGCTCTTGTCCATAGCGAAAAAATTCAACCCCCAGCGCCTGCCCATAGGCGATCTCCCCGGTAAATTTCAATCGGGTGGTCAAAGGCACCGCAAGCTCCGCTCCGACGAGGTACGAATTGATATCGCTGCCGGCAGGGATCCCTCCGGCTGTCGGCGCGGATCGATAATGGCGAAACGCGGCATTCAATGCCACCATATAGCCCGCCTGATCACCCGTTCCCATGTAGGCAAACCGGGTTCCGACATAGGGCATCTGCACTGGATCGTTGAATGCGTTTTCCGAACAGGCAAATCCGCTGCTTCCGCAACTGCCCGGCGTGGCCGCGGCGGCACCGGCTCCCTGAAAGGTTCGGCGCTGCGTCTGCGGTTGGATGGCCGACAGCCCCCGCTCGAACCGCATGACCGTCAAGAGGCCGTTGACGTTATCGGTAAATTGATGCTTTACGGTGATCTGCGGAAGACGCTGCCACAGATTGCCGTTGTAACCCATAATGGAGAAATCGATCAGGTTCGGATGGGACGACATGATCGGCGTCCAATCCATGCCGGCCGTAATGGTCGTCCGACTATTGTTCGGGGAATATTTGACGTTCGCCAACCGCAAGCGAGGTGAGATATTGCCGGCATTGTCGGTCTGGCTGTAGAAATCCGCTTCGACGACACCGGTCAGGGTGTGTTTCCCATCCGTCCGGTCGGCTCGCAAGCCGAACACGCTATAGCGAGGGTTAAGCGTGGAGGACGCGTTGCTGCTTTTGCCCGCCGCGGTGGCATAGCCGTTGAACTGTCCGGGGTCCAGCGGGTTCGTATTTCGATTGCTGTAGATCGCATCCAGTTCGATGCGACCATAGGGAACGATGCTGCCCTTGCCTTCACCCGCAAAGGTGGGACTGACACAGCCCCCGCAAATCACCGCCGGCGGGGCTTCCACTTCACGGCTCAGGCGACCGGCTCCCGCCGCTTCTCCCGCACTCTGGTCATCTGCCATCACCGGAACCGTGACGGCGACCGTCATCATGATCGCCCCCAGTAGGAGCCCTCGCGACATTCCTGCACTCATCCTGATAGCCCTCCTGGTTACACACGATTGGAATGAACCAGACCGGAGAGCCAGCGCGCAAAAAAAAACGCCCTTCCGGTCCAACCATCGGACCAAAAGGACGTCATTGTCCTTTGCACTCGTAGCGCCTGCAACAAAGTCCGGACGCCGTTGTCAGGACCCTACCGCATACAAGCGGGGTGTATACGCTTTTCAGAACACTGCTGTCAAGCAAGAGACTCGACGAGTTCTTCAGGCGTCAATGGTTTTTTCTGTGCTACACTACGCCCATCACAGGCGGAGCTCGGAAACCGACACCATCCTGTATGCATTATTCTCGACCTATCGCATTGGTTTTGGCCTGCTGGCTTCTGGCTGCGGGCTGTACCACGGGTTCGCAAGTCGACCTGCTCGTCCGTGAAACCGCCCAAGGCACGGTGTATCTGGATCGTCTTCCCGATCACCGATTCCAGGCCAGCCATCCCCTTCGACTCGACGAAGCTCTGATCGCGCGCAGCTTGCAGGGCATGCTGATCCGTGAAGAAACCGGGCTCCTCCGGACCCTGACCTCGAATCAAACGCCGACGGTCCCTGTCTTCTCAGGGACTGAGATTGCCTTCCTAGCCCCTGCTATCGCCGAAGGGTTAAAACAGGCCGCCTCGGATCAAGCGGTGGGGTTTCGGCTGATCCAGGCGAGTAACGGCGGTTATCGAGAACGGGCTGGAGCGGCCGTCGGCTCCTCGGAACCGCCACTCCGGCGTTCATCTCGAGAAACCACGAGCGGCCGGGTGTTTGCCTACGGACGTTCGCTCTATCTTTACCTGACCGAGTATCGGCAGCGACCAGATGATCCTGACACGGTGAACATGCCCAATCGCCGCTTGCCCGAGCCAAGCGGCCTACTGAATCGCCAAGTCTTATTCATCCCGGCGGAAGCCCTGCGTCCCGATCAGTTCGCCCCGGCGTTTGCGGAAGACCCGGCGAACGTCCTGATCATCGATTATGATCTATTGGCCACACTCCCTTCCCCATCACCATCACTTACGCCGCCCGTCACCACTCTACCCACCGAGCAGACACAGGCGTTACCGACGCCGTCCCAGGCTCAGCCGAGCGATACCAACACCGATATTCGAGCCATCCGGGAAGATTTGAAGAAAAAGGATTCGGAGGTTGAGGAGCTGCGAAAGGAACTTCAAGACATTAAACGACAATTGACTGAGGAACAGACCAACCGAAGCAGCGGGCCCGCACAACCGCCGCGTCCCTCCCGATCCACAGACCGGACGCCGTAGGCGGCTACCCTCGATTTTTATCGGCTCGATCTTCGATTTCTCCGGCCAAGAGAATGGCTTCCGCGATCTCTCGCATGGACTTGCGAAGATCCATACTCTGCCGCTGGATCAGTTTGAACGCCTCCTCTTCCGACAGCCGTTTCGACCGCATGAGATATCCCTTGGCCCGGTCCAACAATTTGCGAACCTGTAAGGCTTCCTGCATCTCAAACGATTTTTCCAGCAAGGTTGTGTGTTCAATAGAAATCGCGGCTTGATTGGCAATGGCCTGCATCAGCTTGACATCCTCAGCCGTGAAGGTATGTGGCCTGGAGGTGTACGTATTGATGACCCCGATAGCTTTCTCCCGCACCAGCATCGGCACACAGAGGAGTGAGCAGAGGCCTTCCTTCGCAGCCATTTCCGGGTACATATAGGAGCCTTCTTTGGTAACGTCCGGAACGATGATCGGCCGACGATCCTGAACGGCACGACCGCTGATGCTCTGGCCGACCTTCACGTTGGGCTTGCGCCGGTATTGTTCGCTCAAACTTTGCGTGGCCGTAATTCGAAGTTCACCCGTCGTCTGATCCAGGAGAATGATGGAACAAATCTTCGATCCCATCATTTGCGCCGTCATAGTCACAATAAGTTGCAGCACATCTTCGATCAGCCGATTCGACGACACGGTTTCCGATACTTGGGACAATGTATCAAGCTGCAGCGCCTTGCGTGTCATCTGATCGTACAATCTCGCGTTCTCAATGGCTCCGCCGACCTGCGTGGCGATCGTCGATAGGAGCGCCAACTCGTCCGGCCGGTACCGGCGCGACCGCTTGTGCTGTACATTGATCACGCCGACCACTTCCTGTTTGGTCGTAATCGGAACGGAGACGAATGCCTGGTAGCGATCTTCAGGGAGGTTGTGAAAGAACTTAAAGCGCGGATCATCACTGGCGGTATTCGGAATGACGACACGCGTCCGCTCGCGCGCCACCCACCCGGTGATTCCCTCCCCCATCCCGATGGTAATCCGGCCGATCAACTTCGGATGTGGGTTCTTTGAGGCCCGCAAAATGAGTTCGTCTCGGTTATCGGACAACAGATACAACAAACAGGCATCGGCTTTGGTCACTTCAACGACCATGTCCACGATATGCCGGAGCACCGCCTCCAAATCAAGCGTGTTGCTGATCGACTCGCTGATGCGATGGAGAACATCCACCTCACGGGTCTTTTCACGCAAGGCCTGCTCGACTTGAGTCAGCGTTCGTTTCGTCGCCATCCCACTCCTATCGTCCGCGCCTGACAGACCTGGCGGGCTTCAACCCGGCTGTGTCTCGAGCACGAACCGCTTTGAACCACGCGCGAGTCTCGTCCTTCTCCAGCGGAACGATTCGCACCGCTCCGATGCGCTCCGGCACCACACAGTAAATCGTCCCTGCGGAGACTTTCTTGTCCTGCTGCATGGCGCCCCACAAATCGTTGAACGTCACGCGCGGCAACCGAACGGGCAAACCGGCCGCCTTCACCAGAGCGCGAACCCGTGTCACCACATCTTCCCCACAATAGCCGAGATGCCTGGCCAGGTCCGCCTCATACACCATCCCGATCGCCACGGCTTCACCGTGAATGAATCCTCGATAGCCGCCGAGGGATTCCAACGCATGCCCGATCGTATGGCCGAAGTTCAAGATACGACGGCGGTCCGCCTCCCGCTCATCCTCGGCCACCACCTGCGCCTTGATCTCGCAAGACCGCTTCACAATGTGCGCCACCGCCTCATCCGTCAGATTGCCGATCGAGCCGATGTTCCGTTCCAGATACTCAAAAAATGTCTCATCCGCGATCACGCCGTACTTGATGACCTCCGCCAGGCCGGCCACCCATTCACGAGTCGGCAAGGTCGCCAGCATCACAGGATCGATGAACACCGCGCGCGGTTGGTTGAAGGCCCCGATCAAATTCTTCCCCTTCGGGTGATCGACACCCGTCTTCCCGCCGACACTGGAATCGACCTGGGCTACCAAACTCGTCGGCACCTGCACGAAGGGAATACCTCGCTGATAGATCGCTGCGGCGAAACCCGTGATATCGCCGATGACCCCGCCACCCAAGGCCAGCAAGGTTGAACTACGTTCGAACCGAGCCTCCACGAGCACGTCTATCACCCTCGCAATTGAACGGAGCGTCTTGGTTCGTTCTCCAGGCGGCAGCACAATGGGAACGACCGTATACCCGGCCGCCTTCACACTACGGGTCACCTGCTTGAGATAATGTTTGGCAAGATTCTGGTCCGTCACGACCCCCACCTTGCCGGCACATCGTAGCCGCTTCAGCTCTTCACCGAGGTCCTGCACCAGGTTCCGTCGAATGACGATGGTGTAGGTCCGCGCACCGAGCTCGACATGAATGGCGTGGGAAGGCGTATCAATACCAAGAGTGGTCATCGGGTATCACGCAGAATGGGGACACGAGACTGAGTATCGAACAGGCGACGGCCGCATCATCCACGAAGACGGCGGCACGGACAATCCAGAGGTCCTACATGCAATGATGCGGACGAGGAACGAATCGTGGACCACGATGTCTATGGGGGGAAGAAGCCCGGAAGGAGCGCCATCAAAGACGGGGAGCTGACACGTTTCACGGGAATCGCCCCCATTGAGATAGCGTACCATCGTCAATGGGGGCGATTATTAGCTTGCCGCGCTAGGGCCTGTCAAGTCGTAGAGCGGACGATCGTCGGCGTCAAGAAGATCAACAGTTCCTGCTTAGAGACATTCTCCGTCTTATTCTTAAACAGCCACCCCAGAACCGGGATACGGGACAGATAGGGAATGCCGGCCACATTGTTCGACTGGGTATCGACGAAGACACCGCCGATGACCATGGTTTCCCCGTCTCGGACGAGCACCTGTGTCGTCGCTTCACGACGATCGATACTCGGACCGGCTGGGTTACTCCGGGCGCCGACGGCGTTCCTAGTGGCCCGCACCTTCATGAGAATCTGCTTCCCGATCTCTTTTGGATCGCGTGAGGTAATTTGCGGCGTCACGTTTAACTCCAAGTTCGCATCCACGAAGGTGGTCTGCGTTCCCTGTAAGGACGTCGTCTGGAACGGGATGGATTCACCTTGAGCAATCTTGGCGTCCCGCTTATCCAGCGTCGTGATTTTAGGTGCCGCAATCACCTTGGTTAACCCCAGCAATTCACCGGCCGACAATCGCACATCCAACATCGCACCGTCGGTTTTTCCGATCGAGAATCCGGCACCCGGCACCGACGGCAGTCCAGGATTGGCCGGCAGGTTGATCAGGAAGTCCGAGGCCTGGGCACCGAATGCCCCGGTGGTACCGGTCCTGAAGGCGGACGTCCCGCTGGTGCTTCCCATCTGGTTGACGTTCTGAATGCCCCACTGCACACCGAGTGAACGGGTATAGGTGGTATCTGCTTGGACGATCCGTGCCTCAATCTGCACCTGCGGGACTTCGAGATCGACACCATCCAGTAATTGCCGTAGGACTTCCAGCTTCGATTCCGTGTCGCTGATGATGAGGGCGTTGCTCGCTGCGCTGATCGTCATGGTTCCGCGCGGGCTCAAATTCTGTCGCAACGACGTCTGTACTTCCATGGCGTTGATATTGCGGATGTAAAACACCCGGGTGACGATCGGTTCTGCCTTCGCTCTGGAGTCCTTGGCGCGCGCCTCTTCATCCTGTTGCTTGGCGATATTTTGCAGGGTATCAACCCAAACGATATTGCCCTGTCGGATCATACCCAGCGCATTCATTTTCAGGAGCATTTCAAGTGCCTGATCCCACGGCACGTTCGCCAACTTCATGGTGACTTTGTTTTTGACACCCTCGCCGACCACAATATTGAAGCCGCTGACCTCCGCGATCAAACGCAGCACATTGCTGATATCGGCTTGCTGAAAATCAAGGGAAATACGCCGACCGACGAATCGGGACGACCCATTCACCACCTCATTGCTCTCAGCTTTCCGATCTTCTTTCTGGACCGTCTCCGATGTCAATTGAATCGGCTGAATGCGAAACACCGCTTTGGGCGACTTGTGTGCCACCAACATCGGTTGGACCGTGGCATGATTCAGTTCCAAGGACACCGCCCGGTTCGCCCCTGGAGCGGCCGATGACATTGACGCACCCTCCGCAGTCTTCGTGTCATGGAGAGACAGTACCGATTTTGGCTCAAGCGTCAGGATTAGGCGCCCGTCGCTTGAATCGATGCGGTGATCAATGGGCTGCGTCAAATCCAGCACCAGTCGCACCTTGTCCGGATGATAGCCGAACCGCACGCGCGACAGCAGTTGGTGACCGACGGTCAGCTGCGATTGGT
Source organism: Nitrospira sp. (assembly GCA_031315995.1). Taxonomy (GTDB): domain Bacteria; phylum Nitrospirota; class Nitrospiria; order Nitrospirales; family Nitrospiraceae; genus Nitrospira_A. The sequence continues at coordinate 19,803 of JALDRG010000028.1, forward strand.
GCCCGTCTGACTGAATGTGCGGCATGTCGAGAACCATTCGACGATCCCCGATCATTTTCACCGTATGAGCGAAAACCCCGTTGCCGGTCAGGACGATCGCCATCCGCCTGCCGTCGGGCTTCGCTTCCACTTTCGACAACAACGTCGCAACCGGAACGGCTACAACCGACTGTGTCGGCTCAAGCGCGGCGCTCCCTGCCGAAACGGCGGCGCCGTGGTCGGCGTCTTGCGTGAATCCGGCCAATCCGGTCGTCTCGTCCGGTGTCGCGGCTTGCACATACCCGACAAGCCCCAACACTCCGGCCATCACAGTGACACTCAGCAGCGGATGTACACCAACCTGTGTTTGTTTCATTCTGTGCCCTCTTTCGGGTGCAGGAGCTTGACGTATTCCCGCTCCTGTTTGTTCCCGTACACGTCCGTGAACCGCTCTTGAACGATGATGCCTCGTTCGGTGATTGAACTGACCACCCCATTGTTAGGCCCGATTCGCGTACCTCGCCGAATACTGTACCCTTTGCCGTCCGGCGTCTGAACCATGGCCGTATATCCGTAATTGCCCCAGAGCACTCCGATCAAACTCAGTTCCGTGAGGCCGACCCGCTGCAGCGGAGGCAGGCTCGCGTCCAGCTCTACCTGCTGACCGAGCTGGATCATCGGCAAAAAAGGGTCACGACGACCAGAGGGGTCATACGACGCCCCTGAGAATTCCAGCGACAACGAATCCTTAGACTGTGATACGGCTGCCTCGGCACGAGGAGCCATAGACTCAATCGTCGGCACGGGCTTCTGTCCATCAGGCAACGGCATGACCTTCAGAGAATCAGCCGGCCGCATGGATCCGACTTGGCGCAAGTGATGGAGGGTTTTCGACTCAA
>JALDRG010000029.1 GCA_031315995.1 Nitrospira sp.
ACCACAAAGGTCTGACCACGCCCCTTGGCCTTCAGGGCCTCCTTCACGCGCTCCAGATCGAAACGTACAAATCGGCAGAATCGATCTACCGGAATCTCGCCTTTGCGGTAGGCCCGGCGGATCGACTTTGGACTGACTTTGAGGACGGCGGCCAACTCATCGACGGTTAACCATGTTTGTTCCATCACGTCTCCTTTACGTTTCGTCGCTCGATGTATGGTCAAACCATACGCATCGGCGTGCGGTGGTGAAAGAGGCCCGTTCGGGGACACTAGGGGACAACAGGGGACACTAAGGGACACTACGTCATCCATCCGAAGTGTTCCTCAGAACACGAGGAGCACCGTGTGACAGCTATGCAAAACGGCTGTACGAAAAACGTGCGGCAAGTATGGAATGACCAAACAATGCGCTAGTAGCGGTGATTCAGATTTTTCTCTCGAAGTAACGATGGCCCGTGATAGGGCGAATGGAACCAGAGTGAGCCAAATGGTTGTGATGCCGCGATCGAAAATACGGCATAATATTGCAAAAAAATGCTCTAGGGCCGAAAAACTCCAGACAGGTCCAAACGGCTCTAATTCCCTGGGTAGTTGCCTAACGTCCCCAGTGATTACGCCAGTCTCGCCGCTTTGGGAGAGTTATGAGGGTTGCATCAATAACATTGTATGGCCGCAATCGGAACCTGTGCCACATTGCCCCCAAATAGACACAGTCGATCGATAATTTCGTCCCGCACTCTCTGAAAGACATCACGGCGTTGTTTGGGGTGGCAGCGGGGTCGTCGGAACTCCAGTGCCGCAGTTGATGAACCTCAGGCATAATTGGAAAAAGTTTCTCTCCCACGACCCTACAGTGATGTCATGATCGAACGGCTGACAAATAAATTCCTCTACATGCTTGAATCAAATGTGCGAAAGATCCCAGTTTCTTCATCACTTCCACAGTTACAGCGTTTGAATCCAGCGGGATGTGTGCCCGCGCTTGCTCACTGGAAGTAATCTTCCTCGATTGGCTGCAACAGTGCCTATGCCATTCGGCTTCTCGTCGAATTGTCTTTGCACAGAAACAGAATCCGACGCTTCATGTTCGCTTGTACGTGCTGCTGGCGTCGGCCCACCAATACCGCTTCTCTTGAAGTTATGAGATAGGTCTCTCACAACCATACGGTGCATGTCGAAAAAGGCAACCTTGCCTTTGCGAAGCAACATCTACGGCGTCCGCCCAATCGTAGCCGATTCTCGCCCAACGACAGCATCGCGCCGGGGCCTGTCTCCAAACGCAGATTTTGGCTTGGCCCATTACCGCGATGAGGCGTCGACAAAGTAAGGGGAATAACTCTTGCTGACGGCGGAATGCTTACTGATTCACGTCGGGTGAGAGGCAAGATTTGGGAACAGTCAGACCTGCATCTCCGCAGGGGGCTGCGAAGCACGAAGCAGGAGTTAGGCAGCGGACGCTTCTTCGGAGGGCGGGGCTTTGGCTGGGTCGTTTACTTTTTTCGAACCACGACGCGCCGAGAACTCCAATGATAATTCCTGCAATGCCCGTACAAGGGCAGAAAGCTGTGATCGTGTCAACGCATCCTCGGCCAGAAGTTTCGCATAGAGGCTTGAGAACTTGTCTGCGCCGAGCAGACAGGCGCTCTCCGCCAGAGCGCCCAGTGATTGATTTAATGCTCCGGAGATCGGCTCGTTAGATGTGGATTCCTCCAGAACTGCGTAGGGGATGGTTTCGTTTACCTGAATGGCAAACATGTCACTCAGCTCCTGATATTCCTCGTCACCTATTTGTAAGGTGTCGGACACATCAAACTTGCTACGCAACACCAGGGGTTGGACGCTCAGCACCTGTTCCACCCGTTCTAACAACTGTTCCTTCTTCACTGGCTTGACGAGGATGCTATTGCAATGCAGACCTCGCGCTATCTTGGCCGTAGGGATATCGCAATGAGCCGAGAGAATGATGGCCGGAATGTCCCTCAAGCCGGGAAGCATTTTCAACTGTTGAATCAGCTCGATACCGTTTATTTCCGGCATCAGATAATCCGTGATGACGAGATGGATGTTGCATAGCGTAGGGAGCAACTCCAGCGCCTCTTTACCGTTATTGACGACAACCGTTTGATAACCGGCTTTTTGGAGCAGCCCCTCGACCAATTTCGCGCATACAATATTGTCTTCCACGATCATAATGGTCACAGGAAACTCCACTCGAACGTTGATTGAAACGGACTAGGCACAAAAGTGCGACAGATCGTTATCGGATAAATATCGTGTAAAGTTGAGGGCCATTGAAGGCTGGGAACACTAGAGATCGCACCAACCAGCCATCCTCTATTCACTTGATATATAAGATATTTTTTCTCTAATCATGCCGTCTAACTTGGTCATCTACCTTGCAGCGGCTTCAATTCTCCGGCAGACTGCAATAAAATCCAGAGACGATTTTCAAGGGTATACGTGTGCGCAATGAATGAACCTTTAACAGAACAGGGTCCCAGTATTTCGATCAACGACGGATGAAGCGGAAAAGAAAATAATTCGGCTTCCATCTCGCTTCCACGCGGAGTCGGTGGCCGCTCTTCCAGTGCGCAAGTTCGCTGATCGTGGCGTCGAGATCGAGAAACAGCATGCCAATCGTCCCTCCAACTTCCATGTCAAGATTGGTGACAACCGCTTCGCTCACCCGCCCGTCCACCCTCACCATTCGGCACCTCTCAGAGCCGTGATTCGCCCGGTGTCATGCCGTGATCCTGAGTAACGGCGCGCCGTGGACGGCGCTCTGCGTCAATCGCCTTTCTCGATCCCGCGTTCCACTGGTCGCGGGGAATCCGCTGACGTCAACCGGACGTGGAGGTGGTCAGGATCATTCTTCGGGAGCATGTCTGCCACATAGACGCCCTGCAGACTCTTCAGGTTCGTGTCGTTGGTGGCCAGTGTGGAGATCTCTAAGAGGGCCTCGACGTGGAGTGGCCGCTTGCTCGCGATCATGTCCTGCCAGAAAGGCAACTCTCGTGCGGCCACCTCCAGCATGACTCGATGCCCGCCAGGGATCAATTGCACCCCACGGACCGTGGCGTCTCGCATCACGTCATTCACGATAATCATGGTTCGAGCGCTCCCATTGCCTCACCGGCGATCAATTGAGGACCGTAGAACCCACGACGGCCCTGTCATCGAGGGGTTATTGGTCGGCGAAAACGATACGCTTTTTGTCTCACGGCTGCAACTGTGTCACCCGTGATCGTTACCTGCTCGACGCGTGGAACCATGCTTCCGCACTGGGTTTTCGTCCTGACGGTAGCCCTGACGAATGTCCACAATTGATTGACCATTTCGTTCGGTCACAATATGACGGGTACAGGTATCCAGTAGAAGGACGCATGGGATCACGAATCACAGGCACGGAGAGGGTGTTTCGGCTGGGACCGCAACCAACACTGACCTTGCGCGAGCGGCTCATCCTGGACGGGCTATGGTCCGGGAAGAGCACGAATCAAATCGCGGAACAGCTCGGCCTGTCCCTGAATTCTATCAAAGCGGTGCGTCACCGCCTATTGAGGAAGTATCAGGCGTCCAATGCGGCGCAGCTCGTACGAGCCGCCCTCGCGCATGGCGATCTCACTGTGGTCTAGCTGCCCCTCCTCCACACGTTATCGCCCCTCTCCACGTAATTATATTTGTGGGCAATATCCATTCTCAGAGTCCTATTCGACCAGACATCGAATTTCTGCGAGTCACTTTAGCGTCGCTGGAAATCCGTAGTTTGTTCCAACTCCTCCGTGTCGCTCTCACGCGACGTGCTCAACGCGTACCCTGTCATCGGAAAACCACAAGCATCGCAAGTCACGGTTGGTGCACCACTGGGAATCAACATGACCTGACGGCACAGATGGCAAGCTCGAATTTTCATACGCCTCCTTTTGAGTCAGTGTGTCCGTTGTGTGTCCGCAAGCACCCTGGTCCCAAGTTTCTCAATGGCGGTAACTGCTAACCTCGCCACGTTGCGGGCAAACTTGACAAACTCCCTGTACCGTTTTGTTAACATCGCACCCTGCTCTAGCCTAACGAGCACTACCTATTCGAGGTCATGATTCGTTATTTTGCATAAGGATACATCATCCTCGTTCGTCACTTCGTTGGTTTGTCAACAGCCTGCTAGTATTGAGTGAGTATGCTTCCGATGGGAGTCTTACTCGCTGAAACGTGTGTTCTGGCTGTGCTGAGCTTTCGTCGGCACATCGTGGTCCTGGTGCCGACGAACCTGCTCCGCCGCATCGTGTTGTCCGGCCAATGTCAGTGCACCGATGAGATTCTTGGTGAGGCGTGGATGATCCTGCGCATACGGGTCACCCAAGCGAAAACTGGCAATCGCGTCATCATAGCGCCTCAATGCAACGTAGGTTTGCCCAAGGTTGTTGGCCAGGGCAGGATGCTCCGGCTTGATGGAGTAGGCGGTTTGAAATGCGGCAAGAGCATCGGGATACCGTTCCTGAACATAGGCAACAATGCCCAGCCACGCATAGGCGCGCCAATCTTGCGGATTCAGAGTTAGGGCTCGGCGAAACGCCTTCTGGGCATCTTCCAACCGGCCAAGACTCGCCAACGCTCGCCCCTCCCCGTCGAACGCCGCAGCAGAAATCGGGGTTTGATCGGCCATGGCCCTGAATTCCAGAAGGGCGTCCTCGGCCAATCCCCTTTCAAGAAACAGGATGCCGCGTTTCTCTCGAACCCGTGCGCGCCCCGGGTCCAGTCGCAACGCTTTCTCGTACTGCGCCATCGCAACGGTCAAATTCCTCCCGGCCACGGATCGATCTGCAAGATGCTCATACTCATCGGCCGTCAGAAGCGGGGGTACCGGCGAGAACCCGTTCTCCGACTTCGGCGACTCAGCCCCTACGCCGATCCGTCCGGCGGTGGCGTCATGATGACTCCGCGGAGGAGGCGCTTGCCCCGCGCACCCGCACACCACACCTGTCAGAGCTATGGCAAGATACCATGCAGGATGACGACGACTATTCATCACAACCGTTATCGGCGGCCGGCGCATAGACTTAACCCGGACTATTCATGAATGCCGTCGCGAGGCGTTCGAGACCGAAGTCCGCCGGGGCTCTTCGCAAGTAAGGCCGATGCAGGCGTACTTGCAGTCCGTCGAGGAGGCCGAACGAGAACAGCCCCGCCGGGCGAGAGGATCGGACGACGGAACAGGTATTTATGAATAGTCCGGGTCAAGGCGGTATGACATCGAAGAATTCGGAGGGACGGTTTGGGCCGTATCAGGGAGCGACCGCATCGCTGAGAAGACGAAGGCCTCGAATCACTGCCGGCCCTAGGAGGATGACGAAGAGCCCCGGAAAAATGAAAAAAATGAGCGGAAAGAGCAGTTTTACCGGCAATTGGGACGCGATCTCTGTGGCTCGCAGGTCCTGTCGGGTCCGTAACCCATCCGCATGAATCCGCAAAGCCTGGCCGATGCTGGTGCCGAATCGTTCCGTCTGAATGACGACCGCCATGAAACCATGGACCTCTTCCACTTGCATGCGTTGCGCGGCGCGACGAAACGCGTCTTGCCTCGATCGCCCGCTGCGCAGCTCTACGCATAGTGTTTCCAGCTCTTGACTCAATTCCCGATGCATTCTCGCCATCTCATGAGCCACCCGATTGAGGGCCACATCAAGACCAAGTCCGGCTTCGACACATATCACGAGTAGATCGAGGGCAGCAGGAAATCCCTCTACGATTTGTGTTTGCCGAGATGCAATGCGGCATCGAAGCCACACATCCGGTGCATACCATCCTGCTAAGCAACCGGCAACAGCCATGATTAGATTGCTCCACCACGGATGAGCCGTCAGCAACTGCAGCAGGAAAAATAAGACGAGCGGACACCCCGTCGCACCTAGCACTTTCGTGCCATAGAACAGTAGCGGCGCATTCCGGCTCCGCAAGCCGGCCGTGAGGAAGCGCACATGCGCCGACTCACCTTCAGTGCGAGTCGGCGCCGCTCGTCGCCCCCAGGTTGTCAGTAGCCGAATACCCAGTTGTCTCCATCGGTCTATGCCCGCCGCGGAGGCCTTTCCGGTGGTCCCTACGATTCGTCGCCGCCAACGACTGGTCCGCAACTTCTCCGCGGCTAATAGCGTTCCCCCGCCTACCATGAGAAGACTCGCGAACAACACACCGCCGGCCAGCGCCCACCACGGATTCATCGGAATACTCCTTAAATGCGAACGGTCACCATGCGTTTGGTGATCGCAGCCCCGCAGATCATCAGTATCCCTGCCACGGTGACCATCGTTTGTCCAAGCGGGTCCTGAAACAAAATCATAATATATTCTGTATTGATCATGTAGAGGATACCGGCGAGAGCGAGCGGCAAGGCGAAGAGCACCATCGCTGAGAGCCGCCCTTCTGCGGACACCGCCCGCACCCTGGCGGCCAACTCGAAACGCTTTCGCGCCATCTGACTGATCGACGTGATGACTTCCGCCAAATTGCCACCCGATTCGCGTTGAATCATTACGGAGGTCACGAAAAATCTGAGGGCTGCTGAATCGAATCGGTCTGTTAAATGGCTCAGTGCATCGCCCAGCGGGACTCCGAATGTCGCCTCTTCCACAACCCGTCCGAACTCGGGACCCACCGGTGCGGGGAATTCATCCGACACTATTTTCATCCCAGCCAGAAGGGAATGGCCGGCCCGCAACGATCGTCCCATCATATCCAGCGCCTCGGGTAGCTGGCGTTGAAAGTCGCGCAGCCTTCGAGTGGCGCGCTGGGCCAGCACACCGCGAACGCTTCCCCACAGAAGAGCCACGACGATACCTCCGCTCACCGGATCAAGCCCACCCATCGCCATCAAGAGAAGGATGAAGCTGGTCGGCCCGATTACGCTGAGCAGAAGCCAATCCAGAGACAGGGATATCGCAGCCTGCTGACGCCACCGCTCCCACCGATCGATCCCCGGCCACCAAGACAGAGTTCTGTCGACCCATGGGATCGGACTAAAGCGGCGCATCCGCGTGATGGTTGTCCCTCCTCCCATGCCATACTCTGTGCGCGGGGAATTTCGCTGCGTAGATAACGCGGGTTCCGTTCCGGACGGCAGCCACAGATACAGCCCCGCGGCTGCGGCCAGGCCGAACGACAGGGCAAAACCCACGATCAGCGTCGCAAGAATCATGCGGGTATCCTCTCAAGCCTCTCGAATACGATTCGGATCGAACAGATCCGGCGGCACAGCAATACCGAGCGCGTCCAACCGCGCCATGAAATGCGGACGCACGCCGGCGGCGAGAAACCGTCCCCTCACGCGCCTGGATTCGTCTAGCCCAGTCTGCTCGAAGCGAAAAATCTCCTGCAGCACAATGACGTCCTGTTCCATACCTACGACCTCCTGCACACTCATAAGCTTTCGAGTTCCGTCCGAGAGCCGGCTCAAGTGCACAATGACGTCCAGGGCAGAGGCGACGTAGTGCCGCAGCATGTGAACGGGCAAATTGAGGCCGGCCATCGCCACCATGGTTTCGATGCGCGTGATGGCGTCTCTGGCGCTATTGGCGTGAATCGTGGCCAGCGATCCATCATGGCCGGTATTCATGGCTTGCAGCATATCCAAGGCTTCCGGCCCGCGGACTTCTCCCAGGACAATACGGTCGGGCCGCATCCGCAAGCTGTTACGGACGAGATCCCGCTGCGAGATTTCGCCCTTTCCTTCTACATTGGACGGTCTAGTTTCCAAGCGCACCACGTGATCCTGACGTAGCTGTAGTTCGGCGGCGTCTTCGATCGTGATGATCCGTTCCTCCGCCGGAATAAATCCTGACAGAAGATTCAGCATCGTGGTTTTCCCGCAACCGGTGCCGCCGGCGATGAGAATATTCAACCGTCCGCAGACCATTGCCTTGAGCATTTCGCCGATCTCTGGGGTCAACGCTCCCCCTGTCACCAAGTGCTCCAGTTGCAACCGTTCTCGACAGAATTTCCTGATGGATACAATCGGACCATCGAGCGCAAGCGGAGGAATAATGGCATTTACACGAGACCCGTCCTCCAATCTGGCATCCACCATCGGCGAGGATTCATCGATACGTCGCCCGACGCGGGCGACGATTTTATCGATGACGTCCCGGAGATGGCGATTGTCTCGAAAGCGGTTCGGGCTCAGCGACAGCTTTCCGGCGCGCTCCACGTAAATGCGCGTCGCGGTGTTCACGAGAATGTCGCTCACCTCTTCGTCCTGCAGCAACGGCTCCAGAGGGCCCAGGCCGAGAATTTCGTTCATCACGTCGTTGATCACCTCTTCCCGGTCGGTGTCACTGAAGGCGGCGCCGTCTTCTTCCAAGATCTGCATGACCAGCATAGCCAGTTGCGCTCGAAGCATGATGGGGTCGAGGAGACTCATCGCCGAAAAATCCAAGCGTGCCAACAGTCGTTCTTGGATGCGGTGTTTGAGCGCATTCCGACCCGTGAATGCCGAATCCGGCATACTATCCGTCAACTCCATCTGATCCTCCGTCTTTGTTCACAATGATATTCCGGAGTTGCGTCATACGCCGACTATGCCGCATCGCTCCACAACCGCTGAATCCATCGCGCCCGCCAAGATGGAGGCTGAGACGCGGGTGCCTGCTTGGTATCCATCACGAGGGCCGCCAATCGTTCATACGCCCGGATAACAGCCCCTCCGCTCGTTCCGGCACACAGCACGCGCCCGGTCTCGAGAGCCTCGCGCGCGTCCTCTGGGACATCCGGAATAGACAAGGCGAGCGGCTGCCCGAGCAGAACCTCCGCTTCAGCCTGCAGACCCTGATCTTCGCGCCGAGACCGATTCAGGACGAGAATCACGCGCTCACGACCGTACCCGAGCGTATTCAGCGCCTCCATCATGCGTACGGCGCGTCGCATCGTCGGCACCTCAAGCGTCATCACGAGCAGAATAGTCGTCGCGGAGGTCAACGCCATGTTCACGGCCGAATTGAGGACTGTGCCGCAGTCAACCACCACCATCGGAAAGAGCGACTGCGCGAGCTTGCACAGACGCCCGATCTTGTCGGGAGGCACGGAAGCGTCTCGTAATCCGTCGTAATCAGAAGCCAGGAGATGAAGCCCCGTCTTGTGCTTGACCAGCACACTCATCAACAGTGTCGGATCCAGCGCGAGGGGATCGCGCATCAATTCTCGCCAAGAGTGTTCCGGCTCAAGCTCGAGGAGAAGGTGCAAGTCTCCCTCGTACAGATTGAAATCGAGCAGGGCTGCTTCTCGATTCAGACTGCGGCGTTGTGCGCACAACGCCAGGTTCGCGGAGACGGTACTGACCCCGACACCGCTGTGCGCGCCCAACACGCAGACCATCGACCGACCGGATCCAGATGACTCCGTAGCCGGACGTATGGGGTTCGAATTACCGGTCATAGATACCTGCCTCCGTGAGTCGATCGTGTCGCGTGTCGAGATTCACACATGACTGATCATGCCTTCAGAACCATCACGACACCAAGCCGGGAAAACTCCCCTTAGTTCCATAATCGGGACCGCCGCCCCGCCCGATGGCCACACTCCCGCTCCGCAGCACGCCTTCGAGGACCGGCCCGTTCGGTGTGGAGACCAGCGTGATGACGGCGGTCGAAAATCCGGCGATACGAAGTGAGCCTGACGGGGCCTGACAGGCGCGGCGTTCGTAGATCGGGACAACCGTCACCCACTGTCCAGTCGCTGGATTTTTTTTGGCATCGTATAAAGCTTTGATCTGCGGAAAAATGGTGGCAAGGTTGCCGCGGACGAACTGGAATTGCGATCGATTGGCCGTAGCAGCCGGGCTGCTCAGGCTCCCTGCCGTCAATCCGGACAACACCGTCTGAAGACCCGCAACGGTGGACGGCCCTTGAGTAAACGTGGTCCATCCGGTACAGGGGCCCGAGCTGCCGGTTTGATAGAACACTACCCGTTTGCCGTCGATCGGGCCTTGCGCGACGAATCCTGACGCGATTCCGACAGGAGCCGGCAACCCGCCGGGAGGAACCTCTCCGAGCGGCGTGAGGGCAGCGGTGGCTGTCGCGGCAATGTCTAGCCGGCGAATGCCCAGGAGACCGGCCAGGAACGTCGATGTCTGGCCGGAAGCGCGGACTAACAAGGCATCCGCGCCGATATTGGTGGCAGCGAGGCGTTGCGACGCCGGATTCCAAGCCCCGATCCGCAGCTCCGCAAGCGTCAGCGTCGCCAGGTTGATCCGGTTCTGGTCCGCCACCTGAGCCGCCGCCCTCAACACGCGCGTTCGGTCTACGGCTGAGAGCATCTGCGTCGCGATCGTATTCGGCGTGCGTTCGTAGACGCCGCCCAGCTGGCGTGCGCCGGCCAATGCCGCGGCATCCGCGACCGTCTGGGCATGATGCCGTGACAAGAGCGCCGCACCGATATCCACGACGACTGCTCCCACCAGGAGCAACGCAGTCATGGCCACGGCGACCACTACGGCCACCGCCCCTCGATCGGTATGGCGCAACGATCGGGGCAATGCTTTTGTCACAGGCGATCTACTCATGTCGCATCACCGTGCGCGAGCGAAGCGTCACAGTTCCTCTGAGTGCCGGGATTACATTCGCCATCACATAAAACTGATAGGGTGCCGACACCGTCACGATCAGATCGGTCCCGCTAGGGCCACCCGCGCCAGCGACGGCAATCATGGGCGTCACGCCGGTCGCTCCTGCCTGGGTAAACACCCTGCGTGCCAGCGCTTGAATGTCGGCAGCGGTCGGCCTCGGTACGGACTGCCGAATGCCGAGACGCGCCCCCTCTCGACTGGCCGTGGCCAGCACCTGTTGCCGGGATAACGCAATGCCGAACTCGATGATCCCGAACAGCACCATGATCAAGAGGGGAAGCAAGAGGGCAAACTCAACGGCAGCGGCGCCTCGCTGGTTCGTACGGCCTGGCATTGGAGGCCATCGGCTAACGAACCGGCAGTTGGCGCGATGCGTAGCGCTCGGCAAAGAGCGGCGTAGTGTCACCCTTGCATCCTCACGCGCATTCCTGACGACGTCTCCGGTACACTCCAGGCAATGGCGGTCGTTTTCGACATGTCCGAGCTCGGGGGGCTTACGCATCAGGCGGTCCGTTTACGGATGTACGTTGTCCGCCGACGGAGGCATTGCGGCGCCGATCGCTTCTTTCATCCCCGGAGGCGGCTGCGGTGGAGCAACCATTCCACCGTCTTGTGAACGATCGAACGTTCTGCGATAGCCACGCATGACCATCTGCGCCGCGCGCCCATCCATGCCTGCAAGGTCACTCCGTCGGCTGTCCGACGTTCCGATCTGCGCTGCCTTCAGAGCCGCCAGCGATTTGCCGAATTTCTCTTGCATCGGCGGTGGACTTGCGCAACCGGCCAACAACAGGGCCGTCAAGGCCACGGCCGCCGAAATCGCTTCGTGTCTCATCGTCATCGCTCCTTCCTGCGGCATTATCCTTGTCACCGGCGCCCCTGATCGACCGATGCTCAGGGAATCATGAGGCCGGTAGCCTCGCGAGATTTTTCTTCACGACCGGCCGGCACCTCCACGCCACGCATGTCCGATGCGCTACCTTGTCGACTCGGCAAGCGACCTTTTAGGTAAAAATCGACGTCGTCCGGGTCCAGATACCCATCGGTGGGCAGCGTGATCTGCGCATCCGTCATCGACCTGACAAAATGCGGCGTGACGATGATGACCAGTTCCGTTTCATTCTTCTGATATTGCGCGCTGCGGAACAACGCGCCGAGGATGGGAATGTCGCCGAGGACCGGATACTTCGAGACCGTTTCCCGAACACTCTCCCTGAGCAGACCCGCAATGGCGAAACTCTGGCCGTCCTCCAATTCAACCATGGTGGAGGCGCGCCGCGTCGTAATCGCAGGCACGACAAAGCCTTGTATCGAGAGCCCGTTCGCGAAATCCAACTCCGAGACTTCCGGTGTCACGGTGACGGCGATCTGGCGCGCGCTCAACACCACCGGGCGGAAATTGAGCTGGATGCCGAATTTCTGGAGACTGAATGGTGGTCACGCCGAAGGCTTGCGGGACGGGAATCGGAAATTCTCCACCGGCGAGGAACTGCGCATCCTGTCCGCTTAAGGCGATCAACGTCGGTTCCGCCAGTACCTTCACCAGATTGTCTTCCTTCAAAGCATCGATGAAACCGGTCCAATTGGCCGACCCGCTCTGAAAGCGAAACAAGGCGTTCACGGCTTGCCCCAGCCCGAATCCGAAGGGCGGCACAGCACCGAGCGGCGAAAGGACGGATGAGGCGTCGCCGGAAGGAAGAGGGGACGCCAATCTTTTGAGGACCGATGCGCCGAATTGACTGCCGGATCCGTTCACATAGGAGAGATTGACTCCGATCCTCCGCAACATCGTCCGGTCCATTTCCGCAACACGGACCTCCAGCATGACTTGATGGCTTCCACCGACCTGCAGGAGATTCAGCACCTTGCCCGGCGCAAAGGTTTCGGTCACGGCGAGGACTTGTGTCAGAGCTGCCGAACTGGTCATGGTACCGCTCAAGGCGATATGCTCTTGCGTCGTCACGACTCGAAGGGCCTTCTCGTCAGGAAAGAGGGCGTGGAGATGTTCCTGGAGGCGCGAGACATCCGGAGACACCACCACGTCATAGGCGGCAAAGACTTCGCCGGTGGTGTTCCATAACGTGAGGTTCGTCACCCCGGCGGTTTTTCCCATCAAGTACACCTGACGAGGGCTCAGCACGAGCGCATCGGCCACCCGTGGATCGGCCACGGATACTCGGGCAAGCGATGCCGACGTTTCGATGAGCATCGATTTTCCGATCGTGACGGACACCCGTTCGACAGGTCGTGTTTCCCACTCAGCAGCCGAGCAAGGTTGCGCCGAGATTACAGCGAAGGCGCCCCAGAGGATCAGTTTCCACCAGCTCACCTGTTGATTCCGCACGCCACCCATTGTCTCTGTCACATACCTTTCTCTGCCTATCGAGCAGCTAAAACTTTACTTCCGTCCGTGAAGCGCCCCGGATTACTTCCACCGACACGGTCGGCGGATGCATCGCTGTTTCGGCGATGAAACCGTCCTGAACCGGTGTCGCGGCCACAATGTTGCCTTCCCGGTCGCCGGTTGACGTGCGCGGGAGTCCGGGTTTCATCCGGCCTGTTGGGGCCGGTGCTGTCGGGGGCGCGAGCGCGCCTCCCGCTTCCGCGCCAGTCGTCACCGCTGCTGACTATGCACATAGGGCTGAAGCCGAGGCAGTGTACCCACAGTTGTCGACGCGTCTGCCGTCGGCTTGGCACTCGATGCGTGAGCCTGCTCCCTCGCGCTCGTGCGGATCATTCCATCGGAGGGCCGGTCACGAACGATTCTTCGTTGTCGCGACACAGTCTCAGACGTCCTCTGTGGGTCTGACCTCTGGGCCTCGAAGAGCGATGACACGGTCGCACCCGGTGTCGTGACGGTCGCCGCGCTGCGCGGGTTTCTGAGCGCCAGATGCACTTTTCCTTCCATTGATGCGAGTGACAGCCGCTCCGCCTCGTGGGGAGCCACCTCCAGGGTGACGACGGTCGGCGGGGTGCGCGAGACCTTCTGGCCTGAGAGAAGCGACTCATCTTCTTTGGCAGAGGACGAATCCAATCCGGTCGACAACACTGTAATGTTGGCCAATACCAGCTTTGTGGCTGACTCGCCGCCGTTCAGCACTCGAGACATGGTGGTCAGAACGTCCACGTGGTCGCCTGATTTCAGGATCCCTCCGACTGCCGTGACATCATCCACTTTGATGGCCATGGCGCGTTTCTCGGGATGGGTGATAGCCGCGATGCCGCCGGTCGTGACGTCGGTAGGCGCGAGTTTCGAGACAAGAATAGGTTCCTGCGAGGTAAGCGGCGTCAACAGCACGCGACCGATCAGTTCATCGCTCGACGGGAAGGTCCCATCAGGGACGCTCTCGGAGGGAAAAGACACCACACGGACGGCATCACCGGACAACACGGTTCCCCAGGGAAGCGCGTGGGCAGCCACGGCGACGGACGTCATTCGATTGTTCGCGCTGAGTTCGGTTCGCGTCTCATCCAGTAGTTGCTGGACATAGCCATATGCGAGTAGGCTGCTCACCGCTCCGATCGTTCCCCCCAGCCCGATCACAAGGAGTGCCCGTTGCCGAGATGTCAGCGCCATGGATATGTTCCTCGCGATACAACGTCACCACCGGCCTAATAACGGGTCACGCGGTCTCCCCGGTATGCCGCTGAGAAGTTCATTCTGCTTCCGCCGTGGGGGTGACAGGGTGCCACCGTCTCCCGGCTATTCATACGATCCGTCAAGAGATCAACGCCAGATCTCCTCGCCACCACAGGGTCAGTGTCGTCCCGAGCGCGATCACGATACCGTACCGGAGCAACGGTTCTGGACCGGTCGACGTTGCAGAGGGTGCCGGACAACCGGTGAGCGCGATCGTCAGACACCCTGCATAGACGGACCGCAGCATCATCCGCCATCCCCGGTGCCGGCAACTGACGCCCAGTGCATAGAGCCCGCCGAACAGGGCGATGGCCACGGCGGCCTGCATCACGCCGAACGGTCCTAAGCAGCTTCCGACCGCGCCAAGAAGTTTCACGTCTCCGGCCCCCATTCCTCCGCACGCATAGAACCCGATCAGCAGAGCGATGCCGACACAGTACCCGGCCAGACTACCGACCAGGCCACTCAGGCCATCGTGTGCGGTCTGTAAGGTGATGCCACCGCTCACACCTGCCATCGTGAGCCAATTCGGAATCAGGCCCCTGGCCGCGTCGCTGACCGCCCCGAGGATCACCACGACCAGAACGAATAGCATCATGTCCATCGTCACCTCGAAGGGAGATCCGACAAAGCCATGGGTTCAGCGAATCAGGCCGGCCAATCGCGTGAACATGTTCCTGATATTGCCGCCGAGCGTAAACGCTGCCGTGGCGATGACCACAGCGATCGCAGATGCGATCAATGCGTACTCAATGGCCGCCGCACCGTCTTCCTCGTGGAAAAATCGTCGCATGGCATTCAGCATGACACTCTCTCCTTATTAGAAAGAACCAGATTTCGTAGGCAGGTCACCGGCGCCTACCCCTTCCGACTAATGTATCGGAGGAATACTCGTTAGACTTAAGGCACGCCGCACTGTTTTCGATAGTCGTCAGTCCCAGCTATAGATTGCCTCCACACAATTGCCGTCGCCATGGAAGGTCACTTTCTGACACAGCGCGCGGACGAGCGCGAGCCCGCGACCAAACATCGAATCATTGATGGACAAGGGTGCGGCATAGTGGATAGCATCGAATCCCGCCCCGCTGTCTTCGACACGCACGATCAATCTGGCACCGCTCGCAGATGGAGTATGCGTTAAGGAGATCTGCACATAGCCGTCTTGCAATGCGGCCAGGCGTCGGTCGCGCTCCTGGTAATAGGCGTCAAATCCATCGGGCGAAGTTTTCAGATTCGATTGGATTCCCAGTACGCCATGATCGATTGCATTCGAGAGGAGTTCCGTCAACACGGTGAAGAAGCGCTCCCGGTGGCGGGCATGACCTGGTAGCAGGCTCACCAGCTGCATCAAGTCCGGTAGCGGATCCTCCGTCCGCATTGCGTCAGGCCCCAATCGAACCTCGATGTGCCAAGGAAACTGACACGAACGCTCCCGTGATGGCGGATTAGCCCCTACTGCGGATCGTTCGAGAACGATGTCGCACGGCACATCGACCACCGTAATATCGTCTTCTTGGACGCCTCCATCGGCGAAGGCCGTGAGCGCAGCCACGAGTGCCTCGAAGGTATGCGACGCCGGACCTTGCGTGACAGCTTCATGGACCCGAGGTTCACCGAACAGCTCCCCCGATGGGCTGCGCGTTTCGATCACGCCGTCCGTATACAGAATCATTTGGTCGCCCGGCTGTATGTCATAGCTTTCTAGATTCGGCATGAACTCTTCGGCATGCAGCACTCCTAGGGGAGGATGTTGCGATGCCCATTGCAACCGAACCCCCGCACTCGGGTTGATGACCAAGACCGGTGGAAGCCCGCCGTTCCACACCGATGCCCGGCCGCGGACCGGATCGATTTCGATTGCGCTGGCTGCACAGAAGATTCCGATCGGCATCGTGTGGTTCAACTTGCGGTTGATCTCCCGTAAAATATCCCCTAGCGCATGCCCTCGTTCGGTCATTCGATAAAACACGTCGGCCAACGGTAATGCGCCGATTGCGGAGGACAAACCATGGCCTGTGAAGTCGCCCACGAGGACATGAAGAATACCGGTCGGAGTCGTCCCGGCTAATACGAGATCGCCGCCAAGGATGGCCGCAGGTGCCACATGGTAGTCGATGCCCATTCGCTCCATGCAGGGAGTCGCCAGGATTTTTGCACGAATCTCATTGGCCACCTCAATTTCGCAGAACGAGCGGTCTCGGTACGATTCAAGTTCCTGCTTCTGTTCCGTGACTCGCGCGTGGAGTTCCTGCACGCGCGACCAAGCTGAGAGCTTCGCCCGCAGGAGGGGCAGGCTATACGGTTTTGTGAGCACGTCGTCTCCCCCGGAGGCAAGACATTCGGTCAGACCTTTTTCATCTGTCACGGCCGTCAAAAAAATAACCGGCACGAAGCGCGTGCCGGATCGTTGTTTGATCAGTAAAGTTGCCTCTTTGCCGTCCATTTCCGGCATCATTAAGTCCATAATGATCAAATCTGGTTGTTCTTTTTCAAATTGGGCGACAGCTTGTTTTCCATCCGCGACCAAGACCACACTATGACCGTCCTTACAAAGCTGCATCTGCAAGATCTGCCGGTTCACATCGGTGTCGTCAGCCACCAGGATTTTCATAGGATGGTCACCAACGATTGAAAATTCGCGATAGAGAGAATGCTTTTAATTTGCGGCGAACACTTCAAGAGATGGACACGGGCCTTTCCGCCACCGGCAAACTCACGTAATTTCAACAGCATGCCCAGTCCTGTGCTGTCGATATATTCCGTTTGTCCAAAGTCAACCACGTAATGGCTCGACGGGAGAGGCCGCGTCGTATAGGCTTCCTGGAAAGTACGATGCATCCTCGCGTCGAAGCGTCCAGCCGGTATAATCGTCAGTGTCGCTCCATCGTCGGATTCCTCAATTTTGAACATGGCTCCCCCGTTCTTTATCAAAGGTCGCCTCCGGTATCGGCAATGGCTTCCGAAATCTAAAGAAGAACGTGCGGACGAGTTTAATTTCTTGTAGTTTGAGAGAGCGAGCAACGCGGAGTGAAGCATCGGGGCTAAGGTTTTGGTTCCTGCAGACCGAAAGAAGAACCGGCGACACATACAACGGTGAGAGACCATTCCTTATGGCGATGATCGTTTCAATCGGCTCAGGCAAGGGCGGTGTAAGAAAACCGCGCCGCCAATCTGTCCATGTTATTGGCTCAGCAAGGCAAGCGGGTGGTTTGGGCGGATCTGGACGTGGGTGGAGCGGATGCCCATATTCTGTTCGGCATGCTCAACCCTCCCCGCACCTTGACGGATTTTGTTGAACGACGGGTTGAACGTCTGGATGCTGTCCTTCAGCAGGTCTCGGCACACCCTTTTCTCCAGTTGATCCCCGGCACAGGCGATACGCTGGCCACGCGGATCCCACAAAAACGAGGGCATAAAAAAACCTTCGTTCCCGCAGGGGAACAAGAGGTCACATGCCAATAAGGCAGGAGAGCTCCTCCGTTACCACGCGGAGAATTGCAGACAAAATGTACGCACGCAACGCCTCGCTGCTGAATCAGATAGCAGACCAAATGGAAACCATGACTGGAGGTTCTGGCGTCGTTGCTCGTTTTGAAATTCCACAACCCACCATTCACACTGGAAATACGGTGCACAACATCAGAGTAGATAACAGCGTCATCGGAGCCATTAACACGGGGCAGATTAAAAGCCTGAATGTGGCGCTCGACAACGTTCAAAATGCTGGTTCACCTGAACTCGCCAACACTCTTCACGTACTCAGTGAAGCTGTACTCGCATCGTCAGACCTGTC
The DNA here is from genome assembly GCA_031315995.1 of Nitrospira sp. Classification (GTDB taxonomy): domain Bacteria; phylum Nitrospirota; class Nitrospiria; order Nitrospirales; family Nitrospiraceae; genus Nitrospira_A. The sequence goes on from JALDRG010000029.1 coordinate 18,042, forward strand.
ACCGGAAAAGTAGAAAGCAGCCATCGAGCACTTGTCTCACCTTGCAAATCAGGCTGCTCTGCCAAGGAAAAAGCGCCAGGCCGCAATCGGCGTGACGATCCTTGAAGGTTTTGAGCGGATCATCAGCGCATCTTCTGGCTCGCTGGCAATCTGGGACACAGCCAAGTCACTCCTTCAAGCCCTCTTCTGATCCTTCACAATCCATAGCCTACTTATGTGGCTAAATTGTGGCAGGACTACCTTGCCAGATCGAGTCAGATCGGTTCCTCTCCTGCCTCTGCCTCTACTGTAAGTGATTGAGAACGGTACGATGAGATAAGGTGTCAACTTACCAGTCTCGGGTGCTGTAGGGGTTTCAAATCTCACCCCCTTTGCCTGTCCCACCGAAGACTTGAGCCTGCTACCGTTTTGCTACCATAGCACCCTGCTCTAGCCTAACGAGCACCACCTATTCGAGGTCATGATTCGTTATTTTGCATAAGGATACATCATCCTCGTTCGTCACTTCGTTGGTTTGTAAACCGCCCCAAAATAGCTATCAGGAAACCCTGATCTACGAAGGTACTTCTGGCAGATAACGCCGGTAACTGCGATGGACCAACTAGCGGGTGGGTTGGATGAGCTCGAAGATCAGAAATGCGATGGCTGAGATAAAGAGAAGGGCGGACACCACCGCCAATTTCTTATAGCGGGTATCTTGACGTTCCCGCTGACAGAAGGGTTTCGGGTAAGCACGGTGTCCGATGCGTTCCATATCTGTTGATATTAGGGTGACCGACTGTAAGGGAACAACGGTACCATGCCTGCAGATGGCCTTCATCAGCGCTACCCTGAGAAAACCGACCATTTATCCTGAGGAAGGAAGAAAAAGATTCCAGGGGAACTTTCCGGTCCATGAACGACAGGCGCCGTTGAGTGACAACTCCACACAACACTTTAAGCAGTCTTGGTCGCACTGACCGGTTGCATATACTACAGATCCTCTAAGTTCTGGCGCGTGTAGTTGGGCCTGCAGAAAGCTGCCCACGGCCCATGTAACGCATTGATATTGCTTGGCGCGGTGAGGCCATATTTGGCACTAGGCCACCATCCTAAGCTCCTGATTTTGTTGATTTCCCTTTGGCCCTGAAAAGGCTGGTGTCGACAGTTCGATTCTGTCCCTCGGCACCATGTTTCGCGTACTTACAGATGGTTCTACATAGAATGGTGGCACCTGTGCCGCTTTTTCGGCGCCTAGAATGGCCCGAGTGAACGACTCCACCGTGTCACCGCCGGCTGGTGCGGCGAGCCGTCGGTCTTCACCATCATCAGTCGCTTCTCCGCATCCGAGGGGGTACTGGATATAGTTACCGTGGCGAGCAAGGTCTTGCAGGTCCGATTCTCGTTGTCGTCGTACTGAGAGGTAAAGCCGGCGTCGGCGGTCAGCTCATTGGCACTATTCACCACGCTGCTGTTGGTGGTGCGGTTGCCGACGAAATCATAGGCAAAGACCTGCGGCTACAACAGCAGCGGATGCCTCGCGCTGGTCAGCCGACCGAGTTGATCGTACTCGAAAACTTG
>JALDRG010000003.1 GCA_031315995.1 Nitrospira sp.
ATGTATTTCCTGATCGTGCTTTCCTTGAGCCCTAACCGGTTGGCCGCTTCTCGAATGGTGATCAATTTTGTACTGGGGACCATCGGACACCTCCTTAAAGAATGGTTCAAAAATGATCACGGCTGATATTGTTGAGCCGTGATTCTTCTTGACACCCATTAGCAATCCGGAGGTACACTTGCCAAACACATTCCGGTGAAATCGGCCCTTTCGCACGACACATTTTTCGGTGGTGTTGGGATCAAGAAACTCAGGAGGGGTCGGCGTGAAAAAGGAGCCGAAGGCATGAGCGCACAGGGGCACGCGGAACAGGACTTCCAAGTTGAGTATGAGAAGGCGATGGAGCGGATCCAGACGATGCCGGATGGCGCCGTGGGGTGGGTGCTCCGGTTTTTACAGACCGATCTGGAGGCTTTGACGCCCACGGAATGGACGCTGGTAGCATTTGAGGTCGCGGCCTTTGTCGATGAGACGGGGGAGCGCTATGGCGGGATGGTGGCCCCGGAGAGTGGCTGGAGCGTGGAGGGCGTGCCTCACGCGAAGAACTATCAGACGATACCCAGTCGCAAAGAAGCCCTGGACATTCAGGCTGCCGTCCTGGAGCACTTGGAGCTCTATTGGCATGAAGGCTACACCGAGTTCACGTTTCCGCAGATGACGCTGGTCGTGGTGTCGCCGGGTGAGGGCTCTGACGAGGCCGGGACGGTCATCGTGAGTGCGAAACGCAAGGCGAAGGAGTTTGAATACCGGTTTGTCCACCTCCTGGCCCACACGGGGGACTACATCCGGCGTTGTCCGGAATGCGCCACGATCTTTTTCGCGATCAGACGCGACCAGCTGTACTGTCAGCCCCGCTGTCAAAACCGAGTCGCGGCGAGAAAGTGGCGCGAGACCCAGAAGACCGGGGAGCGAAAGGAGAGCCACCGTGGCAAGAAAAGCGGGAAAGGATAGAGGCATCACCCAGAGAAAGGGCCGCAAAGGCTGGTGGGTACGTCTGTATGACAACGGGCGGGAGCGCTGGCATCGCTGTGATACCAAATCACAGGCCAAAGCATTGTATGGACGGCTGAAGGCCGATATTCGGGAAGGGACCTATTTCCCTGAAAAATTCGCACCTCGAAAAGACATCACCCTCCGGGCTTGGATCAAACGCTACCTCGAAGGAACTGTGAACCGAAACAAAGCTGGCGAAGTACTCTACGGGCGGCGCTGGTCCCTGCTTATCGGGAGTCGCCTAGTCACCCAGATTACGGTCGATGATCTTCGACGGATTCAAGCCAGAATGCGCGCCAAGATGAAGGTGAATACGAAGGAACCGCAACGGCTGTGGGCGGATGCCACGATCAACAGACATTTTGCCTTCCTTCGCCATGTGCTGATGCTAGCCGTCAAAGATGACAAGCTGACCAAGAACCCGGTCTCCAGCCTTAAATTTTTTCCTGAATCCAACAGAACGAGGTTCCTGACGAGTGAAGAACTTGACCGACTGAAGGGCGTAATGCCTCCGGGTGACTGGAAATTAGTCGCCTTCGCCGTCGAGACCGGGTTGAGACGTGGCGAGCAGTTCTCGCTTCGCTGGAACCAGATTGATCTGGAGAACGAAGTCTTGACGCTGCCTATGCCAAAGGGAGGCAAAACCCGGCATGTGCCCTTAAGCGAAGGAGCCAAGACCATTCTAAGGTCATTTGACTCGTTTCTCCGGTCGGCTTGGGTATTCCCAGGATTAAAGGACGTGGCCCACCCTATGGACAGCCGTGCGTTCCTCCGGCGTTCCTTTGAGCCTGGCCTGAGGCGAGCGGGAATCGAGGGAGCCTGTTGGCACTCCCTCCGACACACCGCAGCCAGCCGCCGTGTCATGGCAGGCGTCGATCTCGTATCGGTGAAGGAGATCCTCGGGCACCGTGATATTGAGACGACTATGCGGTACGCGCACCTCGCACCAGGACATCTTCGAGAAGCCGTGAATCGAGGCAGTCTGAGTGGAACCGTGACCAAAACCGTGACCGAGGAAGAGGAAGAACCTGAGGAAGAGATACAACCTGTTGATTATATGGTGCGCCCGGAGGGACTTGAACCCCCAACCCTCGGATCCGAAGTCCGATGCTCTATCCAATTGAGCTACGGGCGCGCGCCGGTATAAGAACCATGTTACGAAAGGGATGTCAAGAAACGCACCGCCCGCCGGCAGGCGGTACGACGCAGCCGCCCCAACGCTTCAACTGCCCGCCTCACGACCTGTCAGCTGAAGAATACGTTCGGCCACCTCGGCCGTCGACGCGCCGTCGGTCGGCACGACGTGGGTGGCCGCGGCCTGATACTTCGGCGTCCGTTCGGTCAACACGTCGCGGATTTCCTCCGTGAAGGATTTCGTGCCGGTGAGCGAAGGGCGCTGGGTATCACCGCCGATCCGGCGCGTGATCGTCTCCACCGATGCGGTGAGCCAGACCAAGGTTCCGGTCCGCCGCAACGCCTCCACATTCTCAGACCGCAAAATGGCGCCGCCGCCGGTATCGATGATCAGCTGGTCCTGTGCGGCAACATCCCGGCACACGGCCGACTCCAAATCGCGAAAGTAATCCCATCCACACTGCTTCACGATCTCAGGAACGGAGAGTTTCGCCCGCTTTACGATCTCGGCATCGGTCGACACCAGGGTGCGGCCAAGCCTGCGAGCCAAGACCTTTCCGACCGTGCTCTTGCCGGTCCCACGATATCCGATCAAGACGAGATTCATACGAGGATCCAGACCCGAACGCGAGGATCGGTTGCGAGGTGCTGCTGCGAGAGACCGGCGGATTCCCTAGCCAAAGCGAGCCTCCAATACCTGTCGCATCACGTCGGCCGGGGCCGGCTGTTTCGTCCAGAGTTCGAATTGCAGCACGGCTTGATTGAGGAACATCTCCAGGCCTGAAATAGTCCGGCAACCGGCCGCCTTCGCTTCCTGCAGCAACTTCGTCTCGCGCGGATTGTAGACAATATCCATGACCGTCAGTTCGGGCCTGAAGAGATTGGTCGGCACACAGGACTCGTCGACACGAGGGGACATCCCCACCGGCGTGCAGTGAATCAAGGTGCGCACGTGCGGGACCCAATTGCGCAACAGGTCCAGCGTGAGCGGGCCTTCCTCGATGGGTATCCCCGACTTCTCCCGTAGATCCTTGACCAACTTCTGCCGCTCGGCCTCTTCGATCCCGAGTATCGTCAGGCCGGCGATCCCCGTCCCGGTCGCCAGCGCGACGGCAATCGCCCGGGCGGCGCCACCGGAGCCCAGAATCAACACCCGATGCCCGTCAAGCAGCGCACCGCCTTCTTTCAGCGCGCGCAGCGCACCGGACGCGTCCGTGTTGAACCCCTTCAGCTTTCCCTCTTCAACGACGATGGTATTGATCGCGCCGATATACTTGGCGGTGGTCTCCACCTCATCGAGAAATGGAATCGCCGCCACTTTGTGCGGAATCGTGACGCTGAACCCTCGCGCATTCCCCAAGGCCCGCACACCCTTCAGCGCGTCACCGAGGGATTCCACGCGAAACGCCAGGTACACCATATCCAGCCCCACGTTCCGGAAGGCCGCATTATGGATAGCCGGCGAGAGGGAATGTTCGACCGGATTGCCGATGATGCCGCACCATTGAGTCTGAGTCGTGATGTCCATACGCGAGAACCTTTTACTTCTTGAGCGTGACGTTCAGGGCCACATACTGAGATCCGTGCACCTGATACAGCACGGTCACATGATCGTCTTTCTTGAGATCCTTCACGGCTTTCGCCCCGCCGTCGAAATGGGTTGTTTCATTGGCCACGAAGGTGAAGCGGCTTCCCCCGCCGTCTTTCTTGACGGCAAACTTTCCGGATGCCGGATCCACCGATACGATCGTCCCCGCGAACTCCGTTCCACCTTCCGCTCGCACCGGCTCCAGGCTTGATTCCAACAATCCCGATCCGACGGCGGCCAAGAAAAGCGCCGGAACCACCAATGAGCTCATCCGTGACACGATACTCATGATCGCCTCCTTGCTTCCGGCGACCTAGTGCCGCAGCACCCGTTCTGAGTCGTTGCCCTCGGCCGCGGCAGAGCGGTCGCCCTCTGTTGCTTACCCCTTGCTGATGGTCATGCCGCCATCGATGGGGAACGTCGCTCCGGTCACCCATGTCGCCTCGTCGGACGCAAGATAGAGCACCAACTTCGCCACTTCCTCGGGCTTGCCGGGACGATGGATGGCGTACTGCGCCAAGATGGGCTCGAGGCTGGCCGGATCGGCCATCAAGGGCGCCGCCATGGGCGTGTCGACCAGCCCTGGATTCACGACGTTGCAGCGGATGTTGTCCTGCGCATAATCGACGGCGATGGTCCGGGTCAACGCGTCCAACCCGCCCTTGGACGCGGCGTAGGCCGACAAACCGCGAATCCCGACCAGGCTCGCCACGGTGGAGATGTTGATGACCGCGCCCCCGCCGCTTTTCATGAGCTCGGGAAGAGCCGCGCGCGTCATACGGAAGACGCCCGTGAGATTGATGTCCAACACCTTCGTCCACGTGGCATCGTCGGTTTCGTGGAGACGTTTGCCGAAGTCGCCGATCCCGGCATTGTTCACAAGAATATGCAGTTTGCCGAAGGTGCGTATGGTCTGCGCCACCGCGTCCTGCACGTGGGCTTCGTCGGTGACCGATCCCACCACCGCCAGCGCCCGTCCGCCATTCACACCGATGCCCTTCACCACCCGATCGAGCTCTTCTTTCCGGCGACCAGTCACCACGACGGAGGCCCCTTCATCCGCAAACAACTTGGCAATCGCCTCCCCGATTCCTGCGTTCCCACCGGTAATAACCGCCACTTTTCCTTGTAACCGATTCATGTTGTTGCGTCCTCCCCCTCCTGCCCGTCGTGGTCCTGCTCGCCGACTGCGTCTGGCTCGGCCGTCCGGCTTGCCCGCGACCACCAACCCTCCTCGACCTTTCTCGCGACGGTGAGAAAACCCGAATGCGCCACCATCCGATGATCGGGGCGAACGCTTCGCCCCTGGATCGACCAGGTCCGCAACAACGTCTCAAAGGTTTCGATCATACCGAACACCGAGGTTCGCTCGAGCGCGTCCACGGTTTGCATTACTTGCGGCACGGTCGGCACAAAACTCAGATAGATGCCGCCCGAGCGCAAAACCTTCGCCGCATGCGGCACCACCTGCCAGGGTTCCGGCAAATCCAGCACCAACCGATCGAACAAGCGCCCGTCTTCAAGCACATCAATCCCCTCGTACGCATTCTTTCGACAGGGCATGAGAGTGGACACCGGCCCCATGTAGCGCTCGATGTTGGTCAAGGCCGTGCGTGCAAAGTCATCCCGGGCTTCGTAAGTCACGACCAGTCCCGTCGGGCCCACGGCACGCAACAACGCCATCGTCAGCGCTCCCGACCCGGTTCCGGCCTCGAACACCCGCGCGCCGGGATACACATCCGCCCACATCGGGATCAACGACAGATCTTTGGGGTATAGCACCTGCGCCCCCCGCGGCATCTTCAGGACATATTCCCCGAAGGTCGGCCGTAGCGCCAGAAACCGCTTTCCCCTGGAAAGGGTCACGATGGAGCCATCCGGCTTGCCGATGAGCTCCTCGTGTGGAATCGTCTCGCCGCTGAAGTGATAGATATCTCCGGCTTTCAACGTCAGGGCATAGTGCCGGCCCTTCTTATCCACCAAGTGCACACGTTCGCCATTGTGTAGTTGTGACATGATTCGGCATTCTAGGAGACTGCCGACGGGTTTTCAACCGAACGGCCTGGAGATATAACGAGAGCCGGTCGCCCATCCTCTTGATAGTTCAGAAAACGTCCCTATCTCGCGTAACAGGCAATCTGATCGGACTGCTGTCTCGTAGTACCACTCAGTGAATCAGGAAAGCGCGGGACCCAACGGCGTCGAATCCTTTTCCCGCCCTCCTGTCTCTAACCTGGTAGTGGACTAGAGAGCCTCTCCAAGCGATCTATGGTTAACCTCCCCAGGACGGGGAAGAGGGGTGACGACGATGAAAGATGGACTCGCGATTCAAGACGATATAGATCCGACGGTTGTCGCAGAAGTGGACACGGATGCCGATGACCCAGAAGCCAGCACCTTGCTGGACAGCATCGCTCAAGACCCGGACGACCAGCCGGAGGCAGAAACCGAAGTAGAGGTATCCGCGAAACCCGCGCGCGCGGCCTCTTCACCCTTTCTACTGGAATCCCTCTACTTTCGTTCGTTCGGTGAACGCGCCCTGCTGGAACGGAATGAAGAAATTGCCCTGGCCAAACAACTCGATCTCGGCACACGCCAGATTCGCCAGACTCTGCAGCAAGCCGCGAAAATCTCCGGCCGCTTGAAACGGACGGAACGGACCACCGAGGGCATCCAAACGTTACAGACGGTGCGTCGACTGAGCGGGCTCTCCGCCACGGTGCTCAATGAAGCGGAACGCGCGCTGGAGAGCCTGCAGGCAGAGGCAAGCAGTGGAAAGACTCCTGCCGCCGTGCGGAAGGAGTTGGATGCCGCCCTGGCCCAACTCCGGGCTTCCCGAATCACCTTGGAAACAGCGAAGGATGAGTTGGTGCGCTGCAATCTACGCCTGGTCGTGAATGTGGCCAAACATTACACCGGACGCGGCCTCACTCTGCTGGATTTGGTCCAAGAGGGCAACATCGGATTGATGAAAGCCGCCGAACGGTACCAGCACCGGAAGGGGTTCAAGTTCAGCACCTATGCCACCTGGTGGATCCGCCAGGGCATCACTCGATCGCTGGCCGATCAGTCGCGAACCATCAGGATTCCTGTGCACCAGACAGAAGCCTCCAACCGGATTCTCCGAGCCTCGCGTCGACTGGTCCAACAGTTGGGACGCCAACCACGCTTGGAGGAAGTGGCCTTGACCATGCAAATGCGACCCGATCGCTTGCATGAAACCATTCAGGCCTTCCAGGAACCGGTGGCCTTGGAGCATCGGGTCGGCGATGGCGGCACGGAACTCGGCGAACTGCTCCCGGACCAGCAGGCGGTCCCGCCGGATGCGCATGTGAACCGTACGGAACTCACTCGCGAAATGGATCGAATCCTCGGCACCCTGACCCCCAGGGAGCAAACCGTCATCCGGTTGCGATTCGGCATCGGCGAAGATCAGGCGCGCACGCTGGAACAGGTGGGGCAGCAACTGTCGGTCACTCGCGAGCGGATTCGACAGATCGAAGCCAAAGCGCTCAAGAAACTCAAAACCCCGATGGTCAAGCAAATGTTTGCGGCGATCAAGTAACGGCGACGCCGCTTGACACCGTCGTGCGATGCGGGCGAGGTTCACACCTCGCCCGCGTTGTTTTGGGCGCGCTTTCGTCGTCCGCCCTGTTGTGAGAGAATGCGCCGGCGGAGGAATGGTTCCCCCTTATGGTGACAGGCTCCTACAGTCGCAACGCTGCAGGCCGGCCCGGCCCGACACGCTGGTTGGCCTGGGGACTTCTCTCATTCTCCATCTTCATCCTCGACGAACGGGCCGCGCGCGCCGATCCCAACCCCGGTGAAATTGCCTCACTGACCGAACTCTCGGTGCCTGCCGTGGTCGCAAAAGTACGACCGTCGGTCGTCACCGTTCTCACGCGTGGCGTTCCCCAGGGAGGATCGCAACACGGGGCTCCACCGGGATCCGGCTCAGGCGTCATTCTTGATGTCAGCGGCTACATCCTCACCAACAATCACCTGGTGCAGGGAGTGACCAGCGTCGTGGTGGGGCTTTCGACGGGCCGGCTCACACCGGGCCGGGTGGTCGCCCGCGACTTTCTCCTCGATCTTGCGCTCGTCCGAATCACGGCTCCGGACCTGGTTCCGGCCGAATTCAGCCGCCGGACGTCCTTCGAAATCGGAGAAACCGTTATCGCCATCGGGAATCCCCTTGCGCTGAAGGGAGGTTCCACCGTGACGGTCGGCGTGATCAGCGCGCTGGATCGCTCGGTCCTCACTCCGGAAGGAGAGACCCTCTACAATCTGCTGCAAACAGATGCGGCGATCAACCCGGGAAACAGCGGCGGCCCGCTGGTCGATCGGTACGGCCAGGTCCTCGGCATCAATGTCGCGATTGCCCCTTCTGCGCAAGCCATCAGTTATGCCATTGCCATCGAGGCGATGATGCCTCATATCCAATCCATGATTGATCGTGGAGCCGTCCTGCGGCCGGATCTCGGCCTGACCCCGGTGACCATTACCCCGAGTGTCGCGGCAAGTTTCGATCTGGAAAGCGACCGGGGGATTCTCGCGCTTCGTGTGGACCAGGCCAAACCGGCCGGGCAAGCCGGATTGCAATCCGGCGATGTGGTGACCGCGATCGATAATCATCCGCTCTATAACATCGGAGACTTCTGGCATGCCGTCATGCATGCCGGCGACCAGATGTCGTTTCAGATCATCGCGCAAGGGAAAGCCGGCGCTACGACCATCACGGTCTCGCCATCCGGCTCGTCACGGCCGTAACCAATGAGACGTGATCCGCCGCTCCAGACTGAGTATCCGACCCCGGCCTGGAAGGAGCGGACACCGGACGAGCGGCCGCAACCGGGACTCCTGGTATGCGGCGAGCGCCTCGCGTATGAAGAAGCCTGGAGCCTGCAACGCGCCTGTCGCGCCAAGCGTGCTGCCGACCGCTGTCCCGACCTGCTCTTGCTCATGGAGCACCCTCCCATTTTTACCCTGGGACGGACGACGCACGATCGACATTGGCCAGGAGAAGACCAGCTCACGCAGCATACCGGCATCCCCGTGATGCACACGGAACGAGGCGGGTCGATCACCTACCACGGACCGGGTCAATTGATCGGCTACCCCATTCTTCGCCTCTCGGACTTCTGTGCCGGCCCGAAAACGTACGTCCAACGGCTCGAAGATGTGATCATCACCACCTTGGCCGAATGGGGCCTTGCCGGGCACCGGCGGGAACGCCTGCCAGGCGTATGGGTCGGAGGCGACCGCCCGTCGAAAATCGCCTCGATCGGGGTGCGTATTTCACACGGCGTGACGACGCATGGTTTCGCCCTGAATGTCTGTCTGGATCTGACGCCCTTTTCCCACATCGTCCCCTGCGGGATCGCGGACTGCCGCGTGACATCCATGGCGGTGCTGCTGGGGCAGGCGCCGGAGATCGGCACGGTACGAGAACGGCTCGCCGCCAATTTTGCCGAACGGTTTCATCTGGCCTGGGCCGAACGCGTCGGTCTGGAAGAGTTCAGGGCCCTGATGGGACCTCTGCCGCCGGAGACGCAGGATCTTTCCCCTCAGCGCGCTACTCAACCATGAGGAGTTACGCAATGAACGAATTCGACACTCACACGTTCCGGCTTGCCGTCGCCCAATTCAATGAAGCCGCCGAGACCATGGGCCTCGAGACCAATCTCCGTGAGCGACTGAAACTTCCGCAGCGTTCCCTACTCGTCAGCATCCCGGTGAAGATGGATGACGGGCATGTGGAAGTCTTCACCGGCTATCGTGTGCAACACGACTCCGCGCGGGGCCCCTGCAAGGGAGGCATCCGGTATCATCCTGACGTGAACCTGGGCGAAGTCGCGGCACTGGCCATGTGGATGACCTGGAAATGTGCCCTCGCGGACCTACCCTATGGCGGAGCGAAGGGCGGCGTCAAGGTGGATCCCAAGAAACTGTCCCGCGGCGAACTGCAACGCCTGACGCGGCGGTATGCCGCAGAAATCTTTCCGCTGATCGGCCCGGATAAGGATGTTCCGGCGCCCGATGTTGGGACCGATCAACAGATCATGGCCTGGATCATGGATACCTACAGCCAGCAGGTCGGCTATGCCGTGCAAGGCGTCGTCACAGGCAAGCCGTTGTCGATCGGCGGCAGTTTGGGACGCGAGGAAGCGACCGGTCGGGGCGTCTCGTATGTCACGCTGGAAGCTTTGCAGCACCTGAAGATGGACGTGACCAATGCCACCGTCGCCATTCAAGGGTTCGGCAATGTCGGTTCGCATACCGCTCTGATCATGCAGCAGGCCGGCGCGCGAATCGTGGCCGTCAGCGACGTCGGCGGGGGATTATACAACCCGAAGGGCCTGGACATTGCCGAAGTGCTCCATCGCTATCGCGACCAACACGAACCGTTAGGCGAGATCGCGCTGGGGGAGTCGATCACGAACGAAGAGTTGTTGCAACTGGACTGTTCCGTCTTGGTTCCCGCGGCGCTGTCCGAACAAATCACCGCCGCCAACGCTGGCAAGTTACGCTGCCGAATTCTAGCGGAGGGCGCGAACGGTCCGACGACCTTGGAGGCAGACCGCATCCTGACCGACAAGGGTGTGTTTATCATTCCCGATATTCTGACGAACTCGGGAGGCGTGATCGTCTCCTATTTTGAATGGGTGCAGGACGTGCAGCGCTTCTTCTGGAAGGCCAAAGATATTCAAGACCGGCTACAAGACATCATTACCAGCGCCTTCCACCGAACCTTGCAGTTTTCAGCGAAGAAAAAGACGACCATGCGGATGGCGGCCTTGATGTCGGGCATCGACAAGGTCGCCCAAGCGCATCTTCAACGTGGCCTCTATCCTTAAGTCAAGAGGATGACGAGGCACTCGTCCTCACCATGACACGGTACCTGCTTGCAGCGATTGCTGCGCTCTGGATGGCCGATGGGCTCGCTCTTCTCAGCGTCCCCCTCCTCGTAGTCCAACGGGTCCAGGGCTCACTTCAGCAGAGCCCACAACTCCTCCGCTGGGAAGCCATCGGCATCTGCCTCGGGGGGATTCTGCTCTTCTGGTCGGGGCAGCTTCCCTATCAGCCTCTGTGGTGGTTCACCGGGGGCGCCATGGTCGTCACAGGGGCCTTCCTTGCCTGGGGACCCGCCACGTGGCGCACTCCTCTCTTGGCCTGGTGCTTCACTCGCGAGGCCATTGACTATCGTTTTTTCGGATTGTGGTTGTGCCTGCTTGCCGTCCTGCTCCTGCATGCGTTAGGGTTGTTGGGCGGGTAACTCTTTTCACTGGGCAGGGATCGATCGAGACCATCGGGATGAGCCACCAAGACATCGCCGCACTCTGGGACGAGCATAGCCGCGAAGGCTGGCCGCGCTTTTCCAGCCCCAACGAAGGACAACTCATGACGCTGGATACCGTCATCGGCGGCTGCGCGGTGTTCTATCTCGATGGGCAAGCGGAGATGGACAGCCAGCGTATCGCCATTCTTCAGGACTGCGTGGCCGACCTCGATACGCTTCTCGATGACCTGAGCGAAGACAGCTTGAGTTATTTTCAGCGCCTCCGCAGACTGGCCACCGCTCTCGCCCAATTGAATCAACCCACGTAACTTCGACGCCACAGCGGCCTTCTCTCAAATTTCGAGGTCAGAATCCGCCGGTTTCGCCGCCCCCTCGCTCAGCGACACCATGGCCTGGCTGAGGAGAGATTTGGAACGCTCTGCCGGACCACCATGCAGCACGGGTTTTCCACCTCCGAATAGTCCACCAAGAAGCCAGGAAGGCGGGAAAGATGAACGGGGCTCCGCTTCCTATTCGCCCCCCTCACCCCTGTTCTTGAGCCGCAGGACAGACAGAACCCTCGCCGCGACCTTGAAAATCAGACGACGCGTTAGATAGAATACCGTGATTCGTGAGTCATTCCCCTGAAATCCGGTACCGAATGTCAGAGCGGCGTACGTTCTGAAGATCCGTTCCTAAGGAGGCCTTCATGATGCAGCGCAAGTGGGCGGTCACAGCCTTGATGGCGACGATGGGCGCTCTTTGTCTCGCTGCCACCGTGACCGCCGAGCCGTATGAACTCAGCAAGAACGATTTGACCGATCCCAAAGGCATTAAGAGCCAGGAAGTGTCCCTCTTCGGTATCAAGCTAGGCGATGACGAAGGGAGAGCGCTCGAGGGGTTGGTAAACGAAAAGATCCCCGGCATCAAGGCCGAACAAGAGGCCACGTTTATTTTCTTGCTCGATCAACGGAAACCGACCGGCCCGATGGCCGGGGTTCGGGTACAAGACGGCAAGGTCGATCTCATTTTCATCAACAATCGCTTTGCCTATAAAACTCGCGGGATCTTTCGCAACGTGCTCAATAGCGAGAGTCCGGATGATGTCCGAAAGCTCCTGGGCAAGGAAGATTATGGCGACGAAAACGTCATGGGCGCCCTGCTCGCGTATGACAAACAGGGCTTCCAGGTCAACTACCTCGGGAAAGACGTCAACGTGGAGTTTTCGCTTCCCCACTAAACCCTAAACCCTCTCGCCGAGCGCACCCGCTCCCGCGTACTCAACCTGCCGGCAATATCCCCACGCCGTCTGGGCCGACTCCCTGACGAAATCCATTCTGGCAGTAAGATACCGTCCTGCGGGTTTCGCCCACGGCGAAACCGACACAGGGGAGAATCCCGATAGGAGGCAGCAGAACGCTAGCGGGAAAGGCTGGCGCGGCTGTCACTGAGCCGCAGACCGTAATTGATCAGGCTCGTCGCCGTATTCCAGCGACGCTTGGAGTTGAGAATGACCAGCAGCAGATCGCTGCCGTCTTGGGAGACTTTGGCAATGAGGCATCGGCCGGCCTTGGATGTGAACCCTGTCTTGACTCCCTGCACTCCAGGAATTCTCCCCAGGAGCCGGTTGGTCGTGCGCAAGACATAGGCCCGGTGTTCATTGATCGGCATGATGATTTCCCGCTCTTCACGGACCAATTCGTTAAACACGGGGTGATGCAAGGCAATCTCGCTGAGTGTGGCCAGATCTTCCGCCGTCGAATAGTGTTCGGGCGCATCGAATCCGCAGGCGTTGCTGAAATGGGTATTGTGTAATTCGAGCGCGGCGGCCTTCGCGTTCATGAGATCGACAAACCGCTCTTCGTCCCCACCGACATGCTCGCTGGCCGCTAGACAGGCGTCGTTCGCCGATACGATCAGCATGGCCTTCAACAAATCTTCCAGACGAAAAATCTGACCCGTCCGAAGCCGTAAGTGCGTCTTGTGCGCGCGCGCGGCCTTCGGGCTGACGGTGACTTCGTCATCAAGATGCCCATATTCCAGAATGACCAAGGCCGACATGATCTTGGTGAGACTGGCCGGAGACAGCCGCTTTTCGCTTTCAAACTGATACAGGGTCCTCCCCGTCTTCAATTCCTTGAGCAAAATGCTATGCGCCGGCACATGCCGCCATCGAAGACTGTGATGCGCTTGCTTGGCCGACGGGACCGGTCGCGGATCAAAGGGTACCGTAATCACTTCGTCATCCACGTCACCCTCGACGGCCAACGCCGGACCACCCCAGAGGGCGAACAAGAACGCCAGGACTCCAACGCTATATATCGGCAGAGTACGATGTGAAAGGTTCATGCAGAGGGTCTGTGCTTTCTTGTGACGAACAGACTGAATCTGACCGGTCACAGGGTATAGGTTTCTCGAACCTTCGAGCCGCTCAGGCTGCTGGAGATCACCTTATGAAAGAATCGGAGCAAGTCGGCGAGGTCTATCCAAAATCCACAATTCAAGCAACGAGCATAGAGACGGCGATTCATGAGCGTATAATGCCGCTCCACCATCATGAATCCCTTGCATTTCAGGCAGTGCATCCCCCAACCTTTGTCCCTTTGAGCTGTTTCCCAAACGTCTCGGCGCCTCTCGGACCGATACGCACGCCGTCACTCTGTTTAACGGAGACGATTGAGGATGAGGGCGAGGCAGCCGGCCAACAACCCACCCCCGAAGATCGTGGTGCCAAAGGAAAGGATTGCGCTCGAGCTCCCCGTCGGGTTGGCTCCTGAGACTAGATCGCGCACTCCGCCTTGAACCATCAAGACTGCCAGCGTCGTCAGGCAGCCCATGCTAAACCACCACAAAAACGATCGCACGAGCCCCCACGTCCGGTGGCTGAAAATGGCGCGGCCCCTTGTCCGACAGCCTTTTCGAACTCTATCCGAGCCCTACCGAGGTGTCAAGCAAACCGGCTGTCTTCTCTTCGGTTCAACCGCAGCAAACCTGAATCGGCTGCTACTCCGTCGCGCGATTGGCCGGCGCCTGCCCCTTGTGGCCGTGATGCAAAAATATTGAAACACTGCCGGCGCCGTTATCCGCCGTCACCAAACCCGGCTCTTCCATGTTATCTGCGGAGACACGATAACTCGCGACGGCAAACGGACCGTTTTTTGTGCGGTAGTTGCGTGGCGGATAATGAAATGTGCCGTCTCCTCGCCCGAAGAGAATCGAGAGGTCGGTGGATTGCAGATTGACGATGGCGACATCGGCGATATGATCGCCGTCAAAGTCATGGGCCGTCCCGAAATTCGGGCTGGCATCGGCGCCGGAATCCTTGCCCGGCTGAAACGTGGCGTTGCCGTTGCCAAGAAACGTGGTGAAGCTGTCCCCTTCTCCATTGATGACTAAGAGATCCGCCAACTGATCGTTATTGAAATCGGCGAAACTGACACCCAGCGGCCGTCTTCCTGTCTTAT
Organism: Nitrospira sp.; assembly: GCA_031315995.1. Classification (GTDB taxonomy): domain Bacteria; phylum Nitrospirota; class Nitrospiria; order Nitrospirales; family Nitrospiraceae; genus Nitrospira_A. The sequence continues at coordinate 14,459 of JALDRG010000003.1, forward strand.
AGTCTTTCGGATCTCGAAACGTCCCGTCACCGTTGCCGATCCATATGGACACGGCGCTCAACATCGGCCCGCCGTTCGTTACCACCAAGTCAGGCTTGCCGTCCTGATTGAGATCGCGCAAGGCGACCGAGGTGGGGGTGTCGCCGTACTCGTACTGCACTCCAGGGCGAAAGGCCCCGCTGGCGCTCCCGAGAAAAATCTTCACCTTATCGTTGCGCAACGCCACCACCAGGTCGGGATGGCCGTCCCCGTTCACATCGTCGCTGGCGACAGAGACCGGTGTGCGATGAACCGGATACTGCGGCCCTTCGTCGAACTTCCCGTTGCCTCGACCAAACAGAATGGAAACCTGATCACTGCCCGAGCAGGCCAGCACCAGATCAAGTTGAGCATCGTGATTAAAATCGTTGATGGCCAGAGAGCGAGGCTCCTGGCACACTTTCACCTGAATCTGATCCCGAAACGTTCCGTCGCCGTTCCCGAAGAGCAGTGAAATCGTATTGCTCGAAATATTCGTTGTGATGAGGTCCGTGATTTGATCCCGGTCGAAGTCCGCCGTGGTGACGGTGGTCGGATTCTTACCGACCGGATAACTGGCAAAGTAGTAGAAGGGGTCCGGCGGAATATAGGGGTCGGCCTTCGAACAGGCGGAGAGCATGGCCACACCGGCCAACAACGCCGATCCGATACCGAACATCGACGGAATCTTGATGGCCCGGCGGTCGGCGGTCATATTCATCTCGTGACACAAGGCATGACATTCCGGCCAAGTCCATGCTTCGCCGCTCCTAATTCTCCCACGATGGGCGGAGTATACAGAGGCGCCTCCGGCTTCGCAACGAAACCATCCGTCTGCAGATTCCATCCCAAGATCGAGTCGCCGACTTGCCAAATGGACTGCGGCATCTAGGCCTTTCGCCCCTTTGAAATCTCGGAAAGTCTTAGGCTACAATGCGGGCCAAGTGTGGAGGAGGTGCCCATGAGCAAGAAAGTCAATATCCCCTTGTCGATGTACGGTGTCGCAGAAGTGTTGAAATGGTGTGTCGATCGCAATAACGGCCGCGTGAGCGGTGTCGATACAGACGGCTTTAAGAAGATGCAGACGCTCCTGGCTGAGAAGCCGACTTCAAATGATTACCTGGCGCTGGATCAGTTCTGGAAGAAACAAGTCGTGCTGGAGCTGACGGAGGACGAGGTTTCAACCATCGACCGTTGTCTGTACGACATTCCAAACTTTGACAACGAACCACTTCCCCAGATTCGCCACAAGTTCTGGCCTTCCGCCATCGGGGCTCACTAAGTCCGGCACTGACGGTCGCCTCAATTTTGCCGGCAACTCACAGATCTTCACCTCTGTGGGTTGCACGGGGGGATTGAGATGCGTGAGATCCCGCTACCTTTGCTCATGACTCCAGTCCACCCTTCGTTCATGCGAGAGAGCTTCGCATCATCGCCGCTGCCCACGCTTCGGAATGCTCACATCGACTGATCGAGGTTGATCAGATACCGATCCGTTCATCCACGCTCCAGCAGGCACACCAGGATCAAGGTCGACGGAGGTGGAGAAGTCGGCATGCGACTGCTGTTGCTGTGCGAGGGACCTGCCTGAGTCATCCCGCACATTCGGCTGGACAAGGCTTGATGGGACTCCTGGGGGAAATCCCGCGGGCGAGGCGAGCTGGAGGTGGAACAGAGCTGCCTGTGAGTAGGCTGAGGCAAGGATAGGCAGTGGCCGTGAGGCCGCGAAGTGCCGTCATGCCTGATCGGTTCGTCGATTGAGGACCTGTGCAAGCCTTCGTGGAAGGTCGGCGGATTCAAGCTCTTCGATGGTCGTGGGGAGAGCGAGGGACCAGTTGGGATAGGTGCCGGATACAGACGGCATATTGGGGCGCTCGCTCACCTCGCCCGCGGTCTCCAACTCTGCGAGCACCACCGCAGAGGGAGAGTTCGACAGCTGTTCAACGGTCTTCATGATCACAAGGGTGACATCGGCGTCGGAATCGACCCCACTCGTCTCAGCGATCTTCTGCCGGAATTCCTCCTGCATGGCCTGATTTGGTGTCACCCCATATTCCCGCTGCATCTCCAGGTCCGCTCCGGTCCATACGCCTGCCAGGGTGGGTAAGTCGTGGGTCGTGACCGCGGCCAGAGCCTTTTCAGGATATTCCGATGGCGGCTCCTTCTCGAACCACAGGAGACGGTAAGAAAGGATGTTCTGTTCAGCCAACATCTCACGCACGCCTTCTTCTACCGTGCCCAGATCTTCCCCGACCACGATGGCTTTGGCGCGCTGGCTTTCCACAGCGAGGATCGCCAGAAGTTCCTTGGCCGAGTAGCGGACAAAGGCGCCGTCCTTAGGTTGGCAACCGTTCGGCACCCACCAGAGACGGAACAGACCCATGACATGGTCGATCCGAATCCCACCGGCATATCGGAGGATCGATCGAATCGTCTGCCTGAACGGCTCATAACCCGCCGAGCGGAGCTTATGCGGAATGAAGGGTGGCAGACCCCAGTCCTGGCCCGTGGTGTTATAGAGATCCGGCGGAGCCCCGACGGTCATGTCGGCTGCGATCAGATCCTGCCATAACCAGGCGTCGGCTCCGTCAGGCGAAAATCCGATCGGGAGGTCCTGCATGAGTGGAACTGAGGTGGCGGCCCGTTTCAATTGCTGATTGAGCAACCACTGCAGCCACATGTGAAATTGGACCCGATCGACCTCAGCAGCGCCGAATGCCGCTAGGCCTGCTTGATCGGGGCGACGGTACTCCGGAGGCCATTCGTGCCAATTTGCGCCATGCTTCTCGGCCACGCAGCAAAAGAGCGCAAACTGCCGGAGGGAATCGCCTTCCTGCCGTTGAAATAGGTCGAAGTCCTGATCTCCATCGAAATGCGACCAGAGGAGCTGTAAGGCTTCTTGTTTCAGTTGAAAGACCCGGTCCCGGTCGATGTGGCGGTCCTCGTTGAGGGCATGTCCGAGGGCGGCCAGGCGCGCAAGGTCGTGCCCGAGTCGCGCCGCTCCAGACACTTCTTCGATCCGCAGATATAGGGGGTTCAAAAACCGCCGGCTCGATGGAGAGTAGGGACTGGCTTCCTGCGGCAAGAGCGGCTGGGTCGCATGGAGCGGATTGACCAGGAACAGCCCTGCCCCGAGGCTTCGCGCCCAACTCGTCAAGCGGCGAAGGTCCGCCAGATCCCCCATCCCCCAGCTCGCTTGACTGCGCGTCGCATAGAGTTGTGCACTCCAGCCCCAGATCCGAAGATCGTCGGGCAAATGGCATCGGCCCGGTGTGACGATGAGGCGCACCGATATGTCGGCACTGTCGTTGGGTGCGAGGCGGTGGTATCCAACGGGAAGATCGCTCGGCAATCGGTCGGTGACGGTGCTCACGCTGCCGTCTTCCAGCGTCAAGGTCGACGCTGCGTGAAGCGGAAGCGATTCGCCCTGGCGGATCACTGTGACGCTGTCGTCACACCATGAGGAGGCAGGGCTTGGAGGCTGACCCATGGACGTCTTGATGCGTGCCAGCGCTCCCTTGGGCACCCGACGTTTCTTCCCGGCTGCATCTTCATAGGTAGCCTGAATGCCATATGCATCACTTTTCAATGGCACCGCATCCGTCTCCTAATTCAGTCCCTACCTACCAGATGCGCGCCAGTCATGCAATGATCAAACGTGGCTTGATCGGTGGCGTGCTCGTTCATGGATCAGACTCGATCAGATCTGAGCGGGCGTTCAGGCCTGCGGCGCTCGCTGCGGGAAACGTTCGACCAGAGCTCAGGGCATTTCACTGTGAGGCGATGAGGAGGGAAATCTCGTAGCATTTCGTGGTCGTGAACCTCGCTCACGCGAGAAGGTGGGAACGCGCACAGGGGTCAGGCAGATGTCCCTGCCGAGGCCATCAGACCGTCTGCTCCGAAAGCGGTTGGGACGGTTCTTCGGACAGATTCCTACAGCGATCCTTCGCCCTTGAGAAACCGCCTGAACCGCCCCATGAGGTCGGCACCGAGAGTGCCGCCTTCCGGCTTTTTGACCTCAGGGTCGCTAAAATGTGAGCGGATTTCCTGCAACCGTTTTTCCGCCTGGTCGTTGCCCTGGAGCCGCTTGGTTTTCTGAAGCGCGGTATCGAAGGCGTCGAATGTGAGTTCGTTGTACCCGAACGACCGGATCCGCTTCACGGCCTTCATCATGGCTTGGTTGCGGAACGTGGTCAGGTGCTCGGAATCCACTTCTTTGAGCCCCAGTTTGCGGGCTCTGCGCTCAGCCGCCTTGCGGATGCCGCTGCGGACGAAATCCGGCGAGGTTTGGAGACGCTTCCAGGCCTCATCGCTCCAGGCCACGCGCTCCTGCGGGGCTTCCCACAGCTGCACCGCCGCCTGCTCATCAATCCTGGTCAGTCCCTTCTCCCGCGCCAACTCTTCGGTATCATGCCGAATCATGTCGCTGACGAAATCCATGGCGATCGGCGGTGATTCCTTGATCTTCTGTTGCAGCAGCGCCAGCGCACCCTCGGTCCATTCCAGCGGTGCCGCTTCTCGTTCGCGGATCTCGCCCAGAGCTTCGACCTTTTCAAAGAGATCGACGTTGACCTCCATGTGACCGCCCTTCCGGGCAATCTCATCGGCGATCTGCTTGATCATCCCTCGCATGAACTCCGGCACCGCGGCCAGGCGCTCCTTCGCCGCCGCAGTCCACGGCAGCTGCCCTTTGGCCATTTGATCGGCCGCCTCGGCCATCCCGCCCTCACCGCCCATGGTCCCCATCATCTGGCCTTTGAACTGGTCGAGGATCTCTTCGGTAATTTCAGGATAGCCCAATTCCCGCGCCTTTTTCTCGGCCAGGCGGCGGACCATCCCTCGCAAGAACATGGGCGCTCGCTCCATTCGCTTGAGCGCGCCGTCACTCCATCGAACGTCTTGGGCTGTTATATTTGGAGACTCTGCCACGGTACCACTCCTGTTACTTATTGAGTAATTCCTTCAATTCCTTGCCCGCCTTGAAGAACGGCACGCGCTTGGCCGGTACAGCTACGGTTGCCCCGGTCTTGGGATTGCGGCCTTCCTTCATCCGTCTGGCGCGGAGACGAAAGCTGCCGAACCCTCGAATCTCCGTCTTGTTGCCGTCCCGCAGTGAGTCGCGAATACAATCGAAGATCGTATTCACCACGATCTCCGCCTGCCGCTTCGTCAACGTCGTGACCTGCTCCGATACCCGCTCGATAATCTGCGCTTTGGTCATCGTCCCTCTCCTGGTGGGTGGGCCTCACGCACGGCTGAATTGCCCCGTTGCCATACCGATGGTGATCCGGCCGCTCAGAACGCCATCAAGTATTTCAGTTTGACGCCGGTATCCAACTCCAGCTTCGGAAACACCGACGACCAACGTGATTCAATCATATCTCGAAATGAAAACCGCTTACGCGGTTCAACGACTTTCGGCTCGCCTTCCATGCCGGCGATGTCCGCTGCGATATGGATGGCGTCATCCAGGTCGCCCAATTCGTCCACCAACCGAGCCTCTTTCGCCTGGCGACCGGTGTAGATTCGCCCATCGGCCAAGGGCTCCACGTCGGACACTTCCAACGACCGTCCGTCGGCTACGGCCTGAATGAATTGGTGATGCACGTCATCCATCACCGACTGCAAGAGTTTGCGTTCCTCGTCGCTCATTTTACGCAACGGTGATCCGACATCTTTAAATCGCCCGCTTTTAATGACCACGCCTTCGACCCCGACTTTTTTCAGCAGGCCTTCGAAGTTCGCCATTTCCATGATCACGCCGATACTTCCGGTTAACGTGCCGGGATTGGCGATAATGCGATCCGTGGCCGCGGCGATGTAATAGCCTCCGGAGGCCGCAACCGTGCCCATGGAGGCGATCACGGCCTTATTGCTCTTGTTCTTCACCCGCTTCACCGCATCATGAATTTCCTGGGACGGCACGACCCCGCCGCCTGGGCTGTCGATACGCAATACGATCGCTTTGACCAGCGGGTTCTCACTGTAGTGCTTCAACTCGCTAATGGTCGCCTGCGCGTCGAGGATGACTCCCTCGACACGAATGAGGGCGACCCGGTCTTGCCCCGAGAGATCGAGATCGGGGAGGAGCGTGTTCAAGAGAATCCACGCTCCTACCCCTATCAGGATGGCCCAGAAGATCCGGCGCAGCATGCTCCGCTTTGGTTTGACCGCGGTGTCTGCTTGTGGGCCCATTCAACCTCCGGGAACTAGGCTTCAGAATCGCTCTGGTTCCGTTTCCGGCTCTGCTTGGCGGCACGTCCCAGGCTCTGATCGAGGCCGCCCTGGGAGGCGTGAAACTCATCGACCTGGCGCCGATCGGAATCCATTTGGTGATCGCGCAAGCTGAGCGCAATTTTTCGCTCGTCGCGGTCCACCTTAATGATCTTCGCCGTAAGTTCCTCACCGGGCTTGAACCTCTCTTCCATGCGAACGTTGGCATCGAGGCCGACTTCACTGATGTGAATCAAGCCTTCCACGTCGCCGTCCAGTTCGATAAAGAGCCCGAAGTCGGCGATCTTGCTCACCTTGCCGGTAATGCTATCGCCCACCCGATACTTGTTGGGAATCTGCTCTTCCCACGGATCGCGTGACAATTGCTTGTAGCCCAGCGAGAGACGCTCCTTTTCCTTGTCGATGCGAATCACAACGGCATCCACCTTTTGGCCTTTTTTGAAGAGCTCGGACGGATGCTTGATATGCTTGGTCCAGGACATATCGGAAATGTGGATCAGCCCGTCAATGCCTTCTTCTAATCCGACAAACGCTCCGAAATCAGTCAGGCTTTTCACTTTGCCTTCAATACGCGTCCCGGCCGGATATTTGGCCTCGATCATGTCCCACGGATTCGGCGCAGTCTGTTTCATGCCGAGCGAAATCTTCCGGCTTCCCGGATCGATGTTCAACACGGCCGCTTCCACCTGATCGCCGACAGAGACGACGCGCGACGGATGCCGCACTTCGTGCGTCCAGGACATCTCGGACACATGCACCAACCCTTCCACACCCGGCTCCAGCTCGACGAAGGCACCGTAATCGGTCAAGCTCACCACGCGCCCACGCACGCGTGTGCCCACCGGATATTTCCCCGCCACGCCGGTCCAAGGATCGGCCGACTTCTGCTTGAGACCAAGCGAAATACGTCCGGTCTCACGATCGTACTTCAGCACCGTCACTTCCACTTTGTCACTGACCTGGAACAACTCTGACGGATGACCCACGCGGCCCCACGACATATCGGTGATGTGCAGCAGGCCATCGATGCCACCGAGGTCGATAAAGGCTCCGTAATCGGTGATGTTCTTCACCGTACCCTGAATCAGCTGCCCTTCCTTCAAGGTGGACAACGTCGTCTGACGGCGACGGTCGCGCGTCTCTTCCAACAAGACCCGTCGGGAGACGACCACATTGCCGCGGCGATGGTTGATTTTGATGATCTTGAGGGGGAACGTCTTGCCGACCAATCCGTCGAGATCGCGGACCGGATGCAGATCGATCTGTGACCCAGGCAAGAATGCCTTGACGCCGATATCGACCATCATGCCGCCCTTGATGCGGGAAATGATCTTCCCTTCAATGCTCTTTTCCTCTTTATGCAGCGTCTCCAATTCCTCCCAGATTTTCATCTTGTCGGCTTTTTCTTTGGAGAGGACGAGGTTGCCGTCCGCGTCTTCACACTCTTCGAGATACACCTGGAGACGATCGCCGACCTTCAATTGTGCCAATTCTTCATTCGAGAACTGGTCGGAGGGAATCATGCCTTCTGACTTGTAGCCGATATCGACCACGACCTTGTCCTTGCCGATGGCCACGACCATGCCTTCGGTGATGGTCCCTTCCTCAAAATTCCGGAAGGTTTCCTCATACATCGCCGCCAAGGCGTCGCGATCAAGCTTAGGTTCACTCTGCGGTGTGACAGTACTCATGAAAGGGTCCTCGTCCTCCGGCCCGTGCCGGGTGCTGATAGTGAGAAAAACCGAGTCTTACTCAGCGTTGCAAGACTTGGCTGTGGGTGTGGCAGCGGGACCTTGAGGCTGCCCGGCGGCCGCCGGCCATTCCCCGGGCATCGGAACCTGTCCCAGCTCTGCAATCTTCGCCATCACCGTCCGACTGACGTGTTGATAAAACGCTTTCCCCTCCAACCGTGCGGCATCCGATGAAAAGTCCAGCGGCTCTCCATAAGCCACGGTCACGCGGCGAAATCTCGGCCACTTCGCGCCGGGAGGCAGGACATCAAACGTGCCGCCGATATGCGCCGGTACCACCTGACAGCCCGTCTGCGACACGATCACTCCGATGCCCGGCTTGCCCGGCTTCAGCGCCCCCGTCATCGTCCGTCCCCCTTCGGGGAAAATCGCGACCGCCTTCCCGTCTTGAATCAATGCGACCGCTTTGCTGAAGGCGTCGCGATCGAGACGACCGATCCGTAAGGGTATCCACCCCAGGGCCTGCAGCAGACCGTTGAGAAGCGGAATCGGAAATAAATCATGCCGGCCCATATACCAGACCCGACGAGGAATCCCGCAACCGAGCAGAGGGATATCCAAATAACTGGCATGGTTCGAAGCGATGAGGAATGCGCCATGCCGCGGCACCTTCCCGACGGTGCGATACCGAAAACACACCCAGCCGATTACCCGGGAGAGAACCCACAACAGGCCATACAGCGCAGAGCTCACAATCTCGCCGTGATCACGGCCATCATGTGCTCAACGACTGCCTCCGCCGGCATGCTCGACGTATCGATTCGTTCAGCATCGGGCGCGGGGATCAACGGCGCCACCGTTCGAGAACGATCCCGATCATCCCGTCCGGTCAGATCTCGTTTCGTCTGATCAAATTGAACCGAGTGGCCGGCCGCCACCAGCTCACGATGTCGTCGCGTCGCTCGGACCTCCGCATCGGCCTCGAGGAAAAATTTCACATCGGCTTCCGGGAACACTCGAGTCCCGATGTCGCGCCCCTCTGCCACGATACAGCCCTCGGCGCCGATCTGCCGTTGCACCGGTAGCAGCCATTCCCGGACGGCCGGAATCGCCGAGACCATGGACGCCAGTGCCGTCACCCCGGGCGTGCGCAATTCGCCGGTGATATCTCGCCCATCCAGCAACACATGGGATTGCTCAGGTCCACAGGCCATATGCAGCGTCGTCTTGGGGAGCAGCGCGATGATCGCGGATGGCTCGTCAGGGCTCAACCCTGCATCCCGCACTTTCCAGGCAACGGCGCGGTACAAGGCGCCGGTATCCAGATAGAGGTATCCCAGCTGCAGCGCCAGAAGTCTCGCAACCGTACTTTTCCCGACACCCGCCGGGCCGTCGATGGCGATGATCAACCCCCGCTTCCCCTGACTGGACGTGCCGGTCTCACCCACGCAACCCTCGCACTATAGACGTTTCCCAGAATGAGTCAACAGCTCCCCGAGCGTATGATCGAATTTCGGGAATGAGGTCTCGATACAGGCCGTGTCTTGAATTTGAGTCGGTTGCGCCGCGGTTAGGGCGCCGATCGCGACCGACATGGCGACACGATGATCGCCATGACTCGCGCACGTCGCTCCGGTGAGCGTGCCGTTCGCACCCTTTCGTCCCAGCCCCTGGATCACCATGCCGTCCGGCCGCTCTTCGATGCGCGCCCCCATCGCCCGAAGCTCCGTTGCCATGGTAGCGATACGGTCGCTTTCCTTGACTCGCAGCTCTTCGGCCCCGGTGATCACCGTGTCTCCCTCGGCCACGGCGGCCGCCACACAAAGAATCGGAAACTCATCGATCGTCTGAGGAATCTGGTCCGGCCCAATCCGTACCCCCCGAAGCGGCATCGAACGCACGTGCAAATCCGCTACCGGCTCTCCGGCCTCTTCGCGCGGATTGAGCACGTCGATCTGCGCCCCCATGTTACGCAGGATCTCCAGCAGGCCGGTCCGCGTGGGATTCATGCCCACCGAGAGCACCGTCACCTCGGAATCGGGCACAATCGATGCTCCCACGATAAAAAAGGCGGCGGCAGACAGGTCTCCAGGCACCACCACCGTTTTCCCACTCCAGCGCACTGAGGGACGCCCTTCGATCCGAACCGTACACCCGTCGCGGTGAAAAGGAATCCCGAAGTAGGCGAACATGCGTTCGGTATGGTCGCGGGAAAGCCGTGGTTCTGAGATGGTCGTCAGGCCATCGGCATAGAGCGCGGCCAAGAGCAGTGAAGATTTAATTTGGGCGCTCGCGACCGGCGAGACATACGACATACCCCTGAGCCGTGTTCCGGTGATCGCCAACGGTGCCAGCTCTCCGCCTTTCCGTCCGGCAATCGTGGCCCCCATCGTCCGTAAGGGTTTCACGACGCGACCCATGGGACGGCGCCGGATCGATTCGTCTCCGGTAAGGACGGTGAAAAAATCCTGTCCGGCCAGCAAACCGGTCATCAAGCGAATCCCGGTGCCCGAGTTGCCGCAATCGATCGGACCGAACGGCTCAGTGAGTCCCCACATGCCCTTGCCATGGACGCGCAACTCTGCCGGAGTCTCTTCGATCCGTATGCCCAACGACTGGACCGCGCGCATGGTGTTCAAACAATCTTCGCCGCGGCAATAATCGGTCACCGTGCTCAGCCCTTCAGCCAGGGCCGTGAGAATGATCGCCCGATGGGTGACGGACTTGTCGCCCGGAACCGCAATGGTCCCCTTCAACGGACGGCCCGGCGTAATCGTCAGGGATGCCATCGCAACCTACCCCTTCTCCGAAGTTCGAGGCGTGAGTTGCTCCCGTTCATACTTGGCCTTGTCCAGTTGCTTCTCGATTCCCGCGCCATCACCCGCGGCGATCAACCGCTTGAGCTCATCGAGGTGCCGTTCGTACGTCTCAATCAGCGACACGACGTTGTCCCGGTTCCACAAGAAAATGTCCCGCCACATCTCAGGTGAGCTCGCTGCGATCCTGGTGGTATCGCGTAACCCCCCGCCCGAATGGGCGGCCAGGTCGAGTTCCGCCACCCCATGGTCGCGCACGTCCGCCAATGCGGTCATCAACGCAAATGCAGCGACATGTGGAAGGTGGCTGACGGCACCGAGTATCTTGTCGTGCAGAAAGGGATCCATCTCCAACACAATCGAACCGGCTTGTTCCCAGAGGATCCGCACCGTCCGCAACGCCTCGGGATCTGTGTTGACCGTCGGAGTCAGAATGCAGCGGGCTCCGACAAAAAGGGCTTCCGACCCTGCGGCAACCCCGGTCTTTTCCTTGCCGGCAATGGGATGCGCGCCGACGAACCGCACGGACGGCGGCAGCAAGGCCTCCGCTCGCGTCACCAGCTCACCCTTCACGCTGCCCACATCACTGACGATCGTTCCCGGCTTGAGACAATTCGCCCATTCCTGCAGGTGCCGCTCGTAGGTGTCCACCGGCGTGGCCAGCAGCACAAAGTCCGACCCTTCGACACCTTCACGCGGGTCCGACACATACCGGTCGATGGCGCCCACTTCGACCGCGGTCTTGAGATTCTCGACGCGTCGTCCGATACCGACGACGGAATCCGCCAGCTTCTGGCGGCGTAGAATCATCCCCAGTGAGCCACCGATCAGACCGACACCGACAATCGCCACTTGTTTGAAATGTGGTGCCATCGTTCAATGTTTGCTGGTCTTCAGAAATCCCGAGCATCTGACGCGGAACGTCGTCACGATGCTTACACCGTTCGGTCGACGGCTGCGGCAATCTTCCGCAAATCCCCCATTAACTCTTTGAATTTCGACGGCCGGATAGACTCCTCCCCGTCGCATAACGCGCATTCAGGATTGGAATGCACTTCGATCAAGAGTCCGTCGGCCCCGGCCGCGATGGCCGCCTTCGACATGGGAGCCACCAAATCCCACTTCCCCGTCGCATGACTGGGGTCCACGATGACCGGCAAATGCGAGAGCCCCTTGAGAGTTGGAATGGCCGCCAAATCGAGCGTATTTCGATACTGTGTTTCAAACGTTCGGATGCCGCGCTCGCACAACATGACATTCCGGTTACCGCGGGACATGATGTACTCAGCAGAGAGGAGAAACTCCTTGATCGTGGCGGAGAGCCCGCGCTTCAGCAATACCGGCTTGTCATACGCGCCGACTTCCTTGAGCAATTCAAAATTCTGCATGTTCCGGGCGCCGACCTGAATGATGTCGGCCTTTTCCAGGAACAGCTCGATATCACGGGTGTCCAGAATCTCGCTCACGACCGGAAGCCCGGTCTGCTTTTTGGCTTCGACCAGATAATCCAACCCCTCCCGACCCAACCCCTGGAAGGAATAGGGCGAGGTGCGCGGCTTATAGGCGCCGCCACGGAGGACGGTCGCGCCGGACGATTTGACCTCATGGGCAATGCCCACGGTCAACTCCAACCGTTCGACCGCACAGGGACCGGCCATGATCGTAATCTTCTTGTCGCCGATCTTGACGCCATTGACGTCGATGATCGTGTTCTCTTTCTTGAATTCCCGGCTGACCAGTTTCCAGGGAGCCAATATCGGCAACACGCTCTCCACCCCGGGCAATGCGGTCAGCGGCTGATTGTGCAAGATACGATCATCCCCGATTACCCCGATAATGGTCCGTTCTTGGCCCGCCGAAATATGCGACTTCAACCCCAGTTCGCGAAGCCGGTCGATGATGTGATCGACTTCCCGCTCCGACGCGTCAGGCTTCAAGACAATAATCATGATCTCGTCTCGCTTTCCTTATCGAGCCGCGCGCGTCACGTCCTGAAGCGCGCTCAGGAACAGTTGATTTTCTTCCGGAAGGCCGACGGTCACCCGCAGCATTCGGCCTTCAATGTGGCGGACAATGATGCCCTTCCGCAACAGCGCGTCGAATACCTCGCGGCCGTCTCTCCCGACATCGAAATAGAGAAAATTCGCTTCACTCGGTAAAGCGTCGAAGCCCAATGTCCGCAAGCCCGCCCGGACCTTGTCCATTTCTGCATGGTTGAGGGTCCGACTTGCGCTCACATGCGCGTCATCGCTCAACGCCGCCAACGCCGCGCGTTGCGCCATGCTGTTGGCATTGAAGGGCGGACGAATTCTATTCAGGTAGTTCGTGATCTCCGGCGTGGTGATACCGTATCCGATCCGCAGTCCGGCCAATCCGTATATCTTGGAGAATGTCCGTAACACAATGACATTGCGGCCGCCCTTCACGTAGCTGAGCGACTCCGGAAATTCGGGATGCCGGACATATTCGTAATAGGCCTCGTCGAACACCACCACGACATGCTCGGGCACCAGTGCCATCAACGCCGCCACTTCAGCCTTGGTCGCCATGGTCCCGGTCGGATTGTTCGGATTACAGACAAACAGTAAACGGGTCTTGTCGGTGATGGCCGCCGCCATGGCAGGCACATCGTGGTGCCATTTCTTCTGCGGCACTTCCACCGCTACACCGTGAGCCGCTTTCACCTCCATTTTATAAATCACGAAGGTATGCTCGGCCATCACGGCCTCATCGCCGGGCGACAAGAAAGTCCGCGCGAGCAACCCGAGGATTTCGTCCGAACCGTTTCCGAGAATGACCTGATCGGGCGTGACTTTCCACCGCTCGGCCAACGCGCCCCGCAAACGAAAGGCTCCGCCGTCGGGGTACCGATGCAGCGTCGATGCGGTCTCGGCCAGCACCGCGAGGGCTTTGGGTGAGGGTCCGATCGGATTTTCATTGGAGGCTAATTTAATGGCGCGCGGCAGGCTCAGCTCTCGCTGCAGCTCTTCGATGGGCTTTCCGGGCACGTACGGCACAAGAGAGGCGATATCGGGATGCACCTTCAATGGCATGGCGTAACTCGGACCTCTAGGGATGGGCGGGATACGACCCGAGAATCTTCATAAAAAGACAGCGGCTCTTGACCTCTTCCGCCGCCTTCTTGAGCCGCTCTTCATCGATATGCCCCTCGATGTCGACAAAGAAAATGTATTCCCAGGCCTTCCTGCGGGAGGGGCGAGATTCGATCTTGGTCATGTTGAGGCCGTGGGACGCAAAGGGCCGCAACAAGTCGTACAAAGCGCCCACCTTATCTTTGACCGACAACATCAGCGACGTTTTATCGCGCCCCGTCCGTTCAGGCGCCTTCTGCGACAAAACCAGAAAGCGCGTGAAGTTATTGATATTATCTTCGATCCGAGCCGTGAGGACTTTCAATCCGTATAACTGGGCGGCCAGCTCCGACGCGATCGCCGCAGCCGACGGATCGTCGACGGACAGTTCCGCCGCCCGTGCCGTACTCGCTACTTCGGACACCGGCACGTGGGGCAAGTTCGTTTCCAACCAATTGCGACATTGAGCGATGGCATGCGGGTGCGAATAGATTCGCTTGATATCCCCTGTCACCCCGTTCTTGGACATCAAGTGATGCGCCACTTCCTGCAAAACCTCTCCGTAAATCAGCAGGCTGGAATCGACGAACATGTCCAGCGTGTGATTGACCACGCCTTCGGTCGTGTTTTCGATCGGCACCACCCCAAAATGGGCTCGACCGCGCTCCACTTCGCTGAACACATCTTTGATACTGTTGACGGGAATGTACTGGGCAGACGCCCCAAACTTCTGCATGCAGGCCATATGCGTAAATGTGGCCCGCGGACCAAGATAGGCAACCTTCTGAGGCCCTTCCAGGGACAGCGACGCCGACATGATCTCTCGATATACCGCTCGGATGGCGTCGGTAGGAAAGGGGCCGGTATTTTGCTTGCTCAGGCGTTCAAAAATCGCCGCTTCACGAGCCGGCGTATGCAGATGTGCATCCGCATCCTTCTTTTTCTTGAGTTTTCCGATTTCGATCACGGACTTCGAGCGCTCATTCAGAAGGCGCAAAATCTGATCGTCGATCCGATCGATTTCCTGGCGATGTCCCTGTAGATCATCAGACATGACGGTGGAGTTCCCTCCTCGAGGAACCAGCCGTTAGCACGACGAAACCGCGAACCGAATCCAAGACCACGGCCGAACTTGGACAAGTGAGTATCCTACAGGAGCCTTCAAGGGCATTGCAAGGATAGGTGTGGGGATTCAAGGAGTTGTGACGGATGTCGCGTCGCCGGAGAGAGACAACAGGTCTTTCTGTTTTTTGAAATGCTCGAAGGCCAACCTGGTGGCCTGCCGGCCACGGCCGGTGCGCTCCAGAAAACCCGCCTGTATGAGATACGGTTCATAGACGTCTTCCAGCGTGCCCTTGTCCTCTTGCACCGCCGCTGCCAAGGAATCCACCCCGACCGGCCCGCCGTTGAACTTCTCGATCACGGTCAGCAGAATACGGCGGTCCATCTCATCCAATCCCGCGGCATCGACGGCCAGCCAGACCAAGGCGTCCTGCGCCACTTGCTTGGTGATTCGCCCCCCGGCTTTGATCTCGGCATAGTCCCGGATACGTTTAATCAGCCGATTCACGATGCGTGGGGTGCCCCGAGCTCGGTGGGCGATCTCCACGGCGCCGGCTTCGTCGATCGGAATATTCAGCAACCCCGCCGACCGTGTGACGATCGAGGTCAGCTCCTGGGAAGAATAAAACTCCAGCCTGTGGACCAATCCGAACCGGTCCCGCAACGGCGACGTCAGCGCCCCGGCCCTGGTCGTGGCACCGACAAGTGTAAATCGGGGCAATTCCAGCTTGACCGTCCTCGTTGAGGCTCCTTGGCCAACCACCAAATCCAGCTGGTAGTCTTCCATGGCTGGATAGAGGGCTTCCTCCACGGAGGCCGGAAGTCGGTGGATTTCATCGATGAACAACACATCCCGCTCCTGCAAATTGGTCAAGATCGCAGCAAGGTCTCCGGCATGGCTCAGCACCAGGCCCGACGTCGACCGAATCGCCGACCCCATCTCACGCGCGATGATATGCGCGATCGTCGTCTTTCCTAATCCCGGCGGACCGTAAAAAATCGCATGGTCCAACGCTTCTCCGCGACGCTTGGCTGCCTCAATACAGATCTCCAGCGATTCCTTCATCCGCGACTGGCCCACATACTCCTGCAAGCTGTGAGGACGCAGCGCGGCTTCCAGCCCGCGTTCATCATCGGTCATTTGATTGCTCACGGTGCGGTCGGACATAGGATGATCTTGTCGAAGAGTGAGTCGGGTTACCTGACGTCCGGTGACGGCCTGAATTTCGGCGGCGGCGGTGCGGCCCCCTGGCCTGGCGCAGCCGCGCTCCCACAATCGGGCGGACACCTGATTCCGCCCTGACTCGGATCGGGCAGGCTCGTCCCCATGTTCTGCAGCTGACACTGCGACACAAGGCCGCCATCTGCGGATCCGCAACGCGAGGGAACATTCGAGCGCCCAACCTCCACATACCCTTCCGGACAGGTCCCGCAGACGGAGAGCATATTGCCGCCCAAGGGCACGCACTGCACCAGGGTCGGCTCGCCATCCTTGCAGAGTTCCGGCGCAGGGGTCACACCGGTCATCGCATACCCCTCCGGGCACACCCCGCAGGTCTTGCGGATGGTCTTGGGCTCCTCCACGACGTCCGCCGCCTGAATGAGTCCTGCTAAGCCGGAACACCACAATGCGGCTATCATGACCACCCTCGCCATAGAGGCACGCCCACTTCTGCCCCCTTGCGTCTGTCGCGTCCCCATCATGGTCACCCCTTGGCCAAATCTTTCAGTGCCTCGCGAATCACGCCTTCCAATCCCTGCGCCATTGCGCCTGACTTTTCAACTCTCTTCAATGTCTCTTTCACATCAGGTTGCCGATACCCCAGATTCACAAGCGCCGACAAGGCATCCTCGTAAAGTGGATTCTCGGGGCGCGCGCCCCTCCCCTCGACCGGTTCCCCGGAGGGGACCAGCCGCGCCACCTTATCTTTTAACTCCAGAGCAATCCTTGCCGCTGACTTTTTGCCGATGCCCGAGACCGTTCCCAATTTTTCAATATCACCGGACTGAATGGCTGAAAAGAGGTCGCGGACCGACAGCGTCGAGAGAACGCTGAGTCCCAATTTGGGCCCTATGCCGGAGATCCCGGTCAGTAACAAAAAAGCTTCCTTCTCCGCTGCAGTCAGAAATCCGTAGAGCTGAATCGCATCCTCGCGCACATGGGTATGGATGCTGAGCGTCACAAGTTCATGCTGATGGGGCAACGAATAGTAGGTACTGAGGGGAATCAATACTTCATAGCCCACGCCATGGACATCAAGGATGACGTGCGTAGGCGCCTTGAAGGCCATGAGGCCCGTCAGTAGGGCGATCATGTGAGCAGCGGTAGCGTGTGATGCGAAGGAACTGGTGGAGAGACTGCGTGCGCCTGGGTACTCAGTGCCGATCCTCCCGGATTACGCGGTGGCAGCGGCGACTTTCTCCATGACTTCGTCGGAAATGTCAAAGTTCGCATGGACCTTCTGCACATCATCATGTTCGTCCAGAATCTCCATCAGCCTCAACATCTGTTCGGCGGGTCGCTCGTCCAGCGCAATCGTATTCTGGGGGATGAAATTCAATTCGGCAAGCGTGCAGTCGATTTTTGCGTCGCTGAGCGCTTTCTTCACCGCTTCAAAATCGTGCGTGTCGGTGAGCACTTCGAAGGTCTTGTCGGTTACTTTGACGTCTTCGGCGCCGGCTTCCAAGGCAATGCTCAGCAGAGCATCTTCCTCGACTTTCCCTTTTTCGACCACCAACATTCCCTTTTTGTGGAACTGCCAGGCTACGGCACCTGCCTCGGCCATGTTGCCGCCGTTCTTCGTCAACAAGTTACGGATTTCAGCGACCGTGCGATTTCGATTGTCGGAAGTAATTTCCATCAGCACGGCTGTGCCGCCGGGACCGTATCCTTCCAGCGTAAATTCTTCATAGGTCACGCCCGGGAGTTCGCCGGTCCCACGCTGAATCGCCTTTTTCATGTTATCGCCGGGCATGTTGGCTTCTTTCGCCTTGGCAATCGCCAGTCGCAGGCGCGGATTGCCGTCCGGATCACTACCGGACCGCGCGGCAATCGTCAACTCACGGATAAGGCGGGTAAAAATCTTGCCCCGCTTCGCATCGACCGCGGACTTATGGCGCTTGATTGTTGCCCAATGACTATGGCCACCCATGGCGACTCCTCTTTCCTGAACCGGCACGGTCTCGTTCCAGATCAGGCCCGCACTGAAATCTCATCGCAAAAAATTACAGCTAACACAGACCCTACGGGACTGTCAACGCGAGGAGGCAGGTACCTTGCCGCCGACTACTGCGATGAGAGGAGCCGCTCTTGCTGGAAATGCCGTGAGAACGAAGATGGCCTGGAACACAGTACCGCGGAAGAATCCTTACTCCGAGTAGAGGAGCAACTGCAACCCAATCATCAATACCAAGCTGGCCCAAATGAGTTCCCATAGAGAGCGCTCGGTCATGAGTTGCCGCCCTCGCCACCCGGAGACCAATTTTGATGACCCGGCGGTGATGGCCATAGCTCCCATGATCGCATGGTGCAGCGCAATCTGATATGCCCCGGGATGGTCTCCATGAGAGTGGCTGAATAGCATAAGACCGCCGACGATCGCGAAGAGCGGCAAGGGCATCATCCAAGCTGCATGAGCAAACCAGCCGAGCCTTCGCAGCAGTTCGACGGCTCCTACCATGACCGCCAAAATACCATTGATCTTGTGTTGCAGGATCTCCTGATCGTCACCGAAGAACGTCTGAACGAAGGTCATCGACCCGATCGGCCAGGAATCATGATCACTCCAAATCAGGAGGAAAATCCCTCCCACAGTCAAGGCGCTGGGGAGAAGAAATCTCGTCCACACCAGCGCCGGCCACCCCAGAGCTTGCCGGATTTCGCTCAATCCGATCAGCAGCAGAAAAATTCCGGCCAAGTGATGGTTGAATTCAGAATAAGCGATGCCCTGCAGCGAGCCTTCCCAAGGCTCCCCCGTGGCTGCGACATGATGATGCCCCTGCTCCTCGACCGCCGCATGGCCGTGATCAGTAGACTGCGCCACCGCGGAAGACGCGCCCCACATCAAAACGATGGCACAGAACATCACCGAAGGGAGGAGCCATGGCCCCAGGACTCTCAGACGATGAATCGGTCGAGAAGAAAGACTTGGCGGGAATCGGAAGGCCCATCCGGCGATCCGGATGGGCCGCACACTCATCTCACACATGCATTCGTCGACTACATGAACTTCATGAACTTCTCTTTGGCTTCATCCATCACTTGCGCCGTGATCTCCGTCAGCCCGCGCTCCTTCGCAATCCGCTCGATTTCTCGTCTGGCCATCGGACGAATGAAGTCGGGAATATTATCCATGCGCTGTTCGGCGTCTTTAGTCCACGCGATGCCGTTGGGTGAATCGTTCTTAGAATCATCCATGACCTGCAGCGTGATACTCTTATACCCCTGCTTGCGCGCATAGGCTTCCACACTGCTTTGGACCATCGGCTTCACAAAAGACGGCAGTCGTTCCAACTTCTCTTTGGCATCTGCGGACCATGTGAAGTCGCTTGTGCCATTTCCATTCTGTGGCTTGCCGCCGGAGGTCAATCCCATTTCTGCCACCATGGCGGAGAACGGACAGCCGCCGGAGGTCTTCTCCTCGCCAGATGCAGACGTGGGGGTGCTGGATTTTTCCGAGACAGTTGCTGGTTGCCCACTTTGAATTTTCTCATTGAGATAGGCAGCCATTTGTCCCGCACCGGCTTGCGCTTCGTCCTTGAGGGTCCCGCGAGTCATCTCAAAAGGTTCAGCCGTTTCTGTGCGACCTCCGAGCTTCACGCCAAGCGAGGCGACCATTTGCGTCTCGCCGGGATTGGTCACCATGGAGAACTTGGCATCGCAAGACGGGCAGCCGAAAAAGACACCGAGCGACCCCTCGCCGGGCTTTTCGACCTTCTGAAACGTCATGTAGGTCTCGCAGTTCAAACAAACGAACTTCATAGGATCCCCCTTCCCGGTCGGCGCTGTTACAGCTTCTCCGCCAGGACTTTTTTGTAATCCAGTAACGATTGAATCCGCCCGACGATCTCCTGATATTTTTGGATCGTCGGATAGTCGGGATCGAGGAGCGGCTGACCCTTATCGAACGTCTTCGCTAATTTTCGGTCGAACGGGATACGCCCAAGCAACGGCAGATCCAGCACGTCGCACATCGCCTCGGTATTCCCCTCAAACAGCTCATTCTCCGCTCCACAGGCGGGGCAGCGATACTCACTCATGTTTTCAACGATGCCCAACACCCGTATGCCCATATCCCGCGCGTAGGTCACGGACTTCTGCACCACATCAGATGCCACTTCCGACGGGGTCGTGACGACGATGGCGCCGGCCAGGTCAGGGATGAATCCTGCGATGACCGGAGGTTTATCGGCAGCCGCACCCGGGGGAAGATCGGCCAGAAGATAGTCCAGCTCTCCCCAGATCACATCGGCCAAGAATTCTCGAATCACATTCATTTCCATTAAGCCCAGCCATACCGGGCTCAAATCCATGGGACCCTTCCAACGCACCGGCGAAGCGTCATCGAGGAAAAAATCCATCGAGGCCACTTTAATGCCGAGCGGGCCGACAGGAGGCTGCGCACCTTCAGGAGTCATGGTGAGCGATTGGCCGTGGAGGCCCATCATCCTCGGGACACAGGGGCCGTTCAGATCAACATCCAGCAAACCGACCTTCGCGCCCTGGCGTGCAAACGCGAGGGCGAGATTCACCGTCGTCATGCTCTTGCCGACGCCGCCCTTCCCGCTCATGACCACCAGCTTCTGCTTGACACCGGCCATTCGAGCCTGCACCTGCTTCATCTGCGCAGTGATCTGCTGGACGACTTTGGCATCGTCGGAATACTGGAGTTTCGTGAGGATCGACTTGAGATCCTTGCCGGCAGCCATGGTCATGAAAAACCCTCGAAATTGTTGATGAAGAACGCTACCACAGCGGTTTCAATGGAGTCAAACGACTCCACACCCCTTACCTAGATTGAGTATTGGATCGTAGGCTTCGTTCCGGATGGCTGCATGAGCACCCCACTCCGCTTCAACTCCTCCAGGATCTGCCGGGCAGCTGCGTCGAAATCCTGAGGCCCGGCAAAGTGCAGATCGGTATTCGGCGGCGGCTCCTCCCCGGCTCGGCTCATGTGCACGGAGATGACTGGAGCCGGCTGAACCAAGGTCCGTATCATCTCGGCCATCCGCTGGTAATTGATGCCGAAGGTTTTGCTGGTGGACACGACAATGAGCCCCGTATCAATCAGCAGCCTGGCCACCTCCCCATACCGGCGCACTCGCTCGGCCGCGAAGGACGGATCGGCGGCGGATAAATCCGCATCCAATCCTTGGAGCAGATTCTCACCCTCCAACAGATACGCATGCCGGCTATCGGCAACCAGCAACGCCTCCACCCGTCTCGCGAGAAACGTCTTACCCGTCTGGGCCGATCCCGTGAACAGCACAATGGCGGCCCGATGCCCATACTGCACCGCGCGATCTTCCGCCCGGACATCCCCCGAGAGCCACGCATATTCTCGTTGCCGAGCCTCTTCTCGCAATCCCTCCTGTTCGTCATGCACCAACTCGGTGATAATCCCGCCCCCGGCAATGTCGTACTCATCGACTAGCACGAACCGGCCGGTCGCTTCAAATGATGACGAGAGATCAAACGCGAGAGGCGCCTTCACACGCAACGTCAGTTCGGCCACCTGATTTTTGGCCACTGACTGACTCTCCTGAAGCTGATCCAGGTCGGCGGTGTCGATAATGCGGTGGATGGCGGCCACTTCACAGGCGACTTCACGCGTGGCAAGGCGCAGGACATACTTCCGCCCCTTCTCCAAAGGCCGCCGTCCCATCCAGAATAAATTCACCCGAACTGCGGTCGAGACGAGCGGAACAGAATCCCGATGCGAGGCGATTTCTCCGCGCTCGACAAAAATTTGCTCGTCCAGCGTGATCCCGACCGATTGACCGGCCTGGGCCTCGCTTCCCGGTGGATCGACATTGAATCCTTCGATCGATTGCACCACCGCCGTCTTGTTGGAAGGGGAAAACACCAGTTGATCGCCGACCTTGAGGCGGCCGGCTGTGATGCGACCGGCCAAAATCCGCCGCGCATCGAACTTATAGACGTCCTGCAGGGGAAACCGAAGCGGCTGTTCGGAACGGACCTGCTCTTTCTTGAAGAGCGCCAGCGTCTCCAGCACGGTGGGACCTTGATACCAGCTCATATTGCCGCTGCGAACCGCAATGTTGTCGCCCATCTTGGCGCTGACCGGAATCATCTGTTGAGGGACGGCCCGGAACTGGCCCAGAAACTCCCGATATTCCTTTTCAATCCCGTCGAACACATCCTGGCGATACCCGACCAGATCCATTTTGTTGACGACGACCGCGAACTGCGTCACGCCCAGCAAGGACAGGAGATAGCCATGTTTCTTCGATTGCTCGCGCACCCCTTCCAGAGCGTCGATCAGCAAGAGCGCGGCTTCGGCCCGAGCGGCGCCCGAGATCATGTTCTTCAAAAACTCTTTGTGGCCAGGCGCATCGATGATGATGTACTGACGTCCGTTCCAGATGAAGAACGTGCGCGCCGTATCGATCGTGATCCCCTGTTCCTGTTCCTCCAGAAACGCATCGAAGAGGAACGCATACTCAAATTCCTTGCCCTGCTGGCGGCAGATGGCCTGCACCTTTTCCAATTTGCCGTCCGGCAACGAGCCCGTATCGGCATAGAGTCGTCCCACCAGCGTGGATTTCCCGTGATCCACATGGCCCACGATGACGATGTTGAGACTCTCTTGCGGCTTGGTCTGGTCCTGCTGTGTCATATCATTCACTCGTTCAATTGAACCCTGGTTGCATGATCGTCGTCGTTCGGATGCTCATCAGCCAACCGGCCGAGGTCAGCCAGTTTACATGTACCCCTTCTTGCGGAGCATCTCCATGCCTCGCCCCGCGTCCTGCGCACGGCCCGCTCGTTCCGCCACATGACTCCCCCGCAGTTCGGTAATAATCTCGTCGACCGTCTTCGCCGTAGATTGGATGGGCATGGTGCAGGGCGCACAGCCCAAGCTTCGATAGCGCGTCCCATCTCCTCTGTCGAGATACAGATCCATGAATGGAATGTTCTCGTGCTTGATGTATTCCCAGATGTTGATCTCGGTCCAATCGAGGAGCGGATGAATCCGGATATGCGTGCCCGGCGGAAAGGTCGTCTTGAACTGGTCCCACAATTCCGGCGGCTGATCACGAAAGTCCCAATCACCATGTTTGTCGCGAGGAGAAAAATATCGTTCCTTTGCCCTGGTGCTGTCTTCATCCGCGCGAACGCCGAGGATAATGCCGGTGTAACCTTTCTCTTCGACCAGATTCTTCATGGCCGTTGTCTTCAAGGCGGTACAGCAGACATCTCGCCCCAGAGTATGGTTCATACCCGCAGCCAGAGCTTCCTTGTTCTGACCAACGACCAGATTCAACCGCCATTCGCGTGCAATCCGATCGCGGTATTCGATCATCGCCGGGATCTTGTAACTGGTATCCACATGAAGCAACGGGAAGGGCACATGCCCGAAAAACGCCTTGCGGGCCAGCCACAGGAGCACCGTCGAATCCTTCCCCATCGACCAGAGCATGGCAAGATGATTGAAATGCTTATAGGCTTCCCGGAGGATATAGACGCTTTGATCTTCGAGTTGACGCAAATGTTTCATGATTCACACTCTTCTGGTTACGCTGACAGGCCGACCTTGGGCTCACGACCGGCGCTCGATCCGGCGGCCGCCACCAGCTCCGCCAGCTTAGCCTTGGCCTGTCCGGACTCCAGTGCGCTTCTGGCAGTCACAAGATTTCCGGTGATCGACGCCCCCTTGCCGGCCGCATACAGCAACATCGCCGCATTGAGAAGCACCCAGTCGCGCTGCCCCCCCTGAATCTCATTTGCAAGCAGCCGCTTGATCAGATCGGCCTCCCGCTCCCGTTGCTCAACAGGGAATCCGGCCATCTCACGAAACGTCGCCATCGTCAGCCCCGCATCCTTTGGCTGGAAGGTAAACGGAGTGATGCGCTCGTCCTTCAGTTCTAAAAGCCGCGTCGAATTGCCGATCGAGAGCTCCGGATCACCTTCGACACCGCGGATGACCAATGCACGCGGACAACTCAACATGCGCAAGGCTTCGATTGTCTTCTCAAAGTAGGGCGGATGCGACAGGCCGATCACCTGTGAGGTCGCACGGGCGGGGTTGAGCATTCGCGCCACGGGATGGAAAAAATTCCGTACACCCAATTCCTGCCGCATTTCCAGAAACCGGCTTACTGGCGGGTGATACAGCGCCAGGTCCAAGTAGGCAAACCCTTTCTTTTCCAGCTCGGCTCCGACCAACTTGGCCGTCATATCGATAGGAATGCCCAACAATTTCAGCACGGACGAGATGCCCCGTCGATCCGGAGGCCCATCCACCCCATGCAGCAACAGGACCGCTCCGGCTGCTGCCGCGACAATCGCGGCGGGAATAATTGCGTGAAAGGTCTCCCGCTTGCCCCCATAAACGGGAACATCGACGACTCCCAGCCCAGCACGAACGGGCACCGGCGGAACATATTGGCGGGCGGTCGCGGTGAAGGCGGCTAACTCTGAGAACGATTCCGACTTGAATCGCATGGCAATGAGGAAGGCTCCGACCTGGGCAGGTGTCGCGGTCCCCTCGATCAACAGGCGCATGGCCTGCTTGGCTTCCTCCCACGTGAGATCCTTGGATGTTTTTTGACCTTTGGCGACTTTCGCGAGCAGATGTTGCATGGATCGTACTGACCTTGTCTGATTTCAGGGTGATGCAATATTACTTGTGGAGGCCGCACTCGGTCTTGCCGAAATTCTTCCACCGACCGGAACGCGGATCGGCTCCCGGAAGGACTGGCGCCGTACAATGGGTACAGCCGATGCTGGGGTAATTACGGTCGTGTAGCGCGTTATACGGGACCTCATGGAGCTGGAGATATGTCCAGACGTCTTCACTGCTCCATCGGGCCAGCGGATTCACTTTGACCAGATTGAATTTCTTGTCCCACTCGATCAGCCCGGCGTTCGCCCTTGTCGGAGCTTGGTCTCGCCTGATCCCGGTGATCCAAGCCCTATACCCGGCGAGAATGCGAGTGAGCGGTTCGATTTTCCGCAACTCGCAGCAGAGGTCCGGCTTGCTCGCCCATAACATCGCTCCCTGCTGGGAAGCCTGCTGTTCCGGCGTCAATAGGGATTTCATTGCAATGACCTGCGCCGGCTTCAACCCGTACCGCGCGATAATCCGGTCACGCACGTCGAAGGTTTCAGGAAACAGAAAGTCCGTATCCAGATAAAAGAGCGGTGCCTCCGGATCGATCCGATGCACCATATCCACCAGGGCGACATCCTCCGCCCCAAAACTGCAGGCCAGCACAATTCGCTGCCGGAAGGTCGTGAGCGCATACTCCAGCACCTCCCATGGCTGCTTGGACTCAAACGAGTCGCTCAGCGCATTCAGCTCTGCGTCGGATGGTCGTGCAGCAGGCGTCTGTTCGTCTGGCATCCCGTTTACCCCTCGACCTTTTCCACCAGGATTTTGAAATGCGTGGCCTCCGGTTCCAACGGTCCCTCCTTGAGAATCTTGTGTCCGTCGTTCCGCAAGCTCATCGGCACATTTCGAATGGGCTCTCCGGCGTCGAGCCAGACTTCCAGCTGCTCGCCGTTGTCCATCATTTCCAGTTTCAATTTGGTCTTCACATAGTTCATCGGACAGGCGACGCCGCGCAGATCGTACACGGGCGCCGTGGCAACGGGAGCGGCCGGCACCACGGCGGGAGTCGCCGGTGGCCCAGTGTCCTCTTTCACCTGGGCCAACTTCAGATCTTTGCCCAGTTGCTCCGTGGCCGCTCTGCACACCGCGAGGAACTGTTTCGCAAACGCCATTTTCTCCGCCGCCGTCTCGGCGGTCGCATCCTTCGAACCGAGGTCGCCGACCTGCGCGCCAAGATCCTTGTATGTGGCCGGAACGATGCCTTTGCTTGCCAGCCGCAGATCGAACTCCTGAAAGGTGTCGGCATCGGTCGCCGGATCGACCCCCTCGGTGACCAGCAGGCCTTTCGCCGCCGCCAACACCGCCCGATACGATTTATTCACCGACAGAGCATACTGATGCTTCTCGACAAGCAATTTCGCCTGATAGAGTTCCTGATCGGCCTCCAGCATGCGGTCGTCGATCATCTCCAAGGCACCCCCCGCGCACTCACCGGGACCGAGATCCTCAAGCACAAATTCCGCCTCCCCTTCCCAATCGTAATAATAGGTCGGGTCCTGGTCATGTGTCGGCACGATCGTATAAGGAATGAGCTCATCCTTGAGGACGTTTTTTCCGACTCGCGCGATGAACGACTGAAGCGTCTCCCCGGCCTTCCGATCCCGACGATAGACGTCCACCAGATGGCGCACTGCCGCCGGCACACTCTTGGCCGGCAGCTTGACCACCAACTGTCCGATCTTCGGCGTGCCGTCCACGTGCCCGCCCAGATGCAGTTCATAATGCGGAGCCGTATGCTCGCCGAGACGTTTGCCGACTCCATGCAAGCCGATGGTGGCAATATGGTGCTGGGCGCAGGAGTTATGGCATCCGCTGATCTTGACACTGACATCCCTCAGGTCTTCGGGAACCTGGCCGGCTGGAAACACTTCGGCCAAAGCTCGCGCCATACCTTTGGAGGAGGTGATTCCCAAGCCGCAGGTGTCGGTGCCGGGACAGGCGATGATGTCCTCGACGAGTTCAGCGCCGGGATCGCCCAAGCTATGCGCCACGAGCTCCTGATAGAATTCTTCCAGCCGTCCCTCGGCAATCCATCGGATGACCACGTTCTGATTAATGGTGGTGCGGATGTTGCCGTTCGAATAGCGTTCGGCCAGATCCGCGACGACCCACATTTGCTCACCCGTCAAATCACCCATCGGCAATTTGATCGCCGCCGTGACAAAGCCCGCCTGTCGCTGCGGAACCACATTGGTGCGCGTCCAGGCCTGGAACGCGGAGGCCTGGCCATTCAACGACCCGACACCATTCCCCTTGCCGTTGGAGGGGATGCCTGCCTTGCTCGGCATGATCAACGGCGGCACATCGGCATACTCCAGCAACTTGATCGGCTCATGCGTCGGCACCGCATACCCCATGGACGCGTAGGCCGCTTCCCAGCGACGCTTGAATTCCTCGAAGCCGAGCTTCTCGATGACGAACTTCATGCGCGCCTTGTTGCGATTCTTGCGGTTCCCCAGCGTATCGAACACCTTGATCACCGCCTCGATGGTCGGAAGCAATTCATCCATCGGCGTAAATTCTCTCAGCACTTGGGCCATGCGCGGCGTCGATCCCAATCCACCGCCCGCCACCATTCGGAAACCGATGGCCCCGTCGGCCCGTTTCGCCGCGAGCAACCCTATGTCGTGAATGGGTGTGAGGGCGCAATCCTGCCGGCACCCGGACAGCGCAATCTTGAACTTCCGCGGGAGACTCTGATTCAACGGATTGCGCAAGAGGTGATAGGCCACCGTCTTCGCGTACGGCGTCACATCGAAGACCTCTCCCTGGCACACGCCCGCCAAATGACAGGCCGTGACGTTGCGGACGGTATTCGCACAGGCCTCGCGCGTGGTCAGCCCTACAGACGCCAACAGACGCATCATCTCAGGGACATGTTTGAGTTCCACGAAGTGCAGTTGAATATCCTGGCGTGTCGTGACATGACCCACCCCGGTGGCGAACTGGTCGGCAAGGTCAGCCACTTGGCGCAACTGATTTCCCGTCAGTCCGCCGAACGGGATCTTAATCCGCACCATCTGAACCCCGGGTTGCCGCTGGCCATAGATCCCGTATTGCAGACGGAAGGGTTTGAAGATGTCGGTCGAGAGATCTCCCCCAAGGACCCGATGGGCCTCCGCTTCAAACGTTTCGATTTCTTCGACGATATGGGCTGGAATGGGCTCCGTTTTGATCGCTGGACGGAGAGCCACTGTATTAGGAGTCATAATGACGACCTCGTCGGTTGGAGAATAATGTGCGTGGGCATGATTCAGGCCGTTTCAGATGTGATACATCAATGTATGCTGCGCGTCGAGAGCCCGCTGGCGCTGGGCCAATTCCTCGACCGTGACTTCCGAAAGAACACTCAGTTCCGCCCGTTTCACCCGATCCCAAATGTGTGCAAGCAAGGCCTCCTGCTTCGCCCCTCGCGCTGATGAGTTCTTCATGCCGACCTCTCCATTCGAGGTGAGAAGCGGGCCTTCTAATGCGTCGAGAATGTCCGCCACGGACAACTCCGAGGGCTTGCGGCTCAGCACATACCCGCCTTGAGCTCCCCGCTGACTGGTAACCACCCCAGCCTTTTTCATCGCATGAAGAACCTGCTCCAGGAACCGGGCCGGAATTGCTTGGCGTTTGGCAATCGACTTGGCACAGACCGGCTGTTCGTCATGCTGTAACGCCAGATCCACGGCGGCAATAATTCCATAGGTGGCTCGAAGACTAACCTTCATTTGCGAGTATTCCGATGGGGATTCATGAATCTCTATACCTTGAGCGCGACTTTACTGTCAAGCCAGGCTGTATGCCATATCCGATAACCACGCCGTGAGCCATAGAGATATGGGGATGTCCGGAGAGCACCCGCGGCCGCCGCTTCATTTCTGCTTGCCTCCGTTTCACGGCACCACGCTTCGACCGCCACCGCCTTGCGACCCCAGGGCCATGCCGACCCATAAATGGTTCACACCCGTCGTCGGCCACATCTCGGTACATTTTTGGTGATTGACATCATCTGGGGCCTGCGCAATAATCCCGCCCTCTTCTTCCTCGGTATCTTCATGACGCTGCGATCATCAACATTTAATATCCTCTTACTCAGCTCTGACAGCGAGATCCAAGCTCACTACAAGGACCTTTTCGGCGAGCAGGCGGTCACCATCGGCCGCGAGGGACTGTCGCTCTCGAAGGACATTGCGAAGCGTGGGTACGATGCCGTCATTGTGGAATCGAAAACCCTGACGACGGCAGACCTTGGGAAGTGGCTTGCGGGGATCGATCCAGCGCGGACGCTCTTGCTCGCAGGATCTCGAACGGTTCTGAAACGGACCGCAACGTTGCTACGCGCAACCAAGCCTCCTAAGGCGGACCTACCGCTCTCCAATGGAACAGGGCAATCGGTCTGCTTGGAATCTTTTCTGGAACATAAAGTCGGTGATTTCGTCAAAGGGATGCGGAACGGCTCGGGAAGAAACCTCCATCCGATGCTGATCGCCGCCGTCGAACGCCCTTTGATCTTACTGACCCTGCGGGAGACCAAGGGCAACCAGATCCAAGCCGCCGAACTGCTCGGGCTGAATCGAAATACATTGAGAAAAAAGATTCTTGATCTGGATATCCCGGTCAAACGCGCAAGGGCGAGCTAGATTCGCCCGCGTCTGAACCCTCACCAGAGGCGCCAGATCGATGCGCCCATACATCCACCGGTCGCCAACCACCAATGGAGGGAAGCAATGACCAAGGAAGAACTGATTGCGAAAATGGCCAATAGCGCCGGAATCACCAAAGTCGCAGCGACGGTTGCACTCGAAGCCTTCACCGGAGCGGTCACCACATCGCTCAAGAAGGGAAAACGCGTGACGCTGGTAAATTTCGGTACCTTTACGATTTCGAAACGGAAGGCCAGGATGGGACGTAATCCGCGGACCGGCGAGGCCCTGAAGATTCCCGCCGCCCGCATCCCCAAATTCTCAGCCGGCAAAGAGCTGAAAGCGGCGGTCAAGTAGCCTCTCGCCGTCAAACCCGATGTCAGCTGCATGATGGGGCGGCATTTCTTTCACGAGGTCGCTGAGAAAAGCCCCTCTCGCCAGCGGGTTTCCTTGACACCTTTGGTGAGGCTGTATTAGCATCGCCGGGCGATAGGCGCGTAGCTCAGGGGGAGAGCGCTACCTTGACACGGTAGAGGTCGACGGTTCAAGACCGTCCGCGCCTACCATTTTTGGTTCGCTCACACATTCGTGATCCGACTACCGGCGGCATGGTGGTCGGCACGGCGCTGTATTTTTTGTAGGATTGACCGGAGTGGCCTCACTGCAGATTCACATTACCCTTCCTGACGGAACTCGAAAACAAGTACCAGCAGGATGCACGGTCCGCGAGGCCCTCACTCCGGAGGGCGGACGCCTCGACGGCAAGGTGCTGGCAGCCAAGCTCAACGGCGCGCCGGTGGACTTGTCGCATGCATTGGAACATGACGCGACTCTCGAGCCTCTGACCTTCGCCTCGGCGGAAGGGCGAGAAGTCTATCGGCACAGCAGCACCCACATCATGGCGCAAGCCGTCAAGGAAATATTTCCCACGGCACAACTCACGATCGGTCCGGCACTGGACGATGGGTTTTATTATGATTTCGCCTTCGACCGCCCATTCACACCTGAGGATTTAGAAAAGATCGAGGCGCGCGCCATCGAGATCACGAAACGTGGCCTGACTGTCACCCGGAGCGAGCTATCCAAGCAGGATGCCATCAAATTTTTCCAGGAACGCGGGGAAGCGTACAAGGTCGAACTGATTAATACCTTCGACGACGCGTCCCCTATCTCGCTCTATCGCCAAGGGGAATTTGTCGACCTTTGCCGCGGGCCGCACCTTCCCACGACCGGGTATGTGGGAGCCTTCAAGCTTCTGTCCACCGGCGGCGCCTATTGGCGCGGCGACGAGCGAAACCCGATGCTGCAGCGGGTCTACGGCACGTCATTCCCGACCAAAAAAGAACTCGATGCCCATCTCGCGAAATTAGAAGAGATTAAGCGGCGGGACCATCGAAAGCTCGGCAAGGAACTCGACTTGATTACGATTCAGGACGAGATCGGTCCCGGCTTGGTTCTGTGGCATCCCAAGGGTTCACTGATCCGCCTGCTCATCGAAAACTTCTGGCGGGAACAACATATCAAGGACGGCTACGATCTGGTGTATTCCCCCCATGTCGCCAGGCTGGACCTGTGGAAAACGAGCGGTCACGTCGATTACTACCGCGAAAACATGTTCGCGTCGATGAAGCTGGAGGGCAGCGAGTACCAGCTCAAGCCGATGAACTGCCCCTTCCATATCATGATCTACAAATCCCACCTGCGCAGTTATCGGGATTTGCCGATCCGCTACGGAGAGTTGGGAACCGTCTATCGCTACGAACGAACCGGCGTGCTACACGGTTTGCTGCGTGTCCGCGGATTTACCCAGGATGACGCGCATCTGTTTTGTCGGCCCGATCAGATCGAAGCCGAAGTCAGTCGCGTGCTGGACTTTACCTTTTTTGTCCTTGGCACCTTCGGATTTACCGAGTTTGAGGTGTATCTCTCGACTCGCCCGGAAAAGTCCGTCGGCTCCGAGGAGAATTGGACGATCGCGACTAACGCCCTAGAGGCTGCGCTCAAGAGCCGCGGCGTGGCCTACGAAGTAGATCCCGGAGAAGGGGTGTTCTACGGCCCCAAAATCGATATCAAGATCAAAGACGTACTCGGTCGATCCTGGCAATGTTCAACGGTCCAGGTGGATTTCAACAATCCTGAGCGGTTCAAGCTGGCCTATACGGGCGACGACGGCAAAGCGCATCAGCCGATCATGATTCATCGGGCACTCATGGGCTCCATCGAGCGCTTCTTCGGCATCTTGATCGAGCACTATGCCGGCGCCTTCCCGACGTGGCTCGCCCCCGTGCAGGCCGCCGTACTCACGATCACGGACAATCAGCATGAATTTGCAGCGAAGATCGTCTCGACGCTCAAGAGCCACGGCTTTCGAGTCGAAGCGGACATCCGCAATGAGAAGATCGGATTTAAGATCCGTGAAGCGGAAAAGAATAAGATTCCGTATATGCTGGTCGTGGGAGACAAGGAAGTGCAGAGCGGCATGGTGTCGGTTCGCGGCCGAAGCGGGGCGAATCATGGGACTATGCCGATCGAACACTTCCTGGAACTTCTCCGAACAGACACGAATCACACATTACGTGAAACGGTAACCCACTCACAAACGAGGTGACCTATCGTCCCTAAATTACGTGTAAACCGGGAAATCAGGATTCGGGAAGTTCGAGTCATCGGTCCTGAAGGCGAACAACTAGGAATACTGCCGACCGCAGAGGCCTTCAGTAAGGCACAGGAGGGGGGGTACGATCTCGTCGAGGTGGCCCCGACTTCCCAGCCGCCGGTTTGCCGCATCATGGACTATGGGAAATATAAGTTCGAACTCAGCAAGAAAGATCACCAAAGCCGGCGTCATCAAAAGTCTACCCAGGTCAAAGAGATCAAACTTCGTCCGCGCACCGACAAGCACGATCTCGAGATTAAGATTCGCCAGATCAAGGAATTCCTGGCCGACGGCAACAAGACTAAGGTGACCCTGACCTATCGTGGACGCGAAATGGCCAATCAGGAAATGGGGCGCACAATGATGGCCAGCGTCATCAAGGAATGTACGGAGGCGGGAACCGTGGAGTTTGCACCAAGAATGGAAGGGCGGAGCCTGATCATGATTCTGGCTCCCAAATAGTGTGCCACGCGCACACAAGGAAGGAATGAGAGCATGAAAGTGAAAATGAAAACTCACAGCGGCGCCAAGAAACGGTTTCGACGCACGGGAACGGGGAAGCTGGTTCGCCGGAAGGCCGGAGGGCGGCATTTACTCACCGGAAAACCTCGCGACCGCAAGCGGCGCCTGAAGGGAGCCGTTGAGGTTTCCTCCGCCTCGACCACCGCGCTGAACCGTTTGCTTCCGCAATAATGATGATTGTGCCGTGAACAGGATCTGAAAGGAGTAGTTCCTCATGCCTCGTACAAAAGGTGGTCCAAAAACACGACAGCGGCGAAAAAAGCGCCTGAAACTGGCGAAAGGCCAGTACGGAGCCAAGAGCCGGCTGTTTCGAACAGCAACGGAATCAGTCGATAAAGGGCAGGCTTATGCCTACGTCGGACGAAAGCATCGCAAGCGCGACTTCCGCCAGCTCTGGATCGCACGCATCAGCGCCGCGACCCGCCTGCATGGCATCGCCTATAGCCGCTTCATGAATGCGCTGAAGAAAGCGAATATCTTGTTAGATCGAAAAGTGCTGTCAGATATGGCAATCCGGGATATGGCGGGATTTGAAAAACTCGTCGGGGTTGCGAAACAACAGCTCACGACTGCGAGCTAAGGTTCCCGCATACGCACACTGTCTGTGGCGGGAAAATCCTGAACGAACGGATTTTCTCGTCACACCTCACCCAACAACCGGTCGATCTCCAACTCCAGCGCGACGGCAGGCACTCCAATTTGCCAGTGCTCCAGCACCTCGGGATGCAACTCTCCCAGCAACCCAATGGCCTGACCGTTCGACACAATCGTCCCGGCTCGACCGTCAAGAAATGAGGGATGAGCCACCGGCTCCAACGTGAAGGGACGATCCAGGTAATACAGCAGCAGATCCAGACAGGAATGAATTTCAGAGAAGTGGGCTCCGGCATGGGCAATCACGGCACCCAGCATCGTTACGGTCCGAGAGCCGACATCGGCACTCCTATCAGGAACAGCCACTTCCCCGACCTCGAATATGCGGTGCGGATAGAACGCTCGGCTTGAATTCGTTTCCACCTGCAGCAGCGACGGCGTGATCCACTGACGCAGGCAGGAGTAGTTGAGGGACATCACATTGTCCACCTCCACAACCTTCGCCCACTCCGTACCCTCCAGCCGCATTTTCCCGCAAAAGTCCTGCTGGGATCCCATGATATTGGAAATGATCTCCTGGAATTCCAAGCCCACCATGAGGTGACGGACTCGATCGGCCATCTGCTCTAACCGCGACAAACCGCCTACCGTAAACTGCGAGGGCATGACGGGTGCAAACCGTGCATATCCCTGGCTGATGGCCACATCCTCCACCACGTCGACGGTGTGAAGCAGATCGTTCCGATACGGCGGTAGCTGCACGGCCACCTTCCGCCCCGCCGACTTGACCATATAACCGTAGGACTTCAGCGCCGCAGAAACTTCCTTGGCACCGAGGGCCTCCCCTAATGCCGATTCAATGGCATCGAGCGGAATCGTTCGTGGCGCCCCGAAATCGATCGGCGTACTCCAGCGACGCCCAAAAGTGGTTTTCACCGGCGATTGAATCTCCACCGGAGAAATCACGGCACCGCGATCCGCAAGATTGGCCGCAAAAATATTCAGGGTGAGCGCGACCATCCATAGATCGATCCCTGTCACTTCGACGAACAATTCATGATCCCCGACCTGGACCTCACCGATTTCCCGACTATTGATGATCGGAGGAAAGGACAGCACCTGTCCCTTCGCATCCCGCAACACAGGGAGCTGGTCATGGCCGCTGACAATGTTGCCGTACTCCACGCCTTTAGGATGGACCATGAGGATCTCCCGGAGCGTCATCATTGTCTCCATGCCGAGCGGCGTGAACCGCACGTCATCCGGCTTGACCAGATCGTACGACACCGGAAACACGATAGGGGCCAACCGATACAAGCCGATCGAGACCGAGCGCCGCTTACGCCCGAAAATGTCGGCTAACTTTTCCTGTGTCTGAATGAGCTGTGTCAGTCCTGACGCCGTCACCCGATATCCCACCGCCGTACAAGCGGCCACATACGGACGAATCTTGTCGAGACCCGGCGCCACGACCAGCTTCCCGGCAACGCGCTGCTGCTTCGTGAAGAAGGGATAGGCACTCGCCTTGCCTTGCCGCTTGATCCGAATCTGTCGCGCAATCCCCTCGCAGCACCACAAATCCGGACGATTGCTGTCCTGCAACTCGATGCGCAACTCGCCTGTGTCCGAATTGTGGCCCTTCAACTCCCCCTTCACCAACATCAACCATTGCTCGAGTTGATCGAGCGGGATACGCGACGGCTCCTCGCCCGGTCCGGCGATCAAGGCTTCGAGATCATCTCGTTGAAGGGAAATAGTGGGCATGGTGTCGTCGTCCTAAAAGTTTCCCCGCATGGTGCGAATGAATTCGAGATCCGTCGAGAATAAATCGCGAATGTCGTGAATCCCCAATGCCACCATCGCCATGCGATCGAGCCCAAGCCCCCAGGCAATGACCGGTACGGAGACACCGAGCGGTGTCGTCACTTCAGGCCGGAACAATCCGGCACCGCCCAATTCCATCCACCCCAGCTTCGGATGGCGCACATGCATTTCGACCGACGGCTCGGTGAACGGGAAATAGGCCGGAAGAAATTTCACTTCCTTGGCTTGCGCCACTTCCCGTGCAAACAGATTGAGCAATCCGAGCAGGGTCCGGAAATTGATATCCGAACCTGCGACGATCCCTTCCACCTGGAAAAAATCGGTGGCATGGGTGGCATCTACCTGGTCATACCGAAAGCATCGGGCGATCGAGAAATATTTCCCCGGCACGGAGGCGCCGGCCGCCAACGTCCGCGCCGACACGGCGGTCCCTTGACTCCGCAACACCAGGCGTTTCGCGCGCTCGGCATCAAAGGTATATCCCCAACCAGTCGATCCGGCTCCTGTCCCCTGTTCATGCACCTGCATTACTTGCGTCAGATACGGCTCGGCGATCGCGGGAGCGTGGGTCGGATCTTTCACAAAATAGACATCGTGGATGTCACGAGCGGGATGAAACTGCGGCATGAACAGGGCGTCCATATTCCAGAACTCTGTTTCGACGAGGGTCCCCCGCATTTCTTGAAATCCCATGCTGACCAGCTTGAGCTTCACCAGATCCAGAAACTCTCGATAGGGATGGCGTTTCCCCGCCGCAATTCTCGGGGCCCGCAAACTGATCGTATATTTCCGAAACCGTTTCGTCCGCCATGCGCCTTCTTTCAGCAGCTCCGGCGTCAATTGCGAGACTTCCTCTGGGACCCCGTCGCATGAAAGCTGCTGCGCCACCTCCTGTCCGTCAGGAGTCAGCAGAAATGAGCGAGTCACCCGCTCATCAATCCGAAACGGCTCGCGCGCATTTCCGCGCTTCACCGCATGTTGTTGCAGCACATTCCGAAGTGGCTCGGGAAAGGCCTGCTGCTCCCGTGGGCCGCTGCGCAACTCCTGCAACAACGCGCGCATGGCCTCGGCCGTCGCACTATTGCGACCGGTGCTTTCAATGCATCCGCCTTGAACGATTAAAATCGCGCCCTCTTTCTTGAGAGTCCCGACGGCCTTGCTCACATCAGACGGTTCGAGAGCTTCCTTGGCCTGAATGTCCTGGATCGTGAGCCGTTTCCCGGTCTGTCCGGCATCCCGCGCCGCCGATAGGACACGCTCGATCGGAGAGTACTTCTCAAAAAAGACTTCTCCGATCGTGGTCAGCGAGGCGATGTGCGCGACGGTTTCCGCATGAACGGCGATCAGCGACTTGGCCAACAGCCATTCAACGGCCATGCTCAACTGCGAGGGCTCCAAACCCGTGGATTCCGCAAGGTGATCGAGCGTCGGAGGCGAGTCAGGCTGCCGGGTCAATGCCAGCAGCACTTTGCTTTCAAGGGGATGAAGATTATCCATGAACAAGGGTGCGGTCTGACGCCTCTTCTATCGCTGTGCAGCCGCAATTCTGCTGATGCGGGCGGCAGGCTGATGCCCGGCTCTCAACGCCGTAATAGCCGCCGCATAGTCATGGCTTGAAAATACGGCCGATCCTGCGACGAGTACCTCGGCGCCAGCCGCGAGAATCTCCTTCACATTGTCCGGCTTCACACCCCCATCCACTTCCAGGAGCGCTCGGCTCTGCGTACGATCGATCAAGGTCCGGACCTCAGCAATCTTCTGTAACGACGAAGGAATAAACTGTTGCCCGCCGAATCCAGGGTTCACGGACATGACGAGAATGAGATCCGCGTCCCGAACGATTTCCGACAGGGTACCGACCGGCGTAGCAGGGTTCAACGTCACCCCCGCCTTCACGCCCCGCTCTTTGATCGACTGAACGGTCCGATGCAGGTGCGGACAGGTCTCCACATGCACGGTGAGAGAATCGGCGCCCGCCTCGGCGAATTCTTGGATGAAGGCATCCGGATTCGTCATCATCAGATGCACATCCAACGGCAAGGTGGTGACTTTTCGCAAGGCTTCGACGATCGGAGGCCCCACGGTCAAATTCGGCACAAAGTGGCCGTCCATCACATCGATGTGCAACCAGTCAGCTCCTGCTTCCTCAACCCGCGCCACCTCATCCGCCAGGCGGGCAAAGTCAGCCGACAGAATGGAGGGCGCGATACGAATGGTCCGGCCGGTGGTCATTCTGTCCTCCGCAGGCGGGCGGCAAAGAAGCAATCCATGTTGTTCATATTGGTCATCGTAGAAAGGTCCCCTCGGGGGGTCACGAATGGGACACCGGCTGGGGGTAACCAGGGCGCGATCGACTCACGCAGAAAGCCACGATGTGACTGACAAAACTCATCAATGATTGATTCGGTTTCTTCCGGCTCAATCGAGCAGGTACTATAGACCAACACCCCACCAGGCCGCAAGAGACGGCTCGTCGCGGTCAGCAATTCCATCTGCACCTGCCGGTGCTGCACGATCGACTCCGGCGCTTTATACCACTTGCCTTCCGGATGACGCCGCAACACGCCGAGGCCGCTGCAGGGGGCATCCAAAAGAATACGGTCGAACGGTCGAGACAGCGCCGGATAGGGCACAGCAGCGCTCACGCCCTGTCCTCCAGACACCGGCACTGAACCGATCAGCGCGCGCACGTCACCAGCCAGCGTCGTCAGTACATCCACTCCGAGACGGCGACAATTGGCCATCACAAGATCAAGCCGAGCTGAGGTCCGGTCCACCGCGACGATCTCTCCTCGATTCTCCATGAGGGCCGCCAAATGCGTGGCCTTCCCTCCCGGCGCGGCACAGGCATCCAACACCCGTTGACCTGGCCGGACATCCAGCAGCAACGGAACAAGTTGCCCGGCCTCATCCTCCACGTAAAACCGTCCCTCGGCGAATCCCGGCAGGTCTGCGACGGAGCCGGGGCGGGCCAATTGAATGCCGACCTCGCTGACTAACGTCGGGCCGGCGTCCACCTGCGCCTCCGCCAAGTCGGCCAGCAGCGTCGCGCGCGATGTTCGCAGCGTATTCACCCGTAGCGTGAGCGGCGGCACCTCTACTGACGCTCGGCAGAGGGCCTCGGCGCGCTCGTCGCCCCAGGTACGACACCAGCGCTCCACGAGCCAGGTCGGACAGGAATAGCGCACGGCAAAGGCCTCGACAGGATTGTTGGCGGCATCGGGCCAGGCCGGTTCGGAGGATCTGAGGAGGGCCCTGAGCACCGCATTCACGAACCCGCTCCAATCCCGTCCCAGACGCCGACTCTGCTGCTTGATCATCCGCACAGACTCGTTCACGGCCGCGGAATCGGGCACCCTGTCTAAGTACAGGACTTGGTAAGCGCCGAGACGCAAACTGGTCTGGACCAGGATGGGAAGTTTCGCGATCCGCCGATCCGACAGCAAGCCCAATCGCCAGTCGAGAGTCGCACGATACCGCAAGACCCCGCGCACGAGTTCCACCATGAAGGCCCGATCTCGCAAATCCAAGGCGTCACGGGAAGACACCTGATTGAAGAGGTCATCCCCCAGCAGACCCGCCTTGTCGATCGCCAGCAACGCCTTCACGGCCGCGCGACGCCCTGGAGAAGCAGTCCCGACAGCATGTGATGGCTGCTGATCAGACGCCATGTTCGAAAAAAATAGTCATGGAGAGAGAGTCGTCCAGAGGAGGCGCGTGCCGGGCTCGCAATCAGCCCTGTGAGGAAGAAATCGTTTGCAGGCTGATGCCTTCGGCCAGGCGATGGCCGGCCAGATACTGCGCCATCGTCATACGTCGACTATTGGAAGGCTGGATATCGACGATGTGGATCGTCCCGCCGCCGGTCGCCACATCGACCCGGTCTTTCGTCACCTTCGTCACGGTTCCGGGAGCCGCATTCTGAGCCTCATCACCCGATGTCACACGCCACAGTATCCAACGCTCGCCGTTCACATAGGTGTATGCGCCTGGCCATGGGGAGAGTCCACGCACCCGATTCACAATTTCCACGGCCGTCAACGTCCAATCGACTACACCGTCTTCTTTTTTCAACATCGGCGCCATGGTCGCTTGCGCATGATCCTGCGGTTGAGGAGTGAGCGTCCCTTCCCTCAGACGGCGGAGGGTCTCAACCAATAACCGCCCGCCCACCTCCGCCAGTCGAGGCGCCAGCGTGCCGGCAGTATCATCGGGCTGGATCGCTACCTTCTCCTGCAGCAGCATGTCGCCGGTATCCATGCCTTCTGCCATAAACATGGTCGTGATGCCGGTTTCCCGTTCCCCCCTGATAATAGCCCATTGGATGGGACCTGCTCCACGGTACTTCGGCAAGAGCGACCCATGCACATTGATACAGCCACGAGACGGCAATGTCAGAATCGCCGGAGGGAGAATGCGGCCATATGCGGTGACCGCAATGACCTCGGGCTCCCATTGTCGCAACGCGTCTAGAAAGACCGGGTCCTTCATCTTGAGGGGCTGGAGGACGGGAATCCCCTCGCGCTGGCAGACGGCTTTCACGGGAGACCAGACCACTTCCTGGCCACGACCCTTCGGCCGGTCGGGCTGAGTCACCACACCGACCACTTCATCCTTCGACTTGAGCAACGCCTCCAGAGATGGTACGGCGAAGTCAGGCGTCCCCATGAATACGATGCGCATGCGCACGCTTTATCATTCTCCTCATCCGAATGCAATTCTCCCAGTCCGTTCCTTGACTCTCGTTTCACACGCCTGCTAGTATCCGACCGCGGGGTGGAGCAGCCTGGTAGCTCGTTGGGCTCATAACCCAAAGGTCAGAGGTTCAAATCCTCTCCCCGCAACCAACCCTTCTCTCTTCGCCTCCTACCACTTAACAGCCGCTTCGATCGCGACCTCGGCACTCATCCGAGAAGCCGATTGTGCCCCATTTGTGTTCACTCCCATCAGAACGCGATCCAAGATCTCCACACCTGCATGCAAACTCTCTGGATAATGATGAGCATACCGGATCACCATGGAGAGGCTTTCCATCGTCCAAGTTTCGGCACGGTGCAGATATCGACCCCGGCTTGCTCAAGACGTGTCGCGAAGATATGGCGCAGATCGTGAAACCGAAAGGCTTTCACCTCTGCCTCCGCATGGCATCGTTCAATCAGATTACGCAACGCACTTTCTCTCTCGACACGCGGATGACCGAATTCTCCATCACCCACTCCCATTCCTTGACGGCGAGCTGAAAGGCATGGCTCACGATTCCTCATTCGATATGAGTGGTCTTGGGCGCCGCAATGAGCTTGTCTCCGTCCGCGCCGATATAGCGTTCGCAGACATAGTCGCTCTCGGCATGAGACTTTATGATTTATTCGTTCGTTCGAAAAAAATTGGTCATGTCATCAATGACCGATGACTCCGGACCCCACCCAGAGAAGGTTCCAATAATGCCAATATGGCCTAGACTCGGATAGGTCATGACCTCCACACGACCCCCGCTATCGCGAATCCGCGCCGCCAATCGTTCATGGTTATAGGGCTTCACGGTCCCATCCTCCTCTCCATAAAGCAGAAGCATGGGTGGTTCGTTTCCCTCTATAAACGTCGTTGCCTGCATTTGCGGATAGCGTTCGGGCGGTCCAAACATATCGGTCAGATCACTTGCCTCCGGCGTAAAGTCATACGGGCCGGCCAATCCCGCAAAGTCCGTTATTACCAATCGTGTCTCCTTGCCTTCCGCAGCAAGGTAATGCGTATCAACCGTCAACAAAGCGGCCATATGTGCGCCGGAGGAATGGCCGGTGAGATGGATGCGGTCGTGCCGTCCCCCGTATTCCTCGATATGATCATCTACCCAGGCCAACGCTTTGGCGCCGTCTTCAACAAAGACGGGGAAGCGAACATCAGGATATTTTCTGAAATCTGGAATGACCGCGACGAATCCGCGCTGAGCCAAGGCGGTACCCACAAAACGATATTGTTCTTTTGTTCCGGATTGCCAACGACCACCATGGAAAAAGACGATGACCTCTTTCCCTGCAGAGCGACCTCCATCCGGAACATAGATGTCCAGCTTATCTGACGGGCCGTCGCCATAAGAGACCTCCTGCACCGAATAGCCACCCTTGAGCGCTGCTGGAATATTGAGCAGCGAACACCCTGCCGATGTGCAGGCTGTCAGAATAAGCAGCACGCTGACTGCAAACATGCGGTGCCTTTGGGTCATGATCGTGTCCGAAGCTGCAGGAGGTTATTGATTGCCCTCTGTGATTGGCCAGTCACGTTCATCAACGGTTCGCCCCACGATACCGTCCGGGCATGAGATGAGGTGAAGGTATCGTCGCACCCAGCGAAGTTGCGTATTGCAGCCTCGAAAGCACCCGCGCTGGATGAAGAAGTACCTCCGACACGATCACACTTTAGGGAGAGCGTCCGTATCTATGACTTTCAGACCAGTCATGTATCTTTTTCGACCATGGTGACGCGATACGACAGGCTACCACACTAGGCGGTAGCCTAGTCCTGGAGTTGCCAGACCTGCAATCCACGTATCACTTTCCCGCTATGTGACCATAAGGGCCACCCGCATGGTCGGCCTTGATAGAGACTGGTGTTCCCTAGGAACGCACACAAACGATGGGGACACCCGTGTCGGAAGCGGCTACTTCTTGGCAACCGATCGTGAGCCGCGCACCTCAGGAGAAACAGGCCGTGGCTCAAGTTGCAGTGGTTTATGGTGTATGGCCAACCACACCGCCCTCCCGGGACTCGCTTGATAGTCACCTCGGAAGCGCTTGTAGTAGATCATTACTTTCCTGACATAATCGCGGGTTTCCGGATACGGGGGAATCGCGCGATACCGCTCCACGCGCCGTTCACCCGCATTGTAGGCAGCCACCGCCAACCGCACGTTCCCGTTAAATCGATCCAGCAAGGACCGAAGATGCCGCGCGCCGCCGCGAATGTTGTCACCGGTGTCATACAAATTTTGCACTCCGTGCCTGATGGCGGTCTCAGGAATCAGTTGCATGAGTCCGACCGCCCCGGAGCGTGAAATGACGGTGGGATTAAAATCCGACTCTGCCTTGATCACGGCCAACAGTAAGGCAGGATGGAGTTGGAATTGCCAGGCATAGCGCTCAACCGCCTCTTCTACTTCTTCCGCCTGGACACGATGTGACAGGCGACGAGCCTGCGATTCAGCCGGTCGAAAACGTTGGTCGGTCGGAACATTGGTCATTTCAAAGACTCCGTTCGGCCCGACATAGCCGTAGATCTCACTCTCCGCAGCAACGGAATCCCCGACCACCAGCATTCCCGTAAGCGCCAGAGGAATGACCCACGTGATGGCAATCCGCATGCCATCATCACGCTGGCCGCCCGAGCTCTGGTTCGTTGCTCGTGACAAAAGTCGGACAGATTGTCCGTGATTCATGACTCCTCCCATTTCGCCACAGATCACTACCGAAGTTCCGCCGCGTTGCGAACCAGCCTGCTTACCGCAGCTTTCATGCCAACGTCCCGGCGCGTACCAAAACGGCCAGTGCCAGTAACTTTGGATAGTTAGCGCGTCCACCGGGATACACCTTTGTGGGGAGTGGCAGAAGGACCTACGCCGTTTTGTGCCACCACCTGGCCGTATTTTGCTCCTTAGCTCGTTCCTCTCCGTTACCGGATCACGGATAGAACGCATGACGGACGAACGCACAGAGGTGGCATTAAAAACGTGAGTTGCCTGCCGAAGATGCGCTCACCACCAGCGGCACCGTCACAGGGACAACAGCACATGACGTAATCCAATGCCGTCGAGAGGAAGCACGCTCTTATTTGACGCGTCGAAGCGCCGTGTTAGAATCGCTTCCGAGTCGTTCGTTGTACGACACAGCGCGTCTAGCTGGGGAGACCTTCTCGCACCGAGTTCACCTTGAGTGCTCCGTTCCTTCGTCGATACCACAGAACCAGACCTGAGTGTCTTGCGGGCGCAGGCACCAACCGATGATCAAATTGCTGCTGGTTGAAGACAATCCTGTCGATGCCGAACTGACGCAAGACCTCCTTGCCGAATGGCCGCACGACCGATTCGAGATCACGCATGCCGCGATCCTGGCGGACGGCCTAGTCAGCCTGAGCCGGAATCGGTTTGATGTCGTGCTTCTCGATCTCTCACTTCCCGACACCCACGGACTGAGCACCGTGACTCAAGTCTTGGCGACAAGTCCCGGCGTGCCGGTCGTGGTGCTGAGCGGGCACGATGATCACCCACTCGCCCTCAAAGCCCTCCAGCACGGTGCACAGGATTATCTCGTGAAAGGCGAAGGCGGGACCGACTTTCTCGCGCGCTCGATTCTCTATGCGATCGAGCGCAAGCGGGCACAGGAACGCCTGACCTACCTCGCCCAGCACGATCAACTGACCGGCCTGATCAACCGGGCTCTCTTTCGCGATCGGCTCGTTCATGCCATGGCGCGCAGCAAACGGAAAGATCTCCCCTTGGCGATCATGCTCCTCGATCTCGATCGATTCAAAACCGTCAATGATACGCTCGGACACGACGTCGGCGATCAGCTTCTGAAGGTCGTGGCTATGCGCTTGGAGGAATGCGTTCGTGAAGTGGATACCGTTGCCCGCATGGGCGGCGATGAGTTCACCGCGATCCTGGAAGGCATTGCCGGCGAAGAAGATGTGCTGGTGGTCGCCAAGCGCATTGTGGCGTCGCTCAGCACACCGTTTGAGATCGGGCCGCATCGGATCTCGATCGGCGTGAGCATCGGCATCACGCTCTACCCATCAGACGATGAGGATATCGACGAACTGCTCAGACATGCCGACAAGGCCATGTATGCCGCCAAGCACCAAGGCGGGAACCGCTTTCACTTTCATTCGCCGACCGGACAACCTCCCTCCGGTACCCCCGCCCCGATACAGTAACGAGAAGCCCCTTCAGGAGCAGTTCTTCCTTCGCAGATCGACTGCCGCAACAAGAACCCCCTCCGCACGACACGTCTGCTTAGCGACCGATATCGGCGAGCGGCTGCTCTGTCACGACCAACGACCCTCGGGGATTCGGCAGCAATACATTGGACGTGACCAAGTCCTCGCGAGGCGGAGTCGGATGCGTATCCGGGGTCATGACCAACCCCCAGTGCTGGTTGTCCCGACAGGTGTTGTCGAGCAGGAGCGCCTCCGCATGGTGGAAGAGTAAGATCCCGCTGAGCATGTTGCTGTGGCAGATATTGCGGACACATTCCGGATGGCTCCCGGGATCTCGCACGGCCAGGCCAAAGTGATGGTTGCCATAACACAGGTTTTGCGCCACGCGTGGTTGTGCGCCCGCAAAGACAAAAATGCCGGACTCCCGGTTGTAACAGACCTCGTTATCGATAAACGTCGCACGGGCCTCCGGGCCATAGATCACCACTCCGGACAGCACACCTTCCGTCGCCCGACATTGGGTAATCGTACAGACCGAGTCCAAGACGTTGATCGCCGAATGTTGATCACTCCCCACGTACCGGAAGGTGATTCCGCTGATCATGCCCGAGGGCACCCGTTGAAGGTAAAGCGGCCCTCCGCGCCGACTGTAAATCTGTACATGATCACGCCCGGCGCCGATGAGGAGTATGGGACGATCCGCGACAAAGACCTTATCCTCATAGATGCCGGGACGAACAAACACCTGATCGGTTTCGCCGGCTTCTTTCAGCGCCGCGCTCGGCCTAATATACGC
Source organism: Nitrospira sp. (assembly GCA_031315995.1). Taxonomy (GTDB): domain Bacteria; phylum Nitrospirota; class Nitrospiria; order Nitrospirales; family Nitrospiraceae; genus Nitrospira_A. The sequence continues at coordinate 59,177 of JALDRG010000003.1, forward strand.
ATGGGGATCTCGGGCGTCGACAATCAACGTCCGGCCCCCTTTCGGATTCGGAGGAGGCTCGTTGAGTGGCTCCTTCCCCCCGCCGACAGCGCCTGATTCGTACGATCGTTCCATGCCGGTCTTTCTAATCCTTTCGGGGCTCGGAATCACTACCCCAGTCCCTCACGCCCTGCTGCCTGTTAACCGACAACAAGTGAGACCGTGCGATCTGTCAACTTGCTCCTGCCTCACCTCGCGGCTGGCGCTTTCCGTACAATGCTGTCTGCTTTCCGTCCACGACTTTCCCGCAAATCTTTGCCACCCCAGCCTCACTTTCCTGCGAACCCTCCAATTTCACAGCAGGTTCGCGCATGGCGCCTCGCTGGTGCGTTTCTTTCATATCGGCAGTGCACAGCGATTGCGTGGAACCAGACTCTGCCAACAGGGAAGAAAGAGGGGCTCTCATGACCATCACTCATTTCAACCTCGGTTCGGTACGAGGCATCTGTATCCTATTAGTGTTGGTCGGCCAACTCATGACCGTTCCGCATCTGTTCGCGGCGTCGCCCCAACCACCTGATGCCTCCCGCCGCCTGTACGATCGCGTGATGGAAGAGTTCCGCCACAAAGACTATGACGCCGCCCTCGCAGGGTTTCGTTTCTTCCTCGAACTCCATGGGCAATCGTCACTGTCAGCGAACGCTCAATATTGGCTGGGTGAGTGCCAGTACCGCACGGGCCGATATAAAGACGCGCTGGGGTCGTTCTACAGTCTTATCGCCGATTACCCGACGAGCCAAAAACTCGCCGCCTCGACTCTCAAGATCGCCCAAATTTACACTAAGCAGGGCGATCGCGAAAAAGCGCAGATGATGTTTGAACGGGTGACGGACCAGTATCCCGATAGCGCGGAGGCCGAGGTGGCTCGTAAGGCCTTGGATGCCGCCGCCGCAAAAGGTGAACTGATCACTTCTGAGCCGAGCTGATTTGAACTCCGTCCCCGTTTACCCAGCACCCGTTCCGCCGGCGTGGCGACGTCATTCCGGGTCGGCAAGATCCAACACCGTGACGAGGCCGGGCACGGTATAGACATGCAGAGGACTCAGGCGGACGAGTTGTACGCCCGCAGCGCGGAGGGCCGTGTCAAACAGAGAATCCTGGGTGCTATCCGGGGCATCATCCGGCACCGGCCGCTCGACTTGTACCACCTTCTCGACCATGCGGCTGCCCGGATGCACCAGCACAAAGGTCGCGGGTTTCAATGCAAGATCCCGCAGAGTCTCCGCAGGCGGCGTTCCCGAAGGTACACGCAAATCCAAGAGGCTCCAGAGGGGAATTTGCGTGAACAACAGGTACCGATCCTCCACGGCCAAGCGGAGTAGATTGTAGAGCTGCACTTCCTGGTCGGTCAGCAGGGGTTTTGCGACAAAGCTCATCCCGGCTGGAGGACCAGCCTTGGACAGACCAGGTAACCGCCTCCGCCCAAAACTCTCCCACGCCAGGCTCCCCAGAAAGACCAGCACCCCGATGCCAAGGATAGGATACAGCAAATCCATCACAGTCCGATCGAGTCAACCGGCGCGTTGCGCCCCTTTCATCAGCATCTGAGGGACACCCGGGACTATGGAGCCGAGCAGCACGGGATGATGGGCACCTGTCACCTGTGGAACGTTCGCACATTGCCCATGATACGTGTCGTGGGCGAGCAGGGCGAACGCCGTCGCTTCAAACGCCTTGCTGCTCCATCCACAGTCGTCAAACGTCACTACGGGTATCGGCGCAAACACCTGCCGGAGCGATGCCATGACGGCGCGATTGTACACACCGCCGCCACCGACGATCACTTCGTGGATGTCACCGGTTACCCATCGCCGGGACGAGCCGATTGCCTCCGCCGTCCACGCGGCACAAGTCGCTAGGAGATCCTCGACGGACATGCGCACTTTGCGCTGCTTCGCGAGCAGGCTTCGAACCAACGGCGTACCGAACTCTTCCCGGCCGGTAGACTTCGGCGGACGCCGTGCCAGAAACGGATGGGTCATCAGATCGGCGAGCAATCGCCGATTCACCTCTCCTTTTCGTGCCCATCGCCCGCCGACATCGTAGACACGCTGTCCGTTGGTCAGCTCCCGCACGATCGCATCGAGCACCATGTTGCCGGGGCCGGTGTCGAACGCACGGAGTTGGGCCACCCCGCCTCCCGGCGGCAGATAGGTCACGTTACTGATGCCACCGATATTCACCACGAGCCGCCCTCGGCGAGCATGACAGAAGGCGATCGCATGGGCATAGGGAACCAACGGCGCCCCCTCGCCGCCCGCCGCCATATCACGGGCTCTGAAATTCGCGACGGTGGTAATGCCAGTACGTTCCGCGATGACGGCCGGCTCGCCGATCTGCAGGGTGGACCGGACCAGCCCGATGCCCGGCTCACGTATCCCTTTTGGCAAGTGCTGAATCGTTTGCCCATGTGAGCCGATCAAGTCGATATCGGCCGGCCGATGTTTCGCCTGCTGGATCACGCGCAACGCCGCCTTGGCAAACAATTCCCCCAGATACGTGTTCATGTGACAGATCTCGGCCACCCGGCCGTGGAGCGACAGCTCAACAATGCGTTGCTGCAGGGATCGTGGATAGGGGAGGGAGGCAAAGGCCACAGGGGTGATTCGAGGCTTCCCGTTGCGCCGGATAATCCGCACAAGCGCCGCGTCCACACCATCCGCCGACGTCCCGGACATGAGTCCGACCACCTTCATTCTGCCCCTCCTCACGCACATATCTGAGAGAAATCCGGTTTGTATTCGGTCCGCTACGCTAATCGAAACCCCGGCGACGGGTCAAGCGTTGCACGGCATGCCCACACACGTGCTCCATCGGCCGTCGCGTTGACTTTTTCAGAAATCGGGTGTTACCGTCCGCCGGATGTTGCGCCTGATCGTACTGACCATTCTGTTCCTGCTTGCGATACCATGCGAGTGGAATTCCACCGCCACTGTTCCCCTTGTCTCTGCTGCCGAACCGCTCAATGTCGTCGTGACCCTTCCCGTGCTGAAAGATTGGGTACAACAGATCGGCGGACCGCATGTGCGCGTCCACTCACTCATGACCGGGTATGAGAGCGAGCATACCTATTCACCGAAACCAAGCGATCTGGTGGTGATTCATAAAGCCGCGCTGCTGTTCGAAGTCGGTGCCGGACTCGAAATATGGGTCTCCTCGCTCGTCAAAAACGCGGGCAACGGATCCTTGCACGTCGTGACCACCTCCAACGATATTGAGCTGATCCAGGATCAGCCCGAACCCGTAGGAACTACACACGCACACCATCATGCGGCGGGTAATCCACATGTGTGGCTCGACCCAGCTGCCGCAGCCACGATGGTGCAACACATCTCGAACGCCTTGGCTGCGGCCGACCCCGCCCATGCGCCGGACTATGGGACCAACACCGCAACCTATCTTCAGGCGCTCACGCGCGTCCAGGACGAATCGCTGGCCAGGCTCCGCCCGTTGACCAACCGAACCGTCATCGTCCACCACCCGGCCTGGCCCTATTTTGCCCGACGCTTCGATCTGCGCATCGCCGGGACAATCCTGACGCAACCGGGAGGAGAACCGTCCGCTCGACATCTGCATACCTTGATCGAAACCATTAAGCGAGAACACGTCCGCGTGATTATCTCCGAGGTGCAACTGAATCAGAAGCTTCCAGAGCTCCTTGCACGGGAAACCGGGGCGCGCATCGCCGTGCTGACCACCTTGCCGGGAGGCGTACCGGGAACCGAGACCTACCTCGACATGCTCCGCTATAATGTGCTCCAATTGGCCCAGGCACTTGAGCAGACCTAACCGCCGCAGCCATCCGGACATCGACTGCTCAACCAGCATTTCAACGAACGCCGCCACGCATGACCCATCCCATTATTCGCTTTGACCATGCCACCTTCGGTTTTCCCGGCATCGTGGCACTGGAAGACATCACCCTGACCATTCCTGAATCGGAGTTCGTCGGCGTGATCGGGCCCAATGGATCCGGCAAAACGACCCTCTGCCGTGCCGTGCTCGGCCTGATGGCCCCATTGCGGGGAACACTCCGCGTCCTCGACTGTGCCTGCGAAGAACTCCGCTGCCACCATCGCGCCCTCATCGGGTATCTGCCGCAAAAAGGCATGATCGATCGGAACTTTCCCGTCACCGTGCTGGAAGCCGTCATGATGGGACGATACGGCGCGCTCGGTCTCTTTCGTCGACCCACACAGAAAGATCGGGACATTGCCCGTCAAGCGCTCACTCAGGTCGGCATGGATCACCATCGAGACTCCGCGTTAGGGGCCCTTTCCGGCGGACAGCAGCAACGTGTGTTCATCGCGCGGGCACTGGCGCAGCAACCACGGATTCTTCTGCTGGACGAACCGACGACCGGGCTCGACCTCACCGCTCAACATAACGTGGTGGAATTGATCCAACAGCTGCATCGAGATCTGAAGCTGACGATCCTCATGATCACCCACGATATCAATATGATTCGGTCTCGGGTGGACCGGTTGGTCCTTCTCAAGACCAAGCTGTTTGCGGCGGGGCCGCCTCAAGAAGTCTTGAAACCCGATATTCTGAGCCAGGTGTATGGGAAGGAACTGGTCATTACCGACAAGGACTTCGTCATCGTGGAAGATTACCACCACCACTGAAGAAAGTACGATGTGCGGATCTGGTGACGGTCTTGATTCGAGGATCGAGAGGCGCTGTCGGATCCCTCTTCACCATCACTCATTCACCAGATCGCCACGTCACCACATACCACCATGCTAGAACTTCTCGCATACGATTTCATGCAACGCTCCCTCCTCGCCGCCGCCCTGGTCGGAGCGGTTTGCTCCGTCATCGGCGTGTTTGTGGTCCTGCGAGGCCTCGCCTTCGCAGGAGCCGGCACGGCCCATGCCGCGTTCGCCGGTGTCACCCTGGCCTATCTGATCGGCCTCCCACCCCTCAGTCTCGCAATTGTGTTCGGCCTGGCCACGGTCTGGATCACCGGCTGGGTCGAGGAAAAGGGCCGCATGAAACTGGACGTGTCCATCGGCATCCTCTACACCGCGACCATGGCGCTCGCCATTCTCTTTCTGGGCCTCATGAAAACGTACAATCCGGAGGTATACGGCTACCTATTCGGCAGTGTGCTGTCCGTCACGACGGAAGAGCTCATGACCATCGGCGGGCTAAGCGTGGTGGTGTTGGGGACGATCCTCCTGCTCTCGAAGGAACTGTATTTTATCGCCTTCGACCAAGAAATGGCGGCGGCCTCCGGCGTCCCCGCGCGACAAATTTTCTATCTGCTACTTACGCTCGTAGCGCTCACCGTGGTGATTGCACTGAAAACCGTCGGGGCCATTCTCGTGTTCGCGATGATTCTGATCCCGGCCTCTACGGCGTACCAGCTCACACACAGCCTGACCCAGATGACCCTCTACTCCATGCTCATCGGCGTCTTCTGCGCCGTGAGCGGCGTGCTGCTCTCCTATGCCTTTGATCTGCCGTCCGGTCCGTCGATTGTCCTGCTGGCGACCAGCCTCTTCTTTCTCGCGGTCTGCTGTTCGCCCAAACGGTTGCATCGAATTCAGCGGGCGTAGAAGAGACTTGCCAAACCAGATTCCTGACAGGACAAGCACTTGTCGACGGGGCTCGGATGATTGCAGGAGAGGGAAACAGCGCGCGCGGAGGGGATATTTACAGTTGCGATCCCAGCTTCTTTCGAGACCAGACCATGCCGGTCTGCTCTTTCGCACTGAACCCGAGCCGTTCATAAAACCCGGGCATGCGCGTGCAGAGCCAGACGAGTTCGACTTGCTGAAGGGTGGGATGATCGAGTATCCGTCGAACAATCTCGGTGCCGATGTGTTGCCCCTGATACTCGCGATCGACGATCACGTCCCAAATCGAAGCCCGGAATACATAATCGGTCAACACGCGGCCAAAACCGACCAGGCGAGGACCGTCCCAGGCCGAAATGACCAGGTCCGTCTTCGCCAGCATCGCCTGAGTCTGCTCGAGCGCGCGCTGCTTGGCCCAAGGGGCCTGCCGGTATAAATGAATCAGTTGTGCAGCGTCGAAATCGTTGCGGTCTGAAAATGTGATGGGGTGCTTGTCGGTCTTGAGAGCGGGAGGCATCTTGTACTAAATTAATCCCTCCGAGCGGGGTGAGTCGGTTAACCGTAGTGTAAGGGGAAGACCATGGGAACGCAAGTGCGAAGCTGTCCGAAGTGTTTTCAATTGATGTGGCTGAAGCAGGATCACTATGACGTCCTCGACGAAGAAACGGTCCGCGCGAAATGTCCGCACTGTGGATCGACCGTCCGTTTCCAGCTGGTGACCGCCGGCGACAATGCTGCCGGGCCGAAGATGGGACATTAGCGTTTCGCGCTATGTTCAATGAAGGATGATGCTCAATTGAACATGGTCCCTACGGATATCACATGCCCCGCCCTGCACCCTCCAACTCCGGCTGACTGCCTGGCAAGATCTTGACCAGCGCCGCACGATACTCACCCATTCGTTTCTCATCGGCCGGACCGACTTTGATTTCCTTATCCCGATGCATGCGCTCCACCTGATCAAGGACGGCCAGAAGCGGCTGGACAACGCCCAGCACATTGCCGACCTCAAAGGCTTCGAGTGACTCGATCAGGTAATCCTGCAGGCTCTTGAACGGAGAGCGGCCGCTTTGTTCCCGAAATCGCAGGAGGGCCTGTTCGAAGACTTCCACCGCTTCAGGTTTTGGTTTGATCCCGGTCGGCACCGACGCGAGATGCACTACCGCCGGCAATTTTGAAGCATATCCCTTGAGCTGCGCTATCAGCTCACCGATCCGATCGAGCACGGCACTGGTTTCCATCGTTCATCACTCCTCACTCTCGCCGACCGTTACCGTCGGCATCCTCGTCAATCTGATTCAGGTGAACGCCCGGCAATTTCAATGAGCAGCGGCGGCGCGAAGAAGTTCCTGCACTTGCTCCATATCGGGCGGACAGGGTACATCGAACTCATGGTACTCCCCTCCGGTGGGATGCGTAAATCCCAGCGTGCGCGCATGCAGCATCACGCGGGGAATCGGTATCCCCGCAACCAACATCACTTTTGACCCGCCGTATGTCTTATCCCCGAGGATGGGATGGTCGATCGAGGTTAAATGAACGCGCAACTGATGGGTTCGTCCGGTCCTGGGGCACAGGCGGACATGCGCCGCGATTTTTCCATACCGCTCAGTGATCTGATAATGGGTCGACGAGGGTTTCGGTTTGGTGGTCCGGGCCGAAAACTTTTTTCGCTCTTTGGTGTCACGCCCGATCGCTAGTTCGATGAGGCCATGTCCCTTTTTCGGCACGCCCCACATCAGGGCTTCATACACCCTGGTGATCGTATGCAGCTTGAACTGGGCTGCCAGAGCGCGATGCGCCTGGTCTGTCTTGGCGATCACCATCACCCCGGACGTTTCCTTGTCCAGCCGGTGGACAAGGCCGGGACGCTCCTTGCCCCCGATGTGCGATGGAGTGACTCCCGATGTCGCAAAGTGATGCAGCAGTGCATTCACCAATGTTCCGGACCAATTTCCCGGCGCCGGATGAACGACGAGACCTGCCGGTTTATGGAGCACCAATAAATCTGAATCTTCGTGGAGGATGTCAAATGAGATGGCCTCGGGCTTGAGATCAAGCGGCTCAGGCCGTGGCACCTCCAGTCTGATGCGATCCCCTGGCTTGATTTTTTGGCTCGGCCGGACTGTTTGGCCATTGATCTGGATGCGTCCCTCCCCGATCAATCGCTGTAGGGCCGAGCGGGAAAAGGTCGGGTCGCGGTTGGCAAGGAAAACGTCGATCCGCTTGGATGATTCTCCTCCGGTCACGACAAATTCAACCGGAGTGGTGGTCACCCTATTCACCTTGGGACTGCCTGAAGTAGACCGCCATGCGACCGCATAGGCTGCCACACGGGGCAGGCAAAAACAAGATACTCGCCACCTCTCCCCGTTCTGCACATGTCACACACATGTCGTCCACAATTCATCCACATGTCGGCATGGATACGCAGATTGCTCATCGCCAGGTCGAACACGTGTTCGACTGTTCATTTCTGTCATGGCTGCGGTCAATTTGACAGCACGATTCTGCGCACTCTCCTGTTGGCATACCATCACGGATTTGCATCAAGGTAAATATTCATGCTCTTAGCGCAACGACTATTCGACCTTCTACGGGCACCTGAATTGCTTCTCTATGAGGAGAGTTTGACATGACACGATTGGGAGGTTGTGACAATTCCATGGCTGCTAATTTTATCCACAGAATCCTCAGGTCGCTACAGAGCTCTCCCGCTGTGCCCCCAACCATTCGGCACTCTGCTGTGGAGAACCAAAGCGAACCGCCGATGCCGATTCCCGCACGTGATCGCCGCATCGATGCACGGTTCGCCGTCAGAACTCCCTGCATCTATGAGCTGGTGGAGGGAAAAGGGCATGAGGCGTCCACCATCCTCGGAAAGGCCCATTCGCTGAACGTCAGCTCAGACGGCGTCCTCCTCTTGCTTGACCAGAAACCTCAGAACAGACAGTTGTTGAGCATTCAAAATCCGTCCCTTCAACGGCAACGTTCATTGACCCTGTTCGAAGTACGCTGGGCCATGCCCCTCCCGGTTGGAATGACCCAGCCCCGCTATCTAGTCGGTTGCCGTCTGACGTTTGGACGGTTCCCGTACTTCCTTGTCCAACGGCAGCACTTGGACCGTGATATTTCCGGGTTCTCCCTATAACGGTCCGTTTCGACTGCCTTAAACACGAATCCTCGCAGCCAGGCGGGTAGGCGCATTCAGGGAATACCGAGCAGGCGTGACACGCCATCTCTGGCAATACTCTCTTTTTCGCCGGACAGGGCCGAACGTAGTCGCTGATGCAGAGCGCAGAAATCTGACGGAGGTGAGACCGCAAACTCGCAATAGGCTTCAGTCATGGGATGGGAGAACCCGAGTGTTCGCGCATGCAGCATCACACGAGGAATCTGAGACCCATCCGCCGTGCAGATGGTGGCTCCTCCATAGGCGGGATCTCCCATAATGGGCGAGCCGATCGCCTGAAGATGCGCCCGTATTTGATGCGTGCGCCCCGTGTGAGGCCGCAGCAACACATGGGCCGCCAGGGCACCGAATGATTCTTCGACCGCATACTCCGTGATCGACGCTTTAGGGTGAAGCGTTTCCATTGAGGTCCGTTTGGGGTTCTGTCGATCGGGTCCGATCCCAATCTCGATACGGCCGTCGAGTTGCGTCGGAACGCCACAGACAAGCGCCTCATACCGACGGACGATCGAATGGCCTTCAAACTGTACCGCAAGCCGACGATGTGCCTCCGCCGTCTTCGCCACGACCATCACACCTGAGGTGTCTTTGTCCAGGCGATGGACAAATCCAGGAGTGGCTATCTCTCCGGCCTGAACACCATGGTGGAGGAGCGCGTTGAGCAGGGTGTCCGACCAGTGACCCGGACCCGGATGGGCCACGACACCAGCAGGTTTGTTGAGAACCAGACAGGCAGCATCTTCAAAAAGGATCTCCAGCGGCCTAGGTTCCCCATCCACCAGCAGCGGCGCAGGCTTGGGACTGTCGAATTTGATGACGTCACCCGGCTTGATTCGCTGACTCGGTCTGGCAAGTTGATCGTTGACCCGCACCCATCCTGCCGTGATCATGCGTTGCAAGGCGGCACGAGACAACCTTGGTTCTTGGTGTACGAGAAACACATCCAGGCGTTTTGGCTGCTCTCCGGCTGAAATGACAAACTCTGTTTGCATGGCCGCATTACGCTACGGCAGCGTCTCAAGCGAATGCAATCGAAGACGTTCGTCCGCTGGCCTTCCGATGACGATCGACAGATGTGGGCAGGGACCAAGCCCTCGGCTGATACCAGGCAACTCGATATGGATTCCGTCCGGCACAACTGGAGCGATCCGCTATCAGCCCGGTGACGACCAGCCGATCATTTGCGATCTCCAGACCGTTCACCAGTCGCGGCGGAAAAAGTCGGCACAGTTGGCATTGGACAACTCCCACACTCAAGAGTAGGATAAAACATCGTATGATCCTGTGGGCACGCTGGTTCGTACGGGTAAGGAGCTGGGGCTATGCCTTCGGTGCCTTCCCACGGCCGGTTGTTTCTCTGGAGGGCCGCCAATAGGGCCAGCATCCTGGTTCACCCTTCCACCTCTTCGACACCACTCGATTTATTCTCCTGGTCTATTCGGCAATCGAACTTTTTCGCCTCCCCATTGCGCCGAGAACCCATGTTCCCGAACTGCATCGTGCAACCCATCCGCTCACGCGGTGCGTCGGCCAGTCCGACTCACCCGTGCGCACAACAAGGAGGCCTCTATGACATCCTCCACCACATTACTGCGGGTCGCGACCTTGACGGGATTCGCCTTGGTCGGCACTATGGCGCTGGGGCCGACTCACGCTCGATCGCAGAACGCTCCAATCACCTTGCCGATCGAAACGGTAGCCAACTATATTCATGCCGTAATTGAAGCGGACCGGGATGTGTATACCAGACATGTCGTCGAGCGCCTACAAACAAAGGGTGTGGTCGTAGCATCGGAAAACTGGGAGCAGAAGAATACGTTGCCCTTACCGGCCCAGTTCCTGATGGAATCGGGACGATATATCGCCAAGAAGGGACTGGGAATCCAATACCGGCTGATCAGCCTGTGGCCGATCAACAAGCGCAATGGCGCCGCGAATGAGCTTGAAAAGTCCGGTCTCGGTACTATCTTGACTCAACCCGATCGTCCGCATACCGGCTTCATGAAGGTCGGGGAAACGCGCTACTTTCAGGCCGTGTACGCCGACCTCGCTTCAACCCAGGCTTGCCTCGGCTGTCACAATGCCCACCCCGACAGCCCAAAACGTGATTTCAAGCTCAATGATGTCATGGGTGCGATCGTGATTACGATTCCTGTCGGACCATAGCGTCCTGCGCCTTCTCAGGTTGGCGTAACATAGCCCATGAGCCTACCGGCAGGACTTACCACGTCCTGCCGGTTGAGGTGCATGACGTCCTGCATCGCCACCAATGACGGCGCCCTATCCATCTCCCCTCCGCTCCGGCAAAAGGAAACGGCTTAGGATGGCAGACTTTGCTTCATGGTTCCAGATGGCGTGATGTTCGTATGGGGAATACGAACTGCCGGCGTTCTGAACGGAGTCGAGCTGGACAAGCCAGGACACTCCTGTTGAACCATGCGGCTTGTTGATGCCGGGTGGGCACAGCTAGGCTAGACGAGATGCTTGGGTATCTGAGTTCGTATTATCTTAGGCACCCCGCCTGTCAGAGCAGGGAGGCTCAATGCGATGGGTCACACTTGCCGTATGAGGGAGAGCGTTTAGGCGTGTCCTGTTTTCCTAGCGCGGTCGGCAATCTTTTTACGAAGGCGAGCTTTTTCGAGACTGATCTGCGCTTCTTTCACTTCGGAAGGGAGCCCACCGGCTTGAAGTCGTTGCTCAGCGTTTTCGACGGCCTGTTGCGCACGACCGACGTCGATGTCTTCTGCCTTCTCAGCGACCTCCGCCATCACAGTTACCTTTGACGGCGTGACCTCGGCATAGCCCCACAAAATCGACATGTAGTGCCAGGCTTCTTGGGACTTATACCGGAGTTCTCCGATGCGCAGGCTGGACAAAAAATGGCAGTGTCCCGGCAAAACACCGAATTCCCCTTCGCTGCCTGGAGCGATGACCTCATCGACCTCCTGGCTCAGGAGCAACTTTTCCGGCGTGACTACTTCTAATAGAATCTTCCCCGCCATCTCTCTTCCTACTCCCTTTTCCCATTTGAGAGCGAAACGAAGGGCCCTCTGATGCGCGCGAGCAAAGAGGCCGATCGGAGCCCGCTCTCTTAAACCTTCACTCCCATCTTTTCCGCCTTGGCCACAGCTTCTTCAATCGGACCAACCATGTAGAACGCCTGCTCTGGAAGGTGGTCGTATTTCCCTTCGAGGATTTCCTTGAAACTCCGCACCGTATCCTTCAGTTTGACGTACTTGCCCGGCGCGCCCGTGAACGCCTCGGCCACATGGAAGGGCTGAGAAAGAAACCGCTGAATTTTTCGCGCGCGCGCAACGGCCATCTTGTCGTCTTCGGACAATTCATCCATTCCAAGAATGGCGATGATGTCCTGCAAATCCTTGTACCGCTGCAACACGGACTGGACACCGCGAGCTACCTTGTAATGCTCTTCTCCGATGACTTGCGGGTCGAGAATTCGGGAAGTGGAATCGAGCGGATCGACCGCAGGATAAATCCCCAACTCGGCCAACTGCCGAGACAACACGGTCGTTGCATCCAAGTGCGCGAATGCGGTGGCCGGAGCCGGGTCGGTCAAGTCGTCGGCCGGCACGTAAATCGCCTGAACCGAGGTGATGGACCCCTTCTTCGTCGACGTGATTCGCTCCTGCAGCGCGCCCATCTCGGTGGACAAATTGGGCTGATAGCCGACGGCTGACGGCATACGGCCGAGCAGCGCGGACACTTCCGATCCCGCTTGCGTGAATCGGAAGATGTTGTCGACGAATAACAATACGTCCTGGTTCTCTTCATCGCGGAAATATTCGGCCACGGCGAGACCGGTCAGCGCGACCCGGAGACGCGCGCCAGGCGGCTCGTTCATCTGTCCATAGATCAGGGCCACTTTGGACTTGGTGAAATCGTCGGGATCAATGACCTTGGATTCCTGCATCTCGTGCCAGAGGTCATTGCCTTCGCGTGTGCGCTCACCAACGCCGGCAAACACGGAAAACCCACCGTGATGCAATGCGATGTTGTTGATAAGTTCCATGATGATGACGGTCTTGCCCACGCCGGCTCCGCCGAAGAGACCGACTTTACCGCCCTTGCTGTATGGCTCCAAGAGATCAACCACCTTGATACCGGTCTCGAGCACTTCGGTCTTCGTGTCCTGATCTTCCAATCGCGGCGCAGGCCGGTGAATCGGATAGGTTTTCTTCGCCTTGATCGGACCCTTTTCATCAACCGGCTCACCCAGCACGTTGATCAGCCGGCCCAACGTCTCTCGTCCAACGGGCACAGAGATCGGCGCACCCGTGTCCTGCACATCCATTCCGCGGGTGAGACCATCCGTCGTCGACATCGCGATGCCGCGCACCCGATTCTCGCCAAGGTGCGATGCAACTTCGAGCGTGATCCGCACGGCCGGCGTCCCGGCAGCCTTGTTCTCTTCCTGCGTGACCTTGATCGCGTTGTAGATGTTCGGCAGTTGACCGGGAGGAAACTCCACGTCGACCACGGGGCCGATGACTTGAATGACTTTTCCTGTGCTCATAAGGCTCCTCTTGTCGTCAATGATGCACCCGGCACATTACCGTGATGCAGCATTCCTCATTCTACATTTCATTTCAGGGCTTCTGCGCCGCCCACGATGTCCATGAGTTCTTTGGTAATGGCCGCCTGGCGGGTCTTGTTGTAGTACAGGGTCACTTTTTTGATGAGCTGCCCCGCATTGCGAGTCGCGCCGTCCATGGCCGCCATTCGTGCCCCGTGTTCCGCCGCCGCCGACTCCAGCAGGATGCGATACGCCTGAATCTGGAAATGCTTCGGAAGCAAGACGTCCAAGAGCTCGCCCTCGTCCGGCTCATACAAATAGCTGCCTCCGACTGAAGAGCGTTCCGTCGTATCCACTGCAGCCTCGAACTCGGCCGCCGTATCAATGGGGAATAACTTTTCGACAATGACCCGTTGCTGGATCGCAGACTTGAACTCGTTGTAGACCACGTAGAGTTCATCGAATGCGCCATTGATAAAATGTTCCGTCAGGTCCCCGCCGATGTCGATGGCATGTTCGAAGGTCAGCTTATCAAAAATCCCTGTCCATTCCTGCCTAATCGGCCAGGAACGTCGGCGAAAATAATCACGCCCCTTGCGGCCGATAATACTGAGATTGACCGAGAGACCCTGAGCTTCGCACTGCCGGACAAATTCTGAGCTCTTCCTTACGATGTTGCCGTTGAAGCCGCCGCAGAGTCCCCGATCGCTGGTCACGACCAGAATTTCTATTTTCTTCCCCGCACGCTTCTGGAGCAGGGGATGAGCGGTACGATTCACACGCCGACTGAGATTGCTGAGCACGCCACGCATTTTATAGGCGTAGGGCCTGGCGGCCAGGATACGGTCTTGCGACCGTTTAAGCTTCGCCGCCGCCACCATCTTCATGGCCTTCGTAATCTTTTGTGTATTCTTGAAGGCGGCAATTTTCCGCCTGAGAGATTGTAAGCTCGGCATTCGTGTACACTCTCAGCAGTCAACGCTCAGCCTACAGCTCCATGCTGATAGCTGAAGGTTGAGCGCTATTTTGCTCCGTAGCCCATTTTCTGTTTAAACGTCGCGATGATCTCTTTCAGCCTGCCGCCGACCTTGTCGTCGATTTTTCCGACCGTAGCAATCTCTTTCCGCATGTCTTGGTGGTTCTGGCCCACGTAATGAAGCAGGTCTGCTTCGAATTGCAGCACCTTGTCTACGGGCACATCGTCCAGGAATCCATTGACGCCGGCATAAATCGACAACACCTGGTCTGCAACCGGCATCGGCTTGTATTGCCCTTGCTTGAGCAGTTCCACCATGCGCACACCTCGGGCAAGCTGCATTTGAGTGGCCTTGTCGAGCTCGCTACCGAACTGTGAGAAGGCGGCCATTTCCCGGTACTGCGCAAGGTCCAACCGCAGCGTTCCGGCGACCTGTTTCATGGTCTTGATTTGCGCAGACCCGCCGACGCGAGAGACCGACAGACCGACGTTAATAGCCGGGCGAATACCGGAATAGAACAGGTCGCTGCCGAGATAAATTTGCCCATCTGTAATCGAGATCACGTTGGTGGGAATGTAGGCCGACACGTCGCCGGCTTGTGTTTCGATGATCGGCAGGGCCGTCAAACTGCCCCCGCCAAGCTTATCGCTCAATTTAGCGGCACGCTCCAACAGACGGGAGTGCAGATAAAAGACATCGCCCGGGTAGGCTTCGCGGCCAGGCGGGCGGCGCAGCAACAGGGAGAGCTGCCGATAAGCCACCGCGTGCTTCGACAAGTCATCGTACACAATCAACGCGTGCTTGCCGTTGTCACGGAAATACTCACCGATCGCGGCACCAGAGAACGGCGCCAAGAACTGCATCGGCGCCGGATCGCTCGCCGTGGCCGCGACGACCATGCTGTACTCCATGGCATGATTTTCTTCGAGGGTCTTGACCACGCGCGCAACCGTTGAACGCTTCTGCCCGACGGCGACATAAATACAGAATACGTCGAGGCCCTTTTGATTGATGATGGTATCGACAGCAATCGCAGTTTTTCCGGTTTGCCGATCTCCGATAATCAACTCCCGCTGACCGCGACCGATAGGGATCATGGCGTCGATGGCCTTGATGCCCGTCTGCAACGGTTCACGCACGGATTGCCGGGTGTTGACACCCGGGGCCACCACTTCGATACGAGAGGAGTGCTGGGAGTTGATCGGCCCCTTGCCGTCGATGGGTTGGCCGATCGCGTTCACCACCCGTCCGACCAGCGCTTCACCGACAGGAATTTCAGCAATGCGGCCGGTCCGCTTGACCGGATCGCCTTCCTTGATCCCGACATCGTCGCCCATCAACACGGCGCCGACGTTGTCCTCTTCGAGGTTCAAAGCGATGCCGTACAGACCGCCCGGAAATTCGAGCATCTCGCCGGCCATCGCACCGTCTAACCCATAAACTTTCGCAATGCCGTCTCCGACCTGAATGACGGAGCCGGTCTGGCTGACATCGACTTGTTGATCGAATCCCTTGATCTTTTCTTTGATGATGGAGCTGATCTCTTCTGCCTTGATCTGCATGGCTACTCCTTGGTCAACACACGCTGCATGGCGCTCAGTCGGCCCCGGACCGTGCTATCTACGACGGTGCTGCCCAGGCGGATATGGAGGCCGGCGACATGTTCAGGTTCGGTATGGAAGGTGACATCGACGTCGCGCTTCAAGAGATCGCGCAATCGGGTGGTGATCCGATCCTGCTCGGCCGAAGGCAAGGCATTCGCGGATGACACAAGCACCTGTTGAGTGCCCTTGGACTCATCCACCAGCTTGGCGAAGGCCTCGGCAATGTCCGGCAGGAAACTGACCCGATTCTTTTTTACCAATAGTTCAAAAAATCTCTGGCCGACCGGCGGACATCCGAGTCGAGTGGCCAATTCAATGAGCGCACCCAATTTGGTTTCTTCCGGGAACACAGGAGAAGCGATGGCATGGCGCAACGCAGCAGACTGCGTGAAGGCCTCTCCCAGCCCGTTCAACGCCGAGCGGGCAGGCTCGATGCTTGGGGTATCAAGAAGTTCGAACAGAGCTTTTGCGTATCGACGTGCGACGGCTGTCTTAATCACAATGACTATCCGCTACGGTTAACCGTGTTTTGATCAAACGGGAAGCTTGCGTGCGGTGGGCACGACAAAAAGCGCGCCAAGTTAGCATTCAGAAGCGGGTACTGTCAAGAAGACATGCGCGGAATGAACTCAGAAACGGCATCGCTATGCGCATGACGGCCGCCCCTGGTGAGTCTCGACATCCGATCGGCGTCGGCGCAGCCGATCCTCTGAAATGAGTCGCTGAAAGAGTAGGACCGACAGAATGATCGCGAGCTAGGACCGCTGAATGATCCCACCGCCGAGCACGCGGTCGCCGGCATAAAACACGGCGGACTGACCGGGACTCAACGCTCGTTGCGGCTGATGGAATCGAACGTGAAGCGCCCCGCTCCCAGATGGCAGAATAGTCGCAGGGCAGGGCGGCGTGGCGTAGCGAATCTTCACGTCCGCCTCAATCGGTTGCCGACCGAGCGCACCATCGAAGAGACTGAGGTCGTCGACCTGACAATCTGATTGTACCAGTTGATCTTCCGCGCACAACACCACCTGGCCGGACTCGGGAACCACCTTCTGAACATACAACCGTTGCCCCACGGCAATGCCCAAGCCGCGGCGTTGCCCCGGCGTGTAAAAGGCAATGCCCTCGTGCTGCCCGAGGACCTCACCATCGACGCCCACAAAAGATCCGGGCTTCTTGACTTCGGGTCGTTCCTGCTCGAGGAACGTTCGATAATCCCCATGGCTCACAAAACAAATCTCCTGGCTCTCCTTGAGTTCCTCCACGGGCAACCCGAGCCCTTCGGCCTCTCGCCAGACGTCGCGCTTCTGCATATGTCCCACAGGGAACAGCAGTCGCGGCAACCAGGCGGCATTGACTCGGTAGAGAAAATAGCTCTGGTCTTTGCGCGTGTCGAGCGCCCGATGCATCGACCATTGTCCGTCCTCTTGCTGCACGCGAGCGTAGTGGCCTGTCGCCACATAGTCCATCCCGCGTTCTTGCGCCAGGGCATAGAGGGAGCGCAATTTCACTCGCTCATTGCACCGCACACAAGGGTTGGGCGTGGTACCGGACGCATACCCGGCGACGAAATCGTCGATTACGCCCTGCTGAAATACTTCCCTACGGTCAACAACCTCATAATTAATACTTAGACGCTGAGCCACATACTTGGCGATGCCGATCTTGCAACACCCCCGCTCCTCCCAGCGCTTGGAGACGGCCACCTGGTCATCCTCATGCTCCCACACCTGGAGCGTGACGCCATGGACATCGTATCCTTGTCGCACGAGCAGAGCTGCGGCGACGGAGCTATCCACTCCGCCGCTCATACCTAGTAGGACGGTCTGACGTGTCATAGATGGTACCGGAGAAACAACGTGCCGGTAACTAGGGCTCTTGAGTTTTGACTTTGCCGCGATGGGCGACAAGATCACGCACTCCGGGATCCTGCGGCGAGGGGAATTCCGACGAGTCGTCTTCCGTCCACTTCTCGGCCCCCATGTTGCTCATGCCGTGAAAGTGCGCGCCTTCCTCAATCGTGATCACCGGACTCTGAATGTCCCCGATGAGGATCCCTGGCTTTTGAATCTCTACCTTCTGCAGCGCGGTGATCGAGCCCTTGACGCGCCCGCTGATCGAGACGGACCCGGCGGCGATCACGCCCTTGATCAGGGCACTCTCTCCGACAATGACTGCCCCACCCGTATGCACTTCGCCTTCGACACGACCATCGATACGGACAGTCCCATCAAACGTCACAATGCCCTTAAAGCTGGTGCCCTTGCCGAGAAAGGTAAACTTATCGTCTTCCGCGACAGGCTGCTTTTTGGTCTCACCCCACATCAGCGTCCTCCTTCACACACCTCAGACGCATTGCCGCCGAGGCGTGGACTGAATGGAACCTCGCTCTGCCTACCTCTTGCATACAAGGCAAGCCAGCCTCTGTCCAACGAATTCATGGTTCAACCGATCTATCCGTTGACCAACTTGACGCCTTGTCCGCGAGTGGTTCCCTGCGGCTCGCGCGTCCCCGACTGACTCATCTCCAACGTACCGTTAAAGACTACCCCTTCTTCCATGGCCAGCAACGGCGCCTTCACGCCGGCATTTACCACGGCAGGAGCGCGCAACTTCACCTTCTCGCGTGCACTGATGTCACCGGTGATCTTCCCCTTGCACACCACGGTGCCGGCCGTGATTTTGGCCGTTAGGACCGCATCCTCACCGACCAGCAACACACCCTCGGTATGAATTTCTCCATCCAAGTTGCCGTCAATGCGCACGGTGCCGTTATAGGAAATGACGCCTTTAAAACTCACGCCTTTTCCGACAAAGGCATTGATCTCTTCGTTTCCCTCACGCGGAGCCGTGGATTCCAGATTTTCCATTTCAGTTCCCTCGCCTTGTCCTGGCTGACGCTTCCCGTCTTGTTTGTCCTTAATCCACATCGCTGACACCTCCAAACAAATGACAACATATGCCGAACCGACCGGATGACATTCACACGACGACCGAACAATGTCCGGCTTGATTCACAAACTTCGACGGCATTCTACTCCGGTCGAGTGAGAAAAATCTGCCCTGAAATTTCCTCGGCAATCAATTGAGCAAACGTTCGAGCAGCCCATCCAATTCTTCCGGCGAAAAATAATGAATCACGATCTTGCCGCCGCGCCGCCCCTTTTGAACATCTACCCTGGTACCCAATCGTTTCTGCAACCGCTCTTCGAGATCGGAACGCAATGGCGCCCGAACCGGACGTTTCCCCGGCTTTCTAGCTTCAGCATGTTCCTGCACTAACCGCTCCGCTTCGCGAACGGAAAGTTGCCCGCCTACAATCTGTCCCGCCAAACTGATTTGAGCAGCCGGCGTCATCAATCCGAGAATGACCTTTGCGTGTCCTGTCGATAGCTGATCTGACTCAATCATGTGCTGCACCTCGGAGGGCAGCGACATCAATCGCAGCAGATTCGCCACGGACGACCGGTCACAGGCCACCTTCTGAGCGATCGCCTCCTGAGTGAGCCCGAACTCATTCAGCATACGTTGGTAAGCTCGGGCGGTCTCCATGGGATTCAGGTCGTCACGCTGGAGGTTCTCCACCAACGCCAGCACCATCGATTCCTGATCGGACACATTTCGCACGAGAGCTGGAATCTTCTGCATTCCAGCCAACTTAGCCGCTCTCAAGCGACGTTCCCCGGCGATCAATTCATAGATGCCGTCACCCTTGCGTCGCACCAGAATCGGCTGGAGCAACCCGTTCTGCTTCAATGAAGCGGTCAGCTCGGCCAACTCGACCTCAGAGAATTGTTGCCGCGGCTGAAAGCGATTCGGAACAATCGCTTCGAGCCGCAATTCCTGCACGTCTCCGCGCTCAGGCTCCGCCGATGTTCGACCGGTCGGCAACAGCGCATCGAGGCCTCTACCGAGGGCTTTTTTCTCCATGGACCACAAACTCCTTGGCTAGGGAAAGATAGGCTTGGGCACCGGCTGACGCCATGTTGTACAACAACGCCGGGCGACCATAGCTCGGAGCCTCAGCCAACGTCACGTTGCGCGGAATCATCGTGTGATACACGCTTTCTCCGAAGTGCCCACGGATCTGCTCGACCACTTGACGAGCGAGCGAGTTACGCGCATCGAACATCGTGAGCACAATGCCCTCTATTTCCAGCCCTGGATTGAGGGATTGCTGCAGCCGCTGGATGCTCTCCATCAAACGCCCAATTCCCTCCATGGCATAGTACTCACATTGCACCGGGATAAGAACTGCATGCGCGGCGACCATCGCATTGATGGTCAGCAACCCAAGGGCTGGGGGACAATCCAACAAAATCGTGTCGTATCGGTCGGCTACCTCGGCCAGAGCCTCCTTGAGACGCTGCTCCCTGGCCTCCATGTTCACAAGCTCAACCTCGGCACCGGCGAGATGGGAATTGGCAGGGACAATCGACAACCCATTGACTCCGGTCGGCATCGTCAGAGACTGAATACTGTCTTTACCAATCAACGCATTGTAGATGGTCTTCGTGAGCGACATGGCGTCGATGCCAAGCCCACTCGTCGCGTTTCCTTGGGGGTCAACATCGACGAGGAGAACCGATCCTCCCTCGATTGCCAACGCTGCGGCAAGGTTCACAGAGGTGGTTGTTTTTCCTACTCCACCCTTTTGATTTGCGACAGCAATGATTCGAGCCATGTAGTTCCCCAATCCACCCGAACAAGATGTTTCAGCATCAATGTTCCACGTGGAACATTGTCTATCCCCGTCAACTTTTCGAAAACACAGATAGCACTCGATGCCCGCAGTGAGCAGGAAGCTCATACTCGACTTCGGTAACCAAAGCAAGGCCAGCAAGCTCAAAATCACGCCCAACCTTCTCCGCCCTGTACAGAACAACCTTCCCGTCGGGCTTAAGAAGAGTCGAAAGTGCGAGTCCCAGCTGATCCACCTTGAACGCTCTCACGACAATAAAATCAAAGCGCCCTTGAACGTTGTCTCGCCTCGCGTACTCTTCCAATTTTGCCGTTGCCACCGTCACCCCTTGCAGACCGAGCGAGCCTATTACGTACCGCAGGAACGCCCCCTTCTTTTCACTTGGCTCAAGCAACTCTACCGACAGACCAGGCTGTACAAATTTAAGGGGAAGAGCTGGAAACCCAGCCCCAGCCCCAACATCCAACAACGCTGTTTCGCCAATAACATCAATAACTTTAAGCCCGGCCAAGGAATCAATGAAATGCTTCACTAGAATCCCATGGTCATCGTCGATGGCCGTGAGATTGATTGCTCGATTCCACTTTTTCAGCTCACTGAAGTAGTTACAAAAATATGGTACAGAGAAGTCTTGAATCGAAATTGAGAGTTCCGACGCGAATGCTTGGAGAGATACAGAGAGCTGTCGCCTGTCCTGTTCCACGTGGAACAATTACGCGAAAACAACACGAACGGTCAAGTAAGTTCCTTCTGAGAGCGAAACCAAATACGCTGGACGATCCATATCGTCATCACGAGGTCTATCAACCGACGGACGGCTGTCGCCTATACCGCTCGATCGCAACCAAGAGGAGAGAAATAGCGGCAGGTGTCACGCCAGAAATACGCGACGCCTGCCCGACTGAGGCTGGCTTCACTCGCTTAAGCTTCTCCCTTACTTCGCTTGAGAACCCTGCGATTCCGTCATAATCAAACAGGTCAGGGATGGAACGATGTTCCAATTTCTGAGATCGCTGAATCTGCTGGAGCTGTCGCTTGATATATCCTTCGTACTTCACTTCGACTTGAATGGCTTCTGCAATATCAGGATCGTCTACATCAGAGCCCCCAAACACCCTCACGATCTTTTCATAGGTCAGCTCCTGGCGCCTGAGGATTTCAGCCAATGACTGTGTCGGAGCCACGGCGCCTATTTCAGCCTCTTCTAGAAGCCGCCGCACATCAGGCGTCAGCCTCGGCCTCGTTTCCTTGAGGCGCCTGACCTCGCTATCGATTGAACATCGCTTCGTTTCAAGCTTCTCGTGGACCTTATCAGGCACCAAGCCGATCCGATGCCCGATATCCATCAGGCGAAGATCGGCATTGTCATGGCGAAGCAAGAGACGATATTCCGCACGGGAGGTGAACATCCGGTAGGGTTCTCTGGCGTCTTTTGTGATTAAATCATCAATTAACACGCCAATATACGCCTGCGAACGGTCCAGCACGAGCGGTTTCTCGCCACGCAGCTTCAAGGCAGCGTTAATTCCGGCCATGATGCCCTGAGCGCCAGCTTCTTCATAACCGGAAGTGCCGTTGATTTGTCCTGCATGGTAGAGCCCGGCCACTAATTTTGTTTCCAATGAGCTGTGAAGTTGGCGTGGGGGGAAATAGTCATACTCAACCGCATACCCAGGCTTCAACATCCTGGCTCGCTCAAGTCCTGGAATGGTCTTTAGCATAGCCGCTTGCACATCGACAGGTAGGCTGGTTGAAATCCCGTTCGGATAGAATTCGTCGGAATCCAACCCTTCCGGCTCGATAAAAATTTGATGCCGATCCTTGTCGGCGAATCTGACGACCTTGTCTTCGATCGATGGGCAATAGCGAGGGCCAACAGAATCAATCACCCCGCTGAACAACGGAGATCTATCAATATTTTTCGCAATAATATCATGCGTTTGAGAATTCGTATACGTAAGATGACAGGGCACCTGCGGCAGGGAAACACGTGTAGTACGGTAAGAAAATGGCGGAGGAGGATCATCCCCTGGCTGTAACACCATCACTGAGAAATCAATAGAGTCACGATCAAGACGAGGCGGAGTTCCCGTCTTCAAGCGACCGACCTCAAAGCCGAAATCACGCATGCAATCAGAAAGGTGTTCCGCCGAAGACTCCCCCGCACGGCCGGCAGGGAAATGGTTGAGACCGATGTGGATCAACCCTTTGAGAAAGGTTCCCGACGTGAGGACAATCGCCTTCGCCTGAATCTGCGTACCAGCATCCGTCACGATACCGGTCACGGCCCCAGCCTGACTGAGAATACGGTCGACAGTCCCGCCCCTAATTTCCAGTGCCGGCTGTGCGCGAAGCGTTCCCTGCATGACTTCGCGATAGATCTTTTTGTCGCACTGTGCGCGTAACGCACGGACCGCCGGCCCCTTACTGGTGTTGATCATGCGGAATTGAATGCCGGCCTGATCTGTATTCCGTCCCATTTCCCCGCCCAGGGCATCGATTTCTTTGACGAGATGTCCCTTGGCAATACCGCCGATGGCCGGATTACAGGACATCTGAGCGATCCTGTCCGGATCCATCGTGAGCAAGATCGTGCGAGCTCCCATGCGAGCTGCGGCCAAGGCCGCTTCACATCCAGCATGCCCACCTCCCACGACGATGATGTCGCACTGTTCACTCACGACACGAGTCCTTTCATTTCCCGATGCAAAATTCAGCGAAAATGCGTTCCAGAATCTCGTCGGTCGTGATGGCCCCGGTAATTTCACCGAGGGCATCGGCAGCGATGCGAAGATCCATCGCCACCAATTCTCCCGCCCGACCGGCTTGAACCGACTGCCTGGCCTGCGCCACCCCCTGCAACGCACGCTCGAAGGCATCGGCATGCCGGAGATTGGTCACGAGGACGCCCTCACGAGACTCCAATGCGCTCGGCATCAACCGGCTACGAATCGCAGTCCGCAATCCATCCAACCCAATTTGCATTGTCGCAGAAATATCATGGATGCCGGCATTGACGGGACAGACTTGCCCAACCTCTTCTCTCGACAGGCCGATCGGCAGATCACACTTGTTCAGGACCAGCACCGCCTGCGCGGCCTCCTCACGACGGAGCAGCAGACGGTCACTGTCCGTCAACGGTTGCGAGCCGTCCAACAGAATCAGTGCGAGGTCCGCGTCCGCCCACGCGAGATGGCTCCGACGAATACCCTCGGCTTCTACCGGGTCTTCAGTGACGCGAATGCCGGCCGTATCAAACAATCGTACCGGGATGCCCTCGATACTGACGACCTCTTCCAGCATGTCTCGCGTCGTGCCGGGGACCGGCGTGACAATGGCGCGGTCGCTCCGCAACAGGGCATTCATCAAACTCGACTTGCCGACGTTCGGCCGTCCGACAATCGCCACCGCAGCGCCTTCTCTCCAAATTCTGCCCTCCTGACCGGACTGAACCAAGTGTCGCAGTTTACTCAGGGTCTCATCGAGGAGACTCAGGAGTTCGTCCTGCCGCACGAATGCAATGTCTTCTTCGGTAAAATCGAGCGCAGCCTCGGTATGCGCCAGGGCCACGACCAGGCTTGAGCGTGTCCTCTCCACCTCACGGGACAGTTCGCCTCGCCGCTGGGATTGAGCAATCGTCAGGCTGCGCGCGGTCTTAGCACGAATGGTATCGAGCACCGCCTCGGCTTGCGCGAGATCCAATCGGCCGTTGAGAAAAGCGCGCTTGGTGAATTCTCCCGGCTCGGCCAGCCTAGCGCCCGCTGACATCACCCCCCGACACAGTTGATCCAGGATGACCGGACCGCCGTGGCACTGTACCTCGACCACATCCTCTCCCGTGTAAGAATGCGGCCCTTTCATCACGACCACGAGCGCCTCATCAAGAACCGTATTCGAGCGCGATTCCGTCCCCTGAAGAGCACCAGGGGCCATCCGAGGTGAGCAGACATCAGCCAATGCCATCAAATGAGTACGAAGGTCGTGCAGGGATTTGTCTGACCGGAGACGAACCACTTGAGAGGCGATGTCGAGGGCTCGTGGGCCGCTGATGCGGAGCACCCCGATTCCCCCTTCACCGGGAGGAGTGGCGATGGCACAAATCGTATCATCCAGCGCGCCATGCATGACGCACCCAGTGATGTGGAGTTATTCGGGCGAACTGGTTCGCCGCTTCCCGTTGCTTTTCTGTTCTTTCGTCTCGTCGGCCCCTGCGGTGTCGGCCGCCGCCGCAGCCACTTGCCACTTCTTCCCGAACAGCCGCTCAGTCACGAATTGCTGCGTAATCGTAAGCGTATTGTTCGTCAACCAATAGAGCACCAATCCGGAAGGGAAATTCACGAACAGAAAGGTCATGAACACCGGCAAAAACAACATGATTTTCGCCTGCATCGGATCCATCGTGGTCGGAGTGATCTTTTGCTGAATCACCATCGTGGCGCCCATAAGAATCGGCAACACGTAGTAGGGATCCTGCACGGACAGGTCACTAATCCAGAGCATGAATGGAGCCTGCCGAAGATCGATCGTCATATACAGAATATTAAACAGCGCCACGAAGACCGGCATCTGCAGCACCATCGGCAGGCACCCACCGACCGGATTCACTCGGTGATCCTTGTACAGCTTGATCAGCTCCTTGTTCAGGCGCTCACGGTCGTCCTTGAGCTTCGTCTGCAGCGCCAGCACTTTCGGCTGGATGACCTGCATCTGCTTCATGGACTTGTAGCTCTTGTATTGAAGGGGCACGAACATCACCTTGATCAGCATGGTCAAGAGAATGATCGTGATCCCATAATTGTGCGTAAATTCGTGGAGGAAGCGCAGGACGTAGAAAATCGGCTTGGCCACAGCCTTGACCAACCCCCAGCTGCCAAACACAAACCAGCCGAAATCGATCGTATCTTCCAAACCGACGTTCAATCGCTTGAGCGTGTCATACTCTTTGGGCCCGGCATAGAGCTGCATCGCCAGGGCAGACCCGTTGACGGGCGCAGCAAAGCGGACGCCGGCCGATACCAACTTGTCCCCTTCCTTCTTCGCCAGGGCCGCCGTGGCCTTCTGCGGTATCAACACACTTAAAAAATACTTATCCTGAATGGCCGACCACGTGACGTCGCCTTTACGCTCCGCCTCGCCGTCCGGCGTTTCCTTCAATACCTTGTCGTCGACCGACGACGCCGAGCCCATAAGACCAATGAACCCTTCACCCCATTCCACGATTCCGAAATTGGTGCCGAGCGTGACGTCCACCGGAGCCGTCAACCCCTGAGTGCGAACCGCAATGTCCACCACGTAGGACCCATGGTGAAACGTCAGCTCCTTTTCGACGTCGACATTCCGCTGGGCGTCATGGTACCGGAAGGTTAGGTGACCGACAGGATGCGCACTATCCAGCTGAGACAGGTCTTGGGTCACGTGATAGAGGGCAGATCCCAGGTCGGTGGTGAGAGCTTGATCACCGGTCACCAGACTGAGCGGTCCCTTGAACCGTCCACCGCTATACACCAACTGGACGGGCGCCGCGCCCTGATCGACAGACACAGTGTATCGCTTCAGTTCCCAGGATGTAATCACGGCACCGCGATTGCTGAATTTGGCACGAAACAGGTCCGTGTTGACCTCAATCACCTGCTCCTCGCTTGCGGCCCCTATCCCGTTGCCGGAAGAAACGGACGAAGCAGGAGCACTCGAGGGAGGCATGGAGGCAGTGCTTGCTGCATTCGGGGAATCCTCCTTTGATTGCGAAGGCGTACCAGTCGTGGTGCCGGAACTAAGACCAGAGGTCTCCTGCACCGCCTCCGGAGGCGGCAACAGCCCCATGCCCTTCAACAGGTAGTCGTACCCGATGATCACGGCAAGGGAGATGATAAGGAAGACGATAACGCGTTTTTCCATGGAGTTTACGTACTGAATAGGAGCTGAAGAGTAGTTGCCACGAGGGTTACCGTACCGGATCTACCCCACCGGGGTGGAAGGGATGACATTTCAGGAGGCGCAGCCCGGCCATCATCAGCCCCTTGAGAACACCATACTGCTGAATGGCGTCTTGAGCATACACGGAACATGTGGGATGAAACCGACAAGCAGGCCCGATCAACGGGGACAGACAGGCTCGGTAAGCCATCAAGAGCGCGACGCACAGCCGCCTCAGAGCGAGGGCTCCCCAAGACGGGCTAATCGCTGCCTTTGCAATGTGCCTCGCCATACGTTCCGTAGCTCCACAAACGGCAAATTCAGACACTCTCGCTTCGGAAACACCAGAAATGTGTGACCTGGAACCAATGCCGGACGTACCGAGCGACCCAATTCCCGAAAGAGGCGTTTTGCGCGATTCCGACTCACCGCGGTCCCAAACCGTCGCCCAATCACAATCCCCATCATCGGCTCCCCAGCCACACCGGGACAAATTTGGAGATTGAACAATCCTGTTGAAACCCGCCGTCCATTTTTCTTGACGAACTGGATATCCCGGCTGCGCTTCAAGAAAAACGGCACAGCCCCTTGCACTGCCGGCATGATCAACCTGCCTGTGGGTTACCAGTCCCGGCTACCCCTCAACAACCAGAGGCCGCGAGTCACGCCGGTGGGTTGTCCCATCCTCTACTACGACCAGGCCAAGCGACAGTACTCACCCCAGGTGTACCATCCACCACCCGGATGTTCGCCTACATGCAGATAGCCCAACGGCAGGAAAGTATCAGACGGTGAGACGAGCGCGGCCCTTGGCTCTGCGACGAGCGATAACTTTTCGGCCATTCTTGGTGCTCATGCGCTTTCGAAATCCATGTTCCCGCTTGCGCTTGAGATTCGAGGGTTGCTTAAAAGTGAACGACATTACGCACTCCTTCTCGAGAGATCATTTTTCACAGAAGAGGCCGCATTATAGGGGTGGCACGAAAGGGTGTCAATCAAGCACTGCCCCAAACCAGGGTCGCAAGCCCTGCCCTGCTGGACATTTGGGGGAACCAAATCAACAGCTCACCCACCCGTTACCAAGTCTCAAACCAGAACCGCTTGAGGCACTCTTGTCCGTTCGCGACAAACCTGCCACAGACTGATGGCCCGCACATCTCTCAGCATTGTCACATAACTGTTTGTTCTGGAAAGACAAACGCCTCGCCTGGCCGATATTGAATTCCTGGCACCTACATTGCGTTAGAGGAAGCCGTGGTTGTGGGTCTTGCTTCAGGCTTGTCACGAGGAGCATCGACATCAACAACCAGGGCAAGGTCGGGAGAACGTGGTACCAATACAGCGCATCGTAAGAACTTATCTCAACGGATGATCAGACGATGCGCCATTCTCTCAAACAAGATCAGTGTGGCGAAAGACAAGAAGAACTCGCGAGACCAGCCGACCGCAAGATAGAATGAGACCATGACGAAGCGTCTACCGCATATCATCCTTCGTACCGTGAACCGCCTGGCTTTCATAGGACTCCTGTCCATGAGCCTCGGCGGGTGCGTCGAAACGGTCCCGGATGAATTGGTGGAAGACATCGAGAGCATCGACCGCGACCTCGTAACGCTCCGAGCATCCGACCTCACACCCGAGGCTTATTCAAAATTTTCCCGCCAATGGATTGCGTTGCGGGCCAGAGTCCAGTCAGAAGAAAATATCGTCCGCTGGCCTTGGGAAAACAATGAGCTGGAGACCGATTTGGAAACCCTCCAGGTGGAGGGAACGCAGCTTGTGGCCGTCGTTAATACTCGCCTTCAAGCCCAACGCACCGCCGCCGAAGCAAAACTAGCCAAAGTCGAACAACGGCTGCGCCTTCTGAACACGCGGGTCGGAGATATCGGCAGCCGTGTGGTGCTCGGCGAACACCCACTCGAAACGGAGCTGCTCGTGAAGCAGGCTCGGCTCTTCCTCGAGCAAGGACAGTTCGAATATGCAATTCGAGCCTCTGATCGCGCAGGGAAAATCCTGCTCACGCAAACCTCCTTGCTGACCAATGAGTTGGGTCGCTATGCCGATGATGACCTCATCGCGGCGTGGAAGGAATCTGCGCAACGAACCATTGACTCGACCCGAACCCATCGCACGCAAGCCATTGTGATCAGCAAGGCAGACCGAGTCTTAACGCTCTACAAGAACGGCCGGAAAATACTGACCTATCCGATCCGATTGGGGTCAAAAGGAATCCGCGCGAAACAATACTACGGAGATGGCGCAACCCCTGAAGGTGAATATCGTATTCACCGCAAGCGCGGGTCGGGGCAGACCCCTTACTTCCGCGCGCTCATTCTGGACTATCCCAATGCCGACGACCGACGCCGCTTCGAAGAAGCGCAGAAGGCAGGATTGATCCCTAAGAGCCGCCACATGCCCGGCCTCATCCAACTCCACGGCATCGCGCAAGGTATTACGGACCAACCCTACGGCAGCATTCAGTTGGATAACCCGCAGATTGCCGCGTTGTTCGATCACGTCTCAGTTGGGACTCCCGTCACCATTGTCGGCGCGCTGGAGTCACAGAACTCCGTTTCCCTCGTGCTGGCCGATTTGGGCAACCAAGAAGAAGAGACCTAAGTAGCCTGCCCTCTCCTGCTCCTGCCGGTGGATGTACCCTCATCCATACCTCCCACTGAGTCAACTGCGCCGACGCAAGCCGTCTCCTTTCGTCATTATTTGCCTTTTCCTACTCCCGAACCTAAGATACACAAAAATTACGAGTTGCATCGATTCGTTCCTCCACCAAAGGAAGAGAGCGTGTTATGCCGACCCGCCCTACCCCATCTCACATATTGGACAACCCGACCATCAGCCGGACGTTTGACGACCTGGCCAGCAGCCACGCCATTGAACGCATCTGGACACGCGACCACACGCTGTGGAAACCGAATCCGACCGAAATAGAAAACCGGCTAGGCTGGTTGACAGTCCTCGACCACATGCAGGACGGGTTGTCCGACTTGCGAACCTTTTCGCAGGCCGTCCGCGAAGCCCACACGACCGATGTCGTGCTCCTTGGAATGGGAGGCAGCAGCCTGGGCCCTGAGGTTTTTCGCTGTACCTTCGGCTCGGCAAAGGGCGCACCACGACTCTGGGTATTGGACTCCACCGTACCGGGTTGGGTGAGCCAGGTCACCAAGATGATTCAACCGTCGCGTACGCTGTTTCTTGTCGCGAGCAAGTCCGGCGGAACCATTGAGGTCATGTCTCTGCTGGCCCACTTCTGGGAGCTCGTTCATCGCACCAAGGGAAATCGAGGCGGAGCACAGTTTGTCGCCATTACCGATCCCGGCACGGGACTGGAGCAGCTCGCACGGGAACGCGGATTTTGGCGAACATTCACCAATCCGCCGGACATCGGTGGCCGGTATTCCGTGCTCTCCTATTTCGGTCTGGTTCCCGCCGCCTTGCTGGGACTCGACGTGGGAAAACTCCTCGGGCGAGCCCTCGCCATGCGCGAGGCCTGTCGACACACCACCTCACCCAAAGACAATCCGGGAGCCGCTCTGGGAGGCATGATGGCCGCAATGGTCCGAGCAGGCCGGGACAAGGTCACCCTGCTTACCTCGCCCGCGCTCAATTCCTTCGGACTCTGGGTGGAGCAACTGCTCGCCGAAAGCACCGGAAAGGAAGGGACCGGCATCGTCCCCGTGGCTGGAGAACCTCTTGCCGCACCGGGCGCCTATGGAACCGATCGGGTTTTCGTCTGCCTCCGACTCAAGGGCGATCGAAATGCCTCCTTGGACCGAACCGTCATCGCCCTGCAACGGGCCGGGCATCCCGTGTTTCGATTGAACCTGATGGATCGGTATGATTTGGGCGGGGAATTTTTCCGCTGGGAGTTCGCAACCGCGGTTGCGGGCCATGTGCTCGGCATCCATCCGTTCGATCAACCGAACGTGCAGGAAAGCAAGGACAACACCGCGCGCGTCTTACAAGATGTGGCCACGCAGGGACGCGTGCCCTCTCTGCCGACAGTGACGCCCAAACAGGCGCTCACTCAATTGCTCGAACAGGCCGAGCCGAATCGATACCTGGCCATTCTGGCATACACCACTCCCACCCCTCAGTGGGACACCGCACTACGAGCGCTGCGCAAGGCGGTGATGCTGCGATATCACATCGCCACCACGGCAGGGTATGGGCCCCGCTACCTACATTCCACCGGACAACTTCATAAAGGTGGTCCGAACAGCGGCCTGTTTCTCGAATTCGTGGACAGCATGAAACCAGATATTCCAGTCCCTGAACAGTCCTATACGTTCGGCACCCTGGCCCAGGCACAGGCCATCGGCGATCTTCAATCGCTTCATACGCACCAACGCCCGGCGGTCCGTATCGCCCTCGGACCCAATCCTGTGCGCACGATTCGAAGCCTCGTGGCGCTGCTCACACCGACCAAGACCAGTCGCCGCAAACCCCCGGCAACAAAACGGCTTACACCTAAACGTCGCCCCCGCCATTGACATGCCGCGCCCTCCTGAACTTCACATCTTCTCCGATGCCCAGGAGCTGACCCGAGCGGCCGCAGGCCTCTTTCTGCACGTGGGTCGGCAAGCGATCGCCGATCGGAACCGTTTCCTCGTCGCGCTCTCGGGAGGCTCCACTCCAAAGGCTCTCTATGCGACCTTAACGAGCCCGGAATACGCAGGACAGCTAGACTGGAACAAGGTGCACTTCCTCTTTGGTGATGAACGCTCTGTGCCGCCGACCCATGCCGACAGCAATTTCGCCATGGCCGACGCGATGTTGTTTGTCCCACTACACATCCCATCCACACAGATTCACAGGATACGCGGCGAAGACTCGCCTGAAACCGCCGCGGCTCAGTATGAAGACGGCCTTCGCCGCCTCACTGCGGTTGCGCCAGGCCAATGGCCGGTGCTGGACCTCATCCTCTTAGGCATGGGTGACGATGGCCATACCGCATCCCTATTCCCAGGCACGGCGTCCCTGACCGAACACGCTCGCTGGGTGGTCCCCAGCCGTTCTCCACAAGGCACGCGAGCACGCATAACCCTCACCCTAGGTGTGCTCAATCACGCAAGTGTGATACTGTTCCTCGTCACCGGACTCAACAAAGCCACGGTGGTACGAAACGTTCTTGAGCGGCGCCCCGGCGATCCCAGCACCTACCCCGCTGCCCTCGTGCAGCCTGAGACGGGGCGAATGGTGTGGTATCTTGACCGCGCCACGGCGTCCGAGTTGACTTTGGCCGCACACGACTTGTCATCGCGAGAGGAACCATGATCCTGGCAGGCGATATTGGAGGCACAAAAACAAACCTGGCCCTCTTCGACTGGACCACCGAGCGAGTCGAACCGGTCCGAGAGGATAGTTTTCACAGTGCGGACTATAAGACCCTCGAAGAAATCGTCGAGGAATTTCTCAGCGCACCGCTGCCCAAGCCGCCCGACGAAGAGACTCTTGACGATGCGCCTGCCGAAGCGACTGCAGACACGGATACGAGCACACCAGAGTCGCCCCCCGAGCCCATTCAATTAACCGCGGCCTGTTTCGGCGTGGCTGGACCGGTAATCGACAACCGCTGCCGCACCACCAATCTTCCCTGGGTCATTGAGGGAACCGCCCTCGCAGAACGATTCGCCATCCCCCACGTGCGTCTCTTGAACGATCTCGAAGCCACAGCCCATGGCCTCCTCCTCCTGCATGCGGATGAGATCGTGGTGCTGAATGCCGGCACTCCACCCAAGAAAAAACAGGCCCTGGCCCTGATCGCCGCCGGCACCGGCCTCGGTGAATGCATTCTCTACTGGGATGGATCACGGTATCGCCCCATGCCATCGGAGGGCGGTCATACGGATTTCGCCCCCAACAGCGACAGCGAAATCGACCTGCTTCGTCATCTGCGCGGCAGCTATCTCCATGTCAGTTACGAACGCATCGTCTCCGGGCCCGGCCTCCATGCCATCTACGAATATCTCCGCGATACGAAGAAGAACGAGCCGACCTGGCTGGCGGAAAAGATCAAGGCTGGAAATCCTGCGGCGGAAATCGCCGAGGCCGGCCTCAAGGGGCAGGCCGAGATCGCCGTACAGGCGCTGGATTTGTTTGCGTCGATTTATGGGGCAGAAGCCGGGAACCTGGCACTCAAAGCTCTCTCCCTGGACGGGGTCTACGTCGCCGGAGGGATTGCCCCAAAGCTGTTGAAGAAACTACAAGACGGCTCATTTATGCGCGGCTTCACGAATAAGGGCCGCTACAAACGGATCATGAGTCAGATTCCAGTGAAGCTGGTGATGAACGACAAAACTGCGCTGCTCGGCGCCGCCTCCATGGCGGCACAACTCACCTCCTCCGTATCATCATGACCCCTTCATCCGATCTCGACTCCGAAAAACTGCAGGCAGCACTGAAAGCCACTGAATATGTGCGTGACGGCATGGTCGTCGGACTTGGGACCGGCACCACGTCGAAGCATCTGATTATCGCCCTCGGGGAACGAGTTCGAGAGGGGTTGAAGATCAGAGCCGTGCCGACATCTCACGACACCGCCGCTCTGGCAAGGCAATCCGGGATTCCCCTTATCGAATCCGATCATGCCTGGACGATCGATCTAGCCATCGACGGAGCCGACCAAGTCGATCCCGCACTGAATCTCGTGAAAGGCGGCGGAGGGGCTCTGCTCAAAGAAAAAATTGTCGCCGCAGCCGCCCAACGCTTTATTGTGATGGTCGACCACACGAAACTCGCACCGGCACTTGGCGGCAGTTTCCCGTTACCGATCGAAGTCGTGCCGTTCGGATGGGGGAGCACCGCACGACATATCGAACAGGCATCAGGAGGCAAGGCCGTTCTGCGCGAGCGTAACGGGACCGTGTTCCAAACCGAGGCCGGCCACGTGATCCTCGATCTGCATATGCCACCGATCGAAGACCCGGCCACACTCGAAATTGAACTCAACCAGATTCCTGGTATTGTTGAAACCGGGCTGTTCATCGGACGGACCAGCATCCTGATCGTCGGCCATGCACAGGGGGTCGACATTACACTTGCAGCGGAGTCATGAGGGGGGAGCAGACCGACCCTCCGGTGACACGCCGGCAGACGGCGCTGCTTGCCGCACGTATCTTCACCAACACGGTGATATGGTTGGGCGCCTGGCACGGCACCGCGGCGCTTGTCTTCGCACCTGCGGCCTGGAGCCGCTCGACTCAACCTCAGAACCACCAACACCCTAAGAACAACACCATGACTTCATCTATGACCACCCACGATCCCTACCGACTCCCACGCCACGTCATCCCGTCTCATTACGACTTGCGAATCGAGCCCGATCTTCAGTCGCACTCGTTCACGGGCCACGAGGTCATCACGCTGGCGGTGACCGAACCGACCACTGAGGTCCTACTGAACGCCACCGACTTGACCGTCTCGGCCGCGACATTGTCCGGCGAAGAACGTTCACCTCGCACCGGAACCGTGGAGATGGACGAAGAACAGCAACGATGCCGTATCACCTTCCCCTCGGTCATTCAACCCGGAGAATGGAAATTGAGCCTCGCGTTTCGCGGGACCTTGAATGATAAATTGCGCGGCTTCTATCGCAGTAGCTACAAGGACGAGCACGGAGTCGCACACAACCTAGCCGCGACTCAATTTGAAGCTACCGACGCCCGCCGCGCGTTTCCTTGCTGGGATGAGCCCCAATTCAAAGCGGTCTTCGCCGTCACCCTGGTGATCGATCCAACGCTTACGGCCATCTCGAATACCCGGATCGTGGATGATCGGCAGGAAGGCGGCAAACGAGTGCTGCGCTTTGCGGAAACCATGAAGATGTCCACGTATCTCGCGGCCTTCATCGTCGGAAACCTCGAAGCCACGGCGCCGATCATGGCCCAGCAGACCCCGGTCCGTCTCTGGTCGGTGCCCGGGAAACAACACCTGACCCCCTTCGGACACGAGATCGCCGTCTACTCACTGAATTTCCTCGCCGACTACTACGGCATCCCCTATCCAGGCGACAAATTAGATTTGATCGCCATTCCCGATTTTGCCTCCGGAGCAATGGAAAACCTGGGGGCGATTACCTTCCGTGAAACGGCCTTACTGCTCGACCAGCGCACGGCCACGCATGCGGAGCAGGGACGAATCGCCGACGTCGTCGCCCACGAGAATGCTC
The DNA here is from genome assembly GCA_031315995.1 of Nitrospira sp. GTDB lineage: Bacteria > Nitrospirota > Nitrospiria > Nitrospirales > Nitrospiraceae > Nitrospira_A. Next base: position 93,909 of record JALDRG010000003.1, read on the forward strand.
ATATGTGGTTCGGCGACCTCGTGACGATGGCCTGGTGGAATGGGCTTTGGCTCAATGAAGCCTTCGCCACATTCATGGAAATGCTGGTCGTCGATGCCTGGAAACCGGAATGGGAGCGCTGGACGGCCTTTGGCGTATCTCGCGCCGCCGCCCTCTCGGTCGATGGTCTGCGGAGCACGAGACCAATTGAGTTCCCGGTGCGCGCGCCGAAGGAAGCCGAAGCCATGTTCGACGTCCTGACCTATGAGAAGGGTGCCTCCGTCTTGCGCATGCTGGAACAGCATATCGGCCCGACGGTGTTCAGAGACGGCGTCCGCCATTATCTCACCGCTCATGCGTATGGGAACGCAGAGACGACGGATCTGTGGGTCTCCCTCGCGCATGCCTCACAGCAAGATGTCCCTGCACTCATGAACGAATGGATCTTCTCTCCAGGCTACCCGTTGCTCTCGCTTGCCATTGATTCACCCTCCACCCTCACGGTCACGCAACGCCGCTTCACCTATGGCGAGGACTCCTCGGCGACATCGCCAGGAGAGCCTACACCACTCTGGCAAGTTCCGATTCAGTTGCGCATCAATACCACGAGGGGCGAGGAAACCCGACGCGTGTTACTCAGTGATCGAGCAAGCCGCATCCCGTTGCCTAAAGATTGGACATCGGTACTGGCTAATGAAGGTGGGCACGGGTTCTACCGTGTTCGCTATACCGCGGATCTCCTCTCCGGCCTGCAACAGACCGGCCTACATAGACTGGCTCCCGTCGAACGATTCAATCTCCTCAATGACACCTGGGCCGCCACGATCGCCGGCATGATACCACCCGCGGACTATCTCAGCTTGACCCAGCATTTCCGTGGGGAGCAAGATCCCCATGTCTGGGCCGTGATACTGGGCTCCTTTTCCACTATCAATCATCTGCTCACCGAAGAAGATCGACCGCTGTTGGCTGCCGTCGTGCGCGATCGCCTTACTCCGACCTTCCGAAATCTGGGATGGACGCCACGTGCCGATGAGCGCGAGCTGGTGAAGGAATTGCGTGGCGACGTCATACGCGCCCTGGGCACGTTGGGCCGCGACCAGGACATCCAAACCCAAACCATCGACGCCTACACCACTGCGGATCAGCGGACACCAGCTCTTGATCCCAATGTCATTCCGGCACTCGTCTCCATTCTCGCCTTCACGGGGAATCAGGCTCGCTATGAAGAATTCCTCGACCGTTTCCACAAGGCTTCGACCCCGCAGGAAGAACGCCGCTATCTCTTTTCCCTCGCGGCCTTTCGGATACCCGAGCTGCTCGAACGCACCCTGGCAAAAACCCTGACCGACGAGATCCGCACCCAAGATGCACCGTTCCTCGTCAGCAGTTTGCTGCACAATGTCTATATCCGGGAACAAGCCTGGGAGTTTGTGAAAACCAACTGGGAGCGAATGGACCGGCTGTTTCCCAAGAGTGGTCTGCGTCGAATGTGCGGGGGCATCACCGGCCTTTCAACTCCCGAATTGGAGCGGGACGTCAGAGAGTTCTTCACCTCTCGCAACATCGACCTTGGCGGAAGGACTCTGGAGCAGTACCTCGAACAGTTGCATATCGCCGTCCGCTTTCGTGGACGCGACCGCGACGCCATTCGCGCAGCGCTGGCGCAGGCGGCTCCCTGACAAGAACGGCAGCCGTCATCCCGACCGCCGTCACTCGTGTCGGAGCACCGTCAGCGGCGGCTGCCCGAGAAGGCGGTAGGTACTGAGGAAACCCACGAGCAGAGTCAGCAGGACGGTACACCCGAGTCCGATCCCAAGCAGCGACGGCTCCAACGACCAGGGCAGCTCCAAGACATAGCGCAAAATCGCCCACGAGAAGACGCTGGCCAGCACAACGCCGATCACTCCCGCCACGCACCCCAGCAAGGCATATTCCGCTGCAAACGACCGGGCGATCAGCGCACGCGTCGCACCGAGCGCTTTCAGAATCACGGCCTCATACAGCCGACGATACCGCGTGGCTGCCAGAGCTGCCGCCATGACCAACGCCCCAGCCAACAGACAAAACAGAGCCACTGCCCGAATGGCCAGAGACAGGCGATCGAGCACCCGCGCAAAACTACTCAGCACCTCGCCGATATTGATGGCGGTCACATTGGGGAAGATAGCCACCACGGCTGATTGGAGCGCCTCTTCATCCTGAGGAGACGCTCGAACCGTCGCGACATAGGTCATAGGGGCACCGTCGAGGGAGCCTGGTGAAAAAATCATGTAGAAGTTGGTCGAGAAATTCCCCCACTCGACCTTTCTAATGCTGCTCACCTCGGCTTGCAAGATAGTCCCCTGGATATTGAGGTCCAAGATGGTTCCGACGTCGACGCCAAGACCCTTTGCCGCTTCCTCTTCGATGGACACCTGCGGTCGCGTCACTACCTGCCCTGGCTTCCACCAAGCGCCTTTGACGATCGTATTGTCCTTAGGAAGCTGGTCGAGAAAAGTCAGCACATACTCACGATTTACATACCAGTTTTTTCGCTTCTCCGCCCGCGACTCATCGGGCGGGTCTTCCTGGTCGGACTCGCGTTCGACCGTAACCGCCCGGCCGTTGATCGCATGCAGCCGAGACCGCACCAGCGGAGTCAGCTCGGGAGCAACATCGCCGGTGTGTCGATGAACCAGCGCGGAAAACTCCTTAGCTTGATCAGGCTGGATGTCGACAAAAAAGAAGGTCGGCGAATCGGCCGGTCGGTTCTCCCCCACTTGACGCACTAACGCCTGCTCCAGCAACGCAATCGCAAGAATCACCATCACGCCGACCCCGATGGATACCATCACCCCAAGGGTTTGTCCCCCCGGGCGCTGGATGTTGCCGAGTGCCTGCCGCAGAGAAAGCGCACGCGGGCTGGGGAGTGCACGGATTCCGAGCAGCAGCCCTTTGGCTGCGAGGGTGAGGGCCACCACGGCAACCAGAAGACCGCCGATGAAGAGGCCGCCGATCGTCAGAGACCGTGCCTGCCACACAGAGAGCCCGGCCAATCCGAGTCCGATGCCGACCATCGTCGCGGCACGCACTGGATCTGCCGTGACCAGCCGAACCGCACGTTCCCACGCCGCTGTCTTCCCGCGCAACATAGGCTGGGTGTCACCTTCCACGTCCCGCCTGAAGATGGCCGCCGGTTTGATGTCTCGAATCGTCAACAAGGGCCACAGACTAAACAGGAGTGTGGTCAATATGCCCAACCCCAGTCCCTTCGCGAGTGGGAGCAATGCCGTCCACGAGAGGACGGATGAAAACTCGACTTGCTGCAGGAGATCGGTCGCGAGCAATGTAGACAGCGCCTGCGGAAGGAACGTCTGCAACACGAGCCCGATACCAATCCCCACTCCGCTGCCCACTATCCCCAATCCGACGGCTTGCCCCAAATAGGACAAGATAATGGACCTCGTGTCCGCGCCCACCGTTTTAAGAATCGCAATCGATTGGAGTTTTTCGCGAATGAACGCCTGAATCGATAAGGCCACTCCAATCCCGCCGACAAACAGCGCGGTCAAGCCAACGAGCCCCATGTACCGAGCCAGTTGGTCGAGAAACTGCTTGAGCTGCGGCTGAGCATCGCGATAGGAAGACAGACGCGGGGACTCTTCAGCAAGACGTCCACGAAGCTCATGGAGCAGCGGCGATAGGGGGATGGAATCCGGCAACTTCAACAGATACCGTTCACGTAAGCGACTGCCTGGTTTGACGAGATCGGCTGCCACGAGTCCTTCTTGGGAAATCAGCACCCGCGGGCCCAAACTGAACATATTGGCCATTCGGTCCGGCTCGGTGTGGATGATTCCGGTAATCCGGTACGACGCCTGCCCTATCTTGATCGCGTCGCCCAGGCCCAATCCCAGCCGAATCAGAAGACTCTCCTGAACCACGGCCCCATGGCAGGCCTCTCGACAGTTGGTTCCGGAAAGGTGCAGCAGCTCCAGCAGAGGACGATCGGGCTCGACTCTCACAGTTCCATACAGGGGATATCCGGACTGGACCGCTTTCAACTCGACCAGCTGCGTGACATTCACCGAACCGTGAGCCCGGTCGACCCGCGCCACCATCGCGACCAACTCACTCACACGTGTGGCAAGAATCCCACGCTCCGCGAGACTCCGAAGCACGGCCGAGCCTGGACCCCCCATGGGTCTGGAGAGACGAATTTCAAGGTCTCCCCCCAGCAACCCGCGCGCTTCTTTCAAGACCGCGCGCTCGACGTTGGCAGAAAAAAGTGACACTCCGACCACAGCCCCGACCCCGAGGGCGATACAGCCGAGAAAGTACACAAAATGCCGCCAGGCAGAGCGCAGTTCACGCCAAGCCATGATGAGCCAGAAGGGAATCATAGCTGATGGTCAGGAATCCTATGCTGGAGTGACGCCAGCTGGTCGGACGCCACCCGGCCGTCCCGGAGCGTGATCACACGCTCCATAGAGGCAGCCAAGTGTGGATCGTGAGTGACCAAGACCAGGGTCGTCCCGGCATCTCGGTGTAACGCCATAATCAGTTCGATGACCTGCTGCCCCGTACTGGAGTCTAAATTGCCCGTCGGTTCGTCGGCCAAGAGAATCGGTGGCCGACAAGCAAACGCGCGCGCGACCGCGACCCGCTGTTGTTCTCCCCCGGAGAGCTGGACCGGATAGTGCGAAACCCGATGTCCTAGCCCGACAGCTCGCAACAATTCTCCCGCCCGAGTCCGAGCATGAGAGTCGCTCGCGAGTTCCAGCGGTATCGATACGTTTTCCAGAGCCGTCAGCGTGGGAATGAGATGGAACGATTGAAAGATATACCCGACGTTCGCCAGGCGCAGACGCGCCATTGCCTTTTCGCCGAGTTCCGTAATCTCGACACCGTTGAGCCAAATGGTACCGGATGTCGGACGGTCGAGTCCCGCGATAAGTCCGAGCAGCGTGGACTTTCCGCTCCCGGAGGGCCCGACAATCGCAACCGTTTGCTTCTCCGGAATATCCAATGTGACATCTTCAAGAATGGTCACTGTCTGGCCGCCGGCGTCCAGTCGCATCGTTACATGTTGAGTGGCAATCATTGCTTGGATAATTCCTCGCTGAGCTCGTTCCAAACCATTTTCATATTATACTGTAGCGATGACGACCTACTCGGAGCTCTTCCATCGTATCACGCATCTAGGCGCTGTGTGCCTTACCGGACTACTCCTCATCGGACTATCGGGTTGCGACCAATCCCCTCCTTCCACCGTCCCCTCGTCGCCGAGCAGCCTCGAATCCACGGCTGAATCATCCCCTGAACACACGCCCCTCCATGGGACAAACCCGGCAACGCCGGCTCCTTCGCCGGAAGATCGACCTCGAATCATCGCATTTGGAAACAGTCTGACCGCCGGCCTTGGAGTCTCTCCGGAGCAGTCATATCCCGCCCAACTGCAGAAACAACTCGATACCTTAGGCTACCACTATCAGGTGCTCAATGCAGGGGTGAGCGGGGACACGTCCGCAGGAGGACTCCGGCGTGTGTCCTGGGTCCTTGCCGGTAAACCTCGTGTGGTGATTCTTGAGTTGGGTGGAAATGACGGACTGCGCGGCCTGAGCGTGCCTGAAACTCGCTCACATCTCGATGCGATCATCAGACAACTGAAGGACGCCGGCGCACAAGTAGTCTTGGCGGGGATGAAGCTTCCCCCTAACTATGGCGAAGAGTATACGACCCGATTCGAAGCGATGTATCGAGAGCTTGCCAAGCTCCATGCGCTTCCATTGATTCCGTTTCTTTTGGAGGGAGTCGGAGGGGAGAAAACGCTCAATCAAGCCGATGGCATCCATCCGACCGGAGAAGGGTACCGTATCGTGGTAGACAATGTGCTACGAAGTCTGCTCCCCATTCTGAAAAACACCACGACCGACTCTTCGGAGAAAAAGAGAAAGGCGTGAAACATCCTCTCCGCCGCACCGAGCAAAGGAACATTTCACGCCACTATGTTTGAAAAGCGGGTTAGCTCTTCTTAAAGAAGGTGTCCCAGACCCCAAACCCCAAAATCAACGCGATCAAGGTATAATACAGACCTGTAATCCCACTGTAGTCCGGCGGACCTTCACTGACATTGGCCAACGCATTGGTGGCCTGAAGCGCCACGATTCCGCCCATCACTCCTACGATCAGCTTGTTCATAATCTCCCCCTTGTAGTCAAGGAATCCCCAAAGAGGGCCGCATTGTACTGAAGAGACCGTGGGTGACGCAAGGGGGTGTAAGAAAGAAGAACCCTGGGAAAGAGGCGAGAGCGATGGCTTCTTCGCCACCGGGCGACTGTTCAGACCTTCCCAAGGGACTTGAGCATCGAAGACACGTCTCGGCACGTATCAGAAAGCCCTTCCAATCGGCGGCCCTTTTCAATCAAAAGACCGGCAATCGCCTTGACCTCGCCTTCGAACTGCTCGACCTGTCGAGCAAGATCGGTCGTGGTCGCGACCGCAGCCTTGTGCGCCTCAACCTCCCGCTGAAGGTCTCGGCAAATCACCTGCAAAGACTTTGATTCTTTTACAGAAGCATCCAGATCTTGGGTGAGGCGGGCCACGACCGTTTCTCGATTGCGAATGTCCGCATCAAGCTCGACTTGCGCGACTTCACTCTCGCGCCTGCGTTCGTCCATCTGTTGGATCATTTGGGTCCAAGTAGACACGAGACCCGGTCCGACATGCGGTTGTTCTGGAACGGGGTGCCCGGCCTGGATCGCCTGAACCACTCGCTGCATCCACTCCGTAAATTCATTCAACTCGCTCAACTTCACATCCCCGGATGACACCGCTTTGCTCGCCGGTCTGTCTGCCTCCAAGCGGGGAAGAACGACTCTGGGCTTGGGGACGATTCGCGCCTTCGACCAGCGCTGATACTCGAGCAGCGCCGCCACACCATGCCGACAGATAGGCTTCTCGGATAACGTACAGGAGCACTTGGCCTCCAGGTGCCCATCAAGGAGGCGAATGGTCTGCTCATACAAACCTGAATTTCCCATCACCGACGACGTCAGCTCCGTATCCGAGGCATCCGTCATCTGCACACGGCGTTCCGACTGGTATTGCTTCCCAATTTGAAAGGCGTTGGGCTCCACCACCGAGCTAATCATCGCCGCCTCCAACAAACTGAGACGATCCGCCGAACATGCAATTTTTCCCCTCATCGTGCCACCTGTGAAATGATTAGTGCCGCCGAATCGTCCTTGCAGACTAGCGAGTGATCGCCGCAGCGTCATAGAATCACCACCCTTGACGTCCACCTGCCAACGAGGCCTGAGTGTACGCCGGGCCTTCTCAGACAGCTATCCCGCAGGCGGGGGGAGCCTGGCGCAGAATCGAGGCCGGGCAGCGCGTTCACATCAACCGCTGAGTAATCTTATCGGCAGCGTCGAGGAGGCCCTTGAGCTCCCTGAGGTGTCAGCCACACATAGTCTGCGATCCCGTCCTGCATGGCTTGCGAAAGGTCTGCGGCTCGTTCCCTCTCGAACGTGGCAAGGTAAACGGTCACCTGTCTGAGCCCATCAGGGACCCGTCGAGCCACGCGATCCGGTACCGGCAATCGATATTGCACATGCCCTCCCCCGGTATAGCTCAAGAGCGGCCCCTGCTCGGAACCGGCTTTAGCACGTAGGCGCTTGACCGCCGCGGCCAGCGTCTTAGCCATCCCCTCGTCTCTCACCATGGAAGCTTCATACATGGTCTGATAGTCTTCGGGAGCCCCACCACCATGGCAATCCTGGAGTTGAGACAAAATCCGAGATCGGTAGGCCGGCGCATCTACGATGGCCTCTCCCTCCATGCCCCATTGACGCCACTCTGGCTGTTTCTTGACCTGGACCAACCCTTGCTTGACCACCTGCCGAATCAAGCTCTTGGGGGGATTCATGGCCAGAAGTGGAAGATGTTGATCGCGAGCAAACTGCGCCAATGGTTCGTAGTCATCGAAGGCCCCGCCCCAATTGTGCTTCCATGCGACTCGTTCCAGGAAATCCGCACGATCCCCTTCATTCGAGCTGACATACTGATCGAGAGCCGGTTGACCCTCCCATCCGAACATTTCCATCGCGAGCCAAGGCCGACGCCCCTGACCCACAAGCGATCGAAGTACCGTCAGCGTGGCCTCAATGTGAAATCGATTGTGATGTTCTTCTCCCATATAGACCACATCGTACCTGGCCAGCCCCTCCAACCACGCCTGCTTCGGCACCGGCAAGCCGGTCCTGGCATCCAGCACCTGCCCTACGGCCCATTCGTCCCACACCTGATGCGTGACAATCGATGCGCGATCTTTGGCCTGGCAGCCGAACATCACCAGGACAAGACCGAGCAACGCCAGCAACCGCCTCGTCACCGGACGAACCTTTCGACTCGAATGTGTATTGCATGTCTCCATATCGTCTACCTAACATACGAACCATGTGGCCGCAAGGAGCTCTCTTGACTCCTTCCCGGCAGGACCGATACTCTGCCGACGCGGAGAATACATCGTTCGTCTCCACGCCACACCCGACATCCGTAAACCGCTGATCGATTCATGTATGTCGCCCCTGACAACCTGGCTGCATTTCGGAAACAGGTCACGTCCGTACGATCCCAGGACGCAGCCGCCTGGGATGCCTCACGGCTCCTTGTCCATTCGTCTCACTGGCCGACGACTCTCAAAGCACTGACCAACGCCATCAAAACCTCCCCCGTTCCGAATGAAATCAAATACAGTCTGATCGACGCGCTGCCACCGGAGCAGGCACCAGCGAACCGCGTCTCCGGTGCGGACACGCTCAAGCAGCTGACGGGACTTCCACCCACCAAAGCCCTGCGCGCCCTTTGCCTCTACTTTGGCGTGCGATCGATGCCGACAACGAAATGGGTGCCGCCGACGATCACGGCAGACGCCGTCGACACGTTTATCCGTCACCACCCCAATCCTTTCGACCTACTGACCCATCACGCCCCCGCGTCCGTCTTGGACCTGGGAGCCGGCGACCTGTCCTTTGCGGAAGAACTGGTCACCATCTATGGGCCGCAACTCGCCGCGCACAACACACCGCTCATTCTGCACTGCCTCGATCGGCTGGATCCCGGCTCGCAACTGGGTGGTCCCCTGCACGCCGACCCTCTCCGTCTGCACCGTTTACGCGGCAGGCCTGATCTGCAGTTTCGATTTTTCGGCGATCAAGATATGTTTGCGCTCGCCCCACTCGTACAAGACGGGCGTCTGGCCGACCGCTATCTCATCATCACATGCTGGGCTCCGGCCACACCGACCTTCGCCTATGAACCCACTCGCCTCTCTCCCGCATGCCTCACCCAGGAACTACGGCAGACGAAGGGAGATTCCCGGCACGTCCGACATGGAAAAGAATCCGCCCTAGAAGTGCACCATGCCGGACGGAGCCTCCTCTTTCCACCCTGGAAGTTCGATATCCGTGGTCCTCTTGCCTTGTTGGAATTGATGGGCACTCACGGAGCCCTATGCATATTGGGGGCCGTCGATTCCCAGGTGTTCTGGGAAATCCTGTCGCAGTTGATCGATGACCCACGCGTCAGACCTCCGGATCGCATCTTCTCAGCACAGAACCTTCCCGAGATCTTCGGGGATATCTACCAGCGGCTCTCAACTCTTCCGCTTGGTGGATCTTGCGTGCTATCCGATCTCACGCCGTTGCGCCGAACCTTTCCCTCAGTGCTTCGGCTCCCTGGCGGGCAGACCGCCTCCTACCGCTTCCGACAGGCCACGATTCAGCGTGGCGCTCGGTTCGAAGGTGTTCCGGCCAGCAGCACCGCCGGCCGGTTCCAGGGAATGACGGAAGAAACTCCACCCTGGTTTCTCACCCTCGTACCGGAATCCGCTTAGTTGGCGTGATACCAGCAGCACAACGAAACCTGCGCGGTCTTGCCCACCGCCCCTCGCGCGAAAGTCCGTATAAATTGACGGTCTTCAGACCCTTTGTTAGACTTCGGGCATAACACGCCATGTGCCGATCGTAACCCTCTTCAAAAACATCCCATCGTGAATGCTTCTCAATCGATCAAATCGTTACAGGACAATATCGCACAGGTCATCAAAGGCAAGTCGCGGGTCATCGAAATGGCCATCGTCTGCCTGTTGGCGCGCGGACATCTCTTGATCGAAGACGTGCCCGGCGTCGGCAAGACCACGTTGGCCCATAGCCTCGCACGCTCCCTCGATTGCTCCTTCAAACGTATTCAGTTCACCAGCGACCTGCTGCCCTCCGATATCGTCGGGATCTCCGTGTTCAATCGCCAGAAACAAGCGTTTGAGTTCATGCCGGGCCCGCTGTTTGCCCACATCGTCCTGGCCGATGAGATCAACCGCACCACGCCGAAAACTCAAAGCAGCTTGCTGGAAGCGATGAGCGAAGCCCAGATCTCCGTGGACAACCACACCTATCCACTCCATCAACCGTTTATGGTCATCGCCACCCAAAATCCGGCAGAATACCACGGCACTTTTCCGCTTCCGGAATCCCAGCTCGACCGATTCCTCATGCGACTCCGCATCGGATATCCGACTCCCGCTGAGGAAAAGAAGGTGCTGGATCGCCCCCAATTGCTTCACCCGGCCGACGAAATTCAACCGGTGCTGAGCGCCCAACATATCGTGGATCTTCAAGCGCAGGCCGAAAAGGTCCGAATGGAAGACAGCCTAATGGATTACCTTCTCGCCATCGTGCTCGCGACACGGCACAACGACCTGCTCTCATTGGGGGTCAGTACGCGAGGCGCGCTCGCGCTGTGCAAAGCCGCGAAGGCACTCGCCCTCGTGCGAGACCGAACCTATTGCCTCCCCGAGGACATCAAGGAACTCGCGCCGACCGTCCTTTCGCACCGTGTCATGCTCAGTCGGTCCCAGGGAATGCGCACCAAGACCGGCGAGCACACGGAGCGGATCCTGCAAGACATTCTCGACAGCGTTCCCGTGCCCATATAACAAGCGCCACGGTTCCGGAACAAAACATCGCGCGCATCTTCACGGCCGGATCGGTCGGCGTGCGACAATCCATCAGCATGACCGCCAATCGATTCCAAACGGGGTTCCGCCGGCTCTTTCGAAACCGCACGATTCGCGTGACGACGGAAGGCATCCGCTTTCTGTTGCTGACCCTCGCGGTCGGGATTGCCGCCGTCAACACCGGCAATAATTTATTCTACCTTCTGCTGGCGATGATGCTGAGCCTGGTCGTTCTGTCGGGGTTGTTGTCGGAACAATGCGTGCGGCGGCTGGATTTCCATCGCCACCTCCCGGACTATCTCTTCGTGAATCAGCCGGCCACCGCCACACTCAGAATCATCAATCACAAATCACGCATCCCAAGTCTCTCGCTCCGCCTCTTCGATGTCGTCGACGGGAAGGATCTCGATCGCGGGATGCATCTCACACACCTCGCGCCCGGCGCATCAACCTTGTGCTCCTACCCGTTACTCGTACGACAGCGCGGACCGTATCGGCTCGACGGAATCCGCGCCGTGACGCCGTTTCCCTTTGGCTTGTTTCAGAAAACATCCTTCTATTCGCTCGAAGCCATCGTGATTGTCTGTCCGGAGATCATCCCCCTTTCACCGCTGCACTTTCAGGAATTGAATGCGCTGGGACAGGAGCACGCTTTGGCTCGACGCGGCCCGGGAAACTCGCTCTACAACTTGCGGGAGTTTCGGCCTGGAGACGATTCCCGCGCCATTCACTGGATGACAACGGCACGAACCGCGAAGTTAATGCTCAAGGAAACCGAGGCCGAAGACAGACGATCGATCACACTGGCGATTTCGACTTTTGCGCCGGACGCGCAGGAGGCCACCTTCGAACGGGCGCTCTCGATCGGCGCCTCGCTCATCGATCACTTTCTGAAAGACGGGTACGAGGTCCGCTTGATCGTAGGCGATCAGCAGGACATCTATGCCTGCGGGACGGAACAATCCCTGCACCTGCTTCACGCACTCGCACTCTGTACACGACGCCCTATGGAAGCAGGTGCCGCGGTTCGACAAGCCATGGCTCAGGCGCTGGCAGAGCCGCAGGAGGGACCGACGATCTTGCTCTCACCTTGGGCGGATCCTGCTCACGGTGAGGCTTGTCTCCCGGTCGATTTCGTTGTGTCGCCTCAGTCACACAGAGAGCTCTTCAATGGCACTCGATCAGGCTTTCCGGCTTAGCTCAATCCTGCTGGCTGCGACAGGCTTCGCGAGCCTGACACTCGCGATCGTCCTGCCACCCTGGTTGCTCACCTTCGCGGGCGGAGCCTTTGCTCTGGCCGTGCTGCGCGTGAATCACGCCACCGCCATCTCCGGAGCCTTGCAACATCTCCGCCTCTCTGCGCTCACATGGAACATTTTTCTCCTCCTCGCCTTCGCAGGGTTCTGGATCGATCTGCTGCTCGTGTCGCAGGAACTTCTCCCCGCCGGGATTCATTTCCTCGTTCTGCTCTTGGTGAACAAACTCTCCAACCTCGATCAGCGACGAGACTTCTTGCACCTCTATGCCATCAGTCTGATCACGCTTCTGGCCTCCGCCGCACTGACCACTCAGCTATGGTACGCCCCCTTCTTCTTTGTCTATCTGGTGGCCGGAGTCTGGACCCTACTCCTCTATCACCTACGGCAAGAGCAGGAAGAGGACGCCGGCCGCCACATGACCAGTGCCAATCCTGCGCAAACTCGGTCGGCGCGGCCGACCATTACCGTCCGTTTCTTCTGGACGACCAATGGGCTGGCAGCCGGCGCCTTTGGCCTCACCTTGCTTTTCTTCTTTTTGATTCCCCGGATCGGGATCGGGCTCTTGCAAAACACTCACGGCGAAAGTTTGCGCACGACCGGCTTTTCGGAGCAGGTCGATCTGGGGGTCATCGGCCCGGTGAAGCAAGACCCGAGTATCGTCATGCGAGTGGAACTGCCGGACAGCGTCGGCCCTGCCACGACAAGGGAACCGCTCTATCTCCGTGGCGTCGCCTACAATCGTTACAACGGAAAATCCTGGAGCAATAGCCTGCCGCACCGGCGCATGCTCACCGAGCTTCCTCCCGGAACCTTCACGCTTCGAACGTCCCGGGCCAAGCTACCAGCCTCGCCCCAAGGGCTTCGACAGGACATTCTTCTCGAGCCGCTCGATACGGCCGTGCTCTTCGGCGCCCCTTTTCTCTCGACTGTCACAGGCACGTTTCTTTCGGTCCAATCCGATCTCATGGGATCCTTACATCTGGCATTTCCCTCTCACACTCGCATCCAGTACACCGCCTATTCCCTGCCGACCAGCCTCAGCTCGGCAGAGCGTACCGCCGCCGCCGTCCTGTACCCGGAACATATTCTTCAGCAGTATCTGCAGATTCCCGACGTCAGCTCACAGATCGTTGAACTCGCACGTCACGTCACGCAGCCGGCCGGCAGCGTCTTCCACGCCGTGACCCTGATCCATACCCATTTGCTGGCCGACTATCGCTACAATCTGGATGTGCCGTCGCTTCAATCGGCCCATCCGCTGGAAGATTTTCTCCTGACTCGAAAAACCGGATATTGCGAGCACTACGCCACCGCGATGGTGGTGCTGCTTCGCGCCGTTGGGATACCGGCCCGATTGGTAACGGGGTTCCTGGCGACTGAATGGAATGAGTTCGGCGGCTACTATACGGTTCGACAACGAGACGCCCATGCCTGGGTGGAGGTTTATTTCCCGCAGTCAGGTTGGATCACGATGGATCCGACTCCTCCCGTACCCGAGACCATTGGGCAAAGCTGGTGGCAATCCATGGGACGTGTGATGGATTCGGTCCGGCTTCAATGGGATCGGCTCTTCGTCCACTTCAGCGCGAACGATCAGCTCACTGTCGTGCAAGGCATTCGAGAGAGCGGGGAAGTCGTCCGGACAAAACTGTCCGAATCCCTCAGCGCCCTGTCCGTGAAAAGCTCCGCCATGCTCCGACTGGTGATGTCCACCCTCGCGCCGACCGGTATCCCCCATGCGGCACTGCTTGTCATGCTCGCCATCGGCGCGGCCTATCTGGGGAGGCGATTACTGCACTCACCGCGGAATGACGCGTCACAGTCGGATGCCCTTTCAGCCCATCAACGCACGGTCATCACGCTGTACACCACCATGCTGCACTGCCTTGCGCAGCGCGGCATCGAGAAGGCGGCGAGCACCACACCCTTCGAGCTGCTTCGCCAAGTCCGGGAGCAATGGTTCGAGGCCTGGCCCGCTGCCGACGCCCTCACGCAACTATACACACACGTCCGATTCGGTCAGGCGCCGCTCACCAGAGAAGACCGCACAACTGCAGAAGACCTGCTACGCAGGCTCCGCACGCTTGGACGATCGACACCTCCTCAGAACAACAAGGCCCAGTGAGTCCCTCTGCGCTCCGCGGAAGCAGGCGAAACCCACAAACCTTCCAATAGCTGTACCGAACCACGCAAGCGTGTTATACGTGCTCGTCGGGCGATTGCATGGCACCGTTCCCCGTCTTGCTGATTGCGCATAGGCCTGACACAGCCGTCTCCACTGCAATTCCTGGGAGCAACCGTTCGTGACTATTTACGCATGGGCGTCCTCTCTGAGATTCTCTCGCCGGCCGGCTAGGTCTGAATGGGTCACTGCACTCACTCGGCGCACCAACTATCTATGCGGGATCGCGACGCTGTGCGGGGCGATCGGTTTACTTTTCAGCTCGGTCGGCCACGGGGCTGAACCAGAATCGCAGTCAGACTGGCACTATGGCGGATATGTGGATGTGAGTTATGCCGTCGATTTCAATTTTCCGGAAAACCACCGGTGGCGCAGTAAGGGCACTACCCCGCGCGTCAACGAATTCGCCCCGAACATGCTGCTGGCCTATGTGCAAAAGGATCGAACAGTCTCCTCACGCTGGGGCATGGAACTCGGCATCCAAGGCGGTTATGACACCAACGCATTGGTTCCCGATCCCATCCCCGGCCGTGATCGGCCGGCGGACGGAGCGGATACGCTACGGCATTTTTCACGCGCGAATGTCTCCTACCTGGCACCTGTCGGCAATGGATTGGTCCTGACCGCCGGGCTCTTCAACAGCTATATCGGCTACCAATCTATTTTTGCCAAGCAAAACCTGAACTATACCCGCAGTTACATGGCGGATAACGCCCCGTACTATATGTTCGGCGTAGCCGCCGAATACGCGGTGACGCAGCGTCTGCAAACGAACGTCTACATCATCAATGGGTATAGCTATCTGTCCCACCCCAATAACCAATTCAGTTATGGAACTCAAGTATCGTACAAAGCCGACAATGGAGTGACCTTCACTGAGAACCTCTACTATGGGCCGGATCAATTCAACACCTCTCAGCGGTTTTGGCGCTTCTTTTCCGACAGCATCATTGAATGGAAACAGGACCGCCTCACCCTCGCCTTCGCCTATGACATCGGAACCGAAGAGGCAGCGGAACAGGCCGGACATCCCCGCACGTTTTGGACAGCGGCGGCGCTCTATGCCCATTGGAAGGTGTCAGGTCCCTGGAGCGTGGCCGTTCGTCCGGAAGTGTATTGGGATCGCAACGGCAGAATTTCAGGATCAGAGCAGGTTCTGCGCGCGGTCACGACCACATTGGAGTACCGCATTCGTGCCGCACCGCAAAGCCTCGTCGCTCGCCTCGAATACCGGTACGACGAATCCACGGGCGCGGGCGGAGGGTTTTTTCGCAGGGGAGAAATTGCGCCCGGCATCATCGGTTTGGCCAAGGAACAGCAACTCATCCTCTGCTCGCTCATTTGGGCGTTCGATCGATGACCGCACCGTTGATCCTGGACCGGGAGGGCGGCCCTAGCAGGCGCCCTCCCCACAATCATGCCTCCTTCGCAGTGGTCAGAAATGCATGCGGATGAGTTTTTCTCAATTACATATGCTATGATTCGCTACCCTAGAACCGGCAGGCACAATAGGCTATGAGTACGCTTCTTATCTCCCTGATTCTGGCACTGGTTGCGGTGGCCTTTTCGTTGCAGAATACAGAGGCTGTGACGATACACTTTCTCCTGTTCGAGTATCAGACATCCCTGGTATTGGTCATCCTCGGTGGACTCGCCATAGGCGCAGTGCTGGCCCTGATCGCCTCAATCGGTCCTCGCATGAGGCGGGCGCGGCACACGCGGCAGTTGCAAGATACGGTTGCCGCGCAGGGGAGCCGTATCCATTCTCTGGAAGCGCAACTTCAACAACAACAGACTCCGGCCAAAGAATCCTCGTCGTTTCTCTCGGAACTATGACGATACCATCCCGATTCGATCGCAGGTGTCAGCTCTCAGACCGGATCAGACAATGCATACGCCATCTCACGGCCTGCAGCGTGCTCACGCTGAGTCTATGCCCGGCTGTCTCTGGAAATCATGATATTCCCCTCCCGCTTTCGGAAGAAGGATTCGCGGCGTCCATCGAACCACGCCTCTCCGAGACCCTGAAGGCGTCCAATGAGGCCGTAACCCATCACAACTTAGGACTCGTCCTACTGTCGCGACAGGACCTCAAGTCGGCAGCCGATGAATTCCGGGCCGCCATTCGATTGAGTCCTGACTTCTCCGATGCTTATCATGGTTTGGGCCTCTGCCTGATGAAAACCGGGGACATTCCTGGTTCCATCCAACAGTATCGACAGGCCATCCGCTTGGATCCGGTCTATTCGCTGGCTCACACCAATCTCGCGCTGGCCTTGGAGCTGGATGGCGAGACGGACGCAGCTCTGGAAGAATACCGTGAAGCAATTCGCCTGCGACCGGACAATGCGGTGGCCCACAACAATCTCGGCATCCTACTCAAGTCCATAGGTGACATCGACGGAGCGATCGCTGAATATCGACTGGCGATCAGAAGTCGTCCCGACAGTGCCTCAGCGCACAATAACCTGGGGGTCGCGTTGCAAGCGAAAGGCGACCTCCAAGGCGCGATCCTTTCGTACCAGGAGGCGTTTCGCCTACAAGCCGGAACCGGCGCCGTCCTGTATGCGCTCAATCTGGGAATGGCCTTGCAGGCCAGTGACAAAGTCGATGGCGCGCTGGGCCTCTATCGAACTGTCGTGCGGCTGAAACCGGAGCTGGCCGAGGCCCACTACCAGCTCGGCACGGCGTGGCAGATCAAGCAACAACCAGACCATGCCATCGCCGAATTCCAGGAAGCCATTCGCCTGCGACCGGCCTACGCCGACGCCTATGCAGCACTCGGCGTTGCCTACCAAACGAAAGGCGATTCTGATCAGGCGCTGGCACACCTACAACAGGCCACTAAACTGCACACGGAAGCGGCGCTGACCCATTACAAATCCGGCATGAGATCGCTGGCCGAGGGAAAGCCGCGGAAAGCCGGACGAGCCTTCGAGGAGTTTCTTCGCTTGATTCCGGACAATCCCGACACCCATGACAAAATCGTGACGGCGAAGAGCATGCTGAACGAACTCACCGAGCCCGCGAGTAAGGGCGCACCATGACCCGCTCACGCCCCGGCCTTGGGAATGAGGGATTGTGGACTTAGGGGCACTCCCAAGTTGCCGCATCCTCGCCTGCGCGCTCGCGATTGCGATGCTGGCCCTGGCAGGCTGTCTCTCACCCATCGCCCTGCACGAAGCGGTGATCGAATACGACCGCGCGGCAAATAGAATCCAATCGGACATGTTGCTGCTGAACATCGCTCGGGCACATCACTTTCAACCCCTGCACTTCACCGCCGTCTCCAGCGTCGCCGCCACCTTCGACTTTACCGCGAATGTCGGCATCTTCCCCACGCAGGCGGAGCGTAACCCCTCGCCCGTCTCGCCGGGACTCGGCGTCAGCGTGGCCGAACGACCAACCATTACCATCGTACCGATCGAGGGAGAGGATTTTACCCGTCGGATTCTTGCTCCGATGGACTCCTCCCGGCTCTCGGCACTCTTTCAGCAGGGGGCCGACTTCGGCCTCCTCTTTCGTCTCATGGCGAAGGAACTCGTCGTGAGCGGTTACGGCGAGTCCGAGTATCTGAGGAACGATCCGAGCGACCGCGAACAGTACATGGCTTTTCGCCGGAGGGTCCTGCATCTCTCGTCACTGAATCTCGCCCGCTCTCTCTATGTCGGCCCGATTGTGTTTGAAGACGCGCTGCCGATCTCTATCCCGGTCAACCTGCCGCCGGGCGAGGGGCTGGCTGCACTGGACAAGGTCATGTTAGCGCAGGAGAAGGGCTACTATTGGAACAATCACGCCGGTAATCGCACCGCCGTGCTGACGAAACAGGTGATCGGCCGCATTGCAATCACCAACTACGACATCAGCAAACTACCTAATGAAGTTCGCCGGCGGCTGAACGAGGAAGCGAATCAGCTGCCGCAAAATGCCGTGCTGGTCGATGTGCGTCCGGGGGACGAGGGCGGAGACTATCCACTGCATGGGTATTTTGTCCTGAGAAGCTTCCACGCCATGATGCGGTTCATTGCCAACGGCATCGACATTGCCCCTGAATTCCATGTCGAGAAGGATGCCCGCACCGGGGAAATCGCCAAAAATCCTCCATGGACGCTCCTGATCGAAGAGACCGACAAGCGACCTAATGAGGCAGCCTTCGCCATTCGCCATGAAAGCCATTGGTATTCGATTCGACGGGCTCCTCAGGTGGAAGGGCTGGTGTTCCCATGGAATCAGGAAGCGTTCCGCCTCTTGAACCATCTTTATCAGATGACCGTGACCGAGTTGCGGGATGTCCCCACTCCCGCAATTACCATTGCCAAGTAAACCATCTTCTGCGCAGCGCTGCCTGGTACTGAACAGCAGGTTCGAGTGACCTCTAGCCCCATTCTGGAGATCCTATGCGGACACGTGTGATGCAATCCTTCTTTCCCATGGCCCTCTTGTGCGTGACGATGTCATCGTTGACGATTCCGGCTTTCTGGGCAGCGGCACAGCCGGCAGAGGAGCCCGCGGCCACCGGCACACCGTATAAAACCGTGAAAGGAGAGTTGGTCCGGATCGAAGGTCGCTACTATGTCCTCAAGGACGACCAGGGAAAAGAAATGCACCTACTTATCGGCCCGGATACCCTGGCGCAAGGCTCGTTCAAAACGGGAGATCGCATTGAAGTCTCCGCCTCGCCGATCGAGCATGCGATGTTTATCAAACCGCTCTCCCAGCGCCACGTCACCGTGGATTTGGAAGCAGCCACCCGTACCATCCGCGGCCGCCTCATCAAAATAGAAGGCCGATATTATGTCTTGAAGGATGCTACTGGGCGTGAATTTCGCCTGCTCGTCACCGCGAGCACCGAAATGGTCGGGGCATTCAATCCGGGCGACGATCTGGAGGTGGCGGTGTCGCCGGTGGAGCATGCCATGAGCATCCGAGCGAATCCTTGAGTCGTTGAAAATACGAAGATGCCTGGCGTCTGACCTGCGGCTCGAGTCAGGTCGGCTTCCCCTCCCGGCCATGAGGGCGCAACAGCCGCCCGATAGTCAGCCCCTGCACAAGTATCGAGAAGACGACCACGGCATAGGTGATGGTGACAATGGCATTCCGCTGGCCTCCAGGCGGAATCGACAGCGCCAACGCCACCGAGATTCCTCCACGCAACCCACCCCAGGTCAACACCGCAATCGTTCGCTCGCTGAATTCACGGACCAGGCTGAAGAGCTTGATTTGCACGCCGACACTGAGAAATCGCGCCAAGAGTACGATCGGAATAGCCATGAGACCGGCAAGGACATAGGGGCGGTCCAGACTCAGGATCACCACTTCGAGGCCGATGAGAACGAACAGCACGGCGTTCAATAACTCATCCACCAATTCCCAAAAACTATCGAGATGTTCACGCGTCTTGTCGGACATGGCCCACCGGCGGCCATGATTGCCGATGAAGAGCCCGGCAACGACAACGACAATCGGACCCGACGTGTGCAGAGCATCCGCCAACGCAAACCCTCCCAACACGAGAGCGAGGGTGATCAGAATCTCCACCTGATAGTTATCGACTGATTTCAGCATGCGGTAGGCGATATAGCCCAATACCCACCCCAGGAGGGCTCCACCGATGGCTTCCTCAATCAACAGCATGACGACGCCCATCACAGTGATCGAGCTAGGAGGAAGGAGGCTCAACAACACCAGGAACACCACGACACCGACACCGTCGTTAAAGAGCGATTCCCCGACGATTTTAATCTCCAGAGGTTTGGGCAGGCGAGCTTCTTTCAGGATGCCCATCACGGCGATGGGATCGGTGGGTGCGATGAGGGCTCCGAACAGCAAGCAATAGATCAGCGGGAGATCAAGTCCGGCGATATTGAACAGATAATATCCGAGCAATCCGGTGATGAGGGTCGACAGGACTACGCCGACGGACGCCAGCGCGCCGACCACCCACTTTTGATCCAGCAATTCGGACAAATTGACGTGCAGCGCCCCCGCAAACAGCAGACAACCCAACATGCCGTGCATGAGCGCTTCATTAAAATCGATTCCCATGATGAATTGTCTGGCCCCGTTTTCAATCCCGAGGTCCAGCTTCCCCAGCGCCACGACCACGAGCGACATGGTCAGTGAAATGACCATGAGTCCGATCGATTGGGGCAGTTTAAAGAATCGGTGATTCACATAGCTGAATACCGCTGCCAGGCAGATCAAAATGGTGATCGTATGGATAAGGCTCATGATGAATCGCGCAATAGGTTTATTGACGTGTCAATGATGTCGAGTCGAGGGCCCAGGCCGTTGAAAAGAACCCGCTCCCTTCACCGGAGAGCTCGTGAGCCCTCTCTCTTGAGGCCTCCGGGCGTCGCGCTTACTCTGAGAAGAACCGCCTCACCGCCTGTGTTCCTCACAGGCTCTCTAGGCACGCACCATAATGGAGGCGGATGATCTCGCTATCCCCTTATCAGGAGACTCGGCATGCAGGGATCCTTCGAGACCGGCGACCTGTGCTGCTCGTTTGGCGGCACTCGCGGGTTGATCATGACATCCGGCGTCCTGTGGCACGCCGCGATCCGGGACTACCGATCGAGCGGAATATACAGGTCGTCCAGCAGCAATTGCCCTTCGGGTGAAAGGGCCAAGTCGAGGAAGGCTTGGGCGAGCGGCGAGGGGTGCTTGTTCGCCAAGAGCACCACCGGACGCTTCACGCGATATCGCCCTGATCGGATGGTAGACCGACCCGGCTCGACCCCGTCAACCAATAGGATCCGCACAGACATGCCGTATGTCACCGCGTCCAGAGCCGCCTTCATGGAAAGATATCCGATTGCATCCAGTTGTCCCGACACGCGGCTTAGGACTTTCTGATCGGAACGGATCGGCTCGGCAGCCTCGGCCATACGTCCGACGATGCCAAGGGCCCGCTCGAATCCCTCGGTGAGATTCTGATCGTCAGGTCGCACCACCAGCCGTACCCTCCCTGCCGCCCTCTCATCAAGTTCCGACCAGTCACGAATCGATCCTGAGAACAGGGACGCCGCCTGCTGGATCGTCACGTCGGACACCGGATTGGAAAAATTCACGATCATAGCCAGCCCATCCCAGGCGATGGGAGTGGCCGTCAAATCGGAATCTTCTCTGCCTCCGACCGCGAGATCGGCCTCGCCGGCCTTCACCATCTCACTGGTGCGAAAATTCCGGTTCCAACGAATGTCCACCGCAGTTCCGATGTGAGTCCGTTCAAAGGCTTGAGCCAGTTTCTCGATCACCGGCCGCTCCGGACCTCGGCCGACAACGGTGAGACTTCCCCGCAATTCATCCGCGAGGCCCTCCGATGTCAGGAAACTCGATACCAGCAGCATCGACAAAACCCACAAAACCGATCGCATGGCATGACGCCGAGATGTCTTCATGTTCCGCATACTCCCAATCGACACAGTCACCAGTCGCTCCATGTCATAACGTTGAGGCGCCGACGTTTCTCATGGTCCGAACAGAGGTCGAACGGGCATGAATCGCAGCGCCACGATCATAGCATTAACCCAGCGGTGAGAGTGAGTCTAGGAACGATGGGCGCGGGCGCGGACCCTACGAACAGCGCGCACCAGGGCACGGATCCGCCGGCATGTTTCGGAAAACACGTCCGCATACCCCTCCTTACTCACAGGAATGCCGGAGGTTCTGTTTGCGCTGAGAACACCCTGCGCCACCTTCACTGTCCTGTGGCAGCAAGGGACAGACACGCCTCCCACCCTGCCCCAATATTCCACATCCGTTCCATGGACTCTCGCCGCCTGTCGAAGGCGAACCCTATGGCACGTCACAACGATCTGTTCGATATCGTTCGCGTTTCGCTTCAAGCGGCTGGGAGAGCATGACCCTGGAACTGACGTGGCACCAAAGATGTACTTGGTTGATGGTCGGTCGCGTTGCGACCATTCACTTTACGCGAGAAGTGCACTTGACCGCCGCCGGCAAGTTAGAAACCGCGGGCTCGAAGGTCGTCGAAGGAGACATTCTAAAACTCGACGGAGAATTCTATACGGTCCATGATATGGCCGCCCATGAAGTGCGCCTGCACGTCAATAAGACGACGCACCTGGAGGGGGACGCCTTCAAGGTGGGAGACAAGGTCGAGGCCTATGCGACGGACAAGGGGCACGTCCGGTATCTATACCATCTCGCACAAATGACACCGGCTCCGTAAGGATTTTGCTATGAGTGGTCTCCCTGCGGCGGTGACCGCGGCGGGTGGTGCGATAACGAGCGGCCGCCGAACTGAAGAGACTCCATGATGCGGATAACGACCGAGTGCTCCCGGCAATGCGGTCGAGCCGATCGCCCGAAACACAGGCCTGCCCGACCGACTGCTCGTGAGAATCCACGCGAGCATGAGGTATTTCGCGTGATCTTCGGGAGACGGTCGCACTCAGTAGTCCATCGGGTGACCGGATCAGTATTGGTTCTCCGTTGATCGTCCGGCATGGGCAACATGAAGTGGAGTGAAGGCGAACGCAAGAGGAGGCTGTATGACCAGTGAGGAAAAGGCGCAAAAGATCACTCAGTGGATCGACCCGGAAGAACGGGTGACGGTACATTTTCTCGACGCACGAGATCTCACTGCGGAAGTGACGGGGTGTACCGAGCGGCTGGTCGACCTCGCAATCGAAACCCATGTGCCGTTTATGCAGCAACGGATCTCGATTCCATTGAGCCGCACGGAAGTCTCGGAGGATCTCGCCCATTACACGCGAGACCCTGAGCGACCTCTCAAGCGGCAGCGATTGATGTTGGTCGTCAACGAGAAACGGCCGGCTATCATCTAGTGACGACGGGACGAGTGCGGCCACTCGGGCCATGTGCAGTAACAGAGCAGGCGCCCCGAGTCGTCGTGAGGGTACGGAGGTCCTCGAAGGCATGCAAGCATACTGTTTGAACCGGACGTTGCCGTCCGCGCTCCAAGGCTTAGCCGATCTCGCGCTGGATCTCCGCTGGACCTGGAACCACGCCACCGACCGGCTATGGAAACTCCTGGATCCCGAGGCCTGGGAACGGACCGGCAATCCCTACTTTATTTTGCAGAGCGTGTCGCAGGCTCGATTGGAAGAGGCGGCTGAGGATGCCGGGTTTCAAGCGGAATTGCAGCGATGGCTGGAGCAGCGACAGCGCTATTTGGAAGACCCTGGCTGGTTCGGGCGCGATCGAAGCAACCAGAAGCTGAAAGGCGTGGCCTATTTCAGCATGGAATTCGGCTTGGGAGAAGCCCTGCCGATCTACTCCGGCGGTTTGGGTATTTTGGCGGGCGACTTCCTCAAAACCGCCAGCGACCTGGGAGCTCCCATCGTGGGCATTGGACTCCTGTATCAACAGGGATATTTTCGTCAGATTCTGGATCCGGATGGTCGACAACAGGAGGCCTTTCCCTACAACGATCCCACGAGCCTCCCGGTCACGCCGATGCAGAACCGCGAGGGCGGTTGGCTCAGAATCAGGCTGGAATTTCCTGGACGATCGATGCTGGTGAGAGTGTGGCAAGCGCGCGTGGGAAGGGTGACGCTGTACCTCCTCGACAGCAACGACCTGCTCAATAGTCCGGCGGACCGCGGCGCAACGGCCACTCTCTATCCAAGCGGAGAGAGGCCGCGTCTCACCCAAGAGATCATTCTTGGCATCGGGGGTTGGAGAGTACTCGAAGAGCTGGGCCTCGATGTTGACATCTGTCATCTCAACGAGGGGCACGCCGCGCTAGCGGTGGTGGCTCGAGCACAGAGCTTCATGGGTCACACCGGGCAGCCATTTTCCGTGGCACTTCGGGCCACGAGAGCCGGCAATGTCTTCACGACCCATACCCCGGTCGAAGCGGCGTTCGACCGGTTTCCGATTAACCTGGTTCGCCCGTATGCGACGTACCTTGCGGAGCGGCTGCATGTCCCGGTCGACGATCTACTCGCCTTAGGACGCAAGGATCCCGACAACGGGGATGAACCGTTCAACATGGCCTTCCTGGCGATGCGCGGATGTGGGGTGGTGAACGGAGTCAGTCAGCTCCATGGCGTCGTGAGCCGAGGTATTTTTCAGTCGTTGTTTCCCGACTGGCCTTCGCCGGAAGTTCCGATCGGGCATATCACCAATGGCGTGCACATGCCATCCTGGGATTCCCAGGAAGCCGATACGCTCTGGACGAGAACCTGCGGCCATACTCGCTGGTTGGGTCGGCTCGATGCGCTCTGTTCGTCCATCGAACAAGTCAGCAACTCAGACCTGTGGTCGTTTCGAACGGCTCAACGGCATGCGCTGATCAGATATGCCCGTCGTCGACTGGTGCGCCAGATGCAAGAGCGTGGCGCAACCCCGGCGCAGATCCAACAAGCGGGCCATGTCCTGGATCCCAATGCGATCACCCTGGGATTCGCCCGCCGCTTTGCGGAATACAAACGTCCCACGCTGTTGCTGCATGATCCGGATCGGCTGGCACGGATGCTGAGCCAGGCCGAACACCCCGTTCAGTTGATCGTGGCAGGCAAAGCGCACCCGCATGATGAGGAAGGCAAACGCCTGGTCCGCGCGATGACCGGGTTTGCGGCACGGCCGGATGTCTGGAACCGGATCGTGTTTCTCGAAGACTACGATATGACACTGGCCCAGTACCTGGTGTCAGGCATCGATGTCTGGCTCAATACGCCGCGCAGACCGTGGGAAGCCTGCGGGACCAGCGGGATGAAGGTGCTGGTCAATGGAGGACTGAATGTATCCGAACTGGACGGATGGTGGGCCGAAGCCTATGCGCCGGATATCGGCTGGGCGTTGGGCGACGGCCGGGAGCATCGTGAACCGGGATACGATAGGGTCGAGGCCAGCAGCCTGTTCGCGATCCTGGAGCAACAGGTCATTCCGGAGTACTACGACCGGGACCTTGTCGGCCTTCCGCATCGATGGCTGAATCGTATCCGAGCGAGCATGTCCCGTCTCACACCCCAATTCAGCAGCAATCGAATGCTGCGAGATTACGTGGAGACCTTGTATCTTCCCGCAGCGAAGGCGGTGAATCGCCGCCTCGAGAACGGGGGAAAGCTGGCGGACGATTTAGAAGCGTGGCATAGGCGGTTGCGAGACGGCTGGAGCGGTATCCGGTTCGGGGACATGCACGTCACCAAAAACGATTCATCCTGGCTGGTCGAGGTGCAAGTTTACCTAGGGGACATCGAACCGGATCAGGTCCAGGTGGAACTCTATGCCGATCCCATGAGAGACGGGGAACAACCTACACGCATCAGCCTGCGCCGGCAGGGTCCGGTCCCTGGCACGGTCAATGGGCATCTCTACCTCGGTGATTGTCCGACTGTCCGACCCGCGCCTCACTATACCCCCCGCATTCTGCCCTTCCATCCGGAGGCCAGTGTGCCGCTTGAGGAGGCATTGATCCGATGGAAGCATTGAACCCTCACGGGCCAGGACAGTCCGGACAACATTCTGCGAGCGTACGGCGCGAGCCATCCACACCGGCCGCTCACGGGTCGGGCCGAATGAATCGACCAGGACCAGCATGAACGTCGAGACCGGTACCTCCAATGTCGGCACGGTGGTCTCAGTGCGAGGCAGTGTCGTCGATGCCCGCTTTGATGCACGGCTGCCGCCCATCTATTCCTTGCTGCGCGCGAAGGAGGGGGCGATTGCCATTGAAGTACTGGCTCAGCTCGACGCGCAACGCGTCCGTGGGATCGCGCTGACGCCTACACAAGGCCTCGCGCGCGGCATGGCGGTGGAAGACACCGGCGGCCCTTTGCAAGCACCGGTCGGCAAGGGCATTCTCTCCCGCATGTTTGATGTGTTCGGCAATGCCATCGATCGCGAGCCGACCCCGTCGGAGATTCACTATCGCACCGTCCATCAAGCCCCACCGTCATTGGGCCGTCGCTCCACCAAATCCGAGATCTTCGAGACAGGCATCAAGGTGATTGATGTCCTGTTGCCGCTCGAACGCGGCGGCAAAACGGGCCTGTTCGGCGGGGCGGGCGTGGGCAAGACTGTCCTGCTCACCGAGATGATTCATAACATGATCGGACACCATCAGGGGGTCAGCATTTTTTGCGGGATCGGGGAACGCTGTCGTGAAGGAGAGGAACTGTACCGTGACATGAAGCAGGCCGGCGTGTTGCCGAACATGGTCATGGTGTTCGGCCAGATGAACGAGCCACCAGGCGCCCGGTTCCGGATCGGGCATGCCGCGCTGACCATGGCGGAGTATTTCCGCGACGACGAACATCGCGACGTGCTGCTGCTCATCGATAACATTTTCCGGTTCATCCAAGCCGGTTCGGAGGTCTCCGGTTTGATGGGGCAGATGCCATCGCGTCTGGGCTATCAGCCCACCATGGGCACCGAGCTGTCCCAGCTGGAGGAGCGCATCGCCAATACCGATTCAGGAGCGATCACCTCCATTCAAGCAGTCTATGTACCGGCGGATGATTTCACCGACCCGGCGGCGGTGCATACGTTTTCGCATCTCTCCGCCTCCATCGTGCTGTCACGGAAACGGGCGAGCGAGGGTCTGTATCCGGCCATCGACCCCCTCCAATCCAATTCCAAAATGGCCACCCCCGGCATTGTCGGCGAACGACATTATGCCCTCGCACAGGCCGTCCGGCGGACACTCGCGCAATATGCGGAACTGAAGGACATCATTGCCATGCTCGGCCTGGAACAACTGTCGCCGGAGGACCGGAAAGTCGTGGCCCGTGCCCGCCGCTTGGAACGTTTTCTCACCCAGCCGTTTTTCACGACGGAACAGTTCTCAGGCCTCCAAGGCAAACTGGTCAGTCTCAATGACGCGCTGGACGGCTGTGAACGCATTCTCCGCGATGAATTCGCAGACTACCCGGAGCGGGCCCTCTACATGATCGGGACGATTGACGAAGCGAAGGGGAAGCCCATGGCCGCTCCGCAGGAGACGGCGGCTCAACCCGCGTCGGCGACCCACGCGACCGGCCCGACGCCTGCCGCCGACCCTCCGGCCCACCTCACGCCAGGGACGCATTCGACGCCCGGTGAGCACCCTCAGCCGAAGGACGAACATGCCGCAGACACTCATGCATCTTAAAGTGCTCCTACCCTTCGAAATCTTCGCCGACAAAACCGGCGTGTTGCGCATCGTGACGGAGACGCGCGAGGGCTCGTTCGGACTGTTGCCGCACCGACTCGACTGCGTGGCGGCGTTGGCCCCGGGGATTCTCATCTACGAAACCGCGGCGGAGGGCGAAGTCTATGTGGCGGTGGATGAGGGAGTTCTGGTCAAGACAGGCCGGGACGTGCTCGTATCCGTTCGCCGAGCGATGGGCGGAACGGACCTGGCCCGGTTGCGCGAATCGGTGGAGGAGGAGTTTCTCGCTCTCGATGAACAGGAGCAGAGCGTGCGTTCGGTCATGGCCAAATTGGAAACCGGATTTCTGCGCCGTTTCGCATCGTTTCAACATGACTGAGGAGCCACCGAGGGACACCGTGAAAACAAGCGCGCCCACCCTGGCCCGGCAGGTCGGCACGAAGGCGGCGCGCAAGCTCAAAGCGCACCGTCACTCCGAGCGGACCATCTGGTTCGGCTTGGGCATGATGGGGCTCATCGGCTGGTCGGTGGTGGTGCCGACGCTGCTCGGCGCAGCGCTCGGCATCTGGCTGGACCGAGCCTATCCCGGACGGCAGTCCTGGACGCTCACGCTGCTCTTCCTCGGTCTGATCATCGGCTGCGTGAATGCCTGGCACTGGGTCGCCAAGGAAGGCAGGGAAATACGGGCGGAACAGGAGAATCACGATGCATGACGTGTGGAGTCTGGTTCCGGCGCTCCTGGCGGGCCTGGTGCTCGGAGCGATATTTTTCGGCGGCCTGTGGTGGACCGTTCGCCAAGGACTCGCATCACCCCGCCCGGCTGTGTGGTTTTTCGCGAGCCTGCTGCTGCGGATGGGCTTGGCCTTGACTGGATTGTATCTGGTCTCCGGCGGTCAATTGGAACGGCTGTTGGCGTGCCTCTGCGGGTTTGCCCTGGGACGGTTGATTGTGACTCGCATCACTCGATTGGAGGCCAACCGAGTCCCTTTGGCAGGGGAGGTCGGCCGTGCGTCTTAGTCCTGACGAGATGATCTTCTGGCAACAGGGGTTCCTGAAGCTGAACGCCACCATTGTGTTCACCTGGGGACTGATGCTCGCACTGGCGGTCGGCTCGAAATTGATCACCCGCAATCTCTCCATGGATCTGACACGTTCCCGCTGGCAAAACGTGTTGGAAATCCTCGTCGTCGCGATCGAGAAACAAATCAAAGAAGTCGGCCTGCGCCGACCGGATCGATATCTGACGTTCCTCGGCACACTGTTTTTGTTCGTGGGCATGGCCAGCCTCTCCACCGTCATACCCGGCTACGAACCACCGACCGGCTCCCTCTCGACCACTGCGGCCCTCGCGCTGTGCGTGTTCGTGGCTGTGCCTTTCTTTGGGATCAAGGAGCAAGGGATAGGGAGCTACCTCCGGTCTTATGCGGAGCCGACCGCGATCATGCTGCCGTTTAACATCATCAGCGAACTCTCGCGCACGCTCGCGCTGGCCATTCGTCTGTTCGGCAACATGATGAGCGGTGCCATGATTCTCGCCATTCTGCTCACCATCACGCCGTTTTTCTTTCCGATCGTCATGACCGTGCTCGGTTTGCTCACGGGGATGGTACAGGCCTACATTTTCAGCATCCTCGCCGCGGTGTACATTGCGGCCGCCACGCGAATCCGTGAATCCAAGCCGGAACTCGACACGCAATCGTCAAACATGCAGGACGACAACCAAAGGAGCCCCCATGGATAGCATGACCCTGATCGCCGTGGCATCCATCATTACCGCCGGCATCACCACCGGTTTCGGCACGATGGCGCCGGCACTGGCGGAAGGAAGGGCGGTCGCCTCGGCCGTCAGTTCGCTGGCGCAGCAACCGGACGCCTCCGCCACCATCACCCGGACGCTATTTGTCGGGCTCGCGATGATCGAGTCCACCGCCATCTACTGCTTTGTGGTCTCGATGATTCTGATTTTCGCCAACCCGTTCTGGAATCATTTCATCGGTCATGCCGCGGGGAAATAACCGATGCTGATCGATTGGTTCACCGTCGGTGCCCAGGTGCTGAACTTTCTCCTCCTGGTATGGCTGATGAAGCGCTTTTTGTATAAGCCCATCCTCCAGGCCATCGATGAGCGGGAGAAGCGGATCGCCGCCCAAGTCGCGGACGCCCATACAATCAAGGCCGAAGCCCAGAGAGAGCGGGACGAGTTCCGGCAGAAGAACGAATCGTTCGATCAGAAGCGCGCTGCCCTCTTGAACAAAGCCATGGACGAAACCAACGCCGAACGTCACCGCCTTCTCGACGAGGCGCGGCAGGAGGCGGACAGCGCACGCGCCAAGTGGCAGGAAACATTGCGCGGCGAGCACCAGAATTTGAAACAAGACCTCACCGGTCGAGCGGGGGAGGAAGTCTTTTCAATTGCGCGAAAGACGCTGGCTGATCTTGCCACAACCGCTCTCGAAGAACGTGTCGGCGAGGTATTTATACGCCGCTTGCGAGCGATGGACGGCCGGACAAGGGACGAACTCGCGGCCACGCTTCGCACCGCGTCTACTCCCGCTGTAGTTCGCAGCGCCTTTGACTTGCCGGCGGAGCAACGCGCGGCGATACAGCATGCGCTGAACGAAACCTTCTCCGCCGACATTCGCCTGCAGTTCGAGATCAGGCCGGAGCTGGTCAGCGGGATCGAACTCATCACGAACGGACATAAGCTGGCATGGAGTATCGCAGATTATCTGGCATCGCTGGAACAGCGCCTCGGGGAGCTTCTCAAAGAGAAGGATCAGACTGATGCCACCGTTGAGCCTGCGCTCAACCAGAACGGCGAATCGCAGGCTCACACAACGACCCCATGAGTATGAACTCCGAGAGCCTCCTGCAGATGTTTGAGAATGCGTTGGCCGACATCCGGCATGTACGGGACGCATTCACCCCGACACTGACCCCGAAGGAAGTGGGACAGATCACCAGTGTGACCACGGGCATTGCCAAGGTGTCAGGCCTCCCCGGCGTGGGATTTGAAGAGGTGCTGAAGTTTCCCGGCAATGTCTATGGCATCGCCTTCAATGTCGACGAAGACGAAATCGGTGCCGTGCTCCTGGGTGACTATTGGCAGCTGCATGCGGGCGATGAAGTCGAGCGCAGAGGACACGTCATGGACGTGCCGGTATCCGACGGGTTGATCGGGCGAGTCGTCACTCCTTTGGGACGCCCTCTGGACGGCCGTGGGCCGGTGGCCGCCACCCAGCGACTGCCTATCGAACGGCCCGCACCGTCCATCATGAATCGTGCGCCCGTCACGGTGCCGTTACAAACCGGCATCAAGGTCATCGATGCGCTCATTCCGATCGGCCGCGGCCAGCGAGAGTTGATCTTGGGCGACCGTCAGACGGGCAAGACGGCCATTGCGTTGGACACGATCGTGAACCAGCGCGGACAGAATGTGCTGTGCGTCTATTGCGCCATCGGCCAGCGCGCCTCCGGCGTGGCCAAAGTCGTGGCGTCCCTTCGCGACCATGGCGCGATGGAATACACCATCGTCGTCGTGACGGAAGGCAACGACCCACCGGGACTTTCGTATATCGCGCCGTATGCCGCAACCAGTATCGCGGAGTATTTCATGGAGCAAGGACGCGATGTGCTGGTCGTGTATGACGATCTCACCCATCACGCGCGCGCCTATCGCGAATTGTCCTTACTGTTGCGCCGCCCCCCGGGACGCGAGGCGTTTCCCGGTGACATCTTTTACATCCATTCGCGTCTTCTGGAGCGTGCCACACACTTGGGCAAAGAATTCGGCGGCGGCTCGCTGACGGCCCTGCCCATTATCGAAACAGAGGCGCAAAACATCTCCGCCTACATTCCGACCAACCTGATCTCCATCACGGACGGCCAGATCTATCTCTCTCCCTCGCTCTTCGAATTGGGTGTGTTGCCTGCAGTCGATGTCGGACAATCCGTATCCCGCGTCGGGGGGAAAGCCCAGCGGTCGGCCTACCGGGCGGTGGCGGGGGATCTGAAGCTGGCCTATGCTCAGTTCGAGGAGTTGGAAACCTTCGCCCGGTTCGGTGCCAGGCTGGACGATGACACTCGGAAGATCATCGAACACGGTCGGCGAATCCGTGCCTGCCTGAAGCAGCCGGAATTCGCTCCGGTGTCCGTACCCGCCCAAATCGCCATTCTGCTCGCTCTGACCGAGGAACTGTTTGACAGTGTGCCGCTGGACCGGATGACGGGCGCCGAGCATGCCGTGCATGAAGCGGCGGCGAACATCCCGGCGGAGGTGTGTGCCCGATTCGAATCCGCCACAAAATTGAACGACGAAGATCGCCAGACGATTATCGAGATCGCCCGCAGCTCGCTCGCACCGTTCCAACTCCCTACGCCGTCCAAGGGAACAATCCGGAGAAACTCATGAGCGACACCACCCTTAGTCTGCGCCGCAAGATCGGCAATGCCGGAGGTCTCCATTCCGTCGTTCGAACCATGAAAGCCCTGGCCGCCTCGAACGTCGGACAATACGAGCAATCGGTACGCGCGCTGGCCGACTACTACGGGACCGTGGAGTTAGGATTGAGCGTCTGCCTTCGGGAGCGTGAGCCACCTGTGTCCATGAGAGAGAAAGATGAACCTATCGGAACCGACGCGATCGCCGCCATCGTGTTCGGGTC
The DNA here is from genome assembly GCA_031315995.1 of Nitrospira sp. Taxonomy (GTDB): domain Bacteria; phylum Nitrospirota; class Nitrospiria; order Nitrospirales; family Nitrospiraceae; genus Nitrospira_A. The sequence continues at coordinate 126,079 of JALDRG010000003.1, forward strand.
CGATCAGGGGCTGGTGGGGCAGTTCAACGACGTGGTGGCAGATCATGCGATTCAGACGCTCGCGAGCTTGCCTGGCGAGCCGCACGTGTGGGCTGTCGGCGAACGGGTGTATGCGCGCCTGAAGGAGGCGGGCCTGTCCATGATGGGGCTGTTCGTGGTGCCGAACTCCGTCAAAGGCATTGCCCCGCTCGTCGGGCAAATTCAAATCGAAAGCGAAGCGCACCGGATCAAGGGCGAGTATCGGCGGGTGTATGTCTTTCACAACCGGCCGCAGACGAGGGCGGTGTACGAACCGGTCAGCCAACGGTTACTGCCGCTTGATGCGCAATGGCAAAAAAATCTGACCGCAGTTCGATGGCCGACGAAAAACTTGCCTGAGGTCATGTGCGGCAGCACCTCGACGGTGCGCGCCCTCATCCGCGAATACCTATTCATCTCGCTCTTCCGAGCATGCGCCGAATCCCTGGCCGGCGAAAACGCAAGCCGCCTGGCCGCGATGCAGCGGGCCGAGAAAAACATCGACGAATTACTCGAGAACCTCACGAGCCGCTTTCACCAATTGCGCCAAAGCGGCATCGACGCGGAGCTGTTCGATGTCCTCTCCGGCTTCGAATCACTGGCCCAGGCACCAAAGCCTCGGCGTGACGGGTAAGGGCACGGCAGATACGTTCCCGCGAGAGGACAGGCGAGGATCTGTTTTGTCGGCGCGAATCGTGTTAGCAGGCTATGGGCAACCACGCCGGGACGCGAACCTTTTGCGCATCGGCTGCAACAGCGACCGAGCCCTTGCCCGACTTCGCCTCACCGCTGGAGGGAGGCGCAGAGCTGCGCCATTGTTCACTCGCGGTGCTGGGAATCTGAGTCCGCTGTCTATACGCGAAAGCGACGGAGATCATAGTCGACGAGATGTACGGGGAGAAATTGGAGCGGGAAACGGGATTTGAACCCGCGACCCTCGCCTTGGCAAGGCGATGCTCTACCACTGAGCTATTCCCGCTACCACACGACGGAAGAAGCGGGATTCTACCGGCCACGTGCAAACACTGTCAAGCTGGATGAGGTAAATATCGTGCTCGCACGAACGATCCGTAGCCGCCGTCTCGGTCCACTATCGAGCCCCAGCGTCAACATGATGGTGCGCTGGTGGCCCTACTTCCACATAAAAGACGGCCTTTCGACTCAGCTATATCTGCTGCTTCTGTCCACTTGACGGACCTGCGAGGCTTGAGTAGAGTGATTCCTATGTCGTCCTATGCTATTCCCATCAACGAGGTAGCCTCAGCGTGACCTCACGTCCGCCGCAGTCGATTCCTTTTGCAGCGCAAGCGATTCCCTTCGACGAGTATCTCGCATCAGGCAAGATTCCCGAGAGTCTGCTCACAAGTGAGTATGTCGGGCAACAATTTGTCGAACGACTGGTTCACTACGTACTAAGTGTTCCTGCCGGCAGTTATACAATGGCGCAACTCAGCCGACTTCTCGAACAGCTGGATCCCCGTACCCAGGTGTTCTTCTTCAAGCGACTGAAAGAGAATAGTCCGGAGAGTCTGAAAGATTTTGCCCCGCTTTATTATGGATTCATGAACGAGTTTCATTCCCTCCTGTTTACGTAACTCACTGCCCAACAAAAAAATACCTTGTCGCCCCCCTAATCTCAGGTATAATCACGAGAACCTCTTAATGAGCCAAGGAGCACTATGAATCCCACGCTACAGCGCGCTGTTACGAGCTTTTATAATCTGGTGTATGAAGCCCAAACGTTCGCGACCACCATGTCCCGGATCGACACCGCCGAGCAAGAACACTATGCCGGACGGATTGAGGGCCTGAACTGGGTGCTGGACCGCTGCCAGGAACTTGAGGACATGGATGCCAATATCACTCCGACGACGCTGCAACGCGTGCTGACGGAAGTGAAATCGGACTTGGATCATGAGCTTTCCGTGCAGCGTCGCGAAAAAGGCCGACGCGCCGATGGACGTGAGGAAGCCTTGACCTTCGTGGCGGATTACTTGTCCAGCCTGATCACGGCCACTGAGATCGAATCCGCCAAAACCTCCGTGTAACCGCCTGTCGATTGTCTCCAGGCTCATTTTTCGTCATGGCCTCCGAAGGCGACTATGACCCGTGAGTGGATCATCTTCGCCATTTGTCTCGGCTTGGGAGGCCACATTGCCCTAGCCGTGGTGTTGCACGCGCCTGACTTGTGGCCATGGAGTAAGGCGTGGCTGTACGGATTACTCTCCGGGCTTGCGCTTTATGTTGTAGTTCAGCTCATCCGCTCGCTGTGGTGGATTTTTCGCGGCAGAAACACCGATGAGCCGGAGGCCCATGACGATCAGCGTATGGGCCATCGCTGAATCCGGGCAGCCCTGACTGCCCACATTGCACTACTGGTCTGTCCCTCAGTAAAATGACCCCCATGCAGCCACGTTCGAACAGACCTTCTTCACCTAATTGGCCCCCACGCGCCCCACGCCACGCACCGCCCTCTGCGGGACGCCCTCCGGCCGATCAATATGATTCGTTTAATGCTTCCCTGCTGTATTGCGGACAATGCCGTCAGGCGACACCCACTCGCCAACGCCTCCTACTCGTCCTACCGACAGGCAATCTCTACGAGTACCTGTGCGCGCAATGCGGAACCTCGACCGGTTCAAAGACTGAAAACGTCTCGACAGAGGGTCGTCTGTTGGCCCCGTAACCCTTCCTTAGCAAGTCCCCGCCAAAGCCGTGACTCCGAGACACACCTTCCCGGATTGCTCAGGCCCAGTTGGAGGATGGGACCGCCGAGCCTCTAACAAGCGTCGGAAAGACTGGATTGCTGCGCAATACGCTGCGATTTGCTCATGCGCCCTGCCGGCACAGAAGCGCCCGCAAGAGAACGCGTCAGACAGGCGAATGCTCACATGGAAGACAACGAACTTGAGGTAGGTGACTACGCAATCTGACCGAGCGGGATTCCTTCGTCTATCAGCATGACCGGGATATCTTCTCGCACGGGATAGAGAATCTGATTGTCCGATCGAATCAAACCGCCGTCGAGCTTTTCCGTGACAGGTTTCTGGGCCTTGTTTTTGAGCGTTCCTCGCTCGATGGCGTCATTCACTTTCTGAATCAACAGATCGTCGGCGAGCATCACGCTCTGCTTGGTTTCCGGGCAACAAAGAATGGCCAACAAGTCTTTGTCGAGATTCACGGTCTTTCGTACGGCGTCACTCACAACATTGCTCACAATCTCACCCAGGGTGGGTGACTGGAAGGTTACGGGAAAGATAGTCCAAATGAAGCTGCAGATCAAGAAGATACCAAAACACAGTCCTATCTGGTATCGTAGTTCAGTTGTTTCCCGGCCGCTTTCCAACCCTAGGGTTCAATGTGACTTCATCTCATCGGATCGGACGCATCTTCCTCACTGGACTCCTCGTGCTCCTTCCGGCATGGACGACCTTTCTGATCCTGACCGCCTTGTTTGAAACATTGGATTCGTTCCTCCTGAATCTCATCGGCCGGCAAATACAGCCGTATGCTCCTGGTCTGGGCCTCTTGCTGCTCATCGGAATGGTCCTCACAGTCGGCGCCATTGCAACACAGGTCATTGGGCAGAGAATAGTACGCTGGACCGAGCGCATTCTCGAACGGATTCCTTTGATCCGCAGCATCTATATGACCTTGAAAGGGATGACGGATCTGCTGAACTACCGTACGCGCTTCGGACAGAGCACCGTGGTCGCCTTCCCTTTCCCCCGCGACGGGCTCTGGGCCCTCGGGTTCGTCATGGGCCAGCCGCCTCCAGCGCTTCAAATCGCACCAACGGTCGAGTTGGTCATGGTGTTCGTCCCCACCGCCATTCACCCCTTTACCGGTTATTTGGCCATGATCCCGAAGACACAACTGTACCCGCTGAACCTTCTGCCGGAAGAAGCCTTGAAGCTGGAATTCTCAGCAGGATTGTACCGCCCTCTGCAAGGCTGGCTCACGTCGCCGGCGCGAAATTCGACATGATACCGGCCGACCAGCTGACCATCCGTCCGGCCACGTTGGAAGACCTGGACACGCTCACGGCATTCAACGCCGCCATGGCGCTGGAGACCGAGCAGCGGTCGCTCGATCGCTCCCGGTTACGCCTGGGAATCCGGGGGGTCATCACTCAACCGGCGCGAGGTCAGTATTATGTCGCAGACTTGCGCAAGCCAGCCAAGGCCGATACAGTAACCGTGGGACAGCTGCTCATTACCTATGAATGGAGCGATTGGCGGAATGCCCAATTCTGGTGGATTCAAAGCGTCTATGTGCACCCTGACTGGAGACGAGAAGGCGTCTATCGATCCATGCATCGCACCATCATCGACCTGGCCCAATCGCACACCGATGTCTGCGGTGTCCGACTCTATGTCGAGGGCGACAATCACATCGCCAAACGCGTCTACGAGCGAGTCGGGCTCTCACCGTCGAGCTACGAAGTGTATGAGTCGGATTTTGTGCTCCCTCAACGCCATGCCCCGACAACAGAGCCTCACCCGTCCGACGGACGTTCACAGAAGGAGAACCGTGTATGCGACTAGTTGGCCTGCTCTTGGCCATGATGATGCTTCTGCTGAACGCCTGCGCGTTTAGCCGAGGCACACTAGGCGACGAGCTCAAGACAGAGACTATCAACTCGATTAAAAAAGGAGTCACGACGAGAGCGGAGGTCCTGGCTCAACTCGGCGCTCCGGACCGCGTCCTTCAACTGAACGGGCGCGATCTCTTTCAATACTACCGGTACGATGCCAAGGTCGGCAGTCTCCTGTTGATCGTGGTAAATTTTTCCCGTGTCTCGGTCAAGAGCGATGATCTGTTTGTGGTAATCAACCGGGAGGGAACGGTCGAGGAAGTGATTGCGTCCAAACGAACAGAGGGGCTGGAGTTCCGTTTCTGGCCATTCGGAGACTGACACCGTGACCCATCGACCCTTCGCGCTCATGCTCCTCCTATCCACGGCCATGGGGATCCTGTTGTCCGGCTGTAACGTCGCGCGCCTGACGATTAACACGCCGCTCACTCCGGAATCAGTCGCCTTCATTGCCGAAGGCCGCACCAGCCTAGCCGATGTCGTCGACACCTTGGGGGCACCGGACTCGATCACCGATGCCGAGATGGGCAGCATCGTCACCTACCGGTTCCTCAACGCGAAATACTCGCGAGTCAACTTCGGATGGCTCCTGAAACCTTGGTCGCCGGTTGATCCGGACTTTGTTTTTTCTCGATCCGGGTTGGGAACGGACGCGTTCGAACTCCTGTGTGATACCAATTGGATTGTCACCCACTATGCCTTTGTGCGTCACCGGCCTGAACCACCGTTCACACCCTATCCGTTTTGAGCTCCTTTGCAGACGCCTCCAACCCGCTGAATTGCCGCCCGCTGAGCATCCCGCTATAATGCCGCTCATGGGTGCAGGTTCTTCCGACGACGCTCCAAGCCATTACGCCCCCGCGACATCATCCTCCTATATCCCGGCCGACCGCGATGTGGACTTTCTCCAACGCGACGAACTTCGTCCCTTGCGGCTCGGATTGGAGCTGCTCAAGCCGGAATTGATCCAAACAGAACTGGGAATTCGCTCGACGATCGTCGTGTTCGGCAGCGCAAGACTGCTCGAACCCGCGCGCGCCCGCCAAGCCCTCGAGGAAGCCTCGGCAGAGTTGAGGGCCTTCCCACACGACCGCTCGCGGCAGGAAAGGGCGGCCGTGGCAGAACGCCGTCTCGCCCTGTCGCGCTATTACGACGTCGCGCGAGAGTTCGGCCGCCTTGTGTCCTCGACCTGTCAAATCGACGGCCACGGCGACTACGTAATCGTCACGGGCGGAGGCCCAGGTATAATGGAAGCGGCTAATCGTGGAGCTGCGGACGCGGGCGCAAAGTCGATGGGACTCAACATCACTCTCCCCCACGAACAACGACCGAATCCCTACATCACCCCGGACCTCTGTTTTCAGTTTCGTTATTTCGCCCTGCGCAAGATGCATTTTCTTCTCCGAGCCCGAGCACTGGTCGTGTTTCCGGGCGGGTTCGGCACGCTCGACGAACTCTTTGAGACACTGACCCTTCTCCAGACGGGCAAAACTCGTAACATTACGATTGTCCTGATGGGGCAAGCCTTTTGGGAGCGTCTCATCAATTGGCCGTTGCTGATCGAGGAAGGTCTGGTCGGATCCGATGACCTCGCGCTCTTCCACTTTGCAGAAACGGCTCAGCAAGCCTGGGACCTCATCTGCCGAAATCATGGAGGTCCCGCCCGATGAAACTCTCATTTCACGGAGCTGCACGATCCGTTACGGGAAGTCGTCACCTGCTGGAAATGCCCGGCAGCAATGTGCTCTTGGATTGCGGCCTCTTTCAGGGCCAACGACAAGAAGCGGATCGTCAAAACCGGTTTCTGGGATTCGACCCGCGTTCAATCCAGGCTGTGCTCCTGTCACATGCCCATATCGACCACTCCGGCGCGCTGCCTGTACTGGCCAAACATCAGTTTCGAGGGGACGTGCATATGACTCGCGCGACCGCCGATCTCGCCGCGGTGATGTTGGAAGATTCAGCTCGCCTTCAGGAAAACGATTGCGCCTACTTGAACCGCAAGGAAAAGCGTCTCGGCAAGCGCTGCCTGCAGCCATTCTACGAGGCTCGCGATGCGCGCGCCATCATCCGCCGCTTCGTCGGCGCCCGGTACGGCGACACGATCAAGGTGACCCCTCGCGTCACCGCATCCTTCCATGATGTCGGTCATATCCTGGGATCCGCCGCCATCCGCCTCAAATATTCCGCGCGCGGCAACAGCACCACCATTCTCTTCTCCGGCGATCTGGGCCGGCCTCAGATGCCCATCCTGCGCGATCCGGCTCCGCCACCGAGTTGTGATGTGCTGATCATCGAATCGACCTACGGCGATCGCCTCCACGAGGAGGCCGGAGAGGCGCTGACCCACAAAGCCCAGCAACTGGTCGCCCATGCGAAAACACACCGGAGCAAGATCATCGTGCCCGCCTTTGCGCTCGGACGAACGCAAGACCTGGTCATGCGCATCAAGCGATTAGTGGCCGAGGGAAGAATCGACCCGCTTCCCATTTATATCGACTCGCCTCTGGCTTCGAAGGTGACGGACGTATTCCGAAAACATCCCGAGTGCTACGACGAGGACACCTTCCGCACCTTTACCTCGGAAGGAGATCCGTTTGCGGCCAGATATATTCGGTATGTTTCCTCGCCGGAAGAAAGTAAGCAATTGAATACCCTGAAAGGACCCTGCGTCATCATTGCCTCCTCCGGTATGTGCGAGGGTGGGCGGGTGGTGCACCATCTCAAACATGCCATCCAGGATGAGGCCAACATCATCGCAATCGTGGGATTTCAGGCCGAACATACGCTAGGCCGCCGACTGGTCGAAGGATGGGATGTCGTCCCGATTTTCGGCATTCCGACGACGCGGCGCGCCCAGGTGGTGGTCTTTAACGGGCTATCGGCGCATGCGGATCGGAATGACCTACTCGCCTATGTGAGGGCGATCTCTCCCGCCCCCCAGCAAGTGTTCGTGGTCCATGGCGAAGAAAAGCAAGCTCTGTCGCTGGGTGCGGCCATTCAGACTGAACATCCCCAAATGGCCGTCGTGGTCCCCTCCAAAAACAACACGTACGAGATCTAGTCAGGGGGCGCTCAGTTTCCCTTACTCACGGAGGATGTCGGCAGACATGACCCCATCAAAAAACGGTTTCAACACGATGCGAGTCTGCGCCGTGATCTTGTTGACTGCCTGGGCGTCACCCGCATGGAGCTTCGACGCGTCGACCGCCTCAGTCGATCAGATCCGGGTACGCGCCCGCGCGTTGGGAGTGAACCTCGGGCAGCTTCAGCCGGGCCCCCTGAATGCCATCACGGATGTGCCGGGAGTCAAGGTCGGGCAGGTCACGCTGACGCGAGGCGATGGCCCTCTTCAACCCGGACAGGGACCCATCAGAACCGGCGTCACCGTCATCGTGCCGCGAGATGATGTGTGGCACAACAAAGTCCCAGCGGGAGCCTTCGTCCTGAACGGCACTGGGGAAATGACCGGGCTGGCCTGGGTCGCGGAATCGGGCTTTCTGGAATATCCCATCGCATTGACCAACACGCTGAACGTACCTCGAGTCGCCAATGGGGTGATCAGCTGGATGCTCCGGCAATATCCAGGTATCGGCATTACCGATGACACCCTTACCCCCGTCGTGGCGGAATGTGATGACGGCCGCTTGAACGACATCCAAGGGCGCCACGTCTCGGAAGCCGATGTCATGCAGGCGTTGGACGAAGCATCGGCAGGCCCTGTCAAGGAAGGGAGCGTGGGAGCGGGTACTGGCATGATCTCGTATGGGTTTAAAGGCGGCATCGGGACGGCCTCTCGGCGGCTCCCGGACGCCAACGGAGGATTTACGATCGGGGTGCTGGTGAATGCCAACCATGGCCGTCGGACCGAGCTCACCATGGGCGGGGTGCCGGTGGGAAGACAGTATGACACCGCTCCACCCCCCCCATCCAGCCTGTTGCCGGACCAGAAACCTGAACACCTTCATACCTCCCGCGAAGGAAGCAGCGGAAATGCTGAGGGATCGATCATCGTCATCATCGCCACCGATGCGCCATTGGATAGTCGACAACTCACGCGACTCGGAAAACGAGCTGCCTTAGGACTCGCCCGGACAGGCTCGACGGCGCGCCATGGCAGCGGGGATTTCATGCTGGCCTTCTCCACGGGCAACGTCATCCCCCATTACCCCTCAGCGCCAACGTTTTCACTCACGCATCTCGCCGACACCCACCTCAATCCGGTGATCACCGCCACGGTCGAGGCGACAGAAGAGGCGATCCTCAATGCGCTCACCGCCGCCACCACCGTGACCGGGCGCGATGGGTTTCGGGCCGAAGCCATTTCCATCTCTCGCCTACGCGCGCTCCTTGCTCCAGCCACCACCGACACCCCCTAACCGCACGCACGGCACCTCGTGACCTTCGGCACCCTTGCTTTTGCAGAGCCCCACGGCTATTCTCCTGGCCTATCAGTACGTCATACGGAGGGCTATGGCTGAATATCCTATCGGGGGTGGCCTCACACTCCAGACAGCGCTCGAAAAGAACGGCAAGTTTGCAGAGTTTTTGCAGACACGAATGACGCGAGCACTGGAAACGCAAGATCCGACCGAACTCCATTACCTGCTCGCCCAGCTTGACGACTATCATTCGTACATGTGGCGGTACTACAAGAAACTGGCGACCGATCGACCTGAACGTATGAATCCGGGTGTCTAACCACACCAGACCGGTCAGCATCTGATCCTATTGGCAACGATATACCCGTGATTCTCACGCCTCCATCGACACTACGTTTTGCCTCCGCCCTTACTCGTCATGGGGACGCTCAGGCCGCCGCCGATGAATTGATCCGAGCCATTCGCGAGCAGTTGGGATTCTCCCGCATCGATATGGCTTTCCTGTTTATTTCCGCCCAGCATGCCGATCAGGCCGACGCGCTCTCGCAGGCGCTGCGCACCGCACTGGGCCCCGACACGTTGGTTGGATGCACAGGCGAGGGGGTCATTGCCACCGGGCAAGAAATCGAACGGGGACCAGCCGCAACCCTCTGGGCGGCCCATTTGCCTGGAGTCATCGTGCATCCGCTGCGACTTTCGTTTTCAGCAATCCACGACCAACTGTCCCTGAACGACTGGCCTGAACTCGACGATGCCGGTGAGACGGCACCCATCATGCTGCTCTTTGCAGATCCCTTCTCCACACCACTGCAAGACGTGTTGACCCTCATCGAGGAACGCTACCCGCGCACGCGTGCGCTCGGTGGTCTGGCCGGAGGCGGGCAGGACCAGGCAGAAAATCGCCTCTTCCTCGATGAGGAGGTCTACACCGACGGCCTCGTCGGCGTGGCGCTGTCCGGGAACATCGCGGTCCGCACCGTCATCTCACAAGGCTGTCGCCCGATCGGGGACCGGTTTATCGTCACGAAAGCGGAGCACAACGTGATTCAGGAACTCGGCGGGGTCCCTGCGTTGCATTGTTTGCAGACCGTCTTCGGACAACTCTCCTCGGATGAGCGCGCGCAGGCCCAACAGGCCCTCCACATCGGGGTTGCCATGGATGAACAACGCCCGCACTTTACCCGAGGAGACTTTCTGATCCGCAATCTGATCGGCGCCGATCAGCAGACCGGAGCCATCGTCGTCGGAGACGTCGTGCAGGAAGGGCAGACCGTTCAGTTTCAGGTCCGTGACGCACAGTCCGCCGATGAAGATCTCCATGCCTTACTTGCATCGTCCCTGCTCGCCGAATCACACCGGCCACTGGGAGCGCTGCTGTTCAGTTGTTGCGGCCGCGGGAAAGGACTCTTCGGCGTTCCGAATCATGATGCCGCTGTCGTGGGGGAGCAATTGGGCGCCATTCCTCTCGCGGGATTCTTTGCCCAGGGTGAACTGGGACCGGTCGGAGGACGCAATTTCCTCCACGGCTATACGGCAAGCATCGCGATCTTTTCTGAACCCGACCGATCATCCCAGTCGGGTCCGAATTATTGAGCCGCCAGCCACACAGGCTCAGCGGTACGCATGACCCGCGCACTGGATAAGGAGCTCCTCGTGAACACTCGCTTCTGGCTGACCATTTGCGGTATCGTGGGAATCTTATTGATGAGTATAGGGAGACCAATCATGGCCCAGATTGAACCGACCGGCTCGACTCCTGAAACCACGACCGATTCCGGCCTTAAATACATAGACCTCGTTGTGGGCACCGGCCGTGAAGCCGTTGCGGGCAATCACGCGACCGTTCACTATACCGGTTGGCTGACAAACGGAACGAAGTTCGACAGCTCCGTCGACCGCCGCGACCCATTCTCCTTTCCGATCGGTTCCGGCAAGGTCATCAAGGGATGGGATGAAGGAGTTGCCGGAATGAAAGTCGGAGGCAAACGGAAACTGACTATTCCTCCGCAACTTGGCTATGGAGCCCGTGGAGCCGGCGGCGTGATCCCTCCCAATGCGACCCTCGTATTCGAGGTCGAACTGCTGGAAGTCCGCTAAGACCGGTTCCTACCAGCCGGTTGCTGCTCATCATCACTAGGGATTTCATCCACATCCGATGACACACACCCCTCTGATCGACGCTCACCGTAAGGCGAACGCCAAGCTTGTCGACTTTGCAGGCTGGGAGATGCCCATACAGTATTCCGGCGTGGTCGACGAATACCAGACTGTCCGGCGACATGCAGGACTGTTCGATGTCAGTCACATGGGACGCATCAGTGTCACCGGGCCGGGATCGTTGGCATTTTTGCAGCGCGTGACGACGAACGATGTCTCAAAACTGTCTGTGTGCCAGTCACACTATTCCATGATCTGCGCCACGAACGGAGGCATCAAAGACGACATTTTCGTGTACCACGTGAAACCGTATGAATTTCTCGTCTGCGTGAACGCCTCCAATCGGGAAAAGATTGTTGCGTGGCTGCACGAGAAGGTCGCGCAGGCACAAAGCTGTAAGGTCCAGGACCTGTCAGCGTCACTGGCGCAAATAGCTGTTCAAGGTCCGGCCTCACGCGACATTCTGGCAGCCGCCGGCCTCGCGAACCTCACCGCACTGAAGGTTCGCCAATGCCTGGACGCGACCCTATGCGGTCACTCAACGCTGGTGACCAGAACCGGTTATACCGGCGAACTAGGATATGAGTTGTATCTTCCAGCAGAGGGAGCGCCGAAGGTTTGGGATCGACTCCTCGAAGCGGGACGTCCACTAGGCATCAAACCGGCTGGGTTAGGAGCGCGTGATTTACTACGGCTTGAAATGGCTTACTTGCTCTATGGGAATGACATGACTGAGGAGACAACCCCCATCGAGGCCGGTGCGGAATGGGTGGTGAAATACGATAAGGGAGACTTCATCGGTCGAACGGCATTGCTCGCCCAACAATCACGTGGAACCACGCGGCGGCTCGTGGCGTTTGAACTCCTCGAAAAGGCTGTGCCCCGACATGGATTCAGAATCCTGAATGCGCGGGCGCCTCACGCCGGGATCGGCGAAGTCACCAGCGGGAATTTGTCGCCTTTGCTGCAAAAAGGGATCGGCATGGGGTACATCGAGACCGCTGAAGCCCAACCCGGCTCGTCTATCCTGATCGATATTCGAGGCAAATCTTATCCCGCTGTCGTCGTGAAACCACCGTTTTACAAGAAGCCTTCCGGCACACCATAAGCCATGGTCAAACCAATCTACAAAGGTACAGTGGTCACGCTCAACGTCGATACGGTGCGCCTGCCGAACGGCCACACGATCGACCTCGAAGTCATCCGCCATCCCGGTGCATCCGCCGTCGTGCCTCTTAAAGAAGATGGAATGGTGGTACTGATCCGCCAATTCCGTCATGCGGCCAATGGATTTATCTATGAGATTCCCGCCGGGAAGCTGCATCCACAAGAAGACCCCCTGGACTGCGCAGCCCGGGAACTTGAAGAGGAGATCGGCTACAAGGCCGGTCGATTCGAGCTCCTCTCCAGCATTTTCACCGCGCCGGGATTTGCGGATGAGGTCATCCACATCTATCTTGCGACCGGCCTGACGACCGGCACACAACATCTGGATCCGGATGAAGTCCTGGAAGTAGTGGAAATGCCTCTGCAGGAGGCAATTTCAAAAATAGAAGACGGAACCATTCGGGACGGGAAAACAATCGTTGGGCTGCAAGCGGTCTATATTCGGCAGGAACGAACCAGATAAACGACCCAAGAGGCCTCCCACCACCAAGACGGGAGACCTCTCAAGCCAACTAGCCTCGCCAATCACAGTCTTGTTTTTAGTGGCCGCCCTTTTTCTCGTCCTTCTTCTTCTCGTCGCCGAACACGGTCTGGGACAAGTGTCCACCCTTCTTCTCGTCCTTCTTCTTGTCTTCACCGAAGAGGGTCTGAGAGAAGTGGCCGCCCTTTTTCTCGTCTTTTTTCTTGCCTTCACCGGCGAAAGAAGGAGCGCTAAACGCAACCAACAATGCAGCCGCCATCACCGTCAACATCATCTTCTTCATTCTGACACACCTCCTGTTAAATTTGAGATTAACCACCACCGACGGATCCTCGTAAAGCAAAGTTCTTGCCGCAAGTGCGCATGAATCTAACCCCTTGTTTTTTCGGATATCGAATTGACAACGCTGCAGAACGTCTCAGGAAGCACAAGCCCATTCTGTGGCAGAATAGCCTCCTCAAGACTAAACCGCCTCATCAGTTATTCAGAATGTGTAAGAGTGATCCTGCGATAACAAAGTCTCACCATTATGACAAGACGACCTGTGCTACCGGATCATCTCCGATCTGAACTCAGAATCCTATTTGTGGGCATCAATCCGGGGTTACGCTCAGCCGCGCTCGGCCATCACTATGCCGGACCGTCGAATCGTTTCTGGAAGTTGCTCTATGCAGCGAACCTAGTGCCGGAACCGCTCACCTACCGAGATGACGCGAGGCTTCCGGAATGGGGACTGGGACTCACTAATGTCGTCGCTCGCGCTACCTCGGGCATGGAGAGTCTCGCTCCAAGGGATTACACAACAGGCCGGCTTGTGCTCATGCGGAAGATCCGCCGGTATCGTCCACGAGTGGTCGCCCTACTGGGCCTCACGTTATACCCGATTCTCTTTCCCCTCGAAGGAAAAGGGGCAGGGCGAAGACCGGGGCTGCAGACAGTTACACTGTATGAATCCAACATCGTGTTGCTCCCCAACCCGAGTGGACGCAACGCATCGTACCCCTATCATTCCATGCTGGACGCCTTTCTCACACTGACACCTTGGGCCACGACGGCTCCCAAGCATCTTCCCTGATAGCCATACCGTGTGTTCCGATGGAATCCAGCCAGGAAATTGCGGTACTATTTGCAACTCTTTTTCATCGGCACCCCAATACGGATACTCTATGGAATGTCTCAGAATATTGGTCTTCCTTGCGATTGTACTCTCACTCGTCCCTGCGCAGGCCTCCGCAGGCACCGCGGTCCAACGGCTCTCGGCCGACGCGATGCACGAGTGTGCGCTGGGCCGTCAGGCACACACTCGTGCGGAGCGCATTCACCATTTCGTCCTAGGTCAGGCCTTTGGAGAGGAGGCCGTCGAACAGGATGAGTCATCACCCGATGCGCATTTCGCGCTGTTCTGTAACCTCGGTGAGCAATTGCGGATCGACGGGGAGAGTCTGACTTCGTTCTTCGGATTCCGACGGATGATGAAGGAGTTGAACCGCACCCTCGAACTGGCTCCGGACCATTTGGATGCGCTTTCGGCCAAGGGAACCGTCTTGGTTCGGATACCAGGCATCATGGGAGGAGACAAAGAAAAAGGAGAGCGGCTGCTTCGTCATGTGATCGCCCGAGAACCAGCTGCCGTCAATGCCCGATTGAGCCTGGCCAAGAGTTACTGCGACGGAGGGCGACACGACGAAGCGGTCGTCATGGCAACGAAAGCGCTGGATCTCGCGCAAGCGCTTCGGCGCCTTGACTTGATACCGGAAGCGCGTGCAGTGCTCTCGCAACTCCGAGCACGAGCCAGCAAAGGAAATTGAGCGGGCCCGCGCCGCTACCCCTGCTGACACCCGCATCCTCCCACGCTCCCACGTTTCATGTTCACACCGGTCGCTGTTTCCTTGCCTCGGATCGACACAGCCTATCGATGTCACCTTTGGTCGGCATCGACTCCTGGGCTCCTCGTGCGGTCGTAGCCAAGGCACCAGCCGCATTGGCCCTCTCGATCGCAGAAACAAGCGGGACCCCTTCGGCCACCGCATAGGCAAGGGCACCGTTAAACGCATCCCCTGCCCCTGTCGAATCGATCGTCTCGACGAGAAAGCCGGGAACATGCGTCACGTCCTTACCGCGAATCATCAATGCTCCTGCTGCGCCACAGGTCACCACAACCGTACCGACTCCACGCTGGGCCAAGAACTGCGCCGCCTGAGCCGAATCGGTCGATCCGCCCAGACTATATGCTTCGGTTTCGTTGGGTGTGAGGATATCTACGAACTGCAAACATTCCGTCGGCAGGGGAGAAGCCGGAGCAGGATTGAGAATCGTGGTGAGACCGTGCTCCTTGGCAAGCGTCAACGCCTCCTGAATGGTCTCCGTCGGAATTTCCATCTGAACCAAGAGCACGCGCGCGCCGGCCATCAACTCGCTGTGCTGCCGTATATCAGCCGGGGTCAGGTGCCCATTGCTCCCTGGAACCACCACGATCTGATTGTCGCCGGCTCGGTCGACTAGAATCATCGCGACTCCGGTAGGGGCTTCGGCATCGCGAAGGAGAACAAGCCGAGACAGTCCCTGCGTAGTCAAATGCCGTTCCATCAACATCCCGTTGGCATCCGTCCCCAGTTTGCCGAGAAACCAGACCTCCGCTCCGGCACGTGCCGCCGCGACCGCCTGGTTCGCCCCCTTGCCTCCGAACGATTGTGCAAACTGCCGACCGAACACGGTTTCGCCCGGCACGGGCAAGCGGTCGACCGTTGCCATAAGATCGATATTGCAGGAGCCCACCACTAGGACCATGGGCAAAGCCGGCTGCGTAACAGACTCAGCGTACGCTCGACATCGACATCAACGGCCACACGCATATTCGGACTCGCCGTCTCCTCCGGCGTGCGCGCGCGCCGATCCGCAATGGTGACCCCGCGAGATACTCGCCCGACCATTTCCACCGCTACATGCAACGGCTCCATCCTCAGCAAGGAAGAGTCCACCGCCGCCAAGACGGCCACAGGATCATGAAAATACACACACCCATGGCCTTCAATCTTTTCAGCGAATGTGAATGCCTTGCCGGTCATGTCCGTCGCGATGCGACTGAGTGAGTTACGCGATTCAGCTACCCACGTCCTGAAGACCGCTCGCGTCACCCCGACGCGGGTCGTCACATCAAGCGGAATCAGGGTTAAGGGAAGCGCCGCTTGAAACACTCGATGGGCCGCATGCGGATCCACATACATATTAAATTCAGCGGCCGGGGCGATATTGCCGGGAACGCCGAGCGCGCCCCCCATCACAATCACCGAACGAAACTTCTGAACCGTCAAGGGGTTCACCTTCAGCGCCAAGGCCACATTCGTCAACGGCCCCAACGTGATCAAGGTGACTTCGTCCGGGTATCGGCGAACACATTCATTCCAGACATCCTGAGCAGTGGAGAGAACGGACGGCAAACGGACCTGTGGGTATCGCGGAGTGCCCTCATCAGTCAGCACGGAGTCCAATTCGCCAAGCCCATCGTTCCCATGAACCTGCTCCGCCGTCACGAGGTCTTCCTCCAGAGGCCGGGCCGCTCCCTGTCCGACCAAAAGCCCCGGCGGCGTCTTCGCAAGATTCAGTATGCGAAACAGATTCTTCGTGGCTTGCCCAACCGGCACATTACCGCACACTGTGGTCAGCCCAACCACCTCCAGTTCTGGCGAGGCCAGCGCAAGCAGAATTGCCAGGGCGTCATCGACCCCCGGATCCGTATCGATGATTACTTTAGTGGGAGAACTTCTCTGCATGCCTAGAAGATACGGTGATGAGCCGGAAGATCACACGCCTTCGCGCACAACACAATGACAATCAACTCGCTTCACAAGCCGACGTCACGCCCCGGAACGGACTCTACAAATCGGGTGGATTGTCCGAGTCCTTCCAGGATCGATTGAAAATCCGACGCCTCCTCGGATGGTCCCATAAGAAAATACACGACCGAGACGTTTCCAGGCCCAAGGACTGCCAGGGCGCGACCGGCCATGTTTTCGCCTTGATACGACCGAGCAATAGAGATGTCGGTCTCTACCTCAGATCCAGCGGGAATAAACGACAACCCATGCAGCAACGACAGGGGCTGACTGAGGTGGTCGCGGACCGTCTCACGTGTCACATCGGCGAGCGGGAAAATCATCCCAAGGCCCTTTCCTTCCTCAGCCACGAGAAACGGCATCTCCGAATCTGCAGGACGATTGCTCTGCCACCCCGCCGGCACTACGAACGACCAGTCGGTCCCGGGAATTCGAAGCCTGGTGCCGGCGCGGTACGTGACGCCGACATTGACGTCGAGCGGGCGATCCTCCGGTGGCGCCTCCGCAACTGCGCCCGACTCCGAGTAGGCCCAACCAGACAATGGGAAAACGAGGTGGAGCAGAAGACAGCTCACAGCGATCGGAAGAGCAACTCCCACCAGCGACAGGCGACCGGCCGCGATTCCGCAGGAGGACTCATCGCCCACAGATCGATCAGGCGGCAGGATCCATCGGCGGACAGGTACAAAAGAGGTGGCGGTCGCCATAGGCTTCATCGATACGACCCACACTCGGCCAAAATTTGTTCTCTCGAACCCATGGAGCAGGAAACGCAGCTTGCTCGCGGGAGTAGGACTTTGTCCACTCCGCCGCAGTCACGTCCACTGCCGTGTGAGGAGCATTCTTCAACACATTCCCTACGCGCGGCTGCCGACCGTCGGCAATCGCTTGAATCTCGCCCCGAATCGCAATCAAGGCCTCGCAGAACCGATCCAACTCCGCCTTCACTTCGCTTTCCGTCGGCTCGATCATCAAGGTACCCGCCACAGGAAATGAGACCGTGGGGGCATGGAATCCGAAATCCATGAGACGCTTCGCCACGTCCATCGCTTCCACGCCACTACTATCCTTGAGCGGGCGCAGATCCAGAATAAATTCGTGCGCGACGAAGCCACGCCTCCCGCTGTACAGGACGGAATAATACTTCTCCAATCGCTTGGCCATGTAGTTGGCATTCAGAATGGCCACCTGCGTGGCTTTGGTCAATCCCTCTCGTCCCATGAGTGCGATGTAGACCCATGAAATCGTGAGAATGCTGGGACTGCCGTACGGAGCCGCGGCGATCGGCCCTATCGACTGCGGTCCGCCGAGTTTCGTGACCGGATGTCCCGGCAAGAACGGCACCAAATGACGAGCGACGCCGATCGGTCCCATCCCAGGCCCGCCACCGCCGTGAGGAATGCAAAAGGTCTTATGAAGATTCAGGTGACAGACATCCGCCCCAAGATCAGCCGGTCGACAGAGCCCGACTTGGGCATTCATGTTGGCCCCGTCCAAGTAGACCTGCCCGCCATGCGTATGTACGATCTGGCACATCCGGCGAATACCTTCTTCGAAAACACCGTGTGTCGAGGGATACGTGATCATCAACGCCGCCAAGCGGTTGCGATGTTGGGTCGCCTTCGCCTCAAGGTCGGCCAGATCCACGTTGCCGTGCTGATCACAGGCCACGGGAACGACTGTCATTCCGCACATCGACGCGCTCGCGGGATTCGTCCCGTGCGCCGATATCGGAATCAGACACACATCGCGTTGCATCTCGCCTCGATACCGGTGATGGGCGCGAATGACCATCAGTCCTGCATACTCACCCTGCGAACCGGCATTGGGCTGCAGCGAAATGGCTGCAAACCCGGTCAGTTCCGCCAGCCAAGATTCAAGCTGTTGGAACAGCGCCTGGTACCCGTGCGTCTGCTCCGAGGGAGCGAACGGGTGGAGACGCCCGAACTCCGGCCAAGTCACCGGCAACATTTCCGCAGTAGCATTCAGCTTCATCGTGCAGGAGCCCAAGGGAATCATGGAATGCACGAGCGACAAGTCTCGCGCCTGGAGGCGGTGGATGTACCGCAACAACTCATGCTCGGCATGATACCGATGAAACACCGGATGAGTGAGATAGGGGCTCGTACGTGCGAGCGCAGCGGGATATCGCACATCGACCGCCTCGAGCATGGACTGAAACTCTTCGGCAGGAATCTCATGGCCGACGAAGAGAGCCAGCACCTGCTGGACTTCCTCCGCACTGCTCCATTCATCCAAGGACAGTCCCAGGCTATGGTCGTCATACTGCCGAAGATTGATCTGTTGCTGCCGGGCTCGGTTCAGAATCGTGTCCGATTGCGCAGGCGAAAGTGGAACCCGCACGGTATCGAAGACCGGCTCCAGGCCGACTGCGCACCCGTGCCGACGTAAACCTTCAGCCAGCACCATCGTCAGGCCGTGAATCCGTTCCGCAATGCGCCGCAACCCCGCAGGCCCGTGATAGACGGCGTACATCCCCGCCATCACAGCCAACAACACTTGCGCCGTGCAGATATTACTCGTGGCTTTCTCTCGGCGGATATGTTGCTCCCGAGTCTGAAGCGACAGGCGATAGGCCACACGGCCCGTCACATCTTTCGACACGCCGATGATCCGACCCGGCATCTGCCGGCGAAATTCCTCCTTGGTGGCAAGAAACGCGGCATGTGGCCCACCGAATCCCATCGGAACACCGAACCGTTGACTCGATCCGACCGCCACATCCGCGCCGAATTCTCCTGGAGGACGCAACAACGTGAGCGCTAGCAGGTCGGTCGCCACCACCGCATACACCCCGGCGGCATGCGCCCGCGTGATGAACTCGCTGTAGTCACCCACATACCCGTCCGTCGACGGGTATTGGAGCAACATGCCGAAGAACTCGCCCTGGGAAAGATCCAGCGACTGAATGGCGCCGATATGCAGCACGATGCCAAGCGGTTCCGCGCGGGTCTGGACCACGGCAATCGTCTGAGGATGACAATTTTCGGAGATGAAGAACTTCTTGCGCTCTTGCCCTGCCGCTCGGGACATAGCCGCACACATCGTCATCGCCTCAGCCGCCGCGGTGGCTTCGTCAAGCAGTGACGCATTGGCGAGAGGCAACCCGGTCAGATCGGCCACCATGGTCTGAAAATTGACCAGGGCTTCAAGGCGACCCTGCGCAATCTCGGCCTGATACGGCGTATATTGCGTGTACCACCCTGGGTTCTCCAGAATGTTTCGTTGGATCACCGGCGGGGTCACGCAATCGTAGTAACCCATCCCGATCAGAGATCGCCACACCTGATTCTGCCTGGCCAAGGCGCGCAATTCCGCCAGCACCTGCTGCTCGCCTCGCGGGGAGGGCACCGTCAAGGAGGTCTGCACGCGAATATCGGAAGGGACCGTCGCGTCGACGAGTGCCTCCAACGACGGCAGGCTCAACGCCCCCAACATCTCCCGGATGTCGGACTCCGTCGGGCCGATATGGCGGGGCACAAACGTATCGTTCAGCTTAAGAAAATCAGGTCGTGGCATGGGGGTGAAATCCTGCTAAAAGTTGGTGCGTTCATCCATTCGAAGCGGCGTGAGCTAACCTATCATGCAGGACAGAGTTTTCCAAGCGTTCAGCGGCTACCTTCCGTCGCTTGTTTTCCGAAAATCCATAGCGTAATAGTGACAGATGATCTCTATCAACGGATGCCGCTCACGCTACTGAACGGTTGTCAGGACTCCTAGACCCATGATCACACATGACATCTTGATTGTCGGCGCGGGGCTCGCCGGGATGCGGGCAGCCATTGCAGCGCCGCCTGACGTAAATGTGGCGCTCCTCTCAAAAGTGCATCCGGTCCGCAGCCATTCCGTGGCCGCGCAGGGAGGGATCAATGCGGCCATCGGCGAGCAGGATTCCTGGGAAGCCCATGCCTATGACACGGCCAAGGGCGGCCTCTACCTGGGCGATCAGGATGCCATCGAAGCCATGTGCCGGGAAGCCCCGCAGGACATTCTCGAACTTGAGCGCATGGGTGTGATCTTCAGTCGCACCCCGGAGGGACGGATCGCTCAACGGCCATTCGGAGGGGCCGGGTTTCCACGCACCTGTTACGCCGCCGACCGGACGGGACACGCGCTGTTACACGCCATGTACGAGCAGCTGATGAAACGACGGTGCCGGGTGTATGAAGAATGGTACGTCACGGCGTTGCTGGTTGACCAAGGCCGTTGTTGCGGAGTAGTCGCCTGGGATCTGGTCCACGGAGGATTGCAGGCCCTGCGGGCCAAAGCCGTGATTCTTGCCACCGGCGGGAGCGGACGCGTCTTTTCCACCAGCACGAATGCCGTCATTAACACCGGTGACGGCATGGCTCTGGCCTATCGCGCAGGACTCCCGCTGGAGGACATGGAGTTTGTCCAATTTCACCCGACCACATTGAAAGACACCGGTATTTTGATCACGGAGGGTGCACGCGGAGAGGGCGGCTATTTGCTGAACACGCTTGGAGAGCGGTTCATGAAACGATATGCGCCCGAACAAATGGAACTGGCGACCCGCTCGACGGTGTCCCTCGCCATCGGCCAGGAAATTCAAGCAGGGCGAGGGGTGGACGGCTGTGTCTTGCTCGACCTTCGGCACCTCGGCCGTGCCCGTATTCTTGAGCGGCTCCCGCAGATTCGGGAACTCGCGCTGGAATTCGCAGGACTCGATCCGATCGAAACGCCTATTCCCATTCGACCAGGCGCTCATTACCAGATGGGCGGGGTGCGAACCAACGCCTGGGGAGAAACCGACTTGCCGGGCCTCTTCGCCGCAGGCGAATGCGCCTGTGTGAGTGTGCATGGCGCGAACCGCTTGGGAGGGAATTCTCTCCTCGAAACCATCGTCTTCGGACGCCGCACCGGCCTCAGAGCCGCCGAGTCGATCCGCGACTGTGATCTGCAACCTGTGTCCGATAGAATTCTCCACGATGAGGAGCATCGCCTGAACACCCTTCTGAGCAATCCCGGACCCGAACGGGCCTGGCAGATCCGGGACGATCTCGGCAGGACGATGAGCCTGAACCTGGGCATTTTCCGCACCAAGCAGTCCATCCAGGAAGCCTTGGCGGCCATTCAATCCTTGAAGATCCGAGGAGAACAAATGTGCGTCCAGGACAAGGGGCAGATCTTCAATACCGACCTGATTCAAGCGCTTGAACTGCAGTGTTTGCTCGAAATTGCAGACACCATCATAGTAAGTGCCCTCGGTCGAGAAGAGAGCCGAGGGGCACACTACCGGGCCGACTTCCCGACTCGAAACGATGCCGCCTGGCTCCGCCATAGCTTAAGCCATCGCCAGGCGGACGGCCCGCATCTGAGTTATGCCCCCGTGACCATTACGCGTTTTCCCCCTGCATAACGCCACGATTCCAGTGCACGAGATGCAGCATGGGCTAGGGAGCCCCCTGAAGCGACCAGCACTGCCCTCGCCGGTTGCGCTCCTACCGTTTTGCGCTATCCTTTTCAATAATCACCGATCGCTCCACTTACGGGAACGTCCAGAACAAGCCCGGGCGAAGGGTCGTTAGGCACCATGGCAACCGTTCACCCAGGCGCAGCACCACCTGCATCCGCTCTCACCACGCCGCTGGAATCCGCGCAAACAGTGGTCTGCCCCTTTTGCCAAACCCTCACCTCCTGCGTGCTCGTCGTCGGTGTCCCCTTGCTTCAATTTCCCTGTCCTTCCTGCCAAGAAAACCTGTTGTTCCTTAACCCAAACGAACAACCAGCCGATGAAGAGCCTGTCGTTCGAAACTCGGAGAGCACTACCGAGGCCATCGACCTGTCCCGCCGACTCACGGGCCTCGCTGTGGCTGTGCTGGCCTGTGTGTTGAACTATGCCCTGCTGGCCGGAATGGCGTCCTGGATGTTCACTCAAATTAAGGCGAGCCATGATCCCTACGATATCGATCGACTGACGCTCTCTCCTCTCATCCTGAAGGCCAATGGTTGGACTCCGCTGCACCTTGCGGCCGCACGAGGCGATCTTGCCGCCGCCACGTCGTTGCTGGCGGACGGGAGCCGGGTCGATCAACTCAACGACAACGGCCGAAGCGCCTTGTACGAGGCGTCGAAGCGAGGACGGACGACGGTGGTAACGCTACTGCTGCGACACGGGGCCAACCCCAACGCCAGGACGAGGCAAGGCTATACTGCGCTGTTGGCCGCAGCCGAGCAGGGACATGCCGAGACGATCGACGTGTTGTTGTCCAACAGCGCCGATCTCGATGCGGCGTGCACCTGCGGGGATTCGGCGCTGCACCGCGCCGTTCGCAGGGGACACCTGGCCGCCGCGCAAACCCTTCTGGAACACGGGATCGCCACAAACCGAAAGAGCCACGGAGAAACCGCCCTTGAAATCGCGCAACATGACGAAGATCATCAGCTGATCGAGCTGCTGCGTGCGCACGGAGGCAGAGAATTCACCCAGGCGAAGGCCCACCGAGCTCAAGGAGCTGCGTTCCAGAAAAATGGACAGATCGACAGGGCACTCTTCGCATATGCGGAAGCCCTGAACCTGGATCCGGATGATCCCGAGGCCTATTTCGGCCGTGGCACGGCGCTGCTTGAAAAGGACGCGCCCGACGAAGCCCTGATCGCCTTCCAGGCTGCGATCCGTCTCAATCCGGCCTATTTCGAGGCCTATAGCGCGGCGACGTCGGTGTACACCGTGCGGCAACAGTGGGATCAAGCCTTGACCCTGTGGGACCAATTCCTGGTGCAACGGCCACAGAACAGCCGCGCCCATTTTGAACGATCGATCGTCAGGCGGGCGAAAGGCGACAGCAAGGGGTTCCTACAGGGGCTGCAACAAGCCTGCACCTTCGGACATCAGGCGGCCTGCTGAACCATGGCCACCACCGACACGCATGCCGAGACCGGCGACCACGCCCTTAGCGTAGCCTGTCACCGCTGCCTTGGCCGCTATCGAGTCCGCCACTCACACCGATTGACGCACAAAGCCCGCAGCATGTGTCCGGCCTGCGGCGCACGATTCGCCTTCGTGGGGCCTACGCGCTCGGACGAACACCAGCCCGTCGGAGAGACCTTTCCTGATCCGCTTCTTCTCGCATCTGCGCCATCCGGCACCACGACCGGCATGGTCTTCGTGAAGCGTGGCTCCTTTCATGGAACCGGCGGCACCCTTCTGGGGATGCAGATCGTCAACATCTGCCTCACCATCATCACCCTTGGCGGGTACCACTTCTGGGCGAAAGCGAAAATCCGCCGGTACCTGTTCGGACAAACCGCGTTCGCGGGCGACCGATTTGCCTATCACGGCACCGGAAAAGAACTCTACCAAGGGTTCCTGAAAGCAATGTTGGTCTTCGGGATTCCCTATTTTTCGTTGGCTGCCGCACATACGTTTCTGCCCCTGCCGCCATTGGTCGACCTCGCCTTGCAAGGGATGGCCGGCCTGATACTGTTCCTCTATGTCCCGGTCGCAATCGTCAATGCGCGGCGGTATCGCTGCACGCGCACCTCATGGCGAGGCATCCGGTTCTCGTTCCGAGGACGAACGGCGGACTTCTTGAAACTCTATTTCAGAGGCTGGTGCTTCACCATCTTGTCCCTGGGCACCTACTATCCTTATTTCCAGACCCAGCGGCAGGCCTTCCTCCACTCCCACACCTATTTCGGCAACCAACGATTCCAATTCACGGGCCATGGTTCCGGCCTCATGGTTCCGTTTGCCGTCACACTCTTCACCACCTATGCGGTGCTGTGCCTGTGCGGCCTCGCCCTCGCCCTCCACCTGACCAACGCCGGGCTGACGCTGCTCTTGATTCCCTTCGTACTCGGACCGGTATGGATGTGGCTGCTCGGGCAGAAGCAAAAGTATTTTTGGGATCACACCACCTTCGGTGACGCACGCTTTTCGTCCACCATCACCTGGCAAAAGCTGTTCGTCCTTTATCTCGGCAACCTCGGCCTCTTGCTCGTCACCCTGGGGTGGGCCTGGCCATGGGTCACGGTTCGAAACGCGCGCTTCTTCCTCAGCACTCTTTCGTTGCAAGGAGCCACGGATCTCGATCGTGTTCTGCAGGACACCACCGAGTCATCGGTCACCGGCGAAGGCCTGTCGAACCTCCTCGACACTGGCTTCGATATGGACTAGCCCGTATGCCCACTAGTCGGACCGCCCACTATCTCGACGGCTGCACGGCCACACGCCATCGCGTCGCCCTCACGGTCACACCCACGACTTTGCACATCATGATGCCCGACGGTCGTACCAAACAGTGGCCCTATGAACAGATCCGCCAAACTCAAGGAACCTACAACGGCGAACCGGTCCGTCTGGAGTTCGGACCCGAGCCGGCGGAAGCGGTCGTGATCTCGACCCCCGCGCTGCTGAGCGATATCCACAGGGCGGCGCCTGCCATCGCCCAACATTTCCACAACCCCTCCTGGAGAAGCGCCCGAGTCTATTTGACCCTCTGTGCCGCATTCGGGATCGCCGTGATGGTCGTCGGGCTGTACCGATGGGGCATCCCCGGTCTGGCCTCGGCGGCCACGCCCTATGTGCCCGTGGCCTGGGAAGAATCGCTGGGGCAGCAAGCCGTCACGCAGCTTGCGCCGAACACAGAGCGATGCCGCGATCCGGAGCGACTGCGAAAACTCGACCACATCGTGCACGCTTTGACTGCGACTCGTCCGACATCTCCCTATCGGATCACCCTCTCGGTCGTCGATGATCCGGCAGTCAACGCCTTCGCCGCTCCTGGCGGCCAAGTGCTCATTCTTCGGGGCCTGCTAGAACAGACCGCCGGTCCGGAACAACTGGCGGGGGTGCTCGCACACGAGCTGCAACATGTCTATCAGCGCCACACCACCAAAGCCATTCTTGAACAGACGGCCACCTCCCTTCTTTTCACTGCCGTCTCCGGTGATGTGTCGGGCGGGCTCGCCTGGGGACTCGAAGGCGCACGCACGATGAGCTCGTTGCATTACAGTCGCGCGCATGAAACGGAAGCCGATCTCGAAGGCCTCCGCATGATGCAGGCCGCCCGCCTCGATCCCGCCGCCATGATTGCGTTTTACGGACACATGCAGAACGGCGCGCGGGAACACCCCGGGCCGCCTGATTTTATCTCCACCCATCCTGACATGGGCGAGCGGCTTGCCACCCTCATCGCCCTGGCCGGCCCGCCGCCACCCGACACAC
Organism: Nitrospira sp.; assembly: GCA_031315995.1. Lineage (GTDB taxonomy): Bacteria > Nitrospirota > Nitrospiria > Nitrospirales > Nitrospiraceae > Nitrospira_A. The sequence goes on from JALDRG010000003.1 coordinate 151,925, forward strand.
AACTGCTGCTCCCCGGAGAAGACTGGAAAGACATTCGCACACTCTGCCGCCTACAGGCAGACAGGCGATCCTCGTCGCTTGCCCCTGACCTTCCCTAGCTCGTTTCCCTGCTCACACACCCGACCGCCTCTGGTATAATCCTCGAACGTGTGAGCCCCATGTATGCGCGTGCTTGTCATTGAAGATGAAACCAAGGTGGGCTCCTTCATCAGGCGAGCGCTTGAGGAAGAGAGCTACGCCGTCGACCTGTGCGAGGACGGCGCGCAAGGCCTCGACATGGCCTTGAGCGACAGTTACGACCTCATCATGATCGACCTTATGTTGCCGGGTCTGCCCGGACTGGAAGTGCTTACCCGCCTCCGCAAGGAGAAAATTCAAACCCCCGTACTGATCCTGACAGCGCAATCGAAAGTGGACCAACGAGTGAAAGGGCTAGACGCCGGCGCGGACGACTATCTCACGAAGCCCTTCGCCATCGACGAGTTGCTCGCGCGGGTGCGGGCCTTGTTGCGACGAGGGACCGCCGAATCCTCCGGCACGCTCCAGGTGGACGACCTCCTGCTCAATCCGGCCACGCGCGAGGTCACGCGCGGCGGACAACGCATCGACCTGACGGTGAAGGAGTACGCGCTGCTGGAATATTTCATGCGCCAGGCCGGACGCGTGTTGACCCGTCCGATGATTTCCGATCACGTCTGGAATCAGGACTTCGATACCTTCACCAACGTCATCGATGTCTATGTGAATTACCTGCGCAATAAAATCGATCGCGGGCGGGCCCGCAAGTTGATCCATACGATCCGAGGGAGTGGGTACATGCTCAAGGTGGACTGATGCCGCTTCGAGTCCGGCTCACACTCTGGTATGGAACGGCCTTGGCTCTCATCCTGCTGACGTTCTCCGTAGTGCTCTACACCATCACGGCCAGCAGTCTCCGAGACCAAGTCGATGAATCGTTGGAAGAAACCGCATCTGCCGCCGTGCGTTCGTTAGAGACGCGGGGCTTTCTGCCCCTGATCGATGAAGACGCGCTTTTGAGCCAATTCCCTGAGTTGACTCGGATCGACAAATTCTTCCAGATATTCAGTCCCACCGGCACCATCACCATTCGCTCACCCAATATCAGGCAACACGACGTGCCATTGAGCCGTCACGCGCTGGAGGCCGCCTTTACCGGCAGTACCGTCTTCGAATCGGCCAGATATCCCAACGAACCGCCACTCCGCCTGGTTTCCGTTCCCATCATCTACCGCGGCTCCCTGCTCTATATCGTGCAAGTCGGCACGACCCTGGAAGCCGTCGAGGAAACCTTGCGCCGTTTTTTGCTGGTCCTTGTCGTCATGGCGCCGATTGCCCTGGTCGTCTCCCTGGTCGGAGGATGGTTTCTGGCCGGACGCGCCCTGCGGCCCGTCGATTCCATCACCATCGCGGCACAACGCATTGCCGCGGGCGACCTGACACAGCGCCTGACCTCAGAACGCTCCTCGGATGAAATCGGACGCCTCACCGACACGTTCAACAACATGATCGCGCGCTTGGAAACCTCCTTCGCCCAAATCCGGCAATTCAGCAGCGATGCCTCACACGAACTACGGACCCCGCTGACCGTCATGAAGGGCGAAAGCGAGTTGGTCCTGCGTCGTCCTCATCCCGTCGAAGATTACATCGCCGTCGTCGAAAGTAATCTGGAAGAAATCGACCGGATGTCACGCATCGTCGAGGAACTCTTATTCCTGTCGCGGGCGGATTTGGGGCAAGTCAAAACCGAATGTGAACCGGTCCGCCTGGAGGCGTTGGTGGAGGATATTCAACGTCAGGCCTGCCTGCTCGGCCAAGAGCGCGAGGTCGAGGTCATCATCGGCACCATCCAACCGGCGACCGTCCGGGGCGACGAACTTCGCCTGCGAGAACTGATTCTGAACATTGTCGACAATGCCGTGAAATACTCCCACCCGCACGGCAAGGTGGAGATCGATCTGCTGGTGGAAGGCGGCACGGTTCGTCTCTCAGTGCGCGACCACGGGATCGGCATCCCCCAGGACGCGCACAAACAACTCTTCGACCGCTTCTTCCGCACCGACGACGCGCGGGCCCACACGAAAAAGGGGACCGGGCTCGGCCTGGCCATCTGCGCTTGGATTGCGGAGGCTCACCACGGACACATCGAGGTGCAGAGCGAGGTGGGAACAGGATCAACGTTCACCATCGTGCTTCCTCTGGCCACGCCGGCGGCTTAACACCTTCTAATCCCGCCCTAATTGGTTTCTCATCCACGGCTGCTACCTTCCAGAATATGTGCTGCGGGATCTCTCCCGCACAGACGAATCGCCATCTCCAAGGAGGAGCCTTATGAAACGACCCACGCAGTCTCTCAGTGCCATTGCCGGCATCGCCGCCCTGGGCGCTGCCCTGATATGGAGTTATTTCCCGCTCACGACCTCACACGCCTCAAATCCGTCGGCAACCGCAGAGGAGCGCCCGGTCACGATAGCTGGAGCCTTGCCCGCAGCCGGATTCACGGATGTGGCCAAGACCGTCACCCCGGCCGTCGTGAACATCACTACGAGCGGGGTAGAAGAAGTCTCCGACTCATCTCATCCACGTGGTCGGATGGAGGACTTTTTCGGATCTCCGTTTGGACCCCGACGATTCGGCCCGCCGATGGAGCCTCGGGAACGTCGCGGCGGAGGGCAGGGATCGGGCGTGATCGTCACCCCTGATGGCTATGTCTTGACCAACAACCATGTGATCGCAGGAGCCAAAACAGTCACCGTCACACTTCCCGACAAACGAGAATTCAAAGGGCGAATTGTCGGCAGTGACCCCAAAAGTGACATTGCGGTGATCAAGATCGACGGCAATCAGCTCCCGACGATCCCATGGGGCGACTCCAGCCGCCTTCAAGTGGGGGAATACGTGCTGGCTGTCGGGAATCCCTTCGGATTGAATTCCACGGTGACCCTGGGGATCGTCAGTGCTCTGGGCCGTGGTCACATGGGGATTACCCAGTATGAAGATTTCATCCAGACGGATGCCGCCATCAATCCTGGAAACAGCGGCGGTGCACTCGTCAACACCAAGGGGGAGTTGATCGGCATCAACACGGCGATCTTCTCACAGACCGGCGGCTACCAAGGCGTCGGCTTCGCGGTCCCAACCGGCATGAGCAAACCCATCTACGAGAGCTTGGTCAAGACCGGAAAAGTCGTACGTGGGTATCTGGGTATCGGGATACAGGATCTGAATCAGGAGCTGGCTACGTCGTTCAATGTCAAAGGAAGCAACGGCGCCATCGTCACTGATGTGAAGGAAGAGGGGCCCGCGGACAAAGCCGGCCTCAAACAAGGCGACGTGATCCTTTCATTTCAGGGAACGCCGATCGCAGACGCGGTGACACTCCAGCGGGCTGTCACGCGAAGCAGCGTCGGCAGCACCTCCACGGTGAAAGTGATGCGGGATGGACGTGAGAAAGACCTGACCGTGACCATCGGTGAACTACCGGACGACCCGCAAGTCGCCAAGGTGGAGGCTGGCCCTTCCGAGCAGCCGCTGGCGGGACTCGCGGTGCAGGAACTGGATCGGGAAACAGCCCAGGAACTCGGGCTCAAAGGGAAAGTTCAGGGTGTCGTCGTCACCACCGTCGATCCCGAGAGTGACGCGGAGCGCGCCGGGTTGATGCCGGGCGACGTCATCCGTGAGATCAACCGCAAACCGGTCGCATCGATGACGGATTTCAATCGAGCAGCGTCCGATCTCAAGAAAGGGCAAACCGTGTTGGTCCTGGTCAATCGGAGAGGGGCCTCGCTGTATCTCAGCGCAAAGATCTAAGCGAAACAGCGCAGGGCCAGGCAGGCTGCCGATGAGCACAGGCTTATCGGTAGCCTGCCCCGGATTTCTTGGGCATGAGCAGTGCCGAGGGGGCGGGAGTCGGTGATGATGTGGGCGACTTGCCAACCGGCTGAGCAATCAGATCGTAGCCGGCGACATCGGTGACCGTGACCGACACGAATTCGCCCGCCTTTGCGGCTCCACGCTCGCAAAACACCACTCCGTCGATCTCAGGTGCCAGCCCTTCGTGTCTGGCCTCAAGCAGTCGGTCCGAATCTTCAGAGGTCCCATCTACAAGAACCTCCATCGTGCGGCCAAGGTAGTCGCGATTCTTGGCTCCCGAGATCGACTCCTGTAGAGCCAACAATTCATTGCGCCGTTCTTCCATCACCGCTCGGTCGACTTTCTGGTCGAGATCAACGGCGGACGTACCTTCCTCATCGGAATAGAGAAACACCGCGACGCGATCAAATTCCATCTCCAGCATGAATCGGCGTAACTCGTCGAACATAGCGTCTGTCTCACCGGGAAATCCGACGATAAACGCCGTCCTAAAAAAGACGCCGGGAATCTTGGCGCGAATACGTTCGACCAATTTAACCAGGTGTTTGCGGTCTCCCAGACGGTGCATCCGTTTCAGCATGCCGTCGCTGATATGCTGGAGCGGCATGTCGAGATACTTGGTGATGCGTGCTTCCCCGGCATACAGATCCAGCAACTCATCCGTCACCTGTTGCGGATACAGATAAAACGGCCTGATCCAGCGCACACCTTCCACCGTCACCAATTCTCGAAGCAGCGCTGTGAGCCCCTGTTTCAGCCCCAGGTCCACCCCGTAATTGATCGTGTCCTGGGAAATCAGGTTGAGCTCCTTCACCCCTTCTTGCGCCAATCGCCTCGCCTCGGCCACGATCGATTCGATCGGACGGCTCTTTTGTTTGCCGCGCATGATCGGAATCGCACAAAACGCACAGTTCCGGTTGCATCCTTCGGCGATTTTCAGATAGGCGCTGTGAGGCGTTCCAAGACGGATGCGCGGCGTCTCGGCGTCGTAGAGATAGGGGGGCTGCCCCAGCCACACACGCTGTTGACGCGCCTTGGGAGTCAGCAAGCTGCGGCAGATGTCCGCGATGCGTCCGAACTCGCCTGTTCCAACCACGCCGTCCAATTCAGGGAGTTCCTTCAAGAGCTCGCCCTGATACCGCTGCGCCAGGCAGCCCGCCGCGATCAATACCCGACAGGAGCCGGACGTCTTCAGCCGTCCGTGTTCGATGATGCTGTTGATCGATTCCTGTTTGGCCTCTTCGATAAAGCCGCAGGTATTGATAATGACGACTTCGGCGGCTCGCGCGTCGCCGGTGAGCTGGAACCCATCGGCGACCAACGTGCCCAGCATGACCTCAGAATCCACCTGATTCTTAGAACAACCCAGGTTCACAAATCCAATGGTGGGTTTGGTCCGTTGTGCGCGAGATGGGGTGATCAATGAGGATGCCATGACGTGGCAGTCTACGAGACACAGGAAAAGACTGTCAAACAGGGTCTCTTGCTATTTCGTCTGAAGCTATCCTAGATTGAGCAGATGATCCGGACGTTTCAAGGCATCAGACCGACCATCCCACAGTCCTGCTTCATCGAGGAGACCGCCGTGGTCATCGGCGATGTCGTGATGGGCGAAGACTGCAGCGCCTGGTTTCATGCCGTCATTCGCGGCGATGTGAATTCCATTCGCATCGGCGACCGCACGAACGTGCAGGATCTCTGCATGTTACATGTCACGCACGATACGCATCCGCTCATCATCGGCGACGACGTCACCATCGGGCACAACGTCGTGCTGCATGGCTGCACCATCCGCAACCGAGTACTCGTCGGCATGGGCGCCATCATCATGGACGGCGCCGTGATCGAGGAAGATTCGGTGGTCGGCGCCGGCGCACTGATCACAGAAGGCACCATCGTCCCCCCCAAGAGCCTCATCCTGGGATCACCAGCCAAGGTGAAACGCCCCGTCACCGAGCAGGAACTCGCCTGGATTCGAGAGTCGGCTCAAAACTATATGCGCTATGCTCGCCAATACCTCTTTGGCCCCGACAAGCCTCGTCCTGGGTTTTGGGTCTAACCTCATCACACACTCAAGCGGCCACGACGCGAGCGACTCTTCATCCGATCCGCACCAGACAAATGGGATCACCGACCGTCGGCGATGCGAAGGCGCGACGGTCGATCCGGTAGGGAATGCCTCGCCGATGGCACCACTCGGCTACCCACACCGCCTCTTCAACCGTCGTCGTCACCGATCCCGGAATCATCAACCGATTTAGGCAACGATCCACAAGCGTGGCCACCGCGCGCTGCTGAGGCAGAAATTTTCGTGCATCGAACGTCACAGGATTCGCGCGACCATAAGACAACGCCGAGAGTTCGGGGAATCGCTCGGGATCATTCAGCACGCTGACGAGCCATAGATGGTCCACCCGGTCCTTCACGGATCCGGCATCCAGATGCTGAAACCGAATCGGAAATCCGGCACAGGCACGATTCAGAACCAGCACTTCCTGTTTTCGTAAGTTGCAGGCGACTGCCTGTCGCCCGAGATCCAGGCGTTCCATCGCAAGAAGCGGAATTTCCGCCACCCCGGCGCCCACATACAAACTGGTGCCGCCCGGTTGAAGTCGCACCACCAAGGCCTTCGCCAGCTTCAGACCAAGACGTTGACAGGGCCCACGCTTCGCCTCCCAAAATTCGTCCCCACCTTCGTCGCAATAGACCGGACCCAATCGCGCGTAATCGAGATGCGCGAAGATCTCCTTCACCGCACGCCGCGTGACAGGGCCTACTGCCATGGTTTTACGCGCCATAATCTCCCATACGGGCCAAGGACGTGGCTGCTGACGCTGCGCCGGTGACGACTTGGCTCTTCAATTGAGGGTGGACGTATCGCTCGGTTGATGGGAATGCAGATGTTTGAAATTCGCCCTGGCGGTTAACAGCCCCCAGTGGAACCCTTGATTCCGGAACGTGGCCTGCTTACTTCGTCCGGTATCGGGCTATCGGGCGCACTCCGCAGCCTGCTAGGCGACGATCTCCGTGCCGATACCCTTGTGGGTAAAGATTTCCAGCAAAATGGCATGCGGCACGCGGCCATCGACGATGTGTGCTTTCCCGACGCCGCCGGCGACGGCATCCAGGCAGGCATGCACCTTCGGCAGCATACCTTCACCGATGGTGCCCCGCTTGACCATACGCTGCACATCCTTGCGCGAGACCGTGGAGAGGTGGCGGCCGTTCGCATCGCGGATGCCTTTCACATCTGTCAGCATCACCAGTTTTTCCGCCTTGAGTGCCGCCGCAATCGCTCCCGCCACCAGATCGGCATTGATATTGTACGTATTCCCCTCCTGGTCCGTTCCGATCGGCGCAATGACCGGGATGTAGTGGTCTTCCTGGAGTTTCAGGAGCAGCGTGGGATCGATCGATTTCACGTCGCCGACAAATCCGAAATCGGCATCCGAATCAGCGGTATCGAGATCTTTCTCGATGCTTTCCGCCCACGCTTTCGCCGTCAACGGCTTGGTCAACATCAGGCCGCCATCCTTTCCGCTGAGCCCGACCGCCTGCCCGCCGTGTCGGTTCAGGAGGTCTACAATTTCCATGTTGATCCGGCCGGCCAGCACCATCTCCACAATTTCCATCGTCGCGGCGTCGGTGACCCGCACCCCATGCCGAAATTTCGCTTCCATCCCCAACCGTTCCAGCATCCGGTCGATTTGCGGACCGCCGCCATGGACCACGACCGGATTCAAGCCGACGTATTTCAATAGGACGACGTTCTGCGCGAACCGCGCTTTGAGCGAGGCATCCGTCATCGCATGCCCCCCATACTTGATGACGACCGTCTTACCCTTGAAGGCGCGGATATAGGGCAGGGCCTCAATCAGCACGTCCGCTTTTTTAATCAGTTTGTTCATGCGCCCTCCGCTGCCACCTGCCGCTTACAGAATATAGCGGCTCAGGTCTTGATCCTTCACAATATGTTGCAAACGTTCCCTGACATACCCGGCGTCCACGATGATGGTCTTCTCTTGCATCTCGGCTCCCTCGAACGACACCTGCTCCAATAACCTCTCCATAATCGTAAACAGCCGCCGGGCGCCGATGTTTTCTGTACGCTCGTTGACCTGCACGGCCGTCGCCGCAATCTCCGCCAGCCCGTCATCCGTAAACTCGACGGTGAGGCCTTCGGTCGCCATCAACGCGTAATACTGACGAACCAGGGCACCCCGCGGTTCGGTCAGGATGCGCACGAAGTCTTCCTTGGTGAGCGGCGCCAGCTCGACACGGATGGGGAAACGTCCCTGGAGTTCAGGAATCAAATCCGATGGCTTGGCGACATGAAACGCGCCGGCGGCGATGAAGAGAATATGGTCTGTCTGCACGGCGCCATGCTTGGTGCTGATGGTCGAGCCTTCTACAATCGGCAACAGGTCGCGCTGCACCCCCTCACGGGAGACATCCGGCCCCATCGCGCGTTCACGGCCGGCGATCTTGTCGATTTCGTCCAGAAAGACGATGCCGGTCTGCTCGACCTTCGTAATGGCCTCGCGGACCACCTCGTCCATATCGATCAGCTTTTGTGCTTCTTCCTGGGTGAGATGCTTCAACGCGTCCGGTATTTTCATCAACCGCTTCTTTTTCTTCCCTTGAAACATGCCGCCCAGCATGTCGCGCAGGTTCCCTTCAAGATCCTCCATGCCGCCCGCGTTTGAAATCACTCCTAGCGGCAACGCCCGCTCCTTCACATCTACCTCCACAGATCGCTGATCCAGCTTGCCCTCGCGCAATTGCAGGCGGAGCTTCGATCGCGTGGCATCAGGCGATTCCGCCGTATCCGGAGCGTCGGCACGCGCCTCCGAATGCTCGAATCCAGGCGGGGTGGGACGTGAAGGCGCACCGGGCAACAGGAGATCGAGCACCCGTTCTTCACCAAGTCGGGCGGCTTTCTCCTGCACGTCCTCCAAATGCTTGGTCTTGACCAGATTGATCGCCAGCTCAGTAAGATCACGAATGATGGACTCGACGTCTCGACCGACATACCCGACTTCGGTAAACTTCGACGCCTCCACCTTGATGAACGGCGCTTCGGCAAGTTTCGCCAGGCGTCTGGCGATTTCGGTTTTCCCCACGCCGGTCGGCCCGATCATGATGATGTTCTTCGGCATCACCTCATCGCGCAATTCGGGAGCTAACTGCTGCCGACGCCAGCGGTTACGAAGCGCAATGGCCACCATGCGCTTGGCATCCTGCTGGCCGATCACATAGCGATCCAGCGCTTCGACGATTTGCCGGGGCGTCAGACTATTCACATTGAGGGAACGAGGCGTCGGTTCGGTCGTCATGGCAAGCAGATCCTAACGCGAGAGCGATTCGATCACAATCTGTTGGTTGGTATAAATGTCGATCCCACCGGCGATCATCAAGGATTCACGGGCGACCTGTTCGGCGGCCAGCTCGGAATGCGCCAGCAATGCGCGGGCGGCGGCCAACGCATACGGTCCACCCGATCCGATCGCCAGGATGCCGTCTTCCGGCTCGACGACATCTCCGGTTCCGGAGATAATGAAGGAATGATCGAGATCGGCGACCGCTAACAACGCCTCAAGACGCCGTAACACGCGATCGGTCCGCCAATCTTTCGCCAGTTCTACCGCCGCCCTGGTCAGATTGCCGCGATATTCTTCCAATTTAGCCTCAAACTTTTCAAACAAGGTAAAGGCATCGGCCGTCGCCCCGGCGAACCCAGCCAGAACCGTGTCGTCGTGCATACGCCGCATTTTCCTGGCATTGTGCTTCATGACGGTGGTGCCGACCGTGACCTGTCCATCACAGCCCATCGTCACCTGACTCTTTCTTCTTACACATAGTACCGTCGTGGAGCGAATAATCATCGCGACCCCTTCTGCTTGATGCCCTCACTCGTGTCCGCCGCACTCACGGCACGAGGATGGGTGCGATCGTATAACGCAAGTAATTGGTCCATCGCAAGATGTGTATATTTTTGTGTCGTACTGAGCGAGACATGTCCCAACATTTCCTGAATGGCGCGCAGATCGGCGCCTTCATCCAACAAATGCGTGGCAAAGGAATGGCGCAACGTATGGGGATGAATCGCGCCCCCGGTCAGCTGTCGCGAATACTTGGCCACAATGCGCGCAATGGTTCTCGTGGTCAATCGGCCCCCGCGACTGTTGCGAAAGACGGCCACGGCATCCGATGATGGCCCGGACGACTGTCGCGTCGGAATCGAAGCCTGCGCGTGGTAAGCATCGATGGCCTCACGAGCGACGATGCCCAGAGGAATCATCCGCTCTTTCCGTCCCTTTCCGCGCACTCGCACGACCCCTTCAGACCGATTGATATCGTCGCAATTCATGCCGACCAATTCACTGACGCGAGCTCCCGTGGAATACAGCGTTTCGAGAATTGCGCGATCTCGCAGGCTTTCGCGCTCCGTACCGCCGGGGAACTCCATCAACGCACCGGCCTCGTCCTTCGTGAGGACTTGGGGAAGGTGCTTGGGGAGTTTCGGCGCGCGTACGTCCTCCGCGGGGTTCATCTCCAATTGACCAACTCGAATCAGATACCGAAAAAAACTGCGCAGACAGGCCAGTTTTCTCGCCAGTGAGGTCTTCTTTTCTCCCTTGCGATCGCGCGCGGCAAGAAACTCGCGAATCAGAGCCGGCGCCACCGACTCCGGCACCAGCGGCCCGCTCGGCTTCAGCGCGCCCAGGGCGAAGGCTTGGAACTGGGCCAGATCGGACGCATAGGCACGAATGGTTTGGGAGGACGCGCTCTGCTGGACAGCGAGGACGTCTAGGAAAGCCCGGATTGCGCGATCCATGCCTCAAAATCCTCAACGGCTCGTTGCTGGATGAGACGCCGCTTTTGATCCTTGTCGCGCGTCTTGAGGGTGACGGGAGGGAACAACCCGAAGTTCGTGTTCATCGGCTGGAAGCGTGCCGGGTCGCTCTTCGTAATATGTGCCATCAGACATCCGTGGGCGCTATTCGGCGGCGGTGTGAGCAGTGGCTGTCCCAGCAGGCCTCGCGCAGCATTGATCCCGGCGAGCCCTCCCATCGCGGCTGACTCGGTATATCCTTCGACCCCGACCAATTGTCCGGCAAAAAATACGGTGCCGCGCGACTTGAGCTGGAGCGTGTCACGCAACAGTTGCGGCGAATTGATGAAGGTATTGCGATGCAGACTGCCGAGCCGCAGAAATTCGGCCTGTTCGAGCCCTGGAATTAAGCGAAACACCCGCCGTTGCTCCGGATACGTGAGCTTGGTCTGAAATCCGACCATATTGTAGCAGGTCCCATGGGCATTTTCGGTGCGAAGCTGGACCACGGCATAGGGCCGCACTCCGGTCTTTGGATGCTCCAGTCCGACGGGCTTCAATGGCCCAAACTGCATGGTCTGTCGACCCCGTTCAGCCATGACTTCAATTGGAATACAACTTTCAAAATACGCGACTTTCTCAAACTCTTTGGGTTGAACCTTCTCCGCCGTCATCATCGCTTCGTACAACGCATTGTAGGCGGCTTCATCCATCGGGCAATTGAGATAATCCGCGCCGCCCTTGCCGTATCGCGACGCGCGGTAGACAATCTCCATGTCGATCGAATCCGCATCGATAATGGGAGAAATCGCATCAAAGAAGTAGAGGTGCCGCTCGTGGGTCAATGCGCTGATGGCGTTCGACAACTTCTCCGACGTGAGCGGACCTGTCGCGATGATGCTGACGGCGTCCTGCGGTATCTCCGTGACCTCTTCGCGCAGGATTCGGATGTTCGGATGCCCCTCAAGCGCTTGGGTGATGCCCCGAGCGAATTGCTCGCGGTCCACCGCTAACGCCGAGCCGGCCGGCACGCGTGCCTCCTCCGCCGCGCGAATGACGAGTGAGTTCAGGAGGCGCATCTCCGTCTTCAGAATGCCGGGCGCATTGAGCGGATCGGCCGACCCGAGGGAATTTGAACACACCAGCTCCGCCAGATCACCCGTTTTATGCGCCTTGGTCATCTCCTTGGGGCGCATTTCGTAGAGCGTCACCCTGGCGCCACGATTCGCTGCCTGCCAGGCGGCTTCCGAGCCGGCCAGACCACCCCCGATGATCACGATGTCTTCACGCATGAATGGGGAAACCTTTGCAAAGATGGAAGGAAGCCCATTGTAAGAATCGTCTTTTCTCGATGTCAAGAAACGGAGGGCTTATTCGTGGCCGCCCTCGGGCCATGACGCCAACCGGAAAAAATCGACCGAAGAGCCGGCCTGAACAGGCCCTCTGGATTTGTTGCTCCCTTTCGCCGGACCATGCTAGACTCTCCCGACGTGGGCGATTAGCTCAGGGGGAGAGCGCTTCCTTCACACGGAAGAGGCCACTGGTTCGATACCAGTATCGCCCACCATTCCCCATCTCGACTGTTCAGACACTGCTTCCATCCTACAACACCTCAACTTTCCTCGATTTCTTTGCGACATGACCTGCGGCTGCCCTCGACTGGACAGAACTGCGGCCCTGAGCTAGACTTTTCTCACAAGGAACAGACTTCGTCTTTTCGAATGTTCCGACAGAAGAAAGAGAGGCATGGTATGCGCGGGATTGTGACAACGATCATATTGGGACTGCTTCTGACCACGGGCTGCTCGACCGCCAATCATCAGATGGCAACGCAAGACCAGAACTATAACGCGCCGCTCAGCATTTATAGTGCAATGGACAGTACCTCGCTGGTCTATTCCGACCCCATGGCTGCTTCGCAGGCCAATGACAATCCCTATCGATGGCTTGGATTCATACTCCATCCGGTCGGCCTCTTGGTTGACTACACCGTGAACCGCCCGCTCTATACCATCGCCAGCCTTGCACCATACGTCTTCGGGTACACCGCTGAAGACTCCATGATCGACTCACAGCGCCGGTAACCCTGCTCGAAACCTCGCCGACCGGGACCTCTTCCGGTGGCGAGGTGAGCATTCCAGCCCTTTCCACTGCCAGTCGCATCTCCATTGCCGTTCAGGTATGCTCCCCTCCTTGATCGTGCGACATTGAACCGGGGCCTCGAATTCGACCATGCATCGTCGGCTCTCACTTCTGCCATTATTGTTCAGCGTCGGCGTCCTCTGGGTGGGATGCGATACTCCGCCACCGGCAAGAGCCCCGCTTCCTCCCTCGGAGAGCGACCTCGACCTAGCAGGGTCCACGAAGCTCTGCGATTCACGCCAGATATTCTTGGAGAGCCATCCCGGCGTCGTACCTCACATCCAGGCCTGGGGCAGTGGCGAAGAGCTTCGTATCCCGCCTGAGCAAAGTCGCTCCAAGAGCGAAGAGTCGTACTTCTTCGATGAAGATGGAACGCTGGTCGGGATGTTGTTCGTGTTTCGCTCCGGACTGGATCTCGCCCCCTACAAAACGCTCCGGTACACCCTTTCCCAGCTAAAGCCTAGCCTGGAGTTCTATTTGACGGTGGCGCAGCTGGCCGATCGTCAGAATATGGAATCCAGCACCATTTATGACACAGGCGACGAAAAGACCACGACACGATACTTGGTGCTGGGTGATCGAAACGCCCAACGCCTGCTCGAAGCGTCCTTTACGGTTGATCCCTACGTGAAACTCTTTTCTCCCTACCGCAAGGAGTTTCTTGACCGCCTCCGCGATACCGCCCAACAAACAGGCGGCCAACATCTCGATACGCAGGGGGCCGAAGACAAGGAACCCTTCGCATCACTGCAACAATTCGCCCGTGGCCAAACCGCGCAGCTCTCCTATTGCGGGAAGAAAAACCAAGTTATCGCCCTCGATGCGTACCAAAAAGCCAGCGTCTCGGGATTCACCGACAAGGTCTGGCAGGCAGAACTTCACCACCGCCTTGGCGTCTCCTGGGAGGCCGCAGGCAACCTGGAGAAGGCCAAGCGTGAACTCGTCGCTTCCCTGGCACTCCGCCCCAATTCCCCGGAAGTCGTCAACAACCTTGGTGCCGTGTACGGGAAATTGGGTGATAAACAGAATGCCCTGGCCTCATTCGAAAAGGCCATTTTGCTGCGCCCCAACTATGCCATCGCCCGTTTCAACGTGGCCGAAGCCATCGCCAATACCAACCCCAAACGAGCCATTACTGAATATGAGACGTACCTGGCGATCGTCGAAGGCATTCCTGAAGAAGCGGACCGCATCGCTCTCGCTCAACAACGCGTAAAAGCGCTCAAGCACGAGTAGCCGGCAAATCGCAGAGAGAGCGGACACTCGCCCGGCAGGTAGCCGAACGGGGGAGCGTGGGGCGGATCAGCGGGGGGACTTTTCGGCTTCTTCCTGACTGGTCTTACACTCAATGCACAGGGTCGTCACGGGGCGAGCCTTCAGACGCTTGTAGGGGATATCACCCTTGCAGCCTTCGCAAATGCCGTAGGTCTGCGTGACAAATCGAGCCAACGCCTCATCGATTTTCTTGAGGAGTTTTCGTTCTCGCTCTCGAATACGAAACGAGAAATGCTGGTCGGCTTCGGCGGAGGCCTGGTCGCTCACGTCCGGGAAGACTTCCAGCCCGGTAGGATTCGTCAACACCACTCCAGCTTCCGCCAAAATGGCCGCACGTTGCCCTTCAAGGTCCTGCAAGATATCTGGATACTTGACCCCGTTTGGCTTAGGAAGTTTTTGCCGAGCTGTGGTGGACTTTTTCGTGGGAGTCTTCATCGAATACTCGGAATTGCAATGCCGGTATCGTCTTCAGACCGTCTATAGAAATTCGACTATAGCAGTCGCAAATCAAAGCGGTCAATCGGTTCTTCGCGGCTCAGTCACGCCATGGCCATATCCGACCGATTTCCGATCGAGCCGACTGAACCACGTTGGTCCTGTCAGAGATCCCTCCTGCCTTCAATCGACTTGACGAGGGTCACCTCGTCCGCATACTCGATGTCCATCCCGACCGGAATTCCATAGGCAATACGGGAGACCCGGACGTGATGCGGCTTCAAGAGTCGGGTCAAGTAGATGGCGGTCGCCTCACCTTCGATCGTGGGGTTCGTCGCCACGATGACCTCCTCCACCCCTCCTGCCTTGACTCGATCAAGCAGCTCCTCGGCCCGTATGTCCGAGGGCCCCACGCCATCGAGCGGAGACAACACCCCGAGCAGGACGTGGTACAATCCCCGATACCCCCCGGCTCGTTCGATCGCATACAACGTGCTCGGCTCTTCGATCACGAGAATCTTGCTGCGATCCCGTTTGGGATCCCGACAAAACTCACAGAGCTCCTCTTCGGCGATGTTGCGACATTGACGGCAGAACGCCAACCCATCCTTCACCGCCTGAATCGCTCCGGCTAAGCGCATCGCATCTTCCCGTTCTGCTTTGAGCAGATGAAACGCCAGTCGCTGCGCGCTTTTCTGGCCGATCCCAGGCAAACGCACCAACTCCCGTACCAATTTCGCCAACAATCCCTGCTGATCAACACTCATGAGGCAGAGTCACCTCTGATGAGGGCGCCGGCGCCATCAAAACAAACCGGGGATCTTCATCCCGCCCGTCACGGCCTTCATTTCTTCAGCCATCATTTCGCGAGACTTCTTCAGCGCATCGTTGCCGGCAGCCACCACCAAATCCTGCAACATCTCGACATCGCCGGCCTTCACGACTTCCGGATCGATCTTCACACTCAGTATGTCCATGGCCCCGTTAACCGTCACAGTCACAATCCCGCCGCCTGCGGTCCCCGAGGCCGTCTTGGCTGCGGCCTGTTCCTGCACTTTGGCCATCTGTTCCTGCATGGCCTGCGCTTGCTTTAAAATGTTGGACATATTCCCGAATGGACTCTTCATTCCTGTACCTCCTGCGTCGGAGTGGTCGTGCGAACTTCCGCCAGCTCTCCGCCGAACATCTCCAGGGCTTGTTTGACAAGGGGATGCGCCTTCGCCTGTTGCGTCAAGATCAGGCGCTGTTCCTGTTCCTTCGCAACTCGTATCTGTTTCATCGTAGGAGCGGCCCCTGGATCCTGCTCCGCCACTTCTACAATGCGAATTCGTACGGCACATCCGTAAAGACTTTCTCCCAACGTCGCCAACGCGTGCAGGTTGTCTTCCTTCTCCAACATCGATCGCGCTGTCGTTACCTGCTTGGCGAACCCCAATGTGATCAACCCGCCCTCAATCTTGACCAGACGGCCCATTTCAAGGAAAGGCGCGATGTTGGGATGATTCGTAGAAACCGCTTCTTGAAACTGTTCCCAATTCACCTCGGCCGCAGCAGCCGACGTCTCGACAGGGGAGGCCGCCTTGGGTTCCTGCTGAACCGGCGCGACGGAATCCTGAGTATTGACCGCGGCAGAGGGGCGAGCAACAGGCGTAGAACCGGGCGGAGCCGCCGCCTCATGGGGACGTGCGACAGAAGAGGCCTTGGGGGCATTCCCCCTCGCAGCAGGCACCTGTGCGCCTCTGTCCTGAGTCGTTTTCACGCCGGCACTCCTTGCCACGCCGGACTGTGTCCTGGCATTAGGTGATGGCACAGCCGCTGGTGCAACAACCCGGCGCTCAGCCCTCGCCGTCTCCGATCGAGCGCCCGTTCCCACGGATGCCGGTTGGCCGGCGAACGATTGCAATAAGCGGGTCGCGCGGACCGCCGCCGTTTCGAGCACAAACCGCGGATGAGCGCTCGCACGCAAGCTATCTTCAGCTCCCGCATACAACCGAAAGAGTTCCTGTAATTGCTCGACGGTAAACCGCTCGGCATCGCAAGCCAGTTCAGTCAAATCTTCCTCGGTGGCTTCCACGAGACTCCGCAACTCCGGCCCCGGCGGAACCACCGCCGCCACCAACATATTCCGCACGTATTCCACCAGGTCAGCACAATAGGCGCGCACATCATGACCTTGATCCAATAACCCCGCGATGACTTGTAACGCCTTGGCACTGTCTTGCTGAATCACCGCTTCGACCATAGCCCGCACTCGTTCCTGCGGAACCGCGCCGAGCAGCGCTTCAAGGTCCTGGTGACGGATCGTTTTGCCACCGAACGCAATAATCTGATCCAGCAAACTGAGCCCGTCACGCATGCTGCCTTCGCTGGCTCGCGCCAGGGCCATCAGGCTGCGGTCTTCGATGGCCAGTCCATCTTGATCTGCCACATACCGCAGCCGTTGCACGATCTCGGCTTTTGAGATGCGACGAAAGTTGAAATGCTGACAGCGCGATAGGATCGTCGCGGGGATCTTATGAATTTCCGTCGTCGCGAAGATGAACACGACATGGGCAGGGGGCTCTTCCAACGTTTTCAGCAGGGCGTTGAACGCTGAATTGGAGAGCATATGCACTTCGTCGATAATATAGACTCGATACTGCCCCCGGAACGGCGTGAACTTCACATTCTCACGAATCTCGCGGACATCGTCCACGCTGGTGTTCGAGGCCCCGTCGATCTCGACCACATCCACCGACGTCCCCTGCGCGATCTCCTGACAATTTGCGCAGGTGTTGCAGGGGCTGCCCGTCGGCCCTTGCTCGCAATTGAGGGCTTTGGCCATGATTCGGGCGACCGTCGTCTTACCGACCCCGCGCGTGCCGGAGAAGAGAAAGGCATGGGCGATCCGCTTCGTCGCGATCGAATTCATCAACGTCTGCACGACGTGCGACTGCCCGATCACATCGTCAAACGTCCCGGGCCGGTATTTTCTCGCGGAAACCTGGTAATCCATATAGAACGTCAGACGTGAAACGTAAGGGGGACCACATACTCGCAGCGGTGAGAGTACTCGGCCCATTCGGCCGTGTTACATCTCACGCGCTACGGCTCGCTCTCGCAACTAAGTGGGGCCAGGTGATCCTGCGGCACACAGAACGAACCGCTTACCGTTGCTTCCTTCCGGACCTGGCGGGATTCACAGGGTTCTATTGCACAGGGCCCGGCCCCGATACACGTGAGGCTCTTTATTTGCTCGCCGCGCATCACATCGTGGTTCGCGGTCAAGCACGCTCTATTTGGCGGAGAGGGTGGGATTCGAACCCACGGTCCCGTTGCCGAGACGCATGCTTTCCAAGCATGTCGATTCGTCCACTCTCGCACCTCTCCGCAATTGGACGACGTCAAGGGGTCGCATCTTATCACGCAGGTTTTGAGGCGGCAAGGTAAGGACGAGCCTTCACAGATCGAGCGGTCAGGGCCTGAGAGGGAGCGCGGCACAGCATCAAAGAGATCCGAGCGGGGCCGCACCAGGTCCCGGACGCCCTTATAGAGATACCACCATTGACCCCTCTCGCGCGCATTCCTATACTGCGTGACTATTCCAGCGGAGGTACGTGATGAAAATCCTGGTCGGGATCGGTATCGTGATCCTGCTGCTCGTCGTCCTGATCGTCGCGTTGCCCTTCCTCATCGACTTGAACACCTACCAAGATCGGTACCGCCCCTTAATTGAAGAAGCCCTCAACCGGAAAGTTGAACTCAAGGATATCCGCTTGACCATCTGGCCACGTATCGGCGCCAGGGTCGGCGGATTTGTCGTCCACGACGACCCGGCCTTCCGAACAGGCCCCTTCGCATCGCTTTCCTCGTTGGACGTCGGCGTCAAGCTGTTGCCGCTCCTCACGGGCAAGGTCGAGGTGGAAGAGATTACCCTGCGCGATCCGGTCATCACGGTTCTGAAAAACAAACAGGGCCGACTCAACCTCTCTACCCTCGGCGCCAAGACCCCGGCTCCTCCCACTCCCTCAATACCTGAGATATCCGGACCATCGGCCGGGAGTCCGCTTCAAGCGCTGGCCCTCTTTGCGGTGGACCGAGTCTCGATCGACGGCGGAAATCTTTCGTATCGTGACGAGTCCACGCCAAAGCCGACCGAATACACGGTGACTCATCTCGAGTTTCTTCTCACGTCCGTCCATCTCGGCGAAAGCCCCACCGTACATCTGGGGGCTACCGTGCAGCCCTACAACCTGCCGGTACGACTCGACGGAACGTTCGGACCCCTCGTTGAAACCCTTGACGTAAAATCGTTCACATTCGCCCTTGCGCTGGGGAAAGTGGCGGCAGGCCTTAAGGGCCGCGCGGTCGACGGGAACCTGGATGCCACCATCACTGCCCTCCAGATTGACACCGCGGATCTCCCCATCGCGCTGCCGCTGACGAAGCCGGTACAGATCAAAGATTTGCACCTCACCCTCCACGCCCGATACCCAATTCCGCCTGAGACCCCGCCCGCCAAACAGGTGGATCTGACGGACATCGGCCTGACCGTGGTCATGGGCGGATCAGCCCTCAATGTGAAAGGCACGGCAACCAATGGCATGGCAAACCTGACGGCCGCGTCTGCCAGCATTAATTCATCGGATCTTCCGATTGCCACCCCCCTGGCGAAACCCGTCGAACTGAAAGACCTGCATCTCAACCTCCGGGCGGCATATCCGCCCAAGGAAGGGGCCGCGCCACTCGAACTTGCAGAGATCTCCAACATGGGCCTGACCGTCGCCATGGGGAGCTCGCGTATCGAGGTGAAAGGATCGGTCATAGGCGGACTGGCGAAACTCACGGCCAACTCAAAACTCATCACCACGACCGACCTGCCCCTCGCTCTACCGCTGAAAAAACCCGTGGAGATCAAAGACCTGCAGGCCGCGGCTGAAATGAAGGGGCAGGAGGCGCGACTGCACAATCTCTCGCTCCAACTCTTCGGCGGATTCGTACGCACGCAGGGAACGTTCAGCCTGGGAACCTCCACTCCGCCCTTCAGCAGCACGGTCTCGATTCAAGGACTCCAACTTGGACCGGCCCTTCAGGCTGTCGGTACGGATCACGTTTCCGTCAGCGGTACAGCCAATGCCGAGCTGGCGATGAGCGGCCGCGGGTTGACCCATCCAGACCTCGTCAAGGCTCTCACAGGAACCGGCCGTGTGGCAGTGAGAGAGGGCACAATCGAGGGAATCAATTTGCTGCAACAAGCGTCGGTGTTGCTCAAAGTGGTCGGGGTGTCATTAAACAACGTCAACGCGACGGCGTTCTCCACCATCGAAAGCGATTTCGCCATTAAACAAGGCGTCATTGTCGTCCAACGGCTGCTCATGGACAGTCATGATTTCCAGGCGACGGGCGGCGGGACGATCGGGCTCGATCAGTCTTTAAATATGAAGCTAAATCTGAATCTCTCCCAAGCCTTGAGCCAAAAGATCGCGGCGGGCTCCCCCATCGCCAGAGTCGCGCTAAGCGGCGGGCGCCTCTCGCTCCCGCTGCTCATTACCGGCAGCACGCAAGCCCCTTCATACGGGCTTGACACAAAGATGTTTGCGGGGAAAGTGCAGGATCAGGTGAAGGAAAAGGTCACAGGCGCCGTGGAAGGCCTCTTGAAAGGGTCCACCAAGCCGGAAGATCTTAAGAAACAAGGCAAAGACCTCCTGAAGGGACTGTTCGGGCAATAGTGTTCACGGGGAGGGAGCATATCGCTGGCCGATGTGGGCACACAGTACGTCGT
Source organism: Nitrospira sp. (assembly GCA_031315995.1). Classification (GTDB taxonomy): domain Bacteria; phylum Nitrospirota; class Nitrospiria; order Nitrospirales; family Nitrospiraceae; genus Nitrospira_A. The sequence continues at coordinate 172,264 of JALDRG010000003.1, forward strand.
GCCATACGGCTTCCGGATCATGGGGGCTGCCCTTGTCATCATGACCGCCCTGTTCGCCGCAAAGTCGGTCGGGCGTCTCTTCGAGCGCTGGCTGAATGAGCAGGACATGAAGCCGCCACTCCGCCTGCTGCTTCTGCGCGTCGTGAAGGCCCTGGTGGTGATCCTCGGCCTTCTGATCGCGCTGAGCCAACTCGGCCTGCAAATCGCGCCGCTGGTCGCCGGGCTTGGCGTGGCCGACCTCGGTATCGGTCTCGCCCTGCAGGGCGTCTTGAGCAATGTCGTTGCCGGTCTGTCGATCATCTTCACCAAACCCCACCGAGTCGGAGAACATGTGTCGCTCCTCGGAGTCCATGGTGATGTCGTCAAGATCGATATCTTCACGACCACGCTCATGCACCCGGATCACTCCCGGATCGTCATCCCGAATCGAAAAGTCGTCGGAGAAATTCTGCACAACTTCGGCACGATTCCACAACTGGACTTGTCGATTGGGGTCTCGTACCGAACCGATATCGAGACGACGCTGCGTGTGCTGCGCGAGCTGGTCACCCGGCCCCCCAAGGTGCTCCAAGATTCTGCCCCGATCATCGGGTTGCCGGTTTCGCGATTCCTCCATGACCCTGTCCATTCGGCCCTGGGTGCACGTCGCATCAGTACGGACCGCTCACATCGAATTCAACCAGGCGATCATTCAACGATTACAAGCTGATGGAGTGGACCTCCCATTTCCTCAGCGTGAGATTCGCCTACTTAATCCCTCCTAATGTCAGGGCTGCTGGCCACGACTCAAGACATACCTCCACCACCTCGACCGCTCGCCTTACTTGTTGGCCCCTGGTGCAACATGCTACTCTAGACGCCTTTCGTTGTAGAACGACCGCGACCAAGGAGACGACATCATGAGCAGGCAGACGGACCTCGATCGCACTCGACGTTCGGAACGAACATCGGGCAGCAGTCTCGCTGAAACAGAAGTGGAATCCGCCCTGACCGAGGAGCATGCCGCCGGCACCAACCTCGACAAGATCCGCGACATTCTGTTCGGCGCCCAGGTACGTGATCATGAACGCCGGTTCGCCAAGCTCGAAACGCAACTGCTGGCGGAAGCGGCCCAGTTGCGCACCGACCTCAAGGACCGATTCGCTTCGCTGGAACAGTACATTCGAAAAGAGGTCGACACGGTGACGGGCCGCCTGACCGCCGAAGAACAGGACCGCACTAATGCGGTCGGCCGCCTAACCACGGAGCTCCAGACGCTGGCCGACGCGCTCCAGCAAACAGCGACCCAGCTACGGGAACAGAGCGAGCAGGCACATCACGATTTGCGCAACCAACTCCAGAGCCAGGCGGCATCACTCGCCGGTGATTTCGGCCAACAACACGCCGCCCTGTCCGCCACCCTGGACGATGCGGTTCGGCAGCTCTCACACCAAAAGACCGACCGGACGTCCCTTGCAACGTTGTTTCAGGAACTCTCACAGAGGCTCTCACATGATCAGCCTCCACAACAGGCATAGCTCCACACCCATTCGTGAAGTGGCACGGTCTGCCCCCCAGACCGTGCGTACCGCCTTTCGCTACACCACAATTTTTCTCGCAGGCCACTCCATTCGCTGCGGAGCACGGAAACGAGATGGCGCACGCACCTAAAGCCGTCACGCCGGCAGTCGAACGCGACTATGCCGAACTGCGCAGCCTCCTCTTGGCACCGGAACAATCACGTCTGGAGCAACTGCAAGAGCAGGTCGAACACCTCGACCTCACCGCCCACAACCTCAATCGGGTGCTACCCGAAGCGATAGCGCTCCGTGGAGAAACTGACCATCGGTTGACCCATGCGCTCACCCCGCATGTATCGGAAGCGTTGGGGGTGTCCGTACGCAAACAGCCCCACATGATCGTAGAGGCGATCGCCCCCATCATGATGCCGGCGATCCGCCAGGCCATTGCCAATGCCTTGCGCAGCATGGTGCAGTCACTCAATCAAACCATCGAACACAGCCTGTCGATCCGAAGTATGCGCTGGAGGCTGGAAGCCCTGCGCACCGGCAAACCGTTCGCTGAAATCGTTCTGCTGCACACCTTATGTTATCGCGTCGAGCAGGTCTTTCTCATTCACTCGCAGACCGGCTTGCTCCTCGCGCACGCGGCCGGCGACTCAGTCGCGGTGCAGGACCAAACCCTCGTCTCGGGCATGCTGTCGGCCATTCGAAGCTTCGTGCAGGATTCGTTTGGTGCGACACCTGATCAAGTGCTGAATACCTTACAAGTCGGCGACCTGACCGTCTGGATCGAACAGGGACCGGCGGCGATCCTCGCGGCCGTTATTCGCGGCACGCCACCGGAATCCTTTCACATTCATCTCCAGGATACGCTCGATCGCATCCACGCCGAATATTCCGATGCGCTCGCACGCTTCATAGGAGAGACAGCGTCCTTCGCAGCCGTCACACCGCTATTGGACGAGTGCCTGCGAACGCACTTCGAGACGCGCCGGCGTGCGGTGGCTCCCATCACGTGGGTACTCCTGACGGCGATCGTGCTGGGAGCAGTCTGGTGGGGAACGTCAGCCTATCAAGAGCGCCGACAGTGGCAAGCCTATCTAGATCGGCTTGCCTCGGAACCGGGGCTCGTCGTGACATCCACGCGCTCGGAAGGGAATCGATACGTGCTCGCCGGCCTACGCGACCCATTGGCCGCCGATCCGGACGCACTCTTGCAGGACAGTGGGATAGCCCCCAATCGGGTCGATTCTAAATGGAGCCCCTACTACGCTCTCGATGAAGCGTTCACCCGGAAACGAGCCGAGCTGGTCCTGTCTCCTCCGAACACCGTTGCGTTGGCCGTCGATGGAACACGCCTCACAGCCACCGGCACGGCCGATCTGAATTGGATCCGGCAGAGTCGACCATTGGCCCGCTTACTGCCTGGCATCAACGAATATGACGACCGTCGCATCGTCGAGCGGTCGCTTGAGGAACTGACCCGAAGCCTGGCGGGCGTCTGGATCCTCTTCGAACAGGGGACTGCCATCCTTTCACCTGAGCAACTTCAAGCCGTGCGCCGCGTATCAGATGGGCTTCGCCAACTGGACGACCTGGCGCGTCTCTCCGGCGCAACACTGGAGGTACAGATCATCGGTCAAACCGACACCGTGGGCCGGTCCAGCCGAAACCAGCGTCTGAGCGAGAGCCGCGCCCGGTCGGTCCTCCATGCCCTCCAGCCCGCGACCTTCACCACGATCACGTTTCAGACTCGTGGTATCGTCCCAAAGCCTGAGCCAGGCCAAGTCCAGGAGACAGCGACGCTACCCCAGGAGCGACGCGTGTCTTTTCAAATCACTGTTCACCCAGCGCCGTGAAACGCCCCTGACATGATCGAAAAAAAGATCTGCATGTTGGGCGCCTTTGCCGTTGGAAAAACCAGCCTCGTACGGCGCTTTGTGACAAGTTGCTTCTCCGAACAGTATCAGACGACCATTGGAGTCACCGTCGACAAGAAACCCCTGAGTATCGATGGCCAAGCTGTGACATTGGTGCTGTGGGACCTCTACGGCGAAGACGAATTTCAAAAACTACGTCGTTCCTATCTACGGGGGTCGTCGGGATACCTGTTGGTCCTGGACGGGATGCGACGGGCAACGCTGGACATCGCCGTGCGAATTCAGCAGACCGCACTCGACGCGCTCGGCCCGGTGCCGTTTGTCGTCCTCATCAATAAACATGACCGGCAGCCGGACTGGGAAATTACCGACCAAGACCTCGCACAGTTAGCCGAGCGCGGATGGAGGGTGCTCCTGGGCAGCGCGAAGACAGGACAGGGTGTCGAGGAAGCTTTTATGACGCTCGCTCGCAGCATGCTGCTCACATCGCAAGAGTCACCTTCTTCAGGGGGGAAGACCGATGGCTCATAACACGGACCCGTCCGCGCCGGACCTGCTGTGCGCAGACCTATTGCAGCGGTTCCAATTTGCGGTTCTCGAATACGTTGACGATACGCACTTCCGCATCATCGGGCAGCCACCGGCCTGGCTGTTTCGCCTCTATCCGGATGCCCGACGCAGCCTACAGCTTTCCGTCGATGCCCGCACACCGGTCCTTCAGAATTTCTTGTTCGATGCGGCAGATGCCTGGCGCGCCGACAACGATCGCATCGCGCGCTCTGGATTTTGGACGGAGGAGGCCACTTCCGAAGAGCCTCAGCACTTCGAAGCGATGGCACTTCGACAAGGCCCGAGCCGGCTTTTGCTGATTCAGCGCAGCACGGCAACCTATGACCAACACGCCACCCTGCTCCAGCGGGCGCGCGAACAGGTGCTTCTCCAGCACGAACACGATCGCGGACACCAGCGCACCCAGCGTGATCTCAGCACCAGACTGGTGGACATGGAGCGGTCCCGGGACGACGTCGCAGTCATTTTGCAACAACTTGGACTCGCCACTCTCCTGATCGACCAGGAGGGACGGGTTCGATTCCTCAGCGCGTCTGCAGCCCGCCTTCTGGAAACCGCACCGTCGAGTGTCCATCCCGGCTTGGCTTGGGAAACACTGCTTCCGCTCACGAAAGCGGACCGGCACGCCCTGCAGTCGATGCTAAAGCAACCCGCATCCCAACGCGAACGAGTCCGATGTCACCTCCAGACCTCGGCAGGACGGCATCTCTGGCTAGAGATAGAACTGCAGGACGACCCGAGGGACGCGCGAACCAAGATCATCTTTCTCCACGACATGACCGACGTGTACCACCTCCGGCGACTACTGGAACTCAAAGCCCACTTTCATGATTTGGTCGGCAAGAGCCGGGGCATGACACAGATCTATGAACAGATTCAGGATCTGGCTCGTGTCGACTCGTCGGTCTTGATCGAGGGAGAGACCGGCACGGGAAAAGAATTGGTGGCCCGAGCGATACACCAGGCGAGTGCCCGACACACGGGACCGTTCATTGCGGCCAACTGCGCCGGGCTCACGGATTCGCTCCTGGGCAGCCAACTGTTCGGCCATAAGAAGGGCGCCTTTACCGGGGCCATCGACGACCAGCAGGGGCTGTTCGAAGCCGCGCAAGGCGGCGTCTTGTTTCTCGATGAGATCGGCGATATTCCTCACAACGTCCAAACCAGCCTTCTTCGAGTGCTGCAGGAGAGGGAAGTGACTCGACTCGGCGAGACCAAGCCAAGAAAAGTGAACGTGCGCGTGCTGACGGCAACCCACCACAACTTGAGCGAGGATGTCGCCAAGGGAACGTTTCGCGCCGACTTGCTTTACCGAATTCGAGTCGCACGGATCCATCTCCCGCCTCTCAGAGAGCGAAAAGAGGATATTCCCCTCCTTGTCACCTCGTTTCTCACCGAAGGACGGGCGAGCATGGGAAAAGTCATCCATCGAGCCAGCCCGGCCGCTATGGCGGCGCTGATGGAGTACCATTGGCCCGGCAATGTGCGGGAGCTCAAGAGCACGATCGAGTGCGGCATGATTCATTGCAAAGGTGACACGCTCGAGGCTATTGATCTTCCGCCGGAACTTCGACAGGGACCGGACGTCTCTCAATCCGAACCCGTCTTGCCCGTCGACGAGCGTAGTCGATTCGTGGTCGCCTTGGGACAGGTCCATGGGAACCGGACTAAAGCCGCACGCCTCCTCGGTATGAGCCGCGCCACCTTCTACCGCCGACTGAACGAACTCGATCTCCCGACCAGCTAACACATCCGGCTCTCACTGAATCTCCCAATATCTGTCTCGATTCGTCTCTCGCGAGACAGTGCGAGACAACGGCACTCGTCTCACCACTTGACCACAATGATATGTTCCGACCAGTCTGCCCGCGAGCATGCTCATTTGATGGGGTTGTTGTAGAGCACACACCTTATGGCACAGACCTTGAACAAGTAACCGCAAAAACCACTGCGGACAACGCCGTGGACACCGGTGCCACACCGTCATGATCGAACCGATTGCGAGGAGAACAGATGGACAAGCTCTTGCCCTTCTCACGCCCGCGGCCGGATGAGCCGACCGCACGAGAACGTGAAATACTGAATCACATTTGGGCCGGTCTGACGAGTCAGGAAATTGCAGCTCGGTTGCAGATCGCCCCCAAAACCGTGGAATCGCACCGCGCCAATCTGCTGAGGAAATTCCGTGCGTCCAATTCGGCACAACTGCTTCGTCTGGCCCTGCTTGAAGGCATCCTCCAAATTCCGTCGTCGAATAGCGCCACGCCGCTCTCAGCTTCGCGCGGCACGCACAATCCCAAAGGGGTGCGGAAACTAACCAGCCTCAAATGATCCCCTCGACTGCGCCCCTGTGCACTGCGTCACAATGGATCACTATCCCAACAGCCGCGATCGCCGGCCAAATCCATTCGTGGCGTCTTACATTGATCCACTTTCATCCGCCATCCCCAGCGCAATGCACATTCTCTGAACAGCCCGCATGACACTCTGTCAGATACGTATACCGGTCGGCGTGAGCCATTCATACGGGCGAAGAAGCCATCCTCGGCTCCGCTCACGCGACATACCACGCAACGGGGCGCCGCACTTCTCACGTCACGATGTTGATCTCCTACGCAGAATCATTTATACATCGCCAACGCGACTCACCGATCAGGCAACCGGCACACCGTTGCCATTCGCACGACCCAGGAGGAACTGAATGATGCGACGACTTGGATCCATTTTGTTTGCACTGCTCGTCATGGCGCTCGTGCCCTCAATCGCGCCAGCCGAGCCCCCAGCCCCGCCGGAATCGGCACCTGCAACGCCCGAGCTCGATGTCGTCACCCTCAAGGATGGGACGGTTATCTATGGGCAAATCCTTGGCATGATCGCGGACGAACTGCACATCAAAACCAGTTTCGGGCCGACCGCCGGTAACGATATCGTCAAAGTCATGTGGCCGAATGTGGCCAAACTCGTCGTCAATCGCCCGGTGCCATTCATGCTCAAGGAAGGCACTACGCTGGTAGGCACGGCACAGCCCGGCGAACCCGGCACTTTGATTCTAACAGCGGCCCCTACGGGAACGCCGATGGCCATCCCCCTCGATTCGGTCCTCGGCATGAACCAACCGTCCGTGATCTATACGGGCGCCGTCCAAGCAGGATTTTCGCAGACAACCGGCAATAGCCACCTGCGAAACGGCAGCCTGCTCGGCGAACTCTCCGCCCGGGCCGAATCGTTGCGGCTCACGATCCTCGGCCGTTACGTATACGGCGACGACAGCGGAAGCCTCCTCGTCCGCAACAGCCGGGGCACGATCAAGCTTGACTTCTTTCTGACGAAACGGTTGTATTGGTTCACTTCCGCTTATTTCGAACAGGATACGTTCCAAGACCTCAAATTACGGACCGCGCTCGCCACCGGTCCCGGCTACCAGATGCTTGATCGCGGCGACCTTTCCGGCATCTGGAAGGACATGACCCTCTATGCCGAAGCGGGCCCGGCCTACTTCAACGAAGATTTCAAACTCGCCGACGATAAATCCAGCACCCGCGGACGCTGGGCCGTGAAATGGAATTGGCCGCTCTGGGGCGGAGACCAGGTCAGCCTGTACCACTTCCAGGAAGGGTTCCAATCGTTCGCCAATTCCAAAGATCTCTACCTGACGGCCGACACCGGCTTGCGATTCAAAGTGTGGGGAGGGCTCGTGAGCGGGTTTCAGTGGACCATGCGGTACAACAAGAATCCGCCGACGGGCGTTTCGGATACCGATAACCTTTATCTGATCACGCTGGGATACAGCTTCGACACCAGCCGGAAACAGTAAGGTCCGAAACAGGATCGGCACACATTCGGTTCACACATGGAGGTGGCACGATGAGCATGATGAGTGAATTTAAAGAGTTCGCCGTGAAAGGCAATGTGCTCGACATGGCCGTGGGCGTCATCATCGGGGGGGCGTTTGGAAAAATCGTATCGTCCCTCGTCAGCGACGTCCTCATGCCACCGATCGGGCTCCTGATGGGGAAAGTCGACTTCTCAAGTCTTTTTATCCCCTTGACCGAAGAGGCCAAGGGAAAATCGCTCCTCGCAGCCAAAGCCGCCGGAGCCGCCACCATCAACTACGGCGTCTTCTTGCAAACGCTGCTCGATTTTACGATACTGGCCTTCGTAATTTTTCTGGTCATCAAACAAATGAACCGTTTTAAGAAAGTCACTCCTCCCGGCCCGCCTCCGGCCCCGCCCAAAGAAGAAGTATTATTGACGGAAATCCGAGATCTTTTGAAAAATCAACGCCACTAACCATGTGCAGACAGGATTCGTCCCTGCCACAGAGAGATCCGACGGTTCCGATGATGTTGAAGGAGGATCGCATGAACAAATCTCGTACCATTCCCGCGATGTTGAGTGCCCTGCTCCTCGCGTCGTGCACCACGGCACCGGCGCCCAATGACTCGGCAAGCCGAGCATTGAACGAAATGAAGGCCGTGGCTCGGCAAATCCCGCCAAAGCCAGACCCGCGCGATGCCAGGATTGTCGATCTTGAGCAACAGAACGCCGACCGCGACGCGGAGCTGGCGCGGATTCGTGCCTCGCTCACCGGCGATCTTGACCAAGCAAAAGCCCGAGCCAATGGGCTTGAGTCACAACTCAGCCAGCGCGACCAGGAATTAGCCACTCTCCGGAGTGCCGCCGGCGACAGAGATCGCCTGGCAAACCAGTTGTCCGAGGCCGAACGTCAGCTGTCGGCCAAAGAACAAGAACTTGCGGCGTTGAAAGACAGTCTCAGGGACAAGGACCGCCTCGCGGCGGAGTTAGCCGCGCTGCAGGCACAAATGTCCTCGAAAGATAGCGAACTCGCCACGCTCAAAAACAACGCCGAAGACAAGGACCGCCTCGCGGCACAATTGGCAGCCCTTCAAGCACAACTGTCCTCAAAGGATCAGGAGCTCGCCGGCCTGAAAGGGACCGCCGGCGACCGAGATCGCCTGTCGTCCGAACTCGCGCAAGCCAAACAACGGATTACCGAACTGGAGCGGCAGCTGGATGCCAAAGATCAGGAACTGGCAGGGTTGAAAAACGCCGCGAGCGACCGGGAGAAGCTCGTCGCAGATCTCGCCGCCGCCAAACAGCGGGCGTCGGACCTCGAGAGCGAACTCGCCCGCAGGGACCACGAAATGGCCGCCCTCAAAAATGCTCTGGATCAACAAAGAACCAGCCTCGCTGCGGCGAAGGACGATCTATCGAAACTGCTTCAGGCCGAAGTGGCAAAGGGGAACGTGACCATGAAACAGCTAGGGGACCAACTCACCCTTGGCTTGGCTACCACCCTGCTGTTCGACTCCGGGGAAGCAACACTCAAGCCGGGCGGAGCAGATGTCTTGCACCGCATCGGCGGCGTGCTGAAACAATATCCTGATCGCTCGATTCATGTGGCCGGCCACACGGATAATGTACCCATCAGGGGACGATTGGCCAAGACCTATCCGACCAACCTCGAGCTCTCCCAAGCGCGTGCCGAAAGTGCGCGCCAAGCGCTGACCGATGGCGGTATGGCTGCGGATAAAATTGACACGAAAGGGCATGCCGACAGCCGGCCCATCGCGAGTAACTCGACGGCAGAAGGACGACAGAAAAATCGACGCGTCGAAATCGTCGTCGGCCACTAGCGAGCGGCCGGAGGCCCTTCGCAGTCTTGCATCCACCCCAAGAACACGATACAGTGCCGTCGTGTTCTTGGGGCATGCATCTCGATAGCCAGATTCGCTAGGGACGGATTACTCACGCTGGCAGATCAACATCTGTCGATTCGGTCCCAGTCGTCTCCTCCCGTTGGTTCGTGTGACTTCTCCTAGACGACTGCCGACCCCCGAGCAATCCGCGGTGCTTTCCCACACCACTACCGGGGAGAGATCGTATGAGACGAGCAGTATGGGCGCTCATGGTTCTCAGTTCCCTTGCCGCAGGATGTGAGACCACTCCTTCGGTTCGATCCAACACAGTGAGCCCTTCGCCGGTCGAACCGAAGTTGCTGGCCCTTCAACAAGAGCGCGAGCAGTTATTGACTACGCTTGGTGAGTTCCACGACCGCATTCGGGACCTCGAAAGCAAACTGGGGGACAGCCAGAGTCAGCCCGCCGCGGCATCGTATGATCAATTGCTGAGCGCGAAAGAGGCAGAACTCGTTGAGCTGAGAAAGTTAGGACCCGACCGAGACAGGCTGACCGGCCAATTGGCAACGGCAAGCAACGAACTCCTGCAGGCCCGTCAACGCATTGGGACACTCGAACAGCAACTCGCAGCTCGAGACAAAGACCTCGCGGCCCTCCAGACTCGCGCAACGGTCGTCGCCGACCTTGAGGTCGCCCGACGCAGGATCACGGAGCTGGAAGCACACATCTCCCGCCAAGATCACGATCTCCGGACAGTTCGCACTGGAGCCGCTGAACGGGATAGCCTCATGGCTCAGTTACAAACCGCCACCGCCACAATCAATTCCTTGAAGGCGCGCATCAGCACCCTGGATCAGCAGCTCAAAGATCGCGAGCAAGCATTTGATACGGTTCGATCGCGTCTCTTGGAACGCGACAAATTAGTTCCCCAATACAATGCGATGATCGCAGAAATCTACCAAGCCAGGCACCGCATCGCAGCGCTCGAACAGCGAGTGAACGAAAAGACGCGCGACCTTGCCTCGCGACAAAAGGGCACTCAGCCCAGCACCGCTCAACGCGACGGGGGAACGAACAACCAACGTCTCGCCGCTGCAGACCAATCACCACGCGATACCGAAAGACCGACCGCCGCTGGGAAATCGACGCCTTCCGGAAAGGATCGCGGGCGCAGCAGCGCTCCATCTCCTGGAATGTCAGCGGAATCGGAGGCTCGAAACGGAAGCATTGCGGCCGTGAAGGAGGAACTTCTCAAAGTGTTGCCGGGAGACAACAGACAGAAAGCCCTCAGCGTCAGGCAGGAGGGAAACCGATTGACGGTCGCACTGTCTAGCAACTGGCTGTTCACATCCGGCGATGCCGCGCTGACTTTGGAAGGCACGACCATGCTCAAGCGAATCGGTGCGCTTCTGGGGCAGCTTTCAGACAAATTCGTGCAGGTAGCAGGGCACACCGATAATCAAGCGGTCAGCAAATCCCTCCAAAAGACTTTCCCAGATAATAAAGCGCTCTCTTGGGCTCGGGCTGAAAATGCCCGCAGGGCGTTAGTCAATGGGGGGATGCCCGCCGAACGAACGAAGGCTGTCGGCCTGGCCGATACACGTCCCCTCGCATCCAATACCACGGAGCAGGGACGCCAAAGAAACCGCCGACTGGAATTAATCATCGTCCAGGGGCCTACCGTTGCTTCAGTAAGCCGAGAGTCGCAGCGCGAACACCCCCACCTCGCGGCACTCAGCGCTCCGCGCTAAATCACCCCCGCGATGGTGCCGACGAATCGGAATCCACGCCGGCGCGTCGGCCTCCATCCTTACAGCCGACAGGCAGCTGGATCAACAGCTGCCACGAGACTGTCGCCGGGAACAGTCGCCAGAATCTTGTAATGCCCAAGGCCCAACTCTTTTCCGTAGGCTTCCCCGACCAACACATCCTGCACATGCTGATGGTTTGAGGCCTGGAAGTACGATCGGCCTTCTTTCAACCCGTCGAACTCGTACCCTTCCAACGCCTTGATAAGCGCGGTGGCGTCCGTAGATCCTGCCCGCTGGATGGCCTCCAGAATCTGGGTCATAGCCGCATACCCGAGATAACAGCGCGACGTTGGGGTATGGTTGTATTTGTCGACGACTCCCCGGATAAACTGTCTGGAGCCTTCTGTGTTGACCTTCGGATCCCAGATGAGTCCCCAAATGCCGGCATTGTCAGCATAGCCGAGGGGCCGGCCAATTTGTTCACCCGCGATCATCCCGCCGACGCCGATTTTGTCTTTGGCCAACCCCAATTTCGAATAGTCCTTCAACGCGTGGACCAAATCCCACCCATAAAGATTGAGCACAACGAGCGTCGGACGCTTGTCCTTTGCCGTCGTCCACGCCGCCGTAAAGTCCGTCGCTCCGAAGGGCATCAGAGCCTCGCCCACAAACTCGGCCCCATGAACCTGGCCGGCTGTGACCATAGCTTGAGCCATAGCTTTGCCATCCAATGAGCTCGTCGTGAGCATATACCAGCGGCTACCATACGCCTTTACCAAGTGTGGGGCGACTGCCTGCGCCATCATCGAGGCATTCGGCATAAATACGAAGGTGTGCGAGTCGCACGCGGCTCCGGTCAGTTCAGGAAGATGGGATCCCGTGACCATAAACAACTTGTTCTCTTTCTTCGCCAGCTCCGACACCACCAGCGCGCAATCCGCGTTAAACGTGCCCATTAGGACATCCACTCGATCATCTTGTATAAACTTTGTGGCCGCCTTGATGGCTGTGTCTGGATTCGAGGCATCATCAGCGTCGAGAAGCACCACTGGCCGTCCCAACACACCGCCCCGCTTGTTGAAGCGATCCACCGCCACGTTGGCGCCATGCACATCATGGATCGACGAGGTCTTATAGGGGCTCGACAGCGGATCCAGAATCCCGATCTTGATCGGCTCGGCGGCGTGGGCCACCAATCTCTCGTGCGTCAGGCCGAGCACCTGGTCGGCCGCATTACCGACGAGCAACGCACCGCCGGTCATGGCCGACAATTGCAGGAAACGTCTTCGTGATATCGCGCGCATGATCGTGATCCCCTTTGTGGTTGTTTGCCATCTACCGAGGTCATCCGTCAGATTGTATGGATCGAAGCCACTGGAAAGAGCGCTGAGGATCTTTACCGAGTTATCTCAGCATTCCCAGCAGGAAGTGGGCCGTTATGCTGATCGGTCTGATCCTGCAGTGCGCCGACAACTCGTCCGTTTCCGCCACCACATCCCGGGGAATGAAATGCCGTGTACGCGGCCAGTCAGGCAAGACGATCCCACTACCGACCCTGCATTCCATTCGTGGAACAGTCGTTTGATCGGCTACCTGCGCGATCAGCTCCGATAAGATCGAGCGTCCTTCACACAGAGTAGCCAAGCATATTGAGCCCTTCGCGAGTCATGCGAGGACGAAAATGGGGGCAGAGTGTCCTGCAAAACTCCTAACCGGCGACCGCCATCCCCCCACACACGAACAGGAGCAACTGGAAGATTTCCCTACCTGCTCAGCTGTATTGGTCTTCGGTATACACCTGTTTGATCGACCAGAACACCGCCTCTTTCAGCTTCTTGATCTGAGGGTCGGGTGGATCATTCCGAATCTTTTGCAGTTTCCGATCGAGGGCAAAGAGCGGCTCGACCGATCGCCGGTCCGGTACTCGCCCCAATGCCCAGGCAATCTCGGTTTGAACGGTAATGTCAATTCCGGGTGCGTCCAGCATCTCAAGAAGCGGAGGAACCACCCTCGGATCACTTTGGACATTTCCAAGATCGCCTAACCCCTTGGCGGCCGCTGCTTGTAACTCAGGCTGCTTGGAGTGCTTCAAGATATCAATGAGAACGGGGATGCCTTCCTTTCCCATATTGCCCAATGCCACCGCGGCGTGCTTTGCCAAGCCTTTGTCTTTCAGCGCCTTCCGAAGATGGGGCAAGGCTTCATCTGCCTCCATCTCCCCCAGCAGAGATATAATCTTCAATTTCCGGAGCTGGCTGGTTCCCGAAGCATCCAACAAATTCAGTAATCGATCCGGTTGCCCCCATTCCGCCGTCAGGAGGAGAGGAAATTCATACGTCTCTAACGCGTGCTGGAGAGCGGTCAAGGCATAGGTACCTGGCTCGTCTGCGTGAGCTGATTGAGACGCCTGAGAGGCGTCCTCAAATTCCGTCCGAACCTCTTTCTGCCAGTTGATCTTCATCCCTCCCAAAGCATACGTCACCTGGCAAGCCGGCCCCTTCCACAGGCGAGAGGGCGCATCCAACAAATCATTGTCTCCACCCGCCGACGCAGTACCTTCCCACGTCTTGCGTTGTTCGCACTTTACCCGCACGACAACATCGTGAGAAGCGCCGGGGTCCGAAATGACGATATAGCCCAGTTCTTTCATGCGTCGCATGACCACTTCCCTGATTCCCTCGGCGTTACCAGCTCCCTTATCAGTCAGCGCAATCACCTCCACCAAAACCGTATGAATATTCCCTAATTGCGCTTTTTGAGCTTCGGTGAAGTAGTCTCGATAGGCCCACGCAGAAGAGGCGATGCCAAGGCATAGCAGGAAGAACACGGCTAGGGCAGTCGAAGAATTCCGCCTCATAAACACCTCCTCCCTCTTAAACGGACCAATCTGGACCAACGATTGGAACACATCCAAGAATTGACCCCTCATTATACCTCCCTAAGACCTCTTGACACTATGAAGCATCGCCGAGCATCTAGAGCAACGCCGATACATACACTCCCGACTGGCCGCCTTACTCCCAGTGTTTTTGCCATGAAGACAAGCATGCCCGCGGGTAGGCCCCGCCGGCGTATGGGTTGACAGGCAGACTCGATCGACGGTACAAAATGTCATTATTCATCGTGCATTTCCACGCGCAGGCACATTTCTTAATAATAGTGAGCAACCTAGTACTCAGCGTCGCGCGAGAGTGGCGGAACTGGCAGACGCGCGAGACTTAGGATCTCGTGGGTAACCGTGGGGGTTCAAGTCCCCCCTCTCGCACCACCTCTCACAGAAGTAACGTGACGCAAATAACTTTTCGGACTCGGAGGACGCGAACACCCTTATGAAAATGGAAATGACCGAGCTCGGCCCCATGAAGCGGGCCCTGAAAATTGAAGTTCCCGCGGACGAAGTTAACCTGCGCTTTGTTCAGGCCTACTCTGAACTAAACCGGCAAGTTCGCATTCCCGGCTTCCGACCCGGCAAGGCTCCTCTCCAGTTGCTGGAGAAGCGATACGCGAAGACCATCGAGGAGGACGTTATTCGCAGCTTGGTCCCGGATTATTATGATCGAGCCATCCGCCAGGCTGGCATCGTTCCGGTTCTCGTAGAAATCCCACCTCTAGAGCGGGTCAAAGTTAAAAAAGACACACCGTTTAGCTTTACCGCAACAGTCGAAATCAAACCAACTATCGAGCTTCGAGATTACAAGGCGCCGAACCCCATTTCCCTCAAACAGGATCAGCGAACGGTCACGGAAGAACAGATCCAAAAAGCCCTGGATGTCCTCCGTGAGCAAATGGCCCAGTTACATCCTGCTCCCACCGGAACAGCATTGGCGGATGGCGACTATGCGGTCTTAGATATTGAAGGGACTTTAGACGGCAATCCTCTTGATGGAACAACCAAGGAGGGGCATCTTCACAAAATGGGATCGCATGCCTCCGTCCTCGGCATCGACATTGAACCTCACCTTGTCGGCAAGAAGGACGGTGAGGCTATCACCATCCCGCAGGCCTACCCAGCGACCCACCCGGATAATCGAGTTGCCGGAAAAACCGTGACCTTTCGCTGTACCATCAAGTCCGTGAAGCAGAAGCAACTACCGGCGCTCGACGACGAGTTTGCAAAGGATTGCGGCCCCTATCAATCCTTGCAGGAAATCCGAGAGAAGCTTCGCACCGAAATGGAACGGGCGCTGAAGAAAGATATCGAAGATACCTACAAGGAGACGATTTTAAAGCGATTGGCAGAAACCCATCATTTCGAACTTCCCGGAACACTGGTTGAGCGGGAGTTGTCGGCCATGGTTCGACAACAGATGCAATCCCGCCAACGAAAGTCTGCTGAAAACCCTGACGCGTCACCTGCCACGCCTCAGACCGAGGAGATTAAGAAGCTCCAGGACGAGTTTCGCCCAGAGGCTGAGCGGAGGGTGAAGGTTGGACTAATTCTTGAAGCAGTTGCGGCGAAAGAAACTATCACGGTCACTAATGATGATCTCAGCAACGAGATCGCAAGACTTGCTGCGGAAGTCAAACTCTCAATCGAGGAAGTCACCCGCATGATTCAGGCCGGTGGACAGGATACCTTGGATGATCTTCGATCGAGAATTTTGGCTGATAAAGCTTTGGATTTTGTCTATAGGCACGCAATGATCCAGGGATAGCGCAGTCGGATACTATGGACTCGCAGCGCTGGATGACGGGACAGTGATCCAACAATCCAGGCTACATGAGTATGGTAAAATGAAGAGCTTCCACCCGTCAGACCTCTAGCGGAAAGGATTCAGCTGAATGCTAGTTCCGATTGTCATCGAACAGACGAACCGCGGCGAACGTGCCTATGACATTTACTCACGCCTGCTTAAAGACCGTATCATCTTTCTCGGCGCACCAATCGATGACGTCTTCGCCAACCTGATCATCGCTCAACTACTGTTCCTGGAAGCTGAGGACCCCGAGAAGGATATCAATCTGTACATCAATTCCCCGGGGGGAAGCGTCACGGCGGGACTTGGCATCTACGACACAATGCAATACGTCAAGCCAGCCATTAATACGATCTGTTTGGGCCAAGCCGCGAGCATGGGGGCATTCCTCCTGACAGCAGGGACAAAGGGCAAACGCTACGCCCTGCCGAATGCCCGCGTCATGATCCATCAACCGATGGGGGGATTTCAGGGCCAGGCGACAGAGATCGATATCCACGCGCGCGAAATCCTGAAGATCCGTGAGCGCCTGAACGAAATTATGGCCAAGCATACCGGACAACCTCTCGATAAAATCTCGCAAGATACCGAGCGGGACTACTTCATGTCGAGCGAAGAAGCGAAACGTTATGGGCTGATTGATGAAGTCATCACACGCCCCCTGAAGAGCCTCAAACCCGTGGGGTCAACGGAATCAGGGAAGGACGGCGGCAAGAGCTAGTTGACCTTTGGTTCACAGGAGGCAGCATGGCTAAGCAAGAAAAGATTGATCGGCACCTGCGTTGCTCGTTCTGCGGGAAAAGTCGGGACGAAGTGCGTAAACTCATCGCCGGCCCAACCGTCTATATCTGCGACGAATGCGTGAACCTCTGCAACGACATCATCGCAGAGGATTGGGAAGAGGCTAAAGAAGAAATATCTTCGAAGCTGAAGAAGCCTGCCGAGATCAAGCACCATCTCGATCAGTATGTGGTTGGCCAGGATCGTGCCAAACGAATCCTCTCAGTGGCCGTCCACAACCACTACAAGCGCATTTCGGCCAAGGAGAAAGACGTCGACGACGTCGAACTCCAAAAAGGCAATATCTTGGTCATCGGTCCAACAGGTACCGGCAAGACGCTCTTAGCTCAAACTCTGGCTAAATTTCTTGATGTGCCCTTCACCCTTGCGGACGCCACCACACTCACGGAGGCAGGCTATGTCGGGGAAGATGTTGAGAACATTATCCTCAAACTTCTTCAGGCCGCCGACTACGATGTCGAACGCGCCGAACGTGGGATTGTGTACATCGACGAAATCGATAAGATCAGCAGAAAGAGTGATAGTCCGTCCATCACGAGAGATGTCTCCGGCGAGGGCGTCCAGCAAGCGCTTCTTAAACTTATTGAGGGAACGGTCGCGAACGTCCCCCCTCAAGGAGGACGCAAGCACCCACATCAAGAATTCATTCAGGTGAACACCTCGAACATCCTCTTCATTTGCGGCGGAGCCTTTGTCGGGCTCGAACATATTATCGAACAACGCATGAACCGAAAATCGATGGGGTTCGGGGCGGATGTCCGAGGCCGCAATGATATTCGGCTAGGTGAGTTGCTGCCGCACGTCCAGCCGGAAGATCTCTTGAAATATGGATTGATCCCTGAATTTATCGGTCGCTTGCCAGTTGTCGCAACCCTTGATGAACTTGACGAGGAGGCGTTGATTCGCATCCTGACTGAGCCCAGAAATGCTCTTACCAAGCAATATGAAAAACTGCTCTCCTTCGAGAAAGTAAAGCTGCGATTCACGGAAGGGGCTTTGAGTGCCGTTGCACGAAAGGCCTTCATACAAAAGACCGGCGCGCGCGGGCTACGCTCTATTCTCGAAGAAGCTATGCTCGACGTGATGTATGATGCTCCCTCTCAGAAACAAATCAAGGAAGTCGTCATAACTGAAGACTCCATCAGCGGCAAACATGCTCCGATTCGCATCTTCGAGCAGGACAAGGACGTGAAAAGCGCCTGACCGATCAACGACGCTTTTTCCCATCAATATATCTTGAAGAGGGGGCTTTCGCCCCTTCTTCTTTCAACCTCACAAGTGCTTAGCCACGATCTTCTCCCTAGGTATCGAACCCCACAATTTCAGGTTTATATCGACAAGACGGTTCTGTGCGGTATACTTGCGGAAAGATGCCTATTCCCTCAATGGGACCTTTCCGAAGGGCGGCGCACGTGAAATTTCCGGTCGTATCAAGTAGTAGACACAAGGGCAAGACGCTCGAAATCGATTCGTCTAAGGAAATAGTCACGTTGATGGGCATCAACGGCGAACCGATGGGAAGCCTGGCTTGGGATTTCCTCGTCGACCAGATTCTGACCTATCGGAAGCCCCAACAGTCCCGTGAGGCGCGGTCTGAGCCCCGCATCTCGCTCTCTATACGGGTCAAATACCATACCCCTGAAGGCACTCAATTCGAAAGTCGAGCGGGTGGAATCGGTGGAGGAGGATTATTTATCGAAAGCTTTACGCCATTGGCTGTGGGAACTAAGCTTGCCATGGAGTTTACGCTGCCAGAAAATCCGAGCGAGTGGCTGTCGGCAAAAGGTGTGGTTGCATGGGTCTGCCCGAAGGCCGACCAGTATACATTTAGCCCGGGAATGGGTGTGCGCTTCATCGACATCACCACGGAAACACGCAGTCGAGTATTGAGCCTGGTCCATTCTGTCAAGGGCATCCCCCAAGGCGAATAAGAATAAGGTACCGCTTGGACGGAGCTGCAATTTTAGCCTATCGGATACTCACGTGAAGGATCTGATCCAAAGATGAAATTTCCCGTTACCGCCACCCGTGAACATCAAGGTAAAACGCTTGGCATTGACTGCGACCAAGAAACCCTCTCCCTGTTCGACGACAAGGGGCACCGCCTCAACATACTGACATGGGGCACGTTGATCGAACACATGCTCTCCATTGATGAAGACGCCCGTTTCGCACATAGTCGCGCACATCCACGAGCCCCCCTCGCGATTAAGGTGCATTGCAGCACTGCCGATGGGAAGCACTTCGATAGCCTGACCGGCGGCATCGGTGGAGGAGGACTGTTTATCGAAAGCAGTGCGCCGTTGGCGCCTGGCACGGAGTTGACGATCGAATTTGCTCTGCCCGACCGGCCAAGCCAGAAATTCGAAACTCGAGCGAAAGTCGCATGGACACGTTTGAAGCCAGAACGGTACCTATTATTTCCAGGAATGGGCATTCAGTTCACAGAAATCGACCCGGAAGCCCAATCACGACTTATTGATTTAGTCGCCGCTCTGAACCGTACTCGCGCGACGGCGTAATCTGTTGGGCCGCCCACCCCGCCCATCCGCGAACCACGATATTTGGATCCGCCGCAGCAACTCTCGACAGGTCATCCAAGACCCTGCTCGTGCCAAGTTTTCCTAGTCGAAAAGCTGCCTCTGAGCGGACGCCTGGAGCCACATCCGTCTTCATGAGGGCCAGCAGGTGCGGAACGGCACGTGCATCCCCTGTCTCTCCCAATGCTGCTACCGCCCCTTGACGCACCAACGCATCCGAATCTCGAAGTGCACCTACCAGATCGACCGAAAGTGATACAGTACCCAGGCTCAGTAGGGCTCGGCTCGCGGCAATCCGAGCCGTGGCCTCCGGATGATGGAGTGTCTTCAGAATCTGAGCCTCGCCAGCCATTGACGGGTCAATTTCACCGAGAGCCAGGGCTGATGCGGCCCGAACTGCCTCGACGGAGTCTGCCAGGTGCACTGCCAGCACCAGCCCACTCTCTCCCTCACCCAACCGCCCCAGCGAGAGAGCCGCAGCTGCCCGAACACGAGCATCACCATCGTTGAGCGCGGCGATAAGCCAGGAATTTGCAGATGCGTGGCCAATCTTCCCTAAGGCTTCGGCCGCGGTGAGCCGAACATCCGGGTCAGGATCGCCAAGTAATTCGCCGAGTCGCAGCGATACCATGTCCGGAGGCCCAGAAGGTGCATCGACGTAACACCCGGTAATCTGGGAGCACAGCAGCAGCCAGCATAGGAGGGGGAGTAGAAAACGAGATGACGCACCGGCAACAGGCCCCATATCGGTCATGAAAGAGAGACGTCCATCTTTGTGGGCTAATGAGAAACCGGCAGGAATCCCTTCTGAATCGATATGTTAGGCATTCTGATTCGAGATGAATAGCCCGCAGGATGGTCACATATACTGATCGACCAGCCTGCAGTGACCGAGGGAGTGAAACCTGCTCCGTGACAAGCCTGGGATACCCCAGGACCACGAGCGCGGTCTGGAAGTTCCTCCTTAAGCCCCATGCTAGCGAGATGGTTCTGGAGCATCATCGTCCAGCACAGGCGCCTGCTTGGCGGCTTCAATCGACTGTTCCAACTCTTTCTGTGCCGAGTCCATTTCGGCCCGTATCGTTCGCATTTCAGGATCGACCGAATTCTGCACATCTGCCACGGCTTGACGGAATGTCCGCACCGCATCTCCCAGGCCCTCCCCCAAACCCTGCATGTCGTGAGCGGAGAATCCAGTCGGTTGAGCCTGCGCCGCTTTTGTCCGCATGGCAGCCTGGGCCGCCTGCACTCGAGCCACGGCGTCCTTGTTCACGATGGCAGACGGCCGCTTGGCTGCCGGCTTACTCTGAGCCCCAGCTGGAAGGGGCGGATATTGCGCCCGCATCAC
Source organism: Nitrospira sp. (assembly GCA_031315995.1). Lineage (GTDB taxonomy): Bacteria > Nitrospirota > Nitrospiria > Nitrospirales > Nitrospiraceae > Nitrospira_A. The sequence continues at coordinate 193,013 of JALDRG010000003.1, forward strand.
AGGTGCAGGAGCGGCCATGCGATCTTCCATCGTGGGGGGCTGGTGACTTTGCGCAACCGCCGACCCCGAAGCCGCCTGCCCCGGAGTGACAGTAGCGACACGCGGCTTAGCCGGCTGAGTCGACTGCGGACCCTGTGGACCCGCCGCAGCCATCATAGCCGCCGTCGTGCCAGGGGTTAACTCCGGGCCCGGCGTGTATGGAGATGTAGCTTTGGGAACAGTCGAAGCTGGCGCAGCTGCGGCAGGCTGCGGCACCTGAGCAATTTCCGCCGTCGGTTGAGGCTGAGCTTGGGCCGGCGTTGCGTTTGATTCGTTCGCTTCGGCGGAGTCTTCCGGAGGTGGAATATCATTCACCTCCTTCTTGAACCCTCTAAGAGCCTTGCCCACCCCTTCACCGATTTGCGGAAGTTTTCCTGCCCCAAAAATAATCAACACGATGACTAGGATGATAATCAGTTCTGAAAATCCCATAGTGCCAAACATGTTCGAGTTCCTTCCTCGGCAAATAGGGGCCAATCCAGCGCCGGATGGTCTCTTAGACCATCTGACCTACCACGATAGCTGCTCGATGCAAAGGGTGTCAAGAAAGGTGGATAGCCACGGTCCCTCAAGGAAAGTGATCGAGGAATCTATCCGGCAGGAACGGGAATGGCGACAAGATCAGCCTGGACGGGTTGTCCATACACGACCGCGTCGTGGGAAGAGAGGTACACATCCAACTCACTCCGAATACCGAAATCCTCCGGCAGATAGATCCCCGGCTCAATGGAAAAGCAGGTGCCCGGCAATAACCGACGAGCATCCTGCGTTTCCAGATTATCGATATTCGCACCGTTGCCGTGAACTTCTTCCCCAATGGAATGACCGGTCCTATGCACAAAGTACCTTCCGTACCCCGCGTCCTGAATTACCTGGCGGCAGACATCATCCACTTCCCACCCATAGGGAAATGCGCCGGCCCGCACGCGACGCTGCACAAAGGTGACGGCCGCATCCCGAGCCTGACGAACGATCTGGAAGATATCCTGGTGCCGGGCAGACACCGTCGCGCCGACGAACCCCGTCCAGGTGATATCCGCATATACGGCCCCGGGTCCAGACTGTTTGGCCCACAGATCGATTAACACAAGGTCTCCAAGCTGAATCGGCGCAGACCCTTCGGAACTCGGCGAATAATGCGGATCGGCGCTATGCGCATTCACGGCAGCAATCGGTGGACTCGAAGTCACCAAGCCACGAGCCTGCATTCGAGAAAGAATGTGTTGCTGCAGTCCGTATTCGGTAAGACGGCGCCCGGCGGCCAGCGAGGTTCCGATAAATCCAAAGGCCTCATCCACAATGGCCCGTAACCCTTCCGCCGCCACCTGGTGGGATGCCAACTGCGCGTCATCCCATACGGCCTCGAATTGCTGAACCAAATCGGCTGATGTCACCACCTCGACCCCGAGGCTACGCACAAGATCAATCGTTCCGGCGTCCACCCGCGAAAGGTAGGGGATGGCATTCATCGGCGAATATTGCATCGCAACTCGTGTGGCAGATTGAAAGAGCGACGCGAGTGCCGACTGCTGATCTCGCCAGGAGATGTACTCACGCAGGTCACCAGGCAACCCCTCCAAGACATGAGGCTCAATGCGATGTTGCACTTTCACCGGCATGCCCTGCGCGGGAACCCAGTAATACCAGCGCCGCGTGACATGGAGAGATGGGTCTAACAACAACACGCGATACGCAATGGGGTCCAGGTGGCGAAAGTCATAAAAGAGCCACCCATCGAGGCCCGGCTGTTCGCGAAGGGCCTGCTGAATCCGAGCCACCCGGGCGATAGAGCGAGCTGACGCATTCATGCGTGCCATCATAACGTCATTTCGAAATTGATACCACTGCGCAATCGAGCTGTTCTCTCCTGTTCACGCAATGGTAGAATCCCTCATCTATGGCCATCACTCCCTCATCCGATCCAGCCCAGTATCGAGTCACCTTCTTCTTTGGGCCGGAAGCCGTTGCGGATCGACCAAATCATTTGCGATGCGTCTTCAACGTGAAGAAACGAAGCTGGAAAGGCGGGGTGCAAATCGCGGTGAATGTGGCCCAGGATCACGTGGACCGGGCTCGCGAACGAATGTGTTATGCAGCTTGGCTGGCAGAACTCTTACAAGACGCCAGCCAGGAGGAGCATGAGGATCTGACACGGCGCGCCGACGACCTGTTCGTCCAATCACTCTGTACCTGTACACTCCATCTGGCCCTCCACAGAGGAATCGAGCAGGAGAATCAACTGATCCTCGCCGACACGTTCGCCGATGACCTGAATCAACTCCTCACCGAGCAGCCACAACAGGTGACGGATCGCATTCGGCTCGAACTGGATCTCGGGGAGACATCCGATATCTAGATGCGGCCGGCGACTGCGGCAAAGGGGAAGGGGTTTGAAAACGGGGGAGAATTTGTTATAACGACACAGGATTAGTCGAATTCGTACAGGGCTCATCGGCATTCACTTTTCTTCACACCGCATCAGAACTTCAGCACGAAGGAGGCACCCAACGTGAACGTCTCTGTCTATCTGCCCCTTAAAAGACGACGCAGCCTCTGGTCACACGCCCTCGTCTTCAGTTTGGTCGCACTGTGTTCTCTCGCTATTCTCATCGTGCCTGTTTCAGCGCAAGAATCGGGCAGCGCCTCCAATGTGCCGGTTTCGTCGAATGATGCCAGCCCTTCCGGTGTGGGCATTCAAGCAGGATCTGCGCTGGCAACCATTGTCTACTTTCCACTCAAATTCGCCTTCGCGATCTGTGGCGGGGTAGTCGGTGGATTGGCCTATGGTTTCTCGGGAGGCAGTGAACAAACGGCCAAGAATATCTGGATCCCCAGCATGTACGGCACCTATATCATCACGCCGGATCATCTCAAGGGCGATAAGCCCATTCGCTTCCTCGGTGTCTCAGGTGAGCCTGCCCGAGAGACCGGCGACTACGCTCCGCAAGAACCGCTCCCGATGCCCTTGGAACCGATCCGCTAGCATGAAACCCGTCATCGGAGTCACGCCCGACTTCAATGCCGGTGATCGTCAAGAATGGGGCGGCAAAGAGCCCGCGTATTTTCTACGAGCTCGGTATGTCCGCGCAATTGAGGAACTGGGCGGCGTGCCGGTGATTCTTCCGCTCATGGCCGACCGCGCGGCGCGCCGGCGCCTCCTGCAGGGAATCGACGGGCTGCTCCTGACAGGAAGCGGCCCGGACTTAGACCCGGCCCTGTATGGGGAACGGAAGCGATACACCTTTCCGGTCGTCGCCCAACGACGCTCCAGCTTTGAGCTGGAGTTGGTCCGTCTGGCCATCCGCAACCAAATCCCAACCCTGGCCATCTGCGGTGGCATGCAAACCATGAATGTCGCTTGCGGAGGGAGCCTCTACCAGGATATTCCCGCCCAAGTGAAGAATTCGCTCCAGCACCGCCAGACGACACCGGCCGTTCATGTCTCTCACAGCATCTCCATCGCGCCCGGCAGCCTTCTCGACCGAATCGTCAAGCGGGCGCGTATGCAGGTGAACAGCTCGCATCACCAATCCGTCAAAACGGTCGGACGGGCCCTCATTGCCAGCGCCACCGCTTCCGACGGAATCGTCGAGGCCATCGAACACCCAGGACACCCGTTTTTTTTAGGTCTGCAATGGCACCCCGAATTTTTATTTGAACGCCACCTTCTGCACCGACGACTCTTTCAGACCTTTTTGCGGGTAGCCTCCCGCCGCCCGTCACTCCAACCCTCGCCTGCGCCACGCAGGAACAACTCATGACACCGAGCGCATTCGGCCGTGACAGCGGACATGGGCGTGCCGCTACCGGAGAGAGGACACTGTGTGGGCAATCCGCTGTTTCGTACCAAATCGATCGAACGAATTCTCGCTGATTCCGACGTTCCTGAACATCGCCTCAAACGGAGCCTGACCGCCTGGGACCTAACCGGGCTTGGCATCGGCGCCATTATCGGCACCGGCATTTTCGTGTTGATCGGGACCGCCATCGTAGGGGATGCGCATCGCCCTGGAGCCGGGCCTGGTATCGTACTCTCCTTCATCCTATCGGGCATCACCTGTGGGTTGGCCGCCCTCTGCTATGCAGAGTTTGCCGCGATGATTCCGGTGGCCGGCAGCGCCTATACCTATTCCTATGCAACCTTGGGAGAGTTTCTCGCCTGGCTGACGGGCTGGAACCTCATCTTGGAATACGGCGTCGCATGCGTAGCGGTCGCCATCGGATGGTCCGGGTACTTTAACAATATCCTCACACTTATGGGCCTCGAACTCCCATACTGGGCGACCCATCCCCCTGGTTCGGACGGAGGCATCGCGAATATCCCAGCCGCCGTCATCGTCCTGCTCGTAACAACCATCTTGATTATCGGAGTCAAGGAGAGCGCACGAGCAACCGGCATCATAGTCATCATCAAATTAGCGGTCATCCTCTTCTTTATTAGCGTCGGCGTTTCATCCGTCGATACGGCCAACTGGTCGCCGTTCATGCCATTCGGCTTCGCCGGCGTCGGCGCAGCCGCCGCCATTGTCTTCTTTGCCTATATCGGATTCGACGCCGTGTCCACTACGGCCGAGGAAGCCAAGAATCCCCAACGCGATTTGCCCATTGGGATTTTCGCCTCGCTCGCGATCTGCACGCTCCTTTACATTGCGGTAGCCGCGGTTCTGACTGGGTTGGTGCCCTATGCAAAGATCGACGTCCATGCACCGGTGGCGGAAGGACTTCGAGTGGCAGGATTCAAATGGGGTGCCGCCATCGTGGCGACCGGAGCAGTGGCGGGAATCACGAGCGTCCTGGTCGTCATGATGATGGGACAGATTCGAGTATTCTTTGCCATGTCGCGAGACGGCCTCCTCGGTCCCTGGCTCTCAGGCGTCCATCCGAAGTTTCGAACCCCTCACCACGCGACCTATTTAACCGGTGTGGCGGTCGCCATCATGTCCGCGCTGATCCCGATCGGTGAGGCGGCCGATATGACGAACATCGGAACGCTCTTCGCCTTCGCCTTGGTCTGTATCGGTATTCTGGTGCTCCGCTACACGAGACCGAACCATCCACGGCCCTTCCGTATACCCTTCATGCCGGTCGTGCCTGTTTTGGGAGTCTTGGCCTGCGTAGGCTTGATGTATTTCCTCCCCTGGATGACCTGGATCCGGTTCCTTGTCTGGACCATCGTCGGCGTGGTGGTCTATACCATGTACGGCCTTCGCCACAGTAAACTCGCCACGCAACCGTCGACGGAACAAACGGACATATCTCGGCCTACATGATCGAGTGATGCCAACAAGTGAGTGATAGGAAGAGTTATGACGACGCTTCGGTTGGAGCAACCGGATCGGTCGTGGGGGGCACTGCGGCAGCCTGAGCCACCGGCTTCGCGGCCACCGCCTCAGATGGAGGAGATCCGGCCGCCGGACTCGAAGCACTCTTTGCCGACGAAGCGGGCGTACCAGCTGCCGGAGCAGCCGGAGGTTTGGGCGGAGCTGCGGGCTTGGGCGGAGCAGGCCTCTCCGGCTTAATCCCACCCTCCCAAGAAGGGCCTGAATACATATCGGCCGCGAGCCCTTTACCTTTCCACTTTTCTTCGAAATCCGCGGCGGCCTTGTTCGGGGTTTCCCCCGCACCCATCACATCATTCCATGGGTAGGCCCGAGGACCAATCTGGCACCCGGTCTCCGTGCGTTTCAAATACAAGGCAATCGGATTCCCCCGGTACGGCCCGAGGTAGATATGCACTGACCCCACATATTCGAGCAATGTGGCCACCGCGCCTCCAAGAAGAAGTGCATGATGCCATAAGAAGCGGGAAGAGGGCAAGATAGACCTATCACCCCCTGCTGTTCGGTCCATAGTCGATTAGGTCGTCGCGGGACGTTCCGTCGAGGGGCGCGTGCGAAGCAGGTACAAACCCAAGATGAGGATAATAATGACGACCACGTTCAGGCCAACATCCATGAGATATTGCTGGAATAACTCATGCCGGGTCTCTCTGGGCACCAGTTCGAGCTGGTAGGAGAGTTCCGCACTCGCCGTGAGCAGCCTTCTCGTGCAAGCAATGATACCCACCGACAGATACGGCTCCAGCTCCAACACTTCGGTCTGAAGAAACCGTACGACCGTACGAAACAGTTCCAGAAGAATGATGACGAGGAGTAGATCATTCAATAACTTAAGCCCGGCAGGGAGAAGGGCAAGCTCCATCGGACGAGACAGGAAAATATACCAGGCATGGACAAAAACAATCATTCCCAGGGCCAGCAGGCTGAACCCGGCCGCAACATACCCCAGCCGGTCCAGCTGATCCATAAATCCGAGCCACCACCCCATACTGGGCCGATGAAACTTCTTCTCGGATTCAGGCAACCCGTGTGATGCCATTATGCCTGCCCTGCCGGACCGGTCGGCACAGGAGCGTCCTCCAGCGGTTGACCGAATTGCAATCTGTTGACGGCCCCGGCCGTGATGGTATGCCCACAACAGTCGATTCCCTGAAACCCGGCTCCGCCGTCAATTACCATGAGGCGCAGGCCGCAGGCATCGGAGAACTGCCGCTTTTCTTCCAGCATGGCACCGGGAAGCAACGCGCCCTTTTTCCGACCTCTCGACGAGACGATATCCGGCACCACATCTTCTTCGGTCAGTTCGTGTCCGCAACAGAGGACCTTCTGAAATCCCTCGCCGCCGCCGGTCACCTTGACCACCAGCCCGCACGAATCCGGAAAGCGTTTACGCTCGTCGAGAATGTCACCTTTTTTGATCGCCATACCGCCTCTCTGTGAAAGGAAAGAAGGGCTCCGTCATAGTAGTAGCGCCCGATAGTCAATCAGATCGCTGAACGAAAAGCCAGCCTTGACTCCGTCAGCTGAGTCTCCACATACATAACCTCGGTCGTCCGGCCGGGTCCATCCAGACCGCACACCTCTCAGACATGCGTCACGGGCGAATCGTGGGATGGTGCCGACTGGGGTCTTTCGGACGACATCAGTTTGGGGATACGCGCATAGGCCTTCTGCCATGAATCGAGCAGCACTTTATGAGACCGGCACCCGACAACCAGCCGCGCATCGGAAATCGTGACCGGCTTGTAGGGATGAAGGTATCGTGCCTTGAGCTGCGCCACGCGCACCAGCGACTGCTTCAATCTATCCTGCGTGATTCGACCATCCTTCACGGCGCGCTCCATCGCCTGCATAGCCGTCAGGACCTGGTCCTGGTCCTTACAGATCAACAGCACATCGCAGCCGGCCACAAACGACCGGACCGCCGCTTCACCGATCCCATCGTGATCGATAATGGCATGCATCTCCAGATCGTCGGTGAACACCACGCCGTCATAACGAAACTCTTCGCGCAACAAGCGCTGGATCACCACCGAAGACAAAGTCGCCGGCGCGTCCGGATCTAAGGCTCGATACAGCACATGGGCCGTCATCAAGCTGGCCACGCCGTGCCGAACGGCCTGTTGAAACGGAGGAAATTCCGTGTCCCGTAACCGTTGCAGCCCCGCATCGACAAGAGGAAGTTCCTTATGTGAATCCGCCGCCGTATCTCCATGGCCAGGGAAGTGCTTCCCGCACGCGATCACGAGATTGTCTTGCAGACCTCCGATGGTCGCCAACCCCATTGCTCCGACCAGATCGGGTGTGGCGCCGAATGCTCGGTCGCCGATCACGGGATTGTCCCGATTGCTGTTCACATCCAGCACCGGAGCCATGTTCATGTTGATCCCCACGGCCCGCAACTCTTTCGCAATGGTGGCGGCAGCGGAATAGGCCAGTTCACTGGAGTTGCACTGTCCCAGCTGATCGCAAGGGGGAAAAATCGTAAACCCGGCAGGCAGGCGAGACACCCGGCCGCCTTCTTGATCAATCGCGATCAGCAGCGGGGAAGCAGTCGACAGTTTTTGCAGCCCATTGGTGAGATCGACGATTTGCTGGACCGATTCGAGATTGCGCCGAAAAACAATGACGCCGCCCGGTGTGTAGGCGGTTAGAAACGAGGCCAGCTCTTTGTTGACCGTGGTTCCGGTGAACCCCATCATAAAGAGCTGACCGATTTGCTCGCGTAATGTCATAACTCCCTACTCCGCCGATCCGGCAAGAAAGCGGCCGTGCTCCCATTGCTGTCACTCACGTGGTTCTACCGTCTCTACGGCAACGTGCGATCGAGCAAGAACTGAATGAGCAGCCGCGTGCCGATCCCGGTCGGCCCTTTCGGCAGATAGGCCCGCTCGCGCTCGCTCCAATCGGTGCTGGCGATGTCTAGATGGATCCAAGGGCAATCACCCACAAACTTGCTCAGAAACAACGCGGCCGTAATCATCCCTCCGCCCCGGCCGCCGATATTCCGCATATCCGCCACGTCGCTGCGCAATTGCTCGAAATACTCCTCCCACAAGGGCATCTCCCAGACACGTTCGCCGGCCCGCATGCCGGCGCTCCGAACGTCCTCTTTCAATTGATCGTTGTTGCCGAACATCCCGATGGCAAATTGGCCGAGCGCCACGACACAGGCTCCGGTGAGGGTCGCGATATCGATCAGCACCGACGGTTTATACCGGGTGGCATAGGCCAATGCGTCCGATAGAATCAACCGTCCTTCGGCATCAGTGTTTTGGACCTCGACGGTCTTGCCGGACAACGTCGTCACGATATCGCCGGGCCGCATCGCGCGCCCACCCGGCATATTTTCAGCTACCGGCAAAATGCTGACGAGGTGGAGGGGCAGCTTGAGCCTTGCCGCGGCCCGCATCGTCGCCAACACCTCGGCGCCGCCCGTCATGTCGGCCTTCATGTGTTCCATGTTCTCGGCCGGTTTGAGCGAGATACCGCCGGTGTCAAAGGTAATGGTCTTGCCGACCAGTACAACCGGAGGATCTCCCTTCTTCGCTTTGGCACCTTTATATTCAAGAATGATGAACTTCGGCGGTTCGTGGCTGCCCCGCGCCACTCCGAGTAAGGCGCCCATCCCGAGTTGCTCCATGTCCTTCTGTTCGAGCACCTTCAACCGTACGCCCGATTCCTTCGCCACCGTCTTGGCTTCTCGCACGATGCGCGTCGGCGTCATGACATTGGCCGGATGGTTGCACAGGTCGCGAACCAACACCGTGGCCTCCGCCGTCGCCACGCCACGCCGAATCCCCTCGGTCATCTGTGAGAGCAACGAGGCTTGCGCGGTGTAAATCGTCAGGCGTTCGACATCGATCGGCTTGGATCCGTTGGCGCTGCGATAGGCCGTGAATTGATAGTTGCCGAGGATAGCTCCCTCCGCCAAAGCTTGCGCCACATCTTGAACCGGAATTTCCTCCAGCAGCGCAGCCGGCATCACGACGGCGAAGGACGACACTTTGGATTGACGGACACGCTTCACCGCAGAGCCTAGGGATTGGCGGAATGCATCCAGCCGCAAATCCTTTTCCTTCCCTAACCCGGCCAGCAGCAGCCGTTTCGCCTTGGCCTTGCCCTGCGTGTGCATCAGCAACCCTTCGCCGAGTTTGCCCTCAAATTCTCCGCGCCGGATCAGTGCGGACAGTTGTCCGCCAAGTTGAGCATCGATCGCGGCCGCCTCTTGCACGAGCTCAGCATCTCCCTCGCATCGGAGCAACACCAACACTTCGGCCGCCTCATTCTCCGCCCGTCCGACCTGCACTTGAACTTGAATCTTCTTCATCAATCCTCCCCTGGTTCTGGCCCTTCACCGATCACAGCTGGTCGATCTTCGACGCCACCGAACGCTCACACCCCTCGCATGTCCGGCGCCCAAATGTACTTGTGGAGTTGCAGTTGGAACCGCGCCGGCAACTTGTCGGTCAACACCCACTCCGCCAACTGACGCACCTCCACCTCACCGAATACGGGGCTCATCAGCACCGTGCACCGCGCGGCAAGATTCCGGCTGAGAAGCACCTCTCGCGCCCATTCGTAATCCGCCCGATCCTTGATTACAAACTTCACTTCATCCTGAGGCGTGAGCCGATCGAGGTTCGGCCAATGCATACGATCGGTCATCCCACTCCCAGGACATTTCACATCGACGATCACGTGCACACGCCGGTCGACGCCGGCGGTATCGATGGCCCCGCTGGTTTCGAGCAGCACTTCGAACCCCTCGTCACAGAGCCGGGTCAATAACGGCAGAGCCGTCGGCTGACTCAACGGCTCCCCACCGGTTACTTCCACGAGACCACAATCGAACGCGCGGACCTGCTCGACGACGTCGTTCAGCGTCATGACCCGGCCGCCGTAGAACGCATAGGCCGTGTCGCACCAGGTGCAGCGCAGAGGACACCCCGTCAAACGAACGAACACACAAGGACGGCCGACATACGTGGACTCGCCCTGAATACTGTGGAAAATTTCCGTGACCGTGACCCTGGTCGATTGAGTCGACGCGTGGCGTACCACTGAGTCACCCGCCGTCATTTCCATGTCGCCACAGGCCATCCATTCCGTCGCGCGATGCGACCCATCCCTCGAATAGGATTGACGACCAACGGATGCCCCACCATCTGAAGCAATTCAACATCACCGGGACTATCGCCATATGCAAACGACTGAGCTAGATCAATGCGGGAGTCCTGAATCAACCGAACAATCAAGTCGCGCTTGCCGGGACCGTAGGGAAGAGGCTCACACACATGACCGGTAAACCTGCGGTGTTGCCGTTCCAACCTGGCAGCCAGCAAGGTCGGCACCTCCAACAAGGCAGCGAGTGGAGCCATGAGAAAATCGAGCGATCCGGTCACCAGCACGATATGATGCCCGGCCCGACGATGTTCGTCCATACGAGACAACCCTTGCGCGGAAAGACGCGGAACGAGTTCCGCGCGGCAGAACTCTTCTGCCAGAGACTCGACTTCGACCGCAGCCTTCCCGGCCAGGTAGAGCTTCCGTTCTCGAAGTGGGTGCAAGGATATCGGAGGAGCGCAACGGAGCACGCAACCGACACTGTCACGAAGCTCGCGCCATCCGACGAGTCCTCGCTTCCAGAGAAAGCGAAAAAACCGTACTTCGCTCGCCTGTCCGGGGAGCAAGGTATTGTCGACGTCAAACAACGCGGCGACCTCAGTCTGCCGGCTTGTGCGCGAAATATGTGGGACTGAGAGAGGCGTCATCTCGAACGTTAGCCCGCTGGTCGCTGTGATAGGAAGGATGTGCGACATGCTCGCGCAGCACGGTGTGAATTCTACCGGACAACTAGTTGATTGACAAGCATTTTGGACCACTTCTATAATGCGCTTCCTCTGAAGCCTGGCGTCTGCGCAGCGAGAACGCGTTTTTCACCGCCATCTCGCCCTTCGCGCACCTCGCTTCATGTTTCGACAGAGAGACACCGGTTGCCGAAGTGGTGGAATGGCAGACACGCACGTTTGAGGGGCGTGTGGCGCAAGCCGTGCGGGTTCAAGTCCCGCCTTCGGCACCAAATCAACCGTGGTTCGACGGACTCACGACCCCTCGACACCTTGCCCTGGCTGCGGCACCTGCCCGAGCGCGCCATCCCTCCTCAGAAACCATTTCTTCTCGACGCACTCGCACCCGTACCGAACTTATTTCCGATGATGATCCTCTTGAGGCAAACAAACGGCCCTATTGCACTAGGGCCCAATACCGGTGCGAATTGTCAATCATCTCTAACTGCCTGCTCTGGCTTGGTGCTATGATATCGGGCAGACGAACAGATTCACTGGACGGTGAACGTAACATCGGTTGGCGGCTGCCATCTGAACGTTCCGCCGAAGCACTCTTCTAACCCTATCTCGCATGGTGAGGGAACATCCGCTGAAAATTCAGCCCGCACGGAACAGACGAAGGAGGCGCCAGTGAGTGCGCAGGACGCAACCAAGGCCTTCTCGCCGACGGGAGACTTCGGTACCGTTGAGGCCTTTGTCCGAACCCTGTCCGGTCAAGCCTCCATCGGCATCTTTCTGTCGGACCCTGAGGGTCGCACCCTCTATGTCAATGAACGACTCCGCCGCATCGCCGGACTTCCCGTCACGCCCACGCCGGGGGAATGCTGGCTCCATGCCCTCGCTCCCGAAGATCATGACCTCATCTGCGCCGAATGGTCTGGCGCCACGGCCACGAACCGAAGTTTTTCACGTGAGTTTCGTTTCCGACGACCCAACGGCTCAGTGCGCTGGGTCATGGCCGAGGCCTTTCCGTTGCGCACCGGAGGAGAGTCCTCCGGCGGATATGCTGGAATCGTCCGCGACATTACCCCTAGACAACTAGCCCTGGAAGCCCTGCACGCGAGCGAGGAACGGTACCGAACGCTGGCTCGTCAGTCACCGCATGCGATCCTCGTCCATGCCGACGACGCACTGTTGTTCATCAATGAGGCTGGCCTCAGACTCTTCGGGCTCGTTCCCGCATCTCCGATCGAAGGACGCCCGCTATCGGACTTCTTCCCGATCGAGCTGCTTCGACACCTCCCCTTATCGGAAGGCGCACTCGCGCCCGGGCCGACGGCCTCCGTCGAGCGACAATTTATTCGGCCCGATGGGACGCTCATCGTTGTGGAATTGGTCGCGGCCTCGGTCGTGTTCGATGGACACTCGGCCGTTCAAGTTCTGGCCACCGATATCACCGCACAGAAAGACATCGCCACACAGCTGCATCGTGCAAAGAAAACGGCGACCATAGCGACACTCGCCGGAGGTATCGCCCATGAGCTCAACAACTGCCTGACGGCCATCATGGGGTTCTCAGACTTGGCCCTGCCGTCGCTTGCGCCGGATAGCCGCGCCCATGGACATATCCAGCAAGTCATCCTTGCATCCAAACGAGCGCGCGACCTTGTCACGCAAATGCTCGTATTCGGTCGCCAGACCGACAGCGTGAAACAACCGCTATCCCTGGATATCCTCCTGAAAGAAATCCTGCGTATTCTGAAAGGAACATTGCCGGAGAACATCACTCTCCGCGAATGGATTCCCGGCGCCACCAGTCCGGTGTTGGCCGACCCGCCCCAGATTCATGAAGTCTGCGTGAACCTTCTGGCACAGTCCCAAGAAACCATGAAAGTCAGCGGCGGGGTTTTGGAAGTGCGTCTCGACAATATCCGCTTCAGCGCCTCGATGACCGGCCACGATCTCCCGCTCCACCCAGGGCAGTATGTGCGCCTCACGATCTCGGATACCGGCGAGGGCATCACTCCTGAAAGCCACTCTCGCATGACGAATCCGCTTTTCGTGCCCTCCTCGCCGGGAAGCAAGACTGAAGCGGGCCTCGCGGGGGTACAGCGCATCGTGAGCGAACATGGCGGGACACTCCGTGCCACCAGCACTGCCGGCCAGGGCACCACCACCGACATCTATCTGCCCGCGATGCTCCATCCCAATTCGGGAGTAATCACCGACCTGACCTGTGATGGCGGATCAGCACTCACGGAACCGAAGGAATCTCTTGCTGAGCATGACAAAGAGCGGTAAATTTAGAGCGACAGTCAGACGTCGTCGAAGCGCCGTTCTCGGCCGTCTCATGAACGCCGCGACCTAACATCCCAACGCTCGAACATCAGAACGCCTGTGAGGAATGTATGCCATCGGTTTTGATCGTGGACGATGAAGAGGCGATTCGCCGGCTTCTTCGCAACACACTCGAACAAGCAGGGTATCATGTCCACGAGGCAGCCGACGGCAAAGAAGGTTTGTCTCACTATCGGCAATCGCCTGCGGATCTGGTGATCATGGATATCCTAATGCCGGACCAGGACGGCCTGGAAAGCATTTTGACGCTCCGTCGCGAATTTCCTGACGCAAGGATCATGGCCATCACCGGTGGAAGCGACATGATCGGCATCCTCAATTTCTTGGATGTGGCTCGCATGCTCGGTGCGCGCCGTACGCTTCAGAAACCCTTTGAAATGCAGCAGCTCCTGGATGCTGTTCATGCCGAAATTGCCGGCTGATCGACACTCGCCTCATCTCCGTCCCTTCGTCACACCACTCTGCGACCTCATTGACTTCCTGCGGATCGATCCGCACACTAACGCCCGCTTTTATTTCTCCCTCATCCAAGAAAGATGTGGTCATGATAACGTGGTGGACTCCGCACCTACACGCGGTACTAGGCGGCATTGTCGTCGCGATCGGGGTATTCGTCATGTGGGAGCAAGCGGCGACAGCCTGGGCGCTGATCATTGCCGCCGTCGCGACCACCTTTCTCTGGTGGCAGGGACGAAGCATCGGAGCCGTTTGGGCGTGGACCACACTGGGGCTCGGCATCGAAAGTATGACCTGGCCGATCGTAACCATGATCCGGATGCGGACGGGAGGCAGTCAGCCGACCGAGGCACAGATGGAAACGATTCTGAACGCCGTGCTCTTCGGACTCTTCACATCGGTATTCTGGATCACCTTCGCCTTCGGACTGTTCAAGCGACTACGAGAACGGAACGCCCCGCCGACACCACTCCCTGGGACAGAGCCGGTCGCGGCACGGAGCAAAAAGAAGCGGCCACGGCGCTGATCCGCGTCAGGCCATAGCGATCGGATCGACATCGATATCGAACCGGAGACCACCTCGCCGCGATCCTCGTTCAAGCGTCTCACGTGTCCGCACGACCAGTTCTCTGCCTGCCTCAGGGGAAAGAGACTTGACCAAGATCTGCCAACAATACCGACCTCGCACCATCGCATGCGGTGCCGGAGACGGCCCCAAGATGATCACTGTGCTCGACTCTCCCTCCGCACTGGCGGCATGCTGCGACATGATCGAGCCACAACCGGCTTTTATATCCAGCCTCGCTGCGCCTGCAACCTCCGCTCGTAAGAGCGCTGCCCACCGATCGGCCGCTTGGGCCACCATCGGTTCAAGCGTCCCGGACACATCCAGCCTCACCAGAGAGGTCAGAGGCGGGTACTGAAGCATCTGCCGAAAGGCCAGCTCCTGTTCAAGAAAAACCGCATCGTGGCCGGTGGCAAGCGCCACCATCGCGTGATGAACCGTCAACCGAGTCTGTACCATCACCACGCCCCCGGCATGAGCGGGCCGGGCCAATTCCACGGCATCCATGAGACCATGGTACGTCCGTTCCGCCGAGCGAAAGTCGGGAACATGAAGACCGGCATCCGCATCCGGCACCGCCACAAACGCCGCTTGCCCCTGAAGGCCCAATCGGAACAACATCTGCGTACCAATCACGACGTCCAGTTCGTCGGCGGCGAGTAATCGGTTAAACGCCCGGGCGTCAGCAGGCCGGCGGATCGTCTCGCCATCCACCCGGCCTACGCGCGCCTGAGGAAACTTCCGTCGGACGGCCTCTTCGATACGCTCCGTCCCTGACCCAACCGGTTCCAACTTGAGCGATTGGCACTGGTGGCAGTGATCCGGAACAGGTTTCGTTCGCCCGCAATAATGGCACCGCACATGATTTCGCCGTTTGAAAAACGTCAGCACAACACTGCAGGCATCACACTGCGGCATGGCTCCACAATCCGCGCAATGTAAAACACTCGCAAACCCTTTACGGTTCAAATACAAAATCGCCAGGGCGTTCTGCCGCAGGGCGTCCCGAATGCCCTCATACAGAGGAGGCGACAGCAGGGTTCCTGCCGGGATCTCCCTGGCATACGCTTTCAGATCGATCACCCGCACGCTCGGAGCGCTTGCTGAGGCGCGATAGACGCAGACCTTCATCTCTCCCTGCTGCGCCGCCGCCCAGCTCTCAAGCGACGGATGGCTCGAAGCCAGCACCAGCAGGGCTCGATCACAGGAGGCGCGTCGCCGCGCCACCTCTCGGGCATGGTACCGTGGTACCTGCTCCTCCTTGAGGGATACATCATCTTCTCCTTCCACCCACACCAGCCCCAATCCACCCAAGGGCGCAAACACGGCCATGCGGGTGCCGACGAGTATCGTGGCCGAGCTAGCCTGCGCTGATTGCCACACCGCCGTGCGCGCACGTGCCGAGAGGCCGCTGTGAAGGAGCAACGGCCGTTCTCCCACAGCCATCAAGGATTCGGCCAATCGACCGGCATTCTCAACGTCGCCCGTGACGACCAACACGCGCCGTCCACGGCAAACGGTGGCTCGAATGGCCTGCACAAGACACCAGAACCTGGTGTCGCGCCCCCCCTGAAGCAGCAGGGATGCACCTGCGTCCTGCGACAGCGCCTGATCCACGGTTGTCGGCCACGCTGCCGCTTCCGGAGGCGGCGGCAGGGCATCGATCGTCACCTTCGCAAGATGCGCCTGCGCTGACTCTTGAGGAAAATTCCGGTTTCCCCGAGGAGCCTTCGGAACGACCGCATCGTGACGATGAACGACCAGCCCCTTCCGAATCAGTCCCTGCAACGCGCGGGCGATACGGGACTTATCACCCTGTGCAAGCGTCGCCTCCGTGAGACCCCTGGGGCGACGACGAAGACGTGCGAGCACCTGCGCTTCAACTTCCGACAAGCCCTCAAGAGACGAGGGGGTGGTCATGCCCTGCTCCGTCGGCAGGTACCGCGATTGACGCCGGTCGACCTGATCAACGGAAGGCAGGACCAGCTTGATGCATTGCCCCCATGGGGCGGCATACCGATCCGCCAGCCAGCGACTCAAATCAATTTGAGCAGGGGTGAGGAGATGGTTCGGAGACGCAGGAGCGAGGGCACGGACGGCTTTCAATCCCTGCTCCGGCGCGCCGAGTGGCAGGCGGTCATGCACGGCTGTGACGAGGCCGTGCAGGTCTTGGGACCCGAACGGCACGATCACTGATTGTCCAATCGCGACCTGGCCGGTGAGCTCAGACGGGATCACATAGGTGAAGGGACGGTGAAGACGGCGAGGCAGCACCACATCGACATACACAGGGGAAGGCGCAGGAGCCACCGATGGGATACCAGGCACACGTTGATCGAACATGCGGCATTCTAACAACACCGAACCGGAGCGACAATCACGGCCTCGCCAAGCAGACGCTGAGGTGAGTCCGTATCAGAAGCAGGAGTCGATCGACAGAAAGGCGAGATCCGACGAACCTATGGCGACCGGCCTCCTCGAAGGAGGCCGGTCGCCGTCACACATTACGAGCCAGGCGGGGGCGATGTTGTCTCACCTCCAACAGGTGCACCCGGCGTTGCCACATCCGAGGAGGAGGCAGTGTGATCCGTAATTGCATCCACAGGAGCCGATCCGACCGGAGTAGTCGGCGCCGATGGTACGACTGCGACCGCCGCCGGCATTGCGTCCGATTGGTTATACAGAACCTGCCCGGGACTTGACCCACTCTCACTCACCGGCGCCTTCACAGATTGGGCCTGGATGCCCTCTTCAACTGAATCGAGCACGACCTCAATGCGTCGGTTCTTTTTTCGACCCTCTTCAGTCCCATTGCCGGCAACAGGGCGGCTGGCGCCATACCCCACAGCAGATAACCTCGCCGAATCCATTCCACCCTTCTCGATCAGATACCGCACGATCTCGCTCGCACGGGCTTTAGATAATTCCCAATTGGTCGGGAACACTCCCTTCAGCGAGGGACCGATTTCCATATTGTCGGCGTGACCTTCTACACGCACCTGCTGAGAGGCGGCAATAGTACCCAAGTACTCCGCCAATCGTTCGAGAACCGGCACGCCGGCAGGTTTTACTTTCACTTCCCCCGATTCATATTCCAATTGATCCGCCAGATCATCCAGATTGATCCTGGTGCCTCCACGAGGACGCTCGACCTCGGGCTGACTGATCGAGCGCAACTTGCTCGACGTCCCCGCAGCAATGTCTGTCCTGTCCGTCATCACCGGCCGGACCGTGGCTGCCGGAAGATCCGAGTCCCCGTTCTCATGTAGCATCGCCTCAGCAGGCAAGGGGTGCTTGGAGCGAAGACGATCGCCGATCAGGGCACGGGCCGTCGCCTTGGATAACACTGCAGTGGCCGTATGCGGTTCAGTGGAGAGAATCTTCACTTCCCCGATTTTCCGCTCGGGGAGTCCACCGCCCGTACGGAAGACTTCCAGATAGTCGCCGGGGTGAAGGCCGTCGCTCTGTCCCTTATCGAGATACACCAGGTTTCCCTGCGACACGAGCGACATATGTTTATCGGCCTGCAACTCAACAATCATGGCTTCGATTTCGCCGTCCGCTGAGGAGGTCTCGACTATCTCTTCGACCGAAAGCGGAGTGAATCGCATGACCGGATCACCCGGTGAGAGAGGGCCGTAGGAGCGAACGATCTGAACGCCGACCAGTACCGGATCCAACTGTATAACTTTCACCACCCCCACGCGATTGATGATGTAGCCCAAGTACTGTTTGGTGATCGGGTGGAACACTTTCCGTGAGCGCCGATATACCGTATAGAGATCACCGAGCGCCGCATCGCCGGGATTCCTCAATTTAAGATACAGCGTATCCGTTCCTGACCAGCCCAACATCATCCGGTTGCCGAAGAGTTGATTGTCGCCGGTCATCACATTGACGACCCCGTCGATCGGCATCTCCTGTCGAATCGAGCCAGCGGCATACGTCAGGGCTGCCTCACCCAGTCGCACGCTTTGAGCGTTCTGAGCATGAAGGGGGAGAGCCGTCATGGTCACGAGACTGCAGCACAGGATGATCAGGCTGGCGCGCATGGGTAATGTCCTCATATTGATCACACCTAGGAGGGTTATCTGTAGCAACCTTAGCAAAGAGCAGGGGGTTGTCAAGAAACGGGATGGACGTGAAGGGTTTGATTCAGGCTCGCACGGGTGTTATCGTGGTCGTCTCATCGATGGTGACGACTCGACGAGCATCTACTTCACGACGTCTGAATATACGAGGTACGACATGGGAACGGAGAAGCGGCGCATCAACACCCAAATGCCCCGCAGAATCAAAGTTCCAACCGCCACGCCCATGGCCTCGGAATGGGATATCAGTGTTGGATCTCCTCCGAGGGCGCTGAGAACCCCCGCCGACAGAATGAAGACGGGCACTTTGAACCACCAAGCCTCCGTCGATACTTGCTCAACACCGCCCAAGAAGAGGGCGAACCATTTCGACTCCCCGCCGTAATACAGTTGCCTCATAACTGCTGGACAGTATTCACTTTCTAGGACTTTCGGGACTAGAGGCCTAGGTCCTTTGTGCGCTTGCTATTAAAAATAGGCAGGGGCTAAGATTCCGACCTCCTATATAAGCCCTTTAAGTCCTCAAACCTGTTGAGGTTCGAGCCTATGGCCGGTTCCGAGCTCCTCTTAGAGTACCTGAGCCGATATTTTCCTATTCTGCTGTTTGTGTTCATCGCGCTCGCGTTCGGCGCTGGCACATTGCTCATCAGCTACTTCGTTCAACCGAAGTACCCGGAACCGGAGAAACTTTCCACCTATGAGTGCGGATCTGAACCTTTTTCCGATGCTCGTATGCCATTCCCTGTCCGCTATTACATCTTTGCCATGTTGTTCGTCATTTTCGACGTCGAAGTCATCTTTCTGTATCCCTGGGCCATTGTCTTCAACAAGATCGGCCTGATCGGTCTGGTGGAAATGTTGATTTTTATAGGACTTTTCCTCGTCGCCTATGTCTATGCTTGGCGAAAAGGAGCTTTGGAATGGGACTGATTCAGCTTGGAGGCCACGACAAAGACGGTACTCCTGATGTGATCACCCTGACGGTTGAAAAAGCCGTCAACTGGGCCCGTAAGGGATCCTTGTGGCCCATGACCTTCGGATTGGCCTGCTGTGCCATCGAGATGATTGCCGCGGTTTCTTCCCGTTACGACATGGACCGATACGGAGCCGGCGTGTTTCGGGCATCCCCGCGACAGTCTGATCTGATGATCGTCGCCGGAACCGTCTGTCGTCGTATGGCGCCCGTCATTCGCAAGATTTATGACCAAATGCCGGAACCGAAATACGTGATCGCCATGGGGTCGTGCGCCACATCGGGGAATATTTACGACAGCTACAGCGTGGTGCAGGGAGTCGACCGCTTCGTCCCGGTCGATATTTATGTGCCGGGATGTCCGCCGACTCCAGAGGCCTTATTCGATGGCATTCTGAAACTGCAAGAGCGCATCATGCAAAAGCGTGTGTTCCTGACGCAACCGAAAGAAGTGAAGGCCGCCCTGAAAGTCTGACGGACGAACGCAGCCGATGAATCAACTGGCCCAACGCATCGAAGAGACCTTTCCCGGCGCCTCCACCAAGGTGACGGAGTGGCGCGGGGACGTAGCTGTCACCGTCAAACGTGAGGCCCTGCATGATATCGGCAAGTTCTTGCGGGACGACCCGGCCATGAGATTTGACTACATCGTCCATGTGAGCTCGGTCGATTGGCCTGACGACGAGGAACGCTTCGAGGTGGTCTATGAGGTCTATTCGATTCGGACTCGGCAACGGATCCGCCTGAAGACGCGGGTTCCGGAATCGGACTGCATCGTGGATTCCCTGACCGACATTTGGAAGGGCGCCGACTTCATGGAACGCGAAGTGTACGACATGATGGGCATTCGTTTTCGAAACCATCCAGACCTTCGCCGCATTTTGATGCCTGACGAGTATGAAGAAGGGTACCCCTTGCGCAAAGATTTTCCGCTCCGCGGCAAAGGGTGGCGCGATACCTTTGAATTTTTGGATGAGCCGGCCCGCTAGGGCGGCGATTGTGGACCACTGAACAAACATGACACGGTTCGAAGATCAACGAACGACGGTCTATAAAGTCGATCCGGAGCATCCGGAAGACGCCACCCTTCCGACATTGCGAACGGAAGAGCTGCTCCTCAACATGGGGCCCCAACACCCCAGCACGCACGGCGTGCTGAAGGTTATCCTCGAGTTGGAGGGCGAGCGATTGGTCAAATCGACTCCGGTGATGGGGTTTCTCCACCGCGGCGTGGAAAAGCTGGCCGAAGAAGGCACGTACCATCAGTTTATTCCGCACACTGATCGTCTCGACTACGTGTGCGCGATGTACAACAATTTTGCCTATTGCCGCGCCGTTGAAAAGTTGATGAACATCACCGTGCCGGACCGCGCGGAGTACCTACGCACCATCGTCGCGGAAATTCAACGCATTATCGGCCACCAATTCTGGCTCGGCACACAAGCCCTCGACATCGGTGCAATGACCGTTTTCTTTTATTGCTTTCGAGACCGTGAAATTCTGCTGGATTGGTTTGATGAGCTGTGCGGCGCGCGCCTGACGACGAGCTGGTATCGTATCGGCGGTGTGGAGCGGGATTTCACGCCCTCCTTATTCGCGAAGCTCAAACAATTCCTCGACTATTTCCCTCCGAAGATCGATGAATACGTGATCTTCCTGGAGAAGAACCGCATCTGGCTTGCGCGTACCAAAGGTGTGGCGGTGATTTCAGCCGAGGATGCCTTGAGTTTTGGCTTGAGCGGCCCGACGCTGCGAGGTTCCGGCGTCGATTACGATCTTCGTAAATACGAACCCTACTCGGCGTATCCCAAGTGCGAGTTCAGTATACCGGTCGGAAAGAACGGCGATACGTATGATCGGTACTGGATTCGCGTGCAAGAGCTCTATGAAAGCGTCAAAATTATCCGCCAGTGCCTCGAACAAATCCAGGACGGGCCGATCATGGCGGACGTGCCCAGCGTGACTCTTCCCCCGAAAGAACGCGTGTTCACGAACCTGGAATCCATGATTCAGCAGTTCAAACTGTTCTCGCAAGGGTTCAACGCGCCTCCCGGAGAAATCTATTGCGGGACCGAGGCGCACAAAGGGGAGCTAGGTTTCTACATCGTCAGCACGGGCGGCGGAAAGCCGTACCGACTGAAAATCCGCGCCCCATCGTTTATTCATATGGGGGCGTTCGATCATATGTCGAAAGGCTACATGATCGCCGACGCCGTGACGATTTTCGGCACCTACGACATCGTTATGGGCGAATGCGATCGATGAAGACCGATACAGCACAAAGGAAAAAGTGAGAGGCGACGATTCTTTCTCTTGCCCTGTCGCTTTTGACTTGAGGTAACTCCATGGGTTTGAAACCAGCAACCAATCCAGACGTCGAATCGGCCACGATCGAACTCTCCATCGACGGACGAACGGTGGCGGCCAAGGACGGCGTCTCGCTCTACGATGTCATCGCCAGCACGGGCAAGATTATTCCTGCCATGTGCTACCACTATACCTTCGATCCCTTCGGCTCCTGCGGCATGTGCCTCGTCATGCAGGAAGGGAAAAAGGCTCCGGTTCGCTCCTGCACTGCCAAGGCGGCAGCCGGCATGGTGATCCGCACGGATGGCGACGACCTGTTCGCGGCACGGAAAAAAGCGGTCGAAAAGCATCTCTCGGTTCATCCGCTGGACTGCCCGGTCTGCGACGCAGACGGGCATTGCGAACTCCAGGACATGGCGTTCCAGCACGGCGTAACGAACCTCGCCAACGCCAAACAAAAGTTTATTCCCGAAGACACGCGAAGCCTGGTGCTCGATTTCAACATGAACCGCTGTATCGCCTGCGCCGAGTGCATCAATGTGTGTAAAGACGTCTTGATGATCGACGCGCTGCAATTCATGAAGAAGGGCGGATTTAATCAGGTTGTGGCCAAGGGCGACCAGCCCCTCGCCTGTGAATTCTGCGGCGATTGTTTGGCAGTGTGCCCCGTCGGCGCCATCACGAACAAATATTCCAAGTACCTCTACAAGCCGTGGCAGATGAAGAAAACCACGACCACATGCAACTATTGTGGGGACGGCTGCCAAATGCACCTCGAAACCAAAGATACCGAGGTCGTCCGCGTCACTTCGCCGCTCTCTTGGAAAAATAAATGGGGTGATCGAGCCGAAACCGCCAAGGGACACGGCGGACTCTGTGTCCGCGGCCGATTCGGATTCCAGTATATCGACAGCGAACAACGACTCCGGCAACCCCTGCTCCGCACGGGCGAGACGCTGACGGAAGCGCCGTGGCTCGACACCATGCAGACTGTGATCGATCAGCTGTCCGACATTCATCGAAAGCACGGACCGGAATCGATTGCCGGACTCATCACCGCGCGCTGCACGAATGAAGAACTGTATCTGTTCCAAAAACTGATGCGCGCCGGCCTAAGAACCAACCAGCTCGACAGCAGCGCCCGCTATGGCCACCTGAATTATGTCCATGCCGTGCGCCATGCCGTCGGCATCGGTCGGCCGCTCAATGACTGGGAAGATCTGACCAAAGCCAAAGCCGTTCTCGTAATTGGATCGAATATCACGGAAACGAACCCGTTGACGGCCGTCCGGATTAAGGAAGCCATCCGCGTTTATCAGTCACAGGTCATCGTCATCGACTCCGCCAATACCAACATCGCACAGCTGGCCTCACATCCGCTCTTGGTCAAGCCCGGCACAGAAGGCATGTTGATCGACGGGCTCGTCAAATCGGTGATCGAACAAGACCTGATCGATGAAGCGAGCACAACGCGGCACCCGCAGGCCTTCACGGCTTTGAAACAAGCCCTGGCGCAGGTGTCCTTGGAGCAGGTCGCAACACAAACCGGCATTGCGGCCGAACAGATCCGGGAAGCCGCCGCCATTTTTGCGGAAGCCCCGCGTGCGATTGCCTTGTGTGCGGAAGGTATCGTCCGGCAGCCGAACGGGTATCAGAATGTCCTCAAGCTCATCGACCTCGCCTGGGTGACCGGCAAATTGGGTAAGCCTGGCTGCGGCGTGACGACGGTCACGGAAGAAATCAACGAGCAGGGAGCAGTCGATATGGGCGTCGCGCCTGAGTTCCTGCCAGGACAGGCACGATTCGATGATCCCAACGCGCGTGAACGCTTCGGCAAAGCCTGGGACGTGACCCTTCCCGCCAGCGGGAGCGGTGCCAATTTCCTTGAGATTCTTGCCCGCATCCGAAAGGGCCAGATCAAGGCCCTCTATGTCATCGGAGAGAACCCTCTGGCAACCTTGCCTGCCTCCATGGATGTGAAAGGGACCCTTGAAAAGCTCCAGCTCCTGATCGTTCAGGATCCCTTTCTCACAGAGACGGGCCGAATGGCGCACGTCATACTCCCGGCTGCCACGTACGCGGAAAAGGACGGCACCTTCACCAACCTAGAAGGAAAAGTCCTGCGTGTGCGTCAGGCGGTCGATCAAGTCGGAGAGAGCCTCCCCGATTGGCATATTATGACCGCGTTGGCCAACGGCCTGGGGTACGACTGGGCCTATGAATCACCGCAAGATGTGCAGAATGAGATCATGAAACTGCTCCCGGGCTACTACAATCTCGGCCAACCTCGCCGCATTTCGCCATCGGCCGATGCCTATCTGTCGAACGGGTACGCAACCGAAGTCGCCGACCGATATCGCGGCCAGGCGGCACACTCGTCGTCGAACGATCGCCCGCGACCCTTTACCTTACTGACCGGGCAAGTGCTCTATCACTCAGGAAAAATGTCCACGCGAGCTTCGGGACTCATCAATATTGAACCGAACAATGGACGTATACGGATGAATCCGGCCGACGTGCAGCGGCTCGAGCTGACCGACCAATCCACCATCCGTCTCACGTCGCAGCAAGGCTCAGTGCAAGCCGGAGTAAAAGCAGATCCGGACATCTTGCCTGGCTCGTGTTTCTTCCCCGAGCATTTTAATGAACCTCCGGTGAAGGATCTGATGGCCGTGGAGGCCGACGCGGTCACGGGAGTGCCGTACTTCAAGTCGACGCGGGTAACGATTGAAAAGGTTGGTGCGTAAGGGTAAGCTCGTCCGTCTTTTTGATGTCGTCAAAGGTGGTGGGAATGAGTGTCGGGGCCTTGACCAAAAAAATTCTGCAGGCGGCGTTGTTCTATGAAATTTGGGATGCCATGAAGGTCACCTTCAAGCACATGTTCCATCGTCCCATCACCTTTCAATACCCGCGCGAACAGAGAACCATCCCGGATGGTCACCGCGGCGCACTCGGCCTCCTCCGATACGCAGACGGGCGTGACCGCTGCGTGGGCTGCGACCTCTGCGAGGCGGCATGCCCGTCCCGATGCATCAAGGTCATCAGCCAGGAAGACCCCGAACGGCCCTTGCAGCGATATGCCAGCGAGTTCTATATCGACATCACCAAATGCGTGTTTTGCGGCTACTGTGTCGAGGCTTGTCCCGTCAACGCGCTGGCGATGACCAAAATGTACGAATACTCCACCCACGATAAGCGCACCCTCCTCTTCGACAAGAAAAGGCTCTATGAGATCGGCGAGCGCCACCTCGAAGACGCCAAAAAATATCTGTATGCCCATAACCAAGAAAAGAATTCGGACGAGAGTCGTGAATATCGCTATTATTTTCCACAGTCGGTTCTCAAACCTACACAGTCACAACCCAAACATTTGAGCTGAATCGTACCGTTATGGCCTTTGTGTTTTTTGGGTATTTCGCAGTGGTGAGTATTGTCGCCGGCATTCTGACCGTGGCGCTGAAGAACCCGGTGCAATGCGGCCTCGCACTCCTGGCCTTGTTGCTCCACGTCTCAGGCCTCTTCGTCATGCTGAACGCGGAATTCTTGTGGGCGGTCCAAGTGATCGTGTACGCAGGCGCCATTTTAGTCCTGTACCTGTTCGTCCTCATGCTGCTGAACCTCAAGACCGACGACCGCTACTTCCACGCCAAGACCCCCTATCTGCTGGCCCCCGCGGCTATTGGCTTGATCTATCTGTTGTTCTTGCTGGTGCGGTCACCGTTCAGCGGCGCCAAAGGTGATGCCTCGACGGGGGCAATCCTACTGGACGGAGATGCTCACGCCATCGGCATCAAGATGTTCAGCGAATATTTACTGCAATTCGAAATCATCGGGGTGTTCCTGACCGGAGCGATTGTCGGCGCCATCGTCCTCGCCAAGACTCCCAAGTCGATCGAAACGAGGCGTGACGCATGATTCCGTTGTCCGCCTATGTGGCCGTGAGCGCCGTGCTGTTTGCGACGGGCCTGCTCGGCGTGTTGATCCGCCGCAATTTTATTATTGTCCTGATGTCGGTCGAGATCATGCTGAACGCCGCCACCATCAACCTGGTCGCCTTCTCCCACTATCTGGAATCCATGCAGGGCCAGATTGTGGCGCTCTTTATCATCGCTATCGCGGCGGGAGAAGCGGCCATTGGGCTGGCCATCATCATTGTGGTGTTCCGCGGCAAGATTTCGACCAACGTCGATGAAATGAATCTATTGAAGTGGTAACGTGTCCGATTCCATTGATCTGATCGTCAAATTGATTCCGCTGTTTCCGCTGATGGCCGTCATTGTGAACGGCCTCTTCGGGCACCGATATTCCCACGACTTGGCGCACCGGTTTGCGTGGGGTTCAGTCCTGCTGTCGTTTCTTTGCGTGCTGGCCGTGTTCACGGAGACCCTGAGAACAGGCGCGGCCCGTGAAGTCATCGTCTACAAATGGATATTCGGCGGCGATCTCACCATCAATCTTGCCTATTTGATCGACCCCCTGACCTGCATCATGCTCTTGGTCATCACGGGAGTCGGATTCCTGATTCACGTGTACTCGGTGGGATACATGCATGGGGAATCCGGCTTCACACGCTTCTTCGTGTACATGAATTTGTTTATGGTTTCGATGCTGCTGTTGGTGATGGGCAACAACTATGTTGTCCTGTTCATCGGCTGGGAAGGCGTCGGACTCTGTTCGTATCTCCTGATCGGCTACTACTACGACAAAGTCTCTGCGGCCAAGGCCGCCACAAAGGCATTTGTCGTCAACCGGATCGGCGACGCTGGATTCCTTTTGGCCATTTTCCTCGTGTTCGTGAACTTCCGTACCCTCGACTACACCCAAGTGATGCAGAATGCCGCACAGCTCTCTCCCGAAATGGCCACCGCGATCGCACTCTGCCTCTTAGTGGGCGCCGTCGGAAAGTCTGCGCAACTCCCGCTCTACACCTGGTTGCCCGACGCGATGGAAGGTCCGACCCCGGTCAGCGCGCTCATCCACGCGGCCACCATGGTCACGGCCGGCGTCTATATGATCGTCCGCAACCATGCGATTTTCGATCTTTCACCCACCGCGATGACGACCGTCGCCTGGATCGGCGGACTCACCGCACTCTTTGCCGCCACCATCGGACTGGTGCAAACCGATATCAAGCGGGTCCTGGCGTATTCCACGGTCAGCCAACTCGGGTATATGTTCCTCGGCTGCGGTCTCGGAGCTTACACGGCCGCCGTCTTCCATTTGATGACCCATGCATTTTTTAAAGCCCTCCTCTTCTTGTCTGCTGGATCGGTCATCCATGCCCTGTCCGGCGAGCAGGACATCAGAAAAATGGGCGCGTTGAAGTCCAAGATCCCATGGACCCACACACTCTTCCTGATCGGTACCATCGCGATCGCGGGGATTCCGCCGCTGGCGGGGTTCTGGAGCAAGGACGAGATCATGGGTCATGCCTTCGTTCACCAGCATTATCTGCTCTATGGCATGGCAGCAGCCGGCGCATTTTTGACATCGTTTTACATGTTCCGACTGACTTACCTTACTTTTTATGGCACCTCGCGGTTGGATCATCATACCGCCGAGCATGTCCATGAATCCCCGATGGTCATGATCGGCCCCCTAGTAGTGCTGGCCACGCTGTCCGTCATCGGCGGTTTCCCCGGCGTGCCGCCCGAAAACGGCTGGTTCCACCATTTCCTGCACTCGGTGGCCAGTGTGGCAGGGGAAGAGCATGCCACCGCGCCGGCAGTGATGATCGGCTTGATGGGCACCGCCACCGTCATTGCGCTGCTTGGGTGGGGCCTCGCGCACTATTTTTACAGCGGGCCTTCGTCTGCCGCAGACGCGCTAGCCGCGCGCATGCCCGGGGTCTATACGACCTTGCTCAACAAATACTTTGTCGATGAATTATACGACCGACTCTTCGTGGAACCCACCAAACACCTCGGGAGGTTCTGCGACTGGTTTGATCGGACCATCATCGACGGTCTCGTCCGCTCCATCGACCAGGGAACCGATGCCAGTTCCGCCGCAATCACCTGGACAGAAAAGCACGTGGTCTATGCGGGCTTGAACATTATCGGTTACGCGAACCACCTGCTGGCCCGTTCCTGGCGAAAAATTCAAACCGGCATGGTGCATCAGTATGCGGCGATTATTGTGGCGGGACTCTTTATTCTCGCGCACCTCATTCTTTTGATCTGGACCGGTAGCGGTTCAAACGGGTATCTCTCACGCTGACGCAGCAGATTTTCTGGACACACGATGCTTGAAGAGTTCAGTTTTGGCTTCCCGATCCTCTCGTACTTGATCTTCCTCCCGCTCGTGGGAGCGGCGGTCCTCTGGCTGATTGAGGACGAAGATCTCCTCAAGACAACGACCTTGGGCATCACCCTGGTGGAACTGGCACTGGCCTGCCTTGTGCTTGTGCGCTTCGTGCCGGATTCCGCGGCCATGCAGTTCGCCGAGCATGCGCGGTGGATGCCCGCGCTCGGCATCGGGTATCACCTCGCTGTTGATGGCATCAGCGTACTCTTCGTAGGCCTGACAGCCTTCCTCACGGTGCTGGTCGTTATCTATTCCTGGGATACGGTGCGCAACCAGATCCGGCTGTATTTCATGGCGCTCTTGGCGCTTGAGACCACCACCATGGGGATCTTTGCCTCGATCGACCTCATTCTGTTCTTCGTATTCTGGGAACTCATGCTCATCCCCAGCTACTTCCTGATTAAGTTGTGGGGAGGCGGCGCGGACCGCCATTATGCAGCCCTGAAGTATGTCCTCTATACGCTCCTGGGCAGCGTCTTCATGCTGGTCGGCATTGCATTGCTCGACATCAACTATCATCAGTGGGCCGTCACCCATCACCTCGACCACGTCTATTCGTTCGACCTCCTGGAGTTGCTCTCAGTCCCGATACCGCTTTCCCAGCAAATTTTGATCTTCTGGCTCATGTTTATGGGGTTCGCCTTCAAGGCGCCCGTGTTCCCCTTTCACACCTGGCTCCCTGATGCCCTCGTTGAAGGTCCCATCGGTATGGCAGTGATGTTAGCGGGCATGAAACTGGGCACCTACGGATTCCTTCGCTTTACGTTTCCATTGGTACCCGATGCGACGAACAGCGAAGGTGTGGTCTCCATCGTCATGGTTTTGGGGCTGGCAGCGATTCTGTATGGGGCGGTTGTGGCACTGGTGCAATCAGACTTCAAACGCCTCCTCGCATTCAGCAGCATCAGCCACCTTGGGTTCGTCGTGGTAGGGCTCTTTGCTCTGAATTTCCAAGGCTTGCAGGGAAGCCTGCTTACCATGATCAACCTAGGATTCAGCACCGCCGGCCTATTCTTCATGGCGGGATTTTTATCGACCAGGCAGCAGAGCTCTCACTTGTCGGCATTCGGAGGGTTTGCGAAACAGGTTCCGCTCTTAGCCACCTTTCTCCTCTTGATCGGCATGGCCTCCATCGGGTTGCCCGGCACCAACGGATTTGTCGGGGAATTTTTAATCCTCCTCGGTGCCTTCAAGGCCAAATGGTGGTACGGCGCGGTGGCAGTGCTCGGCGTCATCTTCGGAGCGGCCTATTTCTTGTGGTACTACGAACGCGCCATGCTCGGCCCCCTGACAAAGAACGTCTCCTCGGCGATCAAGGACCTCCATATGCGGGAGATCACCATTGCGCTCTCGTTATCAATTATGATCTTGTGGATCGGCCTATATCCATCGCCGTTCCTGAGAATGATGAATGGATCGATTCAAGCCCTCGTCGACCGCCTGGATCGCGCCAAAGTGGCCTCGGTAAACACTGTCATCCAGGTGCCGGCTAAGTAAGACCATGGCTGAATATACGCTACTCATTATTCTTTTCGCGCCGTTTGCCGGCGCCCTGGCCTTGATCTTCGTCTCAAACCGCCAAGTCTCGCTCGTGCGCGGCATTGCGGCCGGTTCTGCCTTTGTCTCATTGATCGCGTCGGTCTATCTCTTTTACGCCTACGATGCAGTGAAAGGTGGTTTTCAATTCATCCAGCGGATCGAATGGTCACGGCAACTGGGAATTTCACTCCATCTTGGGGTAGACGGAATCGGCACCCCCCTGGTGTTGGCCTCCGCCATCCTGCTGTTCGCCGGCATTTTCGTCTCCTGGCACATCAAAGACCGGATGAAAGAGTTCTACATCTGGATTCTGATTCTCGCCGCCGCCACGATCGGCGTGTTCATGTCCCTGGATCTGTTCTTCCTGTATTTCTTCTATGAAATGTCCGTGATCCCCATGTACCTCCTATTGGGCATGTGGGGGAGCCACACGAAAAAATACCTCGAGATGACGGATACGGAAGGCCTCAAGCAGCGGGATTCCGTCGGCTTCATCTTCAACTTCGGCGCGAACAGCAAAGAATACGCGGCCATGAAGTTGGTCCTGTTTCTTTCCGCGTTCGCGGTCGCGGCATTGATGGGCATTCTGCTGATCTACAAGTTCTCCGGGCTCAACACCTTCGACATTTTAATCCTACGCGAACAGGCCCACTTTTCTGGCCCGTTAGCCACCCTTATCTGGCTGTTGATATTTTTCGGATTTGCCTCCATCGCGCCGATTTGGCCTCTGCACTCCTGGTCACCCGTCGGACATGCGGCCGCACCGGCTGCGACCAGTATGTTGCATGCCGGCGTCCTGATGAAGTTAGGACATTTCTCGATTATCCGAGTGGCCTTCGAAATTCTCCCTGAAACGACCCGCGAACTCATGCCCATTGCCGCAGTCCTCTGTATCTTCAGCATCATCTACGGTGGGCTCGTCGCCTATTACGCAAAGGACACCAAATACGTCATCGGGTATTCCAGTTCGAGCCACATGGGGTACGTATTCCTGGGAATGGCCGCCCTCGACTATATCAGCCTGAGCGGAGCGGTCATCTACATGTTCGCTCACGCCATGGCCACCGGAATGCTGTTCGCCATGGCCGGCTGGGTCTACGACCAAACGCACACTCGCGACATTCCCTCGTTGGGTGGCCTCTCCAACCGAATGCCATTTATTTCCGCCGCCTTCGTCATCGGCTGTATGGCCTCGATCGGGATGCCCGGCACCGTGAACTTCATTGCGGAAGTGATGATCATCGTTGGGAGCTGGAACAAGTACCCCTTCCAGGTTATCGTCGCTGTCTTGGGGATCGTGCTGACCATGGCCTATCTCTTCAAGATGATGCGCGGCCTCTTCTATGGATCGATGGCGGAAAAGTACAGCCACTCACACGATGCCGTGACCGTCATTGATCGCCTGCCGCTGCTGATCATGATCACCGTCAGCATCAGTTTCGGCATTTTCCCGGGACACCTCTACTCGGTCGTACGGTCTGGGGTCGATCCCTTGATCGCTCGTATCACCAAGGTCGTCCCGGTCGCGGAGCACCCCACAATGAACATTCCACATGCGGCCTCCCCCATCGTGCCCTTGCCTGCTTCCCGTGAAGCCATAGCGAAGGTGACTCCGCGATGACTTTCTCCCTTACCCTGTCAGTCAGCGATCTCCTGCTCCTGCTGCCCGAGCTGTTTCTCACGGCCTGGCTGTGCGCCGTCTTGATCGTCGATTTTTCCTTCAAACGGATCGTGCAAGAACAGCTCGCGTACCTGAGCATTCTTGGATTGGTGATCACGCTGGCCTGCCTCGCGTGGTTTGACGTCACCGGCATCACCGGCACCCTATTCGGTAAGATGTTCGTCCTCGACCGTTTGGCCATCTTCTTTAAGGTGATAATCCTCCTTGCCACGATCCTCGTGATTCTCCTCTCGATCGACTATGTGCACCGGTTTTCATTCTTTCGAGGCGAATACTATTTCCTCGTCGTCATGTCCGCTCTGGGCATGATGTTCATGACCTCGGCCAACGACCTCCTGTCACTCTTCGTCACCCTCGAGTTTGCGACATTCGGGTTTTATGTCTTGGTGTCCTATCTACGCGACGATATGGCATCCAACGAGGCTGGGCTCAAGTTTTTTATCCTTGGTGTCTTTGCGGCCGGTTTGCTGGCCTACGGCATCAGCCTCGTCTATGGCGAAACAGGCAAGCTGGTTTTTTCTGAAATGAGTGGTGCTGCCCCGACCACCGGACTCGTGATCGGCTTCTTGCTCATTTTTGCCGCACTGGGATTCAAGATCGGCGCCGTCCCGTTCCATTCATGGATCCCTGATACGTACCATGGCGCGCCGACCCCGGTGACCGCATTTTTGTCGATCGCCCCGAAGGTGGCGGCATTTGCGATTCTGCTGCGGTTGTTCCTCGTCGCCTTGTCGACGTTCAAGCCGATCTGGGCATTGCTCATCGTCGCCGCCTCGATCCTTTCGATGACCTACGGCAATATCGTCGCCATCGCGCAACGAAATATCAAGCGTCTCTTGGCCTATTCCGGCATCGCACAGGTCGGCAACGTGCTGATCGGCCTGGCCGCCGGAACCAAAATGGGCACCGACTCCATTTTGTTTTACCTCCTGACCTACCTCTTTGCAAACCTCGGAGCTTTCGCCGTCATCATGGCCATCAGTAACGCGGTGGGTAGCGATGAAATCGATGACTACAGCGGGCTCAATCGGCGCTCGCCGTTCCTGGCCTTTGCCATGTTGATTTTCCTCCTGTCGCTGGCAGGAGTGCCTCCGCTCGCCGGCTTTATTGGAAAGCTGTATATTTTCGTCGCCGCGATCAAGGAAGGCCTCTATATCCTGATCACCGTCGGCCTCATCAACATCGTCGTGTCGATGTACTATTACCTGATCGTCGTGAAGAAAATGTATATCAGCGAACCGCTCGATTCCTCTCCCATCAAGACCACGGGTCCGTTGAGAGCCGTCATTTATGTCGGGCTCGCCGGGACACTCGTGATCGGAATCTATCCACAGCCGTTTCTCGACTGGGCTGTCGCTGCCACACTAATGTTTTCCAACCTCGTCGGCCCTGCCGCCTCGATCCCTCCGTCCGTCACACCGTTCGGAGGATAACGGCCACCGCACGGTCAATTCCTACGATTTCTATCAAACCCCTTCGCTTATCAACACCTTCTGCTAGAATACGATGTGCCGTCCCATGAGCAGCATGCCAGGGCACACAAGCCCCGTGCGAGCTCCACTCAATTCATCCGGCTGGATCTCCCTATGGGCATGGACGAATCGAACCGCCAACAGCCCGTCAACGCCGGCGCCGAATCCCCCCTCCCTCTCTCTCCGTGGGGCGAGCGTCTGCTTGCACGGGTCTCTTTTCTTGGGCCCTTGGTTCACACCTTTCAGAAGCGATCCATTGAACATCGCGTGCTTGCCGGGTTCGGCCTCGTCTTCGCCGGCATTCTGGTCATCTCGGCGATTTCCTATCGAAATATGACGGTGCTCATTCGCAACGGACATCAAGACCAGCGCAGTCACGAATTCATCCAGGTGCTCGCCGCAACCGGCGTGGCGATCGACGACGCCGAGAACGGCCATCGACGATTTCTCGTCACCGGCGACGAGAGTTACCTTGCCGCCTACCACACGCTGCAGGAACGGGCGCCGGAATACGTTGGGTACCTGCGTGAACTTACGGCTCCCCACAGCCTCCAGCGCGCACGTGTCAACGAACTCGAACAGTCGATTACCCAACAACTTCGAGAAGAGCGTGCGGCCATAGATCTGCGACACGAGACCGGGTTCGAGTCGGTGCGGACGATGGCCTTGGCCGGTGTGGCCAAAACCGCCCTCGATTCCGCTCGGCGACTGCAAGCGCAGATGGAACAGGACGAAACCAAGGCGCTTGCGCAACGAGTGATCGAATCCACGACGACCACTCGCTCCAGCATCATCCTCTTAATCACGGGCGCCCTGCTTCTGTTCGTATTGCTTGCGGCCGTGTACTACCTGATTCGTCGTGACATTACCGCACGGCGGCGGATCGCCGATGAACTCCATCGCCGCGGGGAACTCTTAGAGGCCGCCAATAAAGAACTGGAGGCCTTCAGCTATTCGGTGTCACACGATTTGCGCGCCCCGCTGCGCCATATCGACGGCTACGCCTCGCTGCTGAGAAAAGCATCCTCCACCTCGCTGGACGACAAGGCGAAACGGTACCTGCAGACGATTTCTGAATCGGCCACCAGAATGGGACAACTCATCGACGATCTCTTGGTCTTTTCCCGCATGGGACGCCAGGAAATGTTGCGCGGAACGGTCAACCTGAACCAATTGATCGCCTCTGTGCTGCATGATCTGCGACATGACTTGCAAGATCGGGCGATCTCGTGGACAATCGCTCAACTCCCTGAAGTCACGGGAGACGCAGCGATGTTACGCCAAGTGTTTATGAATCTCCTTGCCAACGCGATCAAGTTTACCGGGACACGACCGCAGGCCATCATCGAAATCGGGAGCTGGGGTAGCAGTCAGGAGGAACTGGTGTTATTCGTACGCGATAATGGGGTAGGATTCGATATGCGCTACGCCAACAAGTTATTCGGCGTCTTTCAACGGCTCCATCGAGCGGATGAGTTCGAGGGGACCGGTATTGGACTGGCAAATGTCCGACGGATTATTCATCGGCACGGCGGGAAAACCTGGGCCGAAGGTGCGCTCGGCGAAGGCGCGACCTTTTACGTCAGCCTTCCGATGGCGAGGTCCTTGGCATGATCGCTTCCAAACCTATTTTGCTGGCGGAAGACAATCCACGCGATGCCGAGCTCGCACTGGCCGCGATGGAGGAACATCACCTGGCCGACAAGGTCATTCTATGTCACGACGGCGCCGAAGTGTTGGACTACCTCTACTGTCGAGGCCAATTCAAGACTCGTCTCCAGGGCAATCCGGCGGTCGTCCTGCTCGATTTGAAGATGCCGAAAGTCGATGGACTTGAAGTCCTGCGCACCATCAAGAACGACGCGGCCTTGAAGCCCATTCCGGTCGTCATGCTCACCTCTTCCCGTGAAGAGCGGGACCTAGTTGAAAGTTATGCCCTGGGCGCCAATGCCTATGTAGTCAAACCGGTCGAGTTTCACCAGTTCCTCAAGGCCGTCAAAGAGCTCGGTGTGTTTTGGGGTATGATCAACGAGCCGCCTCCGGAAGGCGCAAGCCGCGCGACCGGCCGATCGACTTAACTCCCGTTCGGCGTCCTGATCCCTACACACACGATGACTCAGCCGTTGCGCTTCATCCATCTCGAAAGCAACCCCGCCGATGCGGAGCTGATTTCCGCTACCCTCCGAAATGCCGGCATTCTGTGCCAGTCAAAACATGCGCAGTCGCGCGAAGAGTTTCTTGCCGCACTCCGCCAGGAGGGATTCAGTCTCATTCTCGCCGACACCGCAGTCCCCGGCTTCGACGGAGCGGCCGCGCTCGCCCTCACGCGGACCCTGCATCCCGACATGCCGTTCCTCTTCGTCTCAGGCGCGCAGGGAGAAGAGTTCGCCATCGACATGATGCAGCGTGGGGCGACCGATTACATATCCAAGCAACGCCTGGGCCGGCTTGCGCCCTCCATCAAACGAACCCTGCGCGAACTCGACGAACGTTTGGAACGCAGGCGGGCGGAAGACGCGCTGCGCGTGAGCGAAAAACAGTTTCGTCAGGCCCAGAAGATGGAAGCGGTGGGGCGTCTCGCGGGAGGACTCGCCCATGATTTCAACAATCTGCTGACGGTCATCATGGGGCATAGTCAGGTCCTCATCGAAGAATTGCCCTCCGGTGATCCTACCCGCGCCAAGATCGAAGAGATGCAGAAAGCCGGAGAACGAGCCGCGAACTTGATTCGCCAACTCATGGCCTTCAGTCGAAAGCAGCCGTTGGAACCGAAAGTCCTCCCCTTGAATTCGGTCGTCGGCAATGTAGACAGCATGCTCCGGCGCCTCATCGGTGAAGACATCCAACTGGTGATCCGCTTCGACCCCTATGACGGTCACGTGAAGGCCAACCCCGGGCAGCTGGAACAGGTCCTCATGAATCTGGTCGTGAACGCCCGTGATGCCATGCCCAACGGAGGCCTATTGGCGATCGAAACGTCGCAAACGGAACTCGCACGTACCCCGATGCATCATCTCCACCCGTTGCCCTTGGGACAGTACGTCAAATTGACCGTTACCGATACCGGGTGCGGAATGGATGCCGACGTCCTCTCCCACCTCTTCGAACCATTTTTCACCACGAAAGAGGAACACAAGGGCACCGGGCTAGGCCTGTCCACCGTGTTCGGCATCGTCACCACCTGCGGAGGCGGGATTGATGTATGGAGCCAAGTCGGACATGGCACTACGTTTGACCTCTATTTTCCACGCGTCAATCCGCAAGCCCATACAGCGGATGCCTCGGCGCCTCAAGGCAGACTTCGCCAGGGGTCTGAGACCATTCTTCTTGTCGAAGACGATACCGGCGTGCGCGAGCTGGTCCGTCACGAACTGGTCAAGATCGGCTACCAAGTGATCGAAGCCAAAAATGGCGTCGAAGCCTGCCTCACGGCCACGCAACAGAGTTACCATGTGGACCTCTTGCTCACCGACGTGGTGATGCCGGGGATGAACGGCCGTGAACTCGCACAACATTTGTCCGTCATCAAGCCGAATCTGCGGGTGCTCTTCATGTCGGGCTATCTGGATGATATTTGCGTAAATAGCGGCATGGACCCCCATCGCACGACGTTTCTGCAAAAGCCGTTCACTCCTGACCTTCTCCTGCGCACGGTACGCGCCTTGCTCGACTCTTCTGCTTCTGGAACGGGCCACGCGCTCCACCAACCACCCCTACCAGGCCAGGCCCCGCGCACCGCACAAGCGCCCTGACACCATCTCGCACGCACCTCAGAGCCGGCGCGGATTTGACCCTTGTGCCCATCCTTTTTATACTGAGGTCGCGTGCGGCTATGTGTATCGCCGTCTCGTGCCCAAACCATGACGCGCAGAGGGCGTTGATGCTCGAAAGAAATCAGCAGAGGTCACGGTCCGTTCGCCGATTGGCGAATCTGTGCGGGTGCCTGATCGCGCTCTGCATCGGCGGGACACCACAGACCGGGTCTGCGGACACCCATGGAGTGCCCTGGGAACGATTGATCACCGGAATGCAAGTCGCGCTCTGGAGCCCCATCGAAGCCTGTCCCCAGGTTCCATCACTACTCATGCTGCATATCGACCCTGAACGGTTTCGGTTTTCCATCTATCAGTTTCGTGATGAGGGACTCCGCGCCCCGCTCTCGATTCACGACTGGCAGCAGCGGACCGATGCGTACGTTCTGTTTAATGCAGGCTTGTTTCGGGAAGACTACTCGTACCTGGGTGTGCTGCTGAAAGAGGGGCGTTCACTCGGGAGCAAGAAACATCATTCCTGGCAGGGTTTGTTCGCGGCGGAACCGACCGACGGGACACTCAGGAAGGCCCGGGTACTGGACCTGGCGTTCGACGGATTCACAGAAGACGCCCCTCCCTATCGGGAAGCCGCGCAGTCGCTGATGCTGTTCGACCGGACGGGGAAGCTCCGGGTGCGGGACAGCGGGAAGCGCGCATTTCAAACCGTGGTCGCAGAAGACGGGGAAGGAGCCATTCTCCTCATCAAGACCGTGGATGTCGTCTCGCTCCACCACCTTGCAGACTGTCTCCACCGGCAAATGCCGTCGATTCAGCAGGCCATGGCTATGGACGGGGGCGCCTCGTCCGATGTCATCGC
The DNA here is from genome assembly GCA_031315995.1 of Nitrospira sp. Taxonomy (GTDB): domain Bacteria; phylum Nitrospirota; class Nitrospiria; order Nitrospirales; family Nitrospiraceae; genus Nitrospira_A. The sequence continues at coordinate 230,557 of JALDRG010000003.1, forward strand.
CAGCCCCGACCTGCTCCACGCCGCCCAGGAAACCACCTCACAAGCCACATGGCGATCGCTCCTGGCAGGCAACAGAGGTGTGCATATTCCCTTGCCGACCGTCATCGGCATCAGCCCACGAACACAGACGCGAGGCACGCCGTTACCGGACGCATCCGCATCCTCGCGCAAGCGATGACCGGCTCCAGCCTATTGAGCAGGCGAGACGGGAAAGCCGGCCTCTGTCCAGGCGTTCATACTGCCCACTACATTGTACACATGCGTGTAGCCCAAATCGGCCAAAGTCTCCGCGGCAATGTTGCTGCGATGGCCGGACTGGCAATACACGACGATATGGTCGTCCAACGACGCACCGAGTTCACGATGTCGCGCCTTCATCTCACGAAAGTCGATATTCCGATCGGTACCCGGAATCATGCCGGATGCATGTTCCTCAGGGGAACGCACATCGACCAACAGGAACCCCTTCGCCCCTATCGATGGCGCCTTGAGCAAGCCGGCGCGCAGTTGCTGGACCGTCAACGTATAGGAATGATGCGCGAGGGTAGGCTGCGGATCTTCCAAAAGGAAACCGCACAGCAATCCCACGCAGACAAGATAGCCGAGTAATCTCATGGTCACCGCTCCTTTGGTCATACCGGAAAGGTTGGTGGTCGATGCTCTATGATAGGAGCCCTATGAAAAGCTGGTCAAGAGGGAGCATCCTCTCCATGCTCATGGCTATCACAGGCTGCGGAGAAGGAGCCATCATGGTCAAAGACGCCGACAACGGCGGCGTGGTGGCGTACCCGTACCGAGCCGACCAGGGCAACCTACTCTCATCCTTTCGGAAGGAAGCGGTCCGCCTGATGGAGCAGAAGTGCCCGGATGGGTGGACGACCGTTCGGGAAGGGGAGACGAAGGGTCGGCTGCGTCAAGCCAGTCCCCTTGCAGGATCAAACGACGTCGTCGAGGAACGGCGTTGGGGAATTCAGTTTCAGTGCAAGTGACCTAAGAAGGACTGCGGTGGCCTTGCATGAGATCGTCGATCGTCAACAGGCTCACAACCCTCACCCCGGTGTGTTCGACACGGGCTCGGCCATCCTGTTCTTTCCGATCGACGATGACCAAGGCTTCGGTCACCTCCAATCCCGCCTCTCGCGCCGCAGTGATGGCTTTCACGACAGATCCTCCGCTGGTCAACACATCATCGACGATAAGGGCACGATCGCCCGCCTTCACGACGCCTTCGACCAGCCTCCCCAGCCCATGGTCCTTCGCTTGTTTCCGCACAAAAAAGGTCCGCCATTCTCGACGGGGTGTGGCCCCGTAGGCGAAGTCCGAAATCGTCGTCGCGATCGAGATCGCCCCGATCTCCAAGCCCCCAAGACACTCGATCTCAAGGTGCTTGGTCGCTTCCCAGGCGCGCTGTGCCATCAGGTGACGGGCATGAGGAAACGCCATCAAGGTCCGGCAATCGACATAGAACGGACTCGTCTGCCCTGAGGCGAGTTTGAACCCGCCTGCAGGGTCCCACTTGAACGACTGAGTCTTGTGAAACGCGGCGATCAGGTCGTCGTGCAGCATGCCAGATCCTCTGCTCCGTTGGAATCTCACCTTCGCAACGCCACCGAGGCCTTGTGGGTTGCTCCATATTGGGGGCTGATTCTACACGGGTCGCCGCTTAGATGAAATCAGTCTTTACGAATGTCCCCGCCATCGAAACGATGCGAGCCGACCCGCGAAGATCGACGGAGTGACATCGTCCTCCACCAAGCATTGCCAAATCGGCCATGTGGCTTCTCATCCTGCATGCGGATCCTGACGCCAGCCGGATTTGGCGAACAACAAGTGTGCGGTCGAAATCGACCGTTCGAGAAATCCGCCTTCGCAGTAGGACAGGTAGAACTCCCAGAGACGCAGGAACTCGGGACGGAACCCAAGCTGACGCACTTGCGTCAGATTACGCCGGAGGTTCTCTCGCCAGCCCCTCAAGGTCGGCGGATAGTGCGCTCCGATATCCTGTAGGTGCAGTAGACTGAGATCCGAAGCCTTCGCCATGGCCTGACACAAACTGTTCACCGAGGGAATACAGCTGCCTGGGAAAATGAAGCGCTGGATAAAATCGACCGACCGTGTCGCCCGTTCGTAATACCGCTCATCGATGGTGATCGCCTGGACCAGCATCAGTCCCTCAGGCTTGAGCAATCGACTGCAGGCCTCGAAGAAGGTCCTGTAGTATTCATGCCCTACGGCCTCGATCATCTCGACCGACACCAGTTTGTCGAACTTCGTCTCCAGAGCGGGCAAGTCCCGATAGTCCGTGAGCAGCACCCTCACCCGATCAGCCAAGCCGGCCTCCTGGACCCGGCGTACAGCCGCCTCATACTGGGCACGAGAAATCGTCGTCGTGGTCACCTGGCAGCCGTAGGTTTCCGCAGCATAACAAGCCAGCCCACCCCATCCGGACCCAATTTCAACCAGGTGATCCTCCTCGGAAAGGTGTAGTTTGCGGCAGATCAGGTCGAGCTTGGCGCGCGAAGCCTCCTCCAGCGTGCTGTCGGGCCGCTGGAAATAGGCGCAGGAGTACATCATGGTCCGGTCCAGCATCTGCGCAAAGAATTCGTTGCTCAGATCGTAATGGGCCGCAATGTTCTGCCGGCTTCCCTCCCTGGTATTCCGACGAAGCCGGTGCGCGATCTTAAGCCAAGAAGCAGACAGCCGTGCGATTCCACCTTCCATGCCGTCCACGAGCCGGCGATTCAAAACAAATATCCGAACCAGCGCCGTGAGATCGTCACACTGCCAATCCCCCCGTGCATAACTTTCCCCCGCCCCCACGGTGCCGCTCCACGCGATGTCGAGATAACAGACGGGATCATGAATGGTAATCGTCGCCTTGAGTGTTGAGGCTGGGCCGGACTCGCCGAAGACCGTGCGGCGCCCGCCCTCGATCACCGCAATCGTCCCCGCAGCGATTCGGCGCAGGCGGTTGCAGACCAGCCGTCTGGCGATCCGGACAAGAAGGCCTGGAGACAGGTCGGACACTGCGACCGTCGAAGGGCACTGGTCCAGACCGGGAGAACAGTCGGTCGGCACGAGGTCGTTCATCCGGAAATCCTCCTTGCCTCAACGGAGGGCCTTGGCTTGTTAGGGTGCGGGATAAACGGACAGCGCTTCAGCCACAACCGCAATGCTTGCCAATGGATCGCGCCGATGACCTGCATCGTCATCAGTGGATAGCGCGACAACACGCGCGCGAGTGACGTGCCGGTCAACTCCTCACGCCGCAGGACCATCGTGGCATCAAAGAACCGCGCTCCACCACGGACATTCTCCATATGCATCGACAACCGGGCGCCGGGCGTGCCGAACCGCCAATCGTAATCCACATCCATCTCCATGAACGGCGAAACATGGAATTGCTTGCCGAACCGATACCGGTGGTGGTGGCCGATGCCCTCGTCCAAAGACTTCCCCAACACGTAACAATGTTGCTCGCCCCATGGCGTGTTCGTGACTTCAGCCACAATGGTTTCGACCAGCCTATCGGCAGGGTCGAAGCAAAAATAAAAGCTGACCGGATTGAAGCCGTACCCGAAGTACCGCAGATGCGTCAGTAGGCGGATCGGCCCGGACGGCCGGTGTCCGGTCTTCGCCTCTACGAGATCGCGCACATTGCGGTCCAATGGAATCGCCGGATCTCCCAGGTGGTCGCGCTGCCTAAACCAGGCCAGGTTGGGCCTCCGGGGAGACCAGAGCCAGCGTCCGCGAAACAGGTTCGGCAATTCGTCCAAATCCAGATACATCATGAAGACCGAATACCGGAACGCATGATGCACCGGTGCGTGGCGGCGGTGCCGAACCGTTCCTTCGTAGACGCAACTCTTCATGCGTCCTCCTTCGCCAGAGCGCGACAGGCCGTCAGGGCACTGTTGACGCCGTCTTCGTGAAACCCGAATCCCCAATAAGCACCGCAGTAAAACGTGCGGCGGCTCCCATTGATCTCTCCATGCCGCTGCTGGGCGGCGATTGCCTCGGGGGAAAACACCGGATGGTGATAGGTGATTCGCGTGAGGATCGACGCGGGATGGATCGCCTCGGTGTGGTTCAACGTCACGCACAACTCACGGGGTGCCGTCAGCCCCTGGAGCCGATTCATGTGATACGTGACCACGGCACGGTCCGTGGGATTCGCTAACAGATGGTAATTCCAGGCCGCCCAGGCCAAGCGGCGCTTCGGCAGAAGCGACCGATCCGTATGCAGCACCGCCTCGTTCGGTTGGTACCGGATCGCTCCAAGAATCTCCTGCTCCAGGGGAGTCGGATCCGCCAGCAGCGCCAGTGCCTGATCGCTATGACAAGCGAGGAGTACGCCGTCGAATCGCTCCCTCCGACGGACCCCGAAGGGGTCTCGTCCACGCACCTCGACATGGTCCGGATAACGCGTGATCGACTCCACCGGAGACTGGAGCCGGATGCGGTCACGGAATGGCCGCACCAGCTGTTCAACGTAGCGGCGGGATCCACCGGTAATGACCCTCCACGTAGGGCGTTTATCGACCGACAACATGCCGTGGTTCTTGAAAAACTGGACGAGATAGCGCGCGGGAAACTCCCACATCGTGGCATGGCCCGCCGACCAGATCGCTCCGCCCATGGGGACGATATAGTTTCGAATAAACGTCGAGGAGTACCGATGCGCTTCAAGATACGCCCCAAGAGAGGGACCAGGCCCAGGCTGATCGAGCAATTCCAGCGACTCACGGTTGAAGCGGAGAATGTCGAGGACCATACGATAGAACGAGGGCCGGAGCAGGTTGCGTCGTTCGGCGAACAGACTATTTAATGATGTGCCGTTGTACTCCAGCCCGGTCTCCTCGCAACGGACGCTGAAGCTCATGTCGCTCGGCTGTGACGCCACGCCCAAACGATCCAGCAAGGCGATAAAGTTCGGATAGGTCCAGTCATTGAACACGATAAACCCCGTATCGATGGCATAGGGCTTTCCCTCCAGTTCCACATCGACGGTGTGAGTGTGGCCGCCGATATATCCGCCGGCCTCGAAGATGGTGAGGTCATGATCCTGATGCAACAGATGCGCCGCCGTCATGCCCGCAATGCCGGTTCCCACGATCGCCACCTTCATGATGGCTTCACCATTCCGGCGCAGAGGCGGAAGTACCACGGACTCGGGAACAAGGTCAGGAGTTTGAAGGGCAGACTGACCCGCCGGGGAAAATGAATCTCCGGCTTCTTGGCCTCGATTCCGTCGACGATTCGTCGAGCTGCATCATCGGGCTCGATCCTGAACGGCATCGGGAACTCCTTCCGGTCTGTCAGTTCGTCCGCCCAAACCCCGGACACACGACCGACACGCTGATGCCCTCGCGCGCCAGGTCGAGGTGCAGCGATTCGAAGAGATTTTTGATCGCCGCTTTCGACGCGCCATACGCTTCCGATCGCGGCACCCCTCGATAGGCCACCGTGCTGCTCATCCCCACGAGCTGCGGCGCCACTGATTGCCGAAGCAACGGCAGCACCGCCTCCTGGTTCGTTTCATCGTTCACACACGTCCTTTGATGATCCGGATTACCGTTCCGATCAATTGAAGCTGCTCGTACAACATTGCTCCGGCATCGAAGTAATCTCGGTGAATGTACACCTTGTCTCGAAATCGGATGTGCGTCGAACCGCGCACGATCACCGATTCCCCTCCATTCAATCGTGGATGCTTCAGCGACATGGTCCACATCAGCACCGCACCGTCGGCTTGTCGCACCTCTTCCTCGAATGCGAACGTGCAGGACTCCACCTTCGCATACAGCGAAGACAGATATTGTCTGAGCGCGGGAAGTCCCGTGATGGCATGAAACGGGTCCTGAAACTCGACGTCGTCGCTGTACAACTCGCTCAACGATTCCAACGAGTGAGCGGTGAATCCTCTATAGACCTGTTTGAATCGTTCGACGACCGGTTGCACGGCACGCAACTCCTCTCTTGCTCTTCTACGGACGAACTTGAAGAATGGACTCCTACATCTTCACCCACGTCCATCATGCGGCTCGTGGTCTGCGCATCATCCCACCCGCATTCTGTCCTTCGACCGACCGCCCGCACGGACCTGTTCGCGCACGAGAACGTCGGTCAGGAGAATCGCCGCACCTGTTCAGCCAGCGTCCCCGCGACCAGGTTCAGGTCAAAAGGCCAGGCGTAACGGAGCTCGACCTCGGGATACTGCGGGCGAAGATGCTCAAGGATTTCCGGAATCTCGACTTCCGAATGCGAACCGCCCGGCGTAAACATCGTGGTGGCCACCGTAATGTGGGTCGCTCCTTGTGTGACGAGTTGGTCGACCGACTCTTCGAGCGTCGGTGCGCAAAACTCGTTATAGGCCACGGCAAACAACACATCGCCCAAGTTCGCGCGCAATTGCGCCGCCACCTTTTCAAGCCCGGCCTGATACGGATCCGTGTCGGCATTCCTCGGCCACTGGCGTATCTTGGCATCCAGTTCCAGCTCTTCGGCCGAGGCCGGTTGTTTCGCCGCGCGCCGCTGCCCCTCCAGCCGTTTCAATTTCGTCACCAAGTCCTGCGGGCATCCTCTGGGAATGCCGCCGTGACCGACTAGAATCACCCCTCGTCGCACTGTGGCCATGTCGTCGCTCCTCGTTGGAAGTTCACGCCTATTTGCATTCACATCGACCGGGGAAAGTCCAAATACTCCTGGAGATTGGTCTTCCCATACCGACTGGCCGGATAGATCGTCCGAATGAATCCGGCCGCCAACGCCATCACTTTCTTCACCGCCGGGGTCTTGTCGGGATCCGTGGCGGGCAACAGCCGGACGGTGATGGTCGTCTCATGCCGTTTCAGCTGGATAAAAAAACTGCGCGCCGCACCCTGCTCGATCACCACCGCATCCAGCAGCGCTTCCCGGCCGCTCTTCGCAAGGTAGAATTCCTGAACCTTGAGAATGTCCTGTTCCGTTCGCTGCAGGATCGGACTGAAACCTTGAAACAGTCCCTGGAGCTCCCCGGCTCCTTCGATGACCACATGGGGCATACCTGTTCCTTTCTACACATGGTTGCGGAGCATCAGCTCCTTCGGATGCGGGTTCAGATAGACCTGCTCTCGGATATACCCGACGTCGAAAATCTGCACGTAGTGTTTGATCAACGTCAGCGGGACGATCAGCGGCGTAAGGCCCTGGTGATAATCCCCGATCACGCCCAACAATTCGGTCTTTTCTTGCGCATCAAGCCGATCCTTGAAATACCCCAGAATGTGCTGGAGCACGTTCACATGTTTGCGCACGGTCGCCTTCACGGCCAGCGCCTGCATGAAGAGCTCGCCATATCGGTGCACAAGATCTTTGCCGCGATACGCATTGACCTGCGCGACCAAGCGCCCGAGCTGGCGATAGTGCGGAGCGCTATGCGCCAAGAGCAGATACTTATGAACCGTATGGAACCGCACCACGGCCTGCCGTGTGACTCCGCTCTGAACGAGGTCTTGCCAACGACGGTAAGAGAACACCCGTTCAATAAAGTTTTCTCGCAACGGCGGATCACAGAGCCGTCCTTCCTCCTCGACCGGAATCAGCGGAAATCGCTCGACATAGGCTCGCGCGAATACCCCGACTCCCTTGCGACCCGGCATCCCATGTTCATTGTAGGTGCGAACCCGCTCCACTCCGCAGCTCGGCGAGTCCTTCTTGAACACATAGCCGGACAAGTCCAACCGTTCGAGATCCGGGAGTCGATGGGCGGTCACGTGTTCCAATGCACGCGTGTGATCCTTGCCGCTCTTGATGGATACCAGCCTCGGTTGCTGCGGATCACCGACCAGGCGCATCGCCTCGCGAGGCGTCCCGAGTCCGGCTTCGACCTCCGGGCAGACGGGCACCCACTCCACGTAACGGCCTAACACGTCGGTCAAGAACTGGTCTCGCTTGTGTCCTCCATCGAACCGGACCTCCTCACCAAGCAGACATCGACTGATTCCCAGACGAAGCGGGGTCGGCTTCATGACTTCACCTGCTGTTGTCCGAGATCGAGATATTCCTGGCGTGCTTGCCGATGATCCACGATCGGCGCAGGATACTCCGATCCGATACGGCAACCAGCCAGCACCTGCTCCTCGTGCGGCATGAGGTGCGGCTCATGAATCCATTTCGTCGGCACGTGGTTCAGCTCCGGCACGTAGCGGCGAAGGTACTCGCCGTCGGCATCAAACTTTTCGCTTTGAATTTTCGGATTAAAAATCCTGTACCCCTGCATGGCATCCGTCCCTGTAGAAGCACACCATTGCCAGTTCCCGTTGTTGGCGGCCAAGTCTCCGTCTACGAGCCGTGCCATGAAGTACCGCTCCCCGTTCTGCCAATCGATCCGGAGGTCTTTCACCAGAAACGACGCGACGACCATCCGCACGCGGTTGTGCATCCATCCGGTCTGGTTCAGCTGGCGCATGCCGGCGTCCACAATCGGATAGCCGGTCCGCCCCTGGCACCAGGCGGCAAACAATCGGTCCCGTTCAGGTCCTGCGGGCCTGGGCGCGGGCAACCCCGGCTTCTGTTTGAACGGTCCCTCGGCCACGCGGGGAAACGACGTCAGGACCTGCTGAAAAAACTCCCGCCAGACCACTTCATCGATCCAGGTGAATACATCCGCACGGGAGACACGACCGCCTTTCGAAAGTGCCTTCAGCGCCGCATGCACCAGCGTACGCGCCGAGATCGTTCCGAACCGCAAATGGGGAGACAGTTTCGAGGTGCCGTCGATCGCCGGGAGATTCCGGCCGGTGACATAGGTATGGATCGGGCCTCGCAAAAACCATTGCAGTCTGGCATGCGCGGCCTGTTCTCCCGGTTCGATCCACATCGGCACCGTTTGATACCCGAGATCCATGGCCGAAGGCCAGGCCCGTGAGTCCGAGGGAGAAACCCTGACGGTCGGCGGGAACGGGGGAACGGGTAGCAAGGGTGGGGCGGCGGCCCGCCATTTGACCCACCAACGGTCCTTATACGCGCTATAGCGCTGGAACGGATCGCCGGTCAGCCCGCGCACTTCCTCTGCCTCGAAGACCACATGGTCCTTGAAGGTCCTGACCGTGCGCCCCTGCTGCGCCAACCGCTGCTGAATCAGCCGATCCCGCTCCAGCGCCGCCGGTTCGTAGTCACGATTCCAATAGACCGCATTCGCATCAAGGTCTGCCGCCGCCTGCACCACCGATTCGACCGGCTCTCCCATACGCCACGCAAGGGCGAGTCCATGCTTCGCCAGCGAGCGGCGCAACTCCTCCAGGCACCCCAACATGAAACCGACACAGGCGGAGCCGAACACCTGCGAGCGCAGCAGCGGCTCGTCGAAGACAAAGAACGGCACAATCTCCCGACATTCCTGGCACGCCGCCGACAAGGCGGGATTGTCGCGAAGTCTGAGATCGCGACGAAACCAGACCAGCCCTTTCATGAGGGAACCTCCGGAGAAGAAGAGGTGAGCCGTTGTGCCGGCGGAACAGGATCGGCAAACAGGATTCGTCGCCAGGCCACATAGCAGAGAAACAAGGCCGTGGTGGCCATGAAGCCCATGCGCAGCTGATGGAAGCCGAATTCAAGCTGATTCATCAATTCGCTGGTGAGGCCGAAGCCTCCATAGGCTATGGCCAACCCCCAGGCCCAAGGGCGCAGAAACAGAAATCCGTAGCCGATCAGAAAATGCACCGCCGGCGAATGCAGCTTCACCGCGTAGGCCAGCGGGCCGGCGACCGTGACGCCGAAGAGTTTGAGCGCATAGGCGGGAAAGAATTCGATGATGAGCACATCGATCAATCCCACCAACACGAAGAGCGCCCCGAACAGTTTGATATCGAGGCCGCGTTGGGCTGTCTGCCTGGTCATGTCCTCCGTCTCCTTCCCTGCGGGCATCGCTCCGTCGCATCCGTGCTCCTTCAACGAACCCAGGAGTCAGGAAACGCCCGCCACCACTCGGTGGGGTGTGCATTCCGCCATTGCGCCTGTTCTTGCCAGAGCCGATCGGACTCGGCTTTATTCAACCGCACCGCCATCGCAGCGCTGACGTCTGACTGTTGGCGGACGCTGGTTTGAATCATTTCCTTCGCCATGCGAGCCAGACCGCCGGGCGGATCCACGAGATCCTCCGTATGCCGGTAGGCGAGGTTCAGCGACAACTGTTCCACTGCCGTCCAGCTCTCGTCTTTGGACAACTGTTCAAGGTACGCATCGATCGCCTGATAGACATAGGTAAGATGCAGATACGCTTCGACAGACGGCAGCTCCTGAATCGCTTGTTCGCAGGATTCCAGCGCCCGTCGATAATCGCCCGCCATCAGGTACCGCCCTGTTCTCTCGACGCTGGACGTCTTCGAGACCGGCGTCACTGGACCATGCCCCTCGACGACAAGCGGTCCGGCCATGATGATCACCAATCCAAGCGCCGCAATCATCCGATTCATAGGCCACCTATCGGCCGGAGCCGCCGTGTGATCCCATTTGCTCCTTGTACAAGGTCTGGCCGCTCACCCGCGTCACAGCGACCTCACGCAGAGCTCCCTCGGCCTTCACTCCTACCTTCACCACCGACCCTGGTTCCCCTCGAACCATGAGCGCCACTTGCTCATAGGTCTTTCCGGTCACGGCGACACCATCCACAGTCGTAATCTCATCGCCTTGCTTTAGTCCGGCTTTCTGCGCCGGGCCATCGGGCAAGACCTGCGCGATATAGAGCACGGACGTCTCACCCACTCGTTCCGCTCCGACGTGCAGCGACACGCCGATGACGCCGTCCGGAATCGTGGCCTCCAGGCCATAGGACGGGGACTGCGATTGCGGCTGGTTCGATCCTTCGGCGGCCCAGGCCCGGCCGGTGAGTTCAGGCGATTGAATCAGGGCGCTCAAGACCCCGATGACCATATACGCGACGATGTTTCTCTGCCTGTTCATGCGACGTCTCCTTCCTGGAAATTAGAATTGCCGTGCCACTCCCAATAGACAGAATCCCCCCACCAACACCAACGAATTCAGGTACAACGACCGGCGATGCAGTCGATCCCAGGCCCGCTTCAACTCCGCCTCGACGGCGCCCTGCCGCTCCTGCTCTTTCAGTCGATCCCGCATCGCATTGCTCTGCGGAGTCAAGGGCGACCGACAGTAGGACTCTGCCGCGAGAATCAGGAGCCAGATCCCACCGGCGATCAGCAACGAGGAACTTCGTCCGCGAATCGTCCCCAGCGCGATCACCGAGAACAGTCCTGCGGCAGCCGTTCCCATGCCCAACACGTAATAGGCGGGAAACAACCGGCGAACGACCTTGGCAAAGGCCTCCTGGTCCAGCGTCTTCGCCAGAATCGGAGCCACGACGAACGATAACAGGACGACCTTGCCGACCAGGACGGCGACGGCAAGCGCGTGCACGTACTGCATCACCGAGTCAATGAAGACAGACATGCCGGATCCTCCTTGGTGATGATCGCCCGCAACGCCGGCTCCAGCGTCGGATAGAGGAAGGAATACCCTCCTGCTCTCGCCTTGGCAGGATCAATACGTTGACCGGTCGTCATCAAGGTCCCTAGCTCCCCCAGCGCCACACGTAGCGCCAAGCCGGGAACGGGAAGCCACGAGGGGCGACACAGGACCTTCCCGAGAGTCGAGCAGAACGTCTTCATCGTCACAGCCTCGGGCGCCACCGCGTTCACGGGGCCGGATATCGTCGGCGTCTCGATCGCCCATTGGATGAGTCCGATGAGATCGCGCCGGTGAATCCAGGAGATCCACTGGGTTCCAGGCAACACCGGTCCCCCGGCAAAGAGGCGAAACGGCAGCAACATCTTCGGCAACGCACCGCCGTCCTGTTCGAGCACCATTCCGGTTCTCAACAGCACGACACGCGTTCCGAACCTGCCGGCGCGCAGCGCTTCCGCTTCCCAAGCCGCGGACAGGTCGGCCAGAAAGCCCTGACCGCTCGGTGACTGTTCATCCAGCAGACGATCGTCGCTCGCACCGTAATAACCGATGCCGGATCCGCTGACCAACACAGGCAGCGGGGTAGCGCGCCCGGCCAGTGCCGCCACTAGAAGCCTGGTAGCGAGAATTCGGCTCTTGAGCAAGACTTGCTTCCGGGCATCCGTCCATCGCCCTTCGGCGATCGGCTCGCCGGCCAGGTTGACTATCACGTCGGCAGACGCCACCTCGACCTGCCAAGTCCCGGCGGAATGAGCATCCCATTCCACAAACCGGATCGAGGAGCGAGGGGGGCGACCGGCCTTGCGGGTCAAGACGACCACGTCATGCCCCTCCTGCGCCAGGCTGCCGACAAGGGCATGGCCGATGAATCCTGTTCCACCGGATACGACGATTTTCATCTCTCTGCCCTCCCGTTCACCAGCGTCGTGGACTAGCAGGCTGCGAAAAAACCCGATCTGTGCTCAAGCCGCTCTGATCCGCTCATGCGCCATGCCGGAATTCCGGCCGCAGTTCCTGACGAGGTCCCCTCACGATTCATGCTTCGCGGACGCCTCGCGCGGACTGTTTTCGCATCCGGCTAGAGTGTGCGCTCATCGTCCGCTTCTTCATCCGATTCATCTTCATCCACACCAGAGTCCGGCTCATCCGACGTGGCCGAAGGGCTGTTATCTGAAACGGCCGTCACACGCTGGCTGAACTTTCGCTGCTTCGTGCCGTACAACAGGTTCGGCGGCGGGCTCAGGCGATTCTTCAGAATGACCGGGTCGAGCACCTCACCACACATCGTACAATGCCACGCGGTGATATCGATCTGACCGGTATCATCAAGCAAATCAATGTAGTGCTGTGTCAACAGCAATCCTCCGCAGCGCGGACAGACATGGCGACCCGCTTGCGGGGCAGATAAAGATTCTGGCGTCCCATGCGTTTCCATTGGAACCCCCGACTGGGAGAAAAATGGACGACCATGAACCGGACTGGATCTCTCGAATTCGACCGTTCCCATTCCGGTGTCTACACATGTTTACCGTACCCGTAGCCGTTCCGGCCGAGTGAGCCGCACAACGGCATATGCGGCGCACCGTTGCCGGGCAAGCGCTGCCAACCCGATACTCAGCACCATCGCCGCGATGCCATAGAGAATCACGTCACTCATGGAAGCCTCCTTGTCGCGACCCCAGAGAGATGCAACGGTCTTTCCACACGGTCCGCTGGTTCACCGAGGGGACAGGTCCCTCCAAAGGAAGGACCCATCCCTCTCAGCGGGAGGCCGCGTGCGGAGGCGCGGTACCCCACGAACAAACACCCGCCTGATTTGCCTGATCCAGCCCCTGTATACATATGACCGCTCACTTCACCGCAGACTCAGAGCTCGACTCACCTTCACCACTTCGTACACATCGGAACCCGGTGCCGTGCGTCTGCAACGCGAATCCGCCTCGACCCCGTGCGGTCGCCGTGATGTCCGAGAGGGGGCTATGCCATGACCCTCCGCGAATGACCCGGACGATCCCCTTGTCCGGTCCCTGCGGATTCTTGTCCGGAGCATTCCCGTAATATTCGGGGTCGTACCAATCCTGCACCCACTCCCGAGCATTGCCGGACATGTCCTTGATTCCGTAGGGCGAATCGCCTCCCGACAGGGAACCGACTGCATGCAGGGTCTTGTCACCGTCCCATTCACGATCGAAATTCGCCATCGTGTGGGTGGGCTGAGCTTCGCCCCACGGGAAATGGCGCCCGTCGGTCCCGCGAGCCGCTTTTTCCCACTCCGCTTCCGTCGGCAGCCGCTTCTTGGCCCAGGCACAATAGGCTTTGGCGTCGTACCACGTGACCTGCACGACTGGCAGCTGTTCGATCCCCTTGGCGGACAACAGGAGTCCGGTGCCATAAGGGTTCGGCGGATTGCGATGGCCGGTCGTGCCGACAAACACCAGGTAACGCCCGTTGGTGACTTCCACCTGGTCGATAGCGAATGTATCGACATGCACTGAGCGCTGCGGCCACTCGTCGGCTCGCCCCTTGGGACTCTGGCTGCCCATCAGGAACGATCCGCCCGGAATCGTGACCATGGGGACCGGATCTAGTTCCTTGACAGAAGCCTCTGCTAGCACCGAAGCCATCGTGACAGCACACAGTGTGCTGACCACCAGGCCGATGCGTCTTCGCCTCATTCCTGCCCTTTCCTGACTCTGTGTCATTTCTTCTGCTCCTTGCTCCCCTCTATTGCCTGGGCTGTGTGGATCTTAATTTCACCGACCAAACGCTCCACCTGAGCCTTATCGCCCCGATCTGCGGCCTCCTGCGCCTGGGACACGAGAGTCCTGGCGTCATGCAGGTGCTGTTCGATCTCCGATTGCAGGAGAGGCGATGCGATCGTGCCGCCCAATGCCGCGCGATGATAGATCTCCCAGGCCTTGTCCACGGTATGTTCCGCCTCATGTACCATCAGAATGTTCTCAGGATGCGGATGGCGGGTCGCATCGATCGGACCTGCCTGAAGAGCCCCTGCGCTGAGAAGGATTGTCAGACCACCAATGAGTGAGATCGCTCTAGCGTATGTCATCTCTCAGCCTCCGTCGTGCTGAACAGTGAGTCAGCAGTGACTGCCGGACGTTCATGCTCACGGCCGTTTCATGGATTGATCAATCAGAGGCCGCAACTCCAGCAACTCAAGATTCTTAGGATCCATGGCCAATCCACGGTGAACACTCTCTAGCGCTTCACTAAATCGCTCCCGCCCCATTTCCACCAGGGCGGTAATGTAGCTGTCTCTGATGCGCTGCTCCAGGTCAAGTGGAGCTGCCTTGGCGCATCTAAAGCCGAGTCCGACGCCATAGCTGTTATTCAGCGGATGGTTCCAGAACCGGTGCGTCGAGCGGATCGTGCCTTCCGGCGCTATCCAGGAGCCGCCACGAATCACCCGCTTTTCGCCGACGGTCAGGCGATCCACATAGGTGCCGGTGCCCCCGAGCCACACGGCCTTTTCAGGACCGGTTGGATTCACCATGGTCTGCAGTCTTCCGTAGTATTGAGGATCGTACCAATCGGCGACCCACTCGAACGCATTGCCCGCCATGTTGTACGCGCCGTAATAACTGGCTCCCTCCGGATGCGAATCCACCGGCCAGGTCGCGTCCTGATGCCGGTTATAGTTGACTTTCGCAGAATCAAAATCGTTCCCCCAGGGATAGAGGTTACCGTGCGGACCACGGGCCGCCTTTTCCCATTCCGCTTCCGTCGGCAGTCGCTTCCCGCGAAACTCGCAGTACGCCTTGGCATCGAACCAATTCACTCCGACCACGGGCTGTTGCGGCGTATTCAACCGAGGGTCGTCCCAGTAGGCCGGAGACGGATGCCCGGTCGTCTTGATGAAGTCGCCATAGTCCCTGTTCGACACTTCGTATGTGTCGATGAGAAACGAATCCAAGAACACCATGTGGGCAGGCCCTTCGTCGTGGAAGGCCTCGGCCGCCCATGGCTTCTTCATCCGTTTGTCGTAGGCCGTGAGTCGTCGTCCCGACTCCGCCTCCGGCTCTCTGTCCAATCCCATGGCCGATGGACCCTGTCCGACATACACCATGTCCGCCGGAATCAACGAGTCTTCCGCTTGGCCTGTTCCACTCAGGACGGTCATTCCGGCGACAAGACCTGCGCCAAGAATGGTGCGTATTTTTTTCATCTTCGACCTCCTGCCCCTGTGGGCCCGGCTGGGGAGACGGGTTACCCGTCTCCCCTCACGGTTGCGCGTTATTTCTTCATGCTCTTTTTGATGAGATCGCGGGTCGCCACGTATTCCTTATTGTTCGGATCGGAAGCCAACGCCTTCTCGATGGACGCCATCGCATCGGCGTGCTTCTCGGCTCCCATGGCGACTAGCGCCTGAATAAAGGCATCGCGGCCCGCCTGCACGGATTCATCCGACTGGCTCTGGACTGATTTCGCGCAACGAAACCCCAGGCCAACACCGTAGGAATTATTCTCCGGCTGATTCCAGAACCGGTGGCTGGTGTGGAGTGAGGTTTCAGGGGCCAACCAGGAGCCGCCGCGCAAGACTTTCACCGGACCTTGATTGGCGAAGTTGTAGCCTTTCTCGGCACCGCGAGGGTTCAACGCGTTGCTGGTCTTATAGAACTTCTGGTCATACCAGTCTTCGACCCACTCAAAGACATTCCCGGCCATGTTATAGACGCCGTATCCGCTCACGCCCTCAGGATAGGAATCGACCGGAGTCGTATGCCCGACGTTCTGCCCATAGTTGGCCTTCTTCGGATCAAGGTGATGTCCCCATGGATAATGGTTGTCGCCTTCCGGACCCTTGGCCGCCTTCTCCCATTCCGCTTCGGTCGGCAACCGCTTGCCTTCCCATTTGCAGAAGGCATTGGCGTCCGTCCAACTCACCCCAACCACCGGTTGTTCCGCCTTACTGAGACGAGGATCGTCCCAATAGGCAGGCGCGGGATGTCCAGTAGCCTTCATGAACTCCTTATATCGCGCGTTCGACGTTTCAAACTTATCGAGCAAGTAGGCATCGAGCACTACTTGGTGCCTGAACTCATCCGAATGTTCGTTGCTCCCCATGGTGAACTCGCCTTTCGGGATGAGCACCATATCCTTGTTGTCGCCGGCTGTGTCTGCCGCAACCGCCATGGACATCGACCCCGCAACGAGCACCGCTCCTATCCCAGCTCGAAGAACGATTTGACTCCGCATGAGAAACCTCCTTGGTTGAACACATTCACACAACCCCAGTGGGTAACACTTACCGCAAAACGGGGATTCGCTCCTGAAGGGCCGGGCTCGACTGCTTCATGTCCCGAGCTGCGGCCGCGTGCTGAAGGTGACGATTCGATCGAATGACCGGGTCGACCACATCACCGCATTGCACACAGCGCGCAGTGACACAATCGAGCCCGCCGGTCGGGGTCAGCAAATCCGTGCAGAAATCACGAACCATCAGCCCGCCGCAACGCATGCAGGTCCGCTCCGCATGGAAGGCCGGAACCTTGTTTTGGCTCTCGCTTTGTCCCACTGCCCATTCCGCTGTTTTTGTGGTCGCCATAATCACTCCTTGACTAATAGTGTCCAATGTTTGCAACGACTATGTCTAATGTTTAAACCATTATGTCCAATGTGTCAAGACTTATTATGAATAATATTTGACAAACATTAGACATCGCACATATACTTGCACACAACGATGAATATTCACAGAATTCATAGGGTTGCGAAACTCACCGGCCTCAGCCGTGACGTGATTCGGGTGTGGGAGCGCCGCTTTGGCCTCGTCAAACCAACGCGAGGGGCGAATCGATATCGCAATTATTCGGACGAAGACGTCGCGCTGCTGCGCTACCTGAAGAATCAACTGGATGCGGGAGCTTCGATCGGCGACTTGGCCAAATTGGGGCGAGAAGAATTGATGAGCCGCGTGCGAGCCGCAGCCCCACGCACAGCCATCGTCGACAATACCTTCGACCGACTGCTACGGGAATTGCTGTCGGCACTGGAACCATTGGACCGCGTCACGTTTGAAAAACGCTTGAACGGCGCCGTGGCCGTCGTTCCGTTTGAAGAGGCACTTCACGGGATTCTGCTTCCGTTTCAAGAACAGGTAGGAGAGCTGTGGCACGATGGTCATATCAACATTGCCATCGAACATTACGTGACGAAGCAAATCCAGCAAAAGATTTTCTCCGCCATGAATCAGCTGCCGGTGGCCGAGTTCGGCGCCAAGGTGGTTGTGGCCTGTCCACCTGGAGAGGAACACGACCTGGCGGCATTGGCAGTCGCCTATCGATGCCGTGTGCGCGGCTGTCGAGTGTACTACCTGGGTGCCAACGTGCCGATTTCCTCACTGAGCCGACTCTGCAGCCATGCTACCCCAGATTTGACCATTCTCTCGTTTACCCTGGTCCCTCCGGATAGCAGCGCAATGGAATTGATTCGCACCCTGGCGGAGGAACTCACCCCGGTCTCCACCGTCATGGCCGGTGGCCATGGCGCGCTCGCGATGCGCGACCAGTTCGCGCAATGCCATGTCGGCGTTTTGGAAAACTTCGGCGAGTTAGACGAGGTGTTGGAGCGATTCACGCGGCGATCCGCGATTCCGGGGTGAGAAGGAGATACCCTTCGGATGGCCACCTACCCGCTCACCGTGTTCTATGACGGAGCCTGTCCGATTTGCGCCCGCGAAATGGCGTTGATGAAGCGCCTCGACAGGAAACAACGGCTCACCATACTCGACTTTTCATCTCCTCATTTCGACGTTGCACCAGCCGGGCTTGCTGTCGCAGACCTCAGCGCGGTGATTCACGCTCAATGGGCTGACGGCACAGTCATCACCGGCGTAGAGGTATTTCGTGCTATTTGGCAGGCCGTCGGCTTGGGATTCCTCGCTCGACTGAGTCGGCTTTCTGTGGTCGATCGGCTCGTGGTGAAAGCCTACGCCTGGTTTGCCAGGAACCGGCTCTGGTTGACCGGTCGCGGCGACAGCTGTTCCGAACATTGCCGCACGACAAGCCCACGCAAGCCGACGCATCCCCTCCGGTAACCTCTATCCGTGATCCGCCCTACAATTCGGATGTCGCGAGGGTTACGACGCCGAAGCCGGTTCAACCCACAGCTGGCTGATCAAGAACCGCTGCAGGAGTTCTCCGTCCGGGGAGTTGCGCGCGATGCTGGTAGTCCGGATATTCGAGCCTTCGCTGAAGTGGAGGATAAAATCTTCACGTTCTTCGTGGATGAACTGAATATACGCGAGGTTGATATAAAACCGACCGACCTTGAGGAGGGGCATACCGTCCTTTCTGAGCCTGCTCTCCACACGAAGCGGCGGCGATGGAGGCGGCCCGTTGCGCGAGGGTCCGGTGATCAGCAACTGGGCGTCTTGATTCTCTGATTCTCTCACCTTATCGTCGTGGCTGGGTCGCTTGCTCGCGCTCGTTTCTCCAAATCTTCTTTCCCACAAACGAGGCAACGGCTTGATGCCCCAGCCCATTCATATGCGTGTCATCACGCCACCAGAGCAAATCCTGCGACGCATCAAACAGTCGCCGGGCTTCCTCCTGAAGAAAGGCCTTGCTGTCCCAGCAATGCAACGAGACCTGCTCACAGGCGCCCAGGACCGCTTCCGCAAAGCCCGACGGTCCGATTGCCTCATAGGCCGACTGCGGCGCGAGCAACCATGGATACACCTCTCCCTTTGTCGGCAAGATGACGATGGTCACGCGCAGGCCCAGACGGTCGGTCGCCGCCTTCATGGATCGAAACGTCGTCAGGAATTTCGCAAAGTTGGGATGTCGTTCGACCTCAGCGCGAGCACGACCGCCCCAGACCTCCTGCGGACCATAGAAGAGAACGGGCCGGCCATCAGGCAGCGACCGGATGATGACCTGCTTCGAAACGCCTCCCCAGCGGCTCTGAAGCGCATTCCATCCCTGCCTGAGCGGCGAACGATCCCGAAAGGTGCGGTACTCCACCCACGCAGATGAAAGGCCAGTTCGCCAAGGTAAGGACTCGATTTCCCAGATTTCTCCTCCCGCATCGTCCAGATCGTTTCCCGTGTACAGCGTCCATATGAGATCCGCTCCCGGTACGAGTGATAACTTTGGCACCTCGAGAGAAAAATTGAGGTACTGATCATACGGTCCACCCGGGTACGAGAGATTGTAGACGGATAATCCATACCGGGCCTCCAAGACACGGGAAAACGTCGCGGTCTGGGTGATGCCCACACCCGCCGCGAACGAATCCCCCAGAACGATGAGGTCCACGAGTTTCGGCACCGCGTCGTTGCGAAACCCTAACGCATCTGTTCGGAACTCGACCTCGCGGGGCTCGCGAAACATCGGATCGCCGCTCATCGCTGCCAGATCTCCGTAGACGGATCCTGAAAAATCGACCATCGCATCCCACCGGCCCAGAATCGGCAATGCCGGTAGACGCCGCTGATGCTGGTTCATCGGTGAGTAATGAAGTTGCGCACCGAGCACCGGCCGCAGGATGAGATCACAGACCGTCGCCGTAAGGCACACCGAAACCAGCAAGAGCAGGATGCGAGCGGCCCGATCGGTTCGTGATGTCACGAGAAACCAGGCCACCGGCGCCAACAGCAGCACCTCGATCAAGCCGTTTTTCAGAATGCCCACCGCAAACGGCAACGCCGTGCTCGCCGCGGCCAGAGCGGCCACGGCTATCCGTTGGGGAGAAAGTCTCACGGCGTGTATGCCCTCAGAGAGACCGCACGAACCGGGAAGCACAGCGCCAGGCCGCCTTTAAACTTTTTCCCTCACCGAGACTCAGCTTGAGTCCCTGCAGCAGTGCGGATCGGCCTTCCCGTCGTTGCCCGCCCTTGAGTAAATATTTCCCCTGATCGGCCAAATAGAAGGCCATTTCCCGTTGGAGATAGAGGCGCTTGACCGGTTCCTGGCCGAAACGGGCCATGAGCTTTTTGATGAGAAGCGGACGATGTCCCAGCGCAATCTCGGCCGGTTTGATCTCGCGGTTACGATGCTGGGTCAACGGCTCGGAAATACCGGCGATGGTCGTCGCAGCGGCAATCCTGGTCCACAACTCATGGTCATCCATGCCGGCGGAGTTAAACTGCTCGTCGAATCCTCCCACAGCCTCGAGGACCGACCGACGGATGAGCGTGGCTGAGGGGGTGGGCACAAAACCTTGCACAAACAGACGCGCGAATTCATGTTGCGGCTGGTAGGCCGGTCCGAATTGATGCAGAGGGCGACCGGCGCGATCTAGGTGCGCGACATCCGTCACGACCATGCCCACAGCAGGCTGTGTATCGAGAACCTCCACTTGCTTCGCCAGCTTGTCCGGCGCCCACAAGTCGTCATGATCCAGCAGCGCAATGTAGCGGCCGTGCGCGGCTGCGATCCCGCGATTTCGCGCCTGAGCGACCCCGCCGTTCGGCTGCTGAATATACCGAATTCGGTCCCCATAGAGACGGAGCTCATCGCCCGAGCCATCCGTCGAACCGTCGTCGATCACCACGATCTCATACTCGTGATAGGTCTGGGCGAAGACGCTCTCGATGGTTTCCTGGATCACATCCCGCGCGTTATACAGCGGAATGACCACGCTGACGACCGGCTCCGGCATCTGACTACGGTTTCACCGCCTCCAAAATGACCATCATTTCTTCACAGACGTTCCATAAATACCGACGACAGCGCTTCTGAAGATACGCCGGGAAATACTTAAACGGCTTCCGCATGGCGAACTCGATCACCACCGTGCGAAAGTTGGTGTTCAATCCATAATAATTGGGCGATTTGAAATACTCGAAACTTTCCTCCGTCATGAACCGGACATGGGTGGGGTCGATAAACGCTTTTCGCGAAGTGTAGTACGGCGTCTTGATATAGACCCGCGCGCCGGGAGCACACACGCGATAGAGGTCCACCATGAATGTAATCAAATCGCGCATGTGTTCGACGAAATGAATCGAATAGGCGGCGGCGATACTGCTGTCCTTGAAGGGGAGCCCGCGTTCGAAATCACAGACCACATCGACGCCGGGGAGGGCTCGCTGATCGACGCCGACCGTGCCGCGTTGCTTGAGCGATCCACAACCGATGTCCAGGACGAGGCCCTTTCGAGAAGCCTCCGTCACCTCGGGAGGGACCGGACGATCAATCCAGAACCGCTCGGATGAACCGGTAGTCATTTAGAGAGCTAGGAGCGAACAAATGAAGGGTATTTGCCTGTGATTCATTGATCTGCGCTTGGGTCGGGTGAGCCGCGCCGGGAACCGAGGCAGCAGTGTAGCAAAGCGAGCGGCTCAAGTCATGCTCGAAGAAGGCAGCCTCCCGCCCTCTAGGCTTTTGAATTGATATCTAAGCTGACAGCTGACTTTCCTTGGAATACTGCACGACATTATCCTTCACGATTAACCCGGAAACATTCCGTCTGGAGAATCCGCTGATCGGTGCTTCCTATCATTTCACGATCGTGTACTCAATTGAATCGCCGTTCCACACTCTTCACACATCCATTCGGAGCGCTCGGAACCACCCGGCTCATCCGATGGCGCCGGTGCCTGTCGCATGGGTTGCACGCAGCGATAACAGTAGAGCGCGCGATCCACAATGATTTCCCATTGAATCGGTTCCGAGGTGCCTCGCCTCCCATTCTTATCAAGAGAGAGCAGCGCATGGCCCATTACGGTTTCGACAAGATCCTCTAACGTGTCCTCTGAAGAGACGGCCGGGAGAGGGATCGGTCGCATGGAGTCAATCTGGATGGAACAGAGCCCGGTCTTCCACATTCCGTCGGCACTGCGCTGGATGGGTATCTTGGCTCGTATCATTGTATGGTGCAGCCGGGTCGGGCCGCGTCATCTCCTTTCAGCAACAATCACTCCCTCGCTCGGCTCGCGAAGACGATGTGATGGATGGTCTCAGAAACAGCCCACGAGAAACACAAGGCCTACATTCTACCGGTCAATGCAAGCACGATCACGACCAGCAGAATGATCCCCAGTCCCCCCGAAGGATAATAACCCCATCCACTGCTATACGGCCATGTCGGAAGCGCTCCCACCAGCAACAATATCAGGATCACCAGCAATATGTTGTTCATAGTTCACTCCGTCGTAAAAGGTGTGATTCGCACTCCCGTCAACTTCAGAGCCTCCGCGATTGAGGCGTCCTCGCTCGCTCCACCGCACCGACATCGCAAGCAGACCCACCATTGCGAGTCCCACAATCACGAGCAGGAGCAGCACAGTCGCAGCAAGAATGAACCAGGACCTGAGTTCACGATTCATCACTTCCATTCTTAGTGTTTTCACGCGCCATCGGTCCTGGGAAGAGGGTCGCCTTCAATCAACGATTCAGAATCAGCGCACCGGTTTCGCAGTAGGAGGCTGTGCCCCCGATCCCTTCGCACGAGCCGGCTCCCCTTGAACCTGTCGATTGCACCCACTGTTTCCGGACGCACTGAGCTGGAACGGTTGCAGCTTCTCATCGATGCAAAAGCCAACCGTCGAGTCCGCGATGTTCGCTGTCGGTTCGATCTGCCACCACTTGCAACTCTTGCAGAGTCCCCATTGCTGTGCCATGCGAAAAACCTCTCAAGCTGGACGGTTGTAGGTCGCTATCAAGACTCTCACGGACTAGATGCTCAGAACGACTAGGCGAAGCCCTGGGAAAATGTTCTCGGAGAAGGAGTCACAATCGATGGTGCGGCTGGGGGAAGTAGGAGACGATCCTCCCATCAATTCGGAGGTGACCGGCGAACAATCTCACAGACGCCGGTGTGCGCAAGGAAAGGATCATGAAGATGGCTGGAATTACATATTCCACTCATACAACGAGGTGGAGCAATCTTGTAATCTTACGGAAATTAGGAAAGGAAGAGGGTGGTGCCGAAGCCGGGAGTTGAACCCGGATACCCTTACGGGCGCTGGTACCTGAAACCAGTGCGTCTGCCAGTTCCGCCACTTCGGCCTGAGGAATGGAGTGGGATTATCGCTGATCGATTTGAACCCGTCAAGGTGAGTGCTGGGAAAATATCTGCCGGCTGAGCGCCATCCGCCTCAGCCGGCAGTCAGAACCCCGTCGGTGATATTCCAGGCACCACCCGCCGTCACCTCGCGCAAGTCTCCGCTGAGCACGATACGTTCACGAACCAGCCCTGCCGCCGCCAGCAAGAAGGCCGCGCGGATGCGCGGAGCCTCGTCCGCGATCAACACATCGAACCGCACCTTACGAAACAACGGATCGGCCGCCACTCGGGCCGCAGTCGTGACGATCACCCGCCGATTCTGCACGAAGGCCTGCCGGTTCGTATTCTCCTGCGCCGCCAACAGCTCGCGAATTTTCTTCGTGCCGCCCAACCGGATGACGTCCTCCTTGAGTTCGGCAAACTCCGGCCTGAGCTCCTTCGGAACCGCCGCTTCGGGAATCAGTTCGTCGATCCGCTGCTTGGCGATGTCGATCTCTTTGCGAAGCCCGGCACTGTGGCGCTCATAGATCAGCTTGTACTCGCGCAGCGACTCGACGTTCTTTCCTACCGCCTGCATGGACAGGCGCGTCCAGATAGGGAGCTGCTCGTAGTGGGTCAGGGTCGTCTCAATTTCTTTGATCTTGGCCTGGAAGTCGGTCAACTGGGTCACCAGTCTCCACTCCAACAGCCGGACCTCGTCCAAATCCTTCTGTTTCTGAGCCTTGTACGCGAGAATCGGCGTGAGCTCACGAAACCGGTCGTACTTCTTGCGAAGGACCGCCTTGTCGGATCGAGACTTGGCATAGAATTGATGCATCTGCGCTTCGAACCCAAGCTCCGCCAGAGGAATGCCGCCGCTCCCTTCCCCGATCGCCACCTCGTAGCGGCTCAGCCAGCTCTTGAAGGTGAGGCCGGCTGCTTTCATCGCCCGCGCGGTAAGCAGGGTCACTGCATCGGCAGTCTGGTGATCAGGGGTGACCAGGAGAATGCGCTTGTTGCCCCGAATCAGCTCGATGACCAGCGTGGTCAGCTTCTGTCGACGCGCCGTCAGATCGTCTTGCCAGAAGGGGGTCAAGACGGAGGTTGGGATCAGGGCTTCCAGCGAGGCGCGGTCTCCGGACTGCCCTGCTTCGAGGACGGGCAACAGCCGTTCGGCCGGGCCCAACGTGTACGATGCGCCGGTCTTGCTCATCTCGGCTAAACGGTGACTGGTCGTGAGGGCCATTCCGGCGACATCCGGCACGAGCGTGGCGCTCTGCACAACCTCGCCGATGGCATCGAACAATTGCAGAACGAGACGTTCCCCCTCCTGCAGCAGCACGATCCCCTCCGTCGGTTCAGCCTCCTCGCCCAGCAGCAGGGTCGCAGACAGGTCGGCTCCGACCACCACGTCGGCAGACAGAAAGAATTCATATAGATGCAAATTGCCGACGGTTTGGAGCAGCCGGCCGCGTTGGAGCGGAATCGACTGGTCGAGCCCCTGCTCCGTGTTTCGCGCAGCGTCACCTTCCAGCGTCGCGGCCAGCTGATCGAGGAGGTCCGGCAAGGTCTCTGGCATGGCGGTCATGATCCGTTCTTCCCCCGCGTTTCGGCGTGGCGCACCCCGCGGGGCCGTTCGCACACCCATGGCGGCATCGTGCGTGACATAGGGAGCGTATCTTAAAGAGTTGGGAAAGATCCTGTCCAGCAGCAGTCGCGCACAAGTGTCCAGCCGCAACGGCCGTGAAGCGCTGCACGGAACGCACGTGCCACCCTTCCAGGCTGATGAAGAAATCCCTCCTGGCGGCGTCAGATCAATTGACTTTCGCCCAGCCCGCCAGTATGCTTTTTCCCTTTCCAACAGAAGGAGTTGCAGTATGAAGGTGATTCTCCAAGAAACACTCGAAGGCGTGGGCGACCTGGGCGACCTTCTGGACGTCTCCAACGGGTTTGCCAGAAACTATCTGTTGCCTCGCAAAAAAGCCGTCGAAGCGAATAGCCGGAACATCAAAGAATTTGAGCATGCCAAGCGAGCCTTGGCCGAAAAGGCCAAGAAGGAAAAGCAGGACATCGAAGCGCATGGGAAGAAGATCTCGGCGGTTTCCCTGACGATCTCCGCCCAAGTAGGAAAAGACGACAAAATGTTCGGGTCCGTCACGGCCAAGGACATTGCGGAAGGTTTGGCCGAGCAGGGGTTCACCGTGGATCGTCGAAAGATCCAGTTGGCCCAGCCCATCAAGGAACTCGGTACCTTCGCGATCGCCATCAAGCTCCCGCGCGAAGTCACCGCCACCATCGCAGTCCACGTGGTGAAGCAACAAGAAGAGCCGGAAGAAGCCGCAACACCCGCTTAGCCAGTTGCGGGATCATGCGTGAACCACCAGACCGGAGGCCACGCTCGGAGGAACCATGCAGGATCTGATCGGTTCGTTGGACGCGCTGAAATCAACCGACCCCGAGACATACCAGGCCATTGTCGACGAAGAGCAGCGGCAGCGGGACAAGTTGTTGCTGATCGCGTCGGAAAACTTCGCCAGTCCCGCCGTCTTGGCCGCCCAAGGCAGCGTCATGACGAATAAGTATGCCGAAGGGTATCCAGGCAAGCGCTATTATGGCGGGTGTCAGCATGTCGATACGGTTGAAAGCCTGGCCATCGAACGCGCCAAACAGATCTTCGGAGCCGAACACGTCAACGTGCAGCCGCATTCGGGTTCGCAAGCCAACATGGCGGCGTACCTGGCGGTGCTCAAGCCCGGCGACACGATTCTTGGGTTAGACCTCGCCCAGGGGGGACACTTGACTCACGGCAGCAAGGTGAATTTTTCCGGCATCATTTTCCGTGCGTTTTCGTATGGCGTCGATCGCCAAACCGAAACCATCGACTATGCGGCGGTCCGGAAGATCGCCGAGGAGTGCCGTCCCCGCATGCTCGTGGTCGGAGCCAGCGCCTACGCCCGCACCCTCGACTTCCTCAAGTTCCAGGAAATCGCCAAGTCGGTGGGTGCCTACCTGCTGGTGGACATCGCGCACATTGCCGGACTGATCGCCGCCGGCTTGCACCCCAACCCCGTCCCTTACGCGGATTTCGTGACGACCACGACGCACAAGACGCTACGTGGTCCGCGCGGCGGCGTGACGATGTGCAAAGCCGAGTATGCCAAGGCCGTCGACAAGATTATTTTTCCAGGTCTGCAAGGCGGCCCCCTCATGCATGTGATTGCCGCCAAAGCCGTCGCGTTCAAAGAAGCGCTGTCTCCTGCCTTCAAGCGGTATCAGCAACAGGTGCTTGCCAACGCGCGCACTTTGGCGCAAGGGCTCGTTGACCGGGGGTATAAGATCGTGTCCGGCGGGACCGATACCCACTTGATGCTGGTGAATCTGACGAACAAGGGGCTTACAGGCAAGGAGGCCGACGCCGCCCTGGACGCCTCCGGCATTATCGTCAACAAGAACGCCGTCCCCTACGATGAAAAACCACCGGCCGTGGCCAGCGGCATCCGGATCGGCAGCCCCATCGTCTCGACCCGCGGAATGCGCGAGGCGGAGATGCGTGAGATCGTGGCGCTCATCGATCGCGTGTTACAGCATCCTCAGGACCAACAGGTGCAGGCCGAGGTCCGCGCGCAAGCAAAGACACTGTGCAACCGTTTCCCCATCTTTCATGCCTACGATTCGTCTCCCGCTTAGGCAGGACGTTCGCCCGTGAAGTGTCCTTTCTGCGACGATGTCGAAGACAAAGTCGTCGATTCGCGGATGGCCAAAGAAGGTGAGGTCATCCGCCGGCGGCGTGAATGCTTGTCGTGCAAACGCCGCTACACCACCTACGAACGTGTTGAAGAAACCATGCCCGCCGTCGTAAAGAAAGACGGGCGACGGGAACCGTTTGATCGGAGCAAGATCGTCTCCGGGCTGAAGAAGGCCTGTGAAAAACGCCCGATCAGCACCGCTACCATCGAAACCGTCACCGA
Source organism: Nitrospira sp. (assembly GCA_031315995.1). Lineage (GTDB taxonomy): Bacteria > Nitrospirota > Nitrospiria > Nitrospirales > Nitrospiraceae > Nitrospira_A. Next base: position 257,934 of record JALDRG010000003.1, read on the forward strand.
TCGCATCGAGAAACGCATCCAAGACATGGGTGAAACCGAGATCGTCAGCACCGCCGTCGGTGAGGAAGTCATGAAGGAACTCTCCCAGCTCGATCAGGTCGCCTATGTTCGATTCGCCTCCGTCTATCGGGAATTTAAAGACATCGACCAGTTCATGGACGAAATCAAAGCCCTGGCCCAGCAGCGCCGGGAGCGTTAGGCTCTCCCCTTCTCCTCGCTGTTTCGGATCGGTCCGCTCGGGTTAGTAGGGTTAGGCAGGGAGGGCACCCATACAGGATAGGCCGCGGCCCTCCTAATATGTTCTGAACCCATGGCGACAACCAAAATCACACGCGAACGACGGACAGCCCTGAGGCCCAACAGGCGGCGATCGCCCGGGGCCACCCACGTCGTCATCATCGGCGCAGGACGCGGCGGCACCGCCTTAATGGAAATTTTTGCCAATGATCCGTTGGTCCGAATCGTCGGAGTCGCGGACGTCAGCCCTCAAGCGCCCGGCATCGGGCTCGCCAAACGCTTGCACATCTGCGTGACACGGAGTTATCGGCAACTGCTGAAGATGGGGCCGGTGGACCTCGTCATTGATGTCTCGGGGAATCCTGAGGTCGGGGACTATCTGCAGGGGATCCGCCGAAAGGGAGTCGCGGTCATCGGCGGCGCCAGCGCCAAGTTCATGTGGCAGTTAATCGAGGCCCGCATCCGCGCCACGGCCGAGATCGAAAAGGCCTTGAACAAGTACCAGTCGCTGTACCGGTTATATGTCAAGGAGACCGGCGCGGCGGTGACGGAGGAGCGGACACGCATCGCCTGCGAAATTCACGACGGGCTCGTGCAGAGCCTCGCCGGGGTCAATTTCAAATTGGAGCTTTCTCAAGAGCTGCTTCGCAAGAATCCCAAGGCCAGCCTGGCGACGATCCGCGAATCCAAAGCCCAGTTGAAGTTGGCTATCCAAGAGGCCAGGCAGGTCATCTTTAACCTGCGCCCATTGCACTATGACAAGATGGAGCTCATCCCGGCGCTGACGAATTATCTCAAGTCGTACGAAACCCAGTATCATATCAAGACGACCTTTTCCGTGACCGGCGACGAAACGATTTTATTCCCACGCACCAAGATCTTTCTGTTTCGGATGGTGCAAGAGGCGCTGAGCAACGTCCAAAAGCACGCCAAGGCCGGTCGAGTGTCGGTACAACTCGACATTCGTTTCGATCTGCTGCAAGTGACGATTTCCGACAACGGGATCGGATTCGACATGGATGCGGTCCTTCGCGATCCCGAAAAGTGGGATCACTTCGGTATTCGTGGCATCTTGGAACGCGCACGACTTGTGGGCGGAGAAGCCACGATTGATTCGAAGAAAGGGCGCGGCACACGAATCGTGCTGCGAATCCCACTAGCCGACAAGGAGACGATTCGTCATGGAAAAAATTAAGGTCCTGATCGCCGATGACCATCGTGTGGTTCGTGAAGGCCTTGCGGCCATTCTCAAGACCAAAGACGACATCAACGTCGTCGGCGAAGCGCAAGACGGTGCGGAAGCCGTGGAGAAAACTAAGACTCTGATGCCGGACGTCATCCTCATGGATGTCAGCATGCCCCGGATGGGCGGCATCGAAGCCACCCGACAAATCAAGCGGGAATTCCCTCACATGGGTATCGTGGCTCTGACCATGTACGAAGAGCAACAATATATCTTCGATCTCGTGCGAGCCGGCGCGACGGGTTACCTTCTGAAAGACTCGGAATCGTCGCAAATCGTCGCTGCTATCCGTGCCATCTACCGAGGCGAATCTCTCATTCATCCCTCGGTCGCCAGTAAGATCCTGGCCGAGTTTTCCCTCATGTCCCAGAAGAAGGGGAAAAAGCCGTCTTGGGTCGAGCACGATTTGACTGAGCGGGAAATCACGGTGCTACGGCTTGTTGCCGACGGAAAAACCAACAAGGAAATCGCCAACAACTTGGACTTAAGCGAAAAGACCGTCAAGAATCACGTTCGCAATATCTTCCATAAACTCCAGGTGTATGACCGAACCCAAGCGGCGATTCTAGCCATCCGCAAAGGGCTCATCGAACTGGAACCGAGGCCCTAGCGGAGATTGGTCGGCGGTCACAAGGAGAAGCATATTGATCTCGGTCTTGATGTGGAAGATTGATGGCCCTTGCTATTGCCTTACCGGAAACAGTCGGGTAACCTATTGAAAACCAACCATTTCAGTGGCTCTCCCGCTTCAACAAACGATACAATTGTGTTTATTTCACAACAGTGAGTATTTCGAACCATCACATCGATACATTTATTTATCAATACGTTGCGAGTAATAACGTGCCTGGCACAAGCATTGCTCACATCGAGGTACACACTACGGAGGAGGCACTGTGCGGTTTCAGCAAACGATCGGATCTTCAGTTTCCTGTTCAGGCGTCGGGCTTCACTCAGGCCAACCGGTCACGCTGACACTTCGCCCAGCTCCCCCCAATACTGGGATTGTGTTCGTCTATCGTAACGGATCTGGGGAGACTCTCCTCCCTGCCGCCGTCTCTAACAAAGTCCCGACCGAACTCTGCACCGCGATCAGCGTCAACGGCCATCAGGTGAAGACGATCGAACACCTCCTGTCAGCCTTGGTCGGCATGGAAGTCGACAACGTCTACGCAGAAGTCGACGCGGGGGAAGTGCCCGTTCTGGACGGCAGCGCAAGCCCGTTCGTGCGCCTCATCCGCACCGCCGGCGTGATTCCGCAGACCCGTCGCCAATCCTACGTGAAAATTACGCAACCCATTGAAGTCGTTGATGGACCTCGCCGCGTCAGGATCGAACCATCATCCACCCCAAAGATCACATATTCGATTCACTACGATCATCCGTTGATCCAAACCCAGTCCTACACCTACACCTGCTCCGCATCGGCATTCGAGCAAGATATCGCAACGGCTCGCACGTTTGGGTTCTTGCATGAAGTCGAAGCGCTGTGGGCGAGAGGGCTTGGAAAAGGCGGGACACTCGATAACACGGTGGTCCTGTCCAAAGAAGGCGTGGTGAATGAATCGGGCCTGCGCTTCCCCAACGAGTTCGTCCGGCATAAGGTCCTGGATCTGATCGGTGATATTGCGCTTCTTGGCTTCCCATTCATCGGCCATATCGTTGCCGAACGGTCAGGCCATGCGATGCATACTCGACTCGTTGAGCAAATCCTCGTTCAGCGCGACAAGTGGGCACTCATCACCGGGGAACATTCCGTTCCTGCATCCGAATCCCGCACATCGATCGGGCTCCTCCGCCCGGCGCCATCCCTTGCAGTCTAATTGCTTCCCCTAAGCATCCTCCATCTCGCGGGACCAACTTCCCATAGCCTCTGATCCAAGCAGGCCATGGCTGTTCATGGGCATAAAAAAACGCCGGAGGTAAGTGGCCTTACCCCCGGCGTGTAAATCCTGGTGGGACTTACTTCTTCTTCGCTGCCTTCTTCGCTGGTTTCTTCGCTGCCTTCTTCGTTGCCAAGACTCTCACCTCCCTTCACACTTTTAGAGTTGACGTGAACTTCTTCCGCCCGCTTACACGACCGCTGTTAATTCCTGAGTCATCACTGCAAACGTATTCGGTCCGACCTTCTGGAACCGCTTATCTCGCTTCAATGACGTCGCGACCGACGTCAGCGGCGTCTTGCCCTTAATCTGCAAACCACCCTCCAACAGACGCTGCAAGAGCTCCTTCGCATGCATCGCTCGACTGGCTTCTCGAAGAATCTGAAAGGCGGCCTCCGGAACACTCTTCCCGACATACTTGCTTTTCCCCAGCAAGATCTCTCGCGACTGGTCCGTCACGTCGGTGACAGGCAATGGGCGAATACCTTTTTCGTCGGTGATAATCTGACTGGAAAGACTCGCCAACTTGGCCTTATCTGCCTCAACACGATACAGCGTTTCCGCCAGCTCCAAGTACTTCTTGATCATGGCGATCTCATCGTCGAGACGACGCCTTTTTTTCTCAAGCTCTTGGTAGCGGTTCCGGTAAGCGCTGATCCGTTGTTCAAGGCCAACCAGGATGTCGGTCAATTCTTCCACAAGCAAGTCCTCAATAAAGCATACTTGCTTTATAGCAAGTGAATCATTTTCTGTCAAGTCACTCAAAACAACTATTTGATCGCATTATACGCGTGCAGAAGCCGAATGCATACAATGCCTGGCCAAGCCTTGCCATACAAGAACAAGCGTTTTGTGAATCGTTGTTTATCAACACTTTACAATGCGCTGCCATGACCAAAAAGAAGTCTTTGCGGCCATGAGCTCCAGTCGTGCTAGTATGCCGCTTCTATGCAGACTCCACGGATTCCCTCTACGGCAGACTGCTCCCTATATCTTGCGACAGCGATCCGAGCGGCTGAAGCAGCCGGAGCGGTCCTCCTCGAACATGCCCGATCCGGCTTTCGTATCGACTATAAGGCGGCCATCAACCTCGTGACTGATGCGGATCGACGTGCCGAAGACAGCATCGTGCGCACGGTTCTCGCCGCCCACCCTTCTCACCGCATCTTGGCCGAAGAACGCGGAGCAGATGGGGCCACGAACTCGCGATATCAATGGATTGTCGATCCTCTGGACGGCACGACCAACTTCGCCCACGGCTTCCCGTTCTATTCCGTCTCAATCGGCCTGGAGTGCGACGGAGAATGTATCGTAGGTGTGGTGCTGGATCCGGTGCGTCGAGAATTGTTTACCGGAGTGATGGGGCAGGGGGCATACCTGAACGGCGAGCGACTTTGCGTGTCCACCATTGAAACACTTGAACAATCGCTGCTGGTCACCGGCTTTGCCTATAACATCCGCGAGACGCCCAACAACAATCTCGATCACTTTTCCCGCATCTCGCTCTGTACGCAAGGCGTTCGACGCACCGGTTCAGCCGCGCTGGATCTCTGCTATGTGGCCGCCGGCCGATTCGACGGATATTGGGAAGTCAAATTGAGCCCATGGGATATGGCAGCGGGAATCGTCATTCTTCGAGAGGCGGGTGGAACGGTGTCCGGGTTTACCAAGGACAGGTTCTCACTCTATGGGCAAGAACTGGTTGCCACCAACGGACAGATTCACGATCATTTGCTTCACGCGCTCAATCAGACCTCCGGCCATCACTGATCGGGATTGCTGTCCGCTGGCTCCTCGCCGCAATTCTTCGCGGTCATGGATGACCTTCGCCGGCCATGCCATGTACAGTGCGATCTTTGATGCGGTATCATGCCGCCTCACATGTATGATCGAAGGAGCGCACGTATCATGGCAAGCCAAGTTCCTCCGCAAAAACCAGCCGCCTCGCCGGCCAACCCGCAGGACGTCTGGGACGTCGAACTCTTACACGTGCACGTGTCGCGAAAAGGGCAACTCGTCAATGCCGAGTGGGCCCTCCACCCTCAGATCAAAGCCGACTTGAGCGCGGAGGAGTGGAAAGAGCTCGGCGAACTGATGAGCAAGGTCACGACCATCGTCGGCCACCGATTTTCGCAGGCCCTCGGCGAGGCTGAACCGTCCCCACCTGGGAACGCATAACGCACCTGCTCGCTGAAGAGCCGCTCACAAGAAGCGCTCGCCGATTCGTCTCGAAGACGCACCACACCCAACTCATCCTGCGAGGTTATCCCATGGACACCTATTACCATTCCAAGGATCTCGGAAAATTCGGAGACATGGGGAAAGACAACCCGGTCTTGTGGGAAAAATTCATGAGTTATTACAGCGCCGTCTTTGCGGAAGGGGCGCTGACGGAGCGAGAAAAGGCATTGATCGCGCTGGGAGTGGCCCATGCCGTCCAGTGCCCCTACTGCATCGATGCCTACACACAGGCCTGCCTGGAAAAGGGGTCGAATACCGAAGAAATGACCGAAGCGGTCCACGTCGCCTGTGCGATCCGCGGCGGCGCGTCACTTGTGCACGGCGTGCAAATGAGAAATGTCGCCGAGAAACTCTCGATGTAGGGGAGATGCAGGGGAGGGGAGCCCAGCCGAAGAGACTGCAGACGCCGTTCAGTAGTAGGGATGCTCCGGAATCGCCAGAGTGAAGTACTTTCCCCGCTCTTCATAGAGAATCCGCTTCGCCGTCAGTCGAGTCAGTGATTCCTGCATCACGGCCTCCGACACGTCATCTCCGTTGCGCTGTTCCCGACACGCGGTCCGCAATTGCTCCATTGATTTGGGCGCCTCGTTGCATGCATCGATGAACAGGGCCGCCGGCCAATCGAACCGTTCGCGCGTCGGGGTCGTCGTGCGCCCGTCATACACCGTCACATAGTCGAATGCCTTGGAATAGTAGAGGAAGGGTTTGTCCGCCGAGGCGGCTCGCTGCTTCCATTCTTCCACGGTCCCGACCAATTCCTGGTATACGTGCGGATCCACCGGCCATTGATCAAGCTCATACTCAAAATCGTAGGCGATTTTCATAAGGTCCACCTGCCGTGAATCATAGACATGCGAATACGCCAGCCCAGGGCTGGTGATTCGAATCCCATACTCGTGCGGGCGTGTGTAGTAGGGGCTGAACCGTTCCAGCCAGAACTTCCCGGTCCCCTCAGGCGGCTGCAGATGGAACAGTGACGGGAGCAACTCGATTTGCCGGCGATAGTCGTCGTTGGTCTCACCCGGAAACCCCAAAAGAATATTCCAGGAGACGACCACGCGATAGTAATAACACCACTTCAAGCACACCAGGTTTTGCATGGGAGTCACGCCCTTGTCCATCGCGCGCAACTGAGCCTGACTCAGGCTCTCTAACCCGGGCTGCATGCACTTCACCCCGCCGGCGGCAAGCAGGCGGATCTGGTGTTTCTGCAAATTACTCTTGGTTTCGATGAACACATCGAGATCGCGGCGTTCCTGAGCAAAGGTGCCGAACAGGTTCTCGACATACTTCATGTCGATAATGTTGTCCACCAGACGGAACCGCGTCGTATCGTAACGACTCGACAGATAGGCCATCTCGCGAGCGACCTGATCCGACGACTTGGCCCGGAACTTCATGCTTTGTGCATTCAGGCCACAGAAGGTGCAATGGTGTTTCTCGCCCCACCAACAACCGCGAGATCCCTCATACAACAGAATGCGATCCAGGCCACGTGAGGCCTCGGTGCCGAGTTCAGCCAGGAGATGATAATAGTCGTCGTAGTCCGGTGGACCGGTGTGAGCAAACTCCGTAAACAGGGTAGGGTTCGGGTCGAAGCGGACCTCGCCATTGTGCCGATAGGTCACGCCTTTCGGACAGGCGCCGGTCGATCCACTCAAGAGATGGTTCACCAACGCAGGAAACGTCACCTCACCCTCACCGACGACCACATGGTCGATGAATGGAAACGCCCGAAAATATTCCAGACCCATCTCTCCGTCGAAGTTGGCGCCACCGAAGACGATCGTCACGTCCGGGTACAAATCCTTGATGAGCTTCGCCAGGGTCAGACTGGCTACGTTTTGATCGAACGTGGACGTAAATCCGACGATCTTGTACCGTCCCCAATCGATGCCGGTCATTGCCCCGGTCAAGAATTGCGGCGCCGTCCGCATGGCCATCTCCTCGAAGAACGAGATCGGCTGGCCGCTCTCCCTTGAAATCTGTTCGAACACCGGCTTGAACACTCGCGGATATTCGGCACGCTTGGGGTTATCGCGAAACAGCAGATAAGAGAACAGCCACTCGCCGAAAAGGGCGCGTTTCTCGCAAATCGATTCGTACAGAGGAATCCCGATCTTGTGTGCGAAACGCACATTGAGGTGATGACAATCGACTCCGATGCCTTTCGATTTCAACAACGCGGAGAGCGTCCCCAATTGAATAGAGGGATACTTCGAATAGCTGAAGGGCATGTTGACGAGCGCCACCTGAGCCCTGTCACTCATGGGAAACCTCGATGGTCATCGCACCGCACATGGATTATTCAGCCGGCCACCGCCCGGAACGGTTCAAACTCGCGGTCCACCTTGGCGGCGAGATAATAATCACTCTCCGTGAGCCCATTGATCTTATGCGTCCAGATCTCTACCTTACATTTGCCCCAGGCTACATACAGGTCAGGATGATGGCCCTCGGCTTCGGCCACCGCACCGACCTTGTTCGTAAACGCCAACGACTGCGCAAAATCCTTGAACGTATAGAGCCGTTCGAGATGGCCTTGGGCATTCAGCGACCACCCCTTTCCCAATTCTTGCAGCAAGGCTTGTGTACGATCCGCAGGGAGGGGAGGGACCCCGCCTCGACAAGGAATGCATTTATTATCGGCCAGACTCATGACATCTCCTTCACGAACGGTCACAACCGTCAATGGTACTCACAAGGGGCTATTCTACGAGCTGCTCGTTCCGTCTCGCAACCGCCCTACCGCCCTGACGGTTGTGCGGTCCTCTGCTGGTCCAGCGCGGCATGTCCTCTCTCGAAGAACAATCCGCGATTGATGTCGCCCACGCTGACCATGCCGACCAAAGTCCCTTTCTCGACCACCGGGATCCGGCGAAAATTCTTCACACCCATGTAAGACGCGGCTTCCAACACCGGGGTCCGTGGCGTCACCGTGAGCGGATTCAGGCTCATGACCTCCTCCACCCGTTGAGACAACACGTCCGCATACCCCTCTTCCATCTCAACAAAATCCCGGCTGTGCACGTTGTCATGAATATACTCACCGTAATTGGGGTAAAGCGGAATCAGCACATCGCGCAATGTCACCATACCGATTAAGAGCTCGCCGTCCTCCACGACCGGAATCGCGCCGCAATGACGACTGAGCATCTTGGTCACCACAGAACGGACGGATTCGTTTCGCCTGGCCGAGACCACACCCGTAGACATCACATCTTGCACAAGCATGGAGCCCTCCTTTCATACAGGGCAACTCACAGAGGAGTCACCGGTAGGGGGAACCTGTTCCGCGTACTCGTTCGCTCTCAAACCGTCACCATTTGAGCGGACGGTCCGACTTTCTTGGCCTGCTTTGCAGAGATCCGCGAAATATGGTAGGGAAGTGGGATTAGAAAAGAAAGCCCCTCCCCCGGAACCGAGCCGCGCAGGACCAGGGAGGGCCCTCCAGGCCATCTCACGCGAGGTCGCTATCGCTTCCGTCCTTCGCATCGGTCATCGGGGAGCTGCCGGCCACGCCCCTGAAAATACCCTCGCCGCTATTTGGAAAGCACGATCGTTTCACGCAGATCTCATTGAAGTCGACGTACGCGAAACCAGCGACGGTCATCTGGTGTTGCTGCACGACGACACCATTGATCGCACCACCAACAAGGCCGGTCATGTGGCTCAGATGTCACTTGAACAGATACAACGGCTTGATGCCGGCAATTGGCAACGCATTCCCACGTTGGAGGAAGCCCTGGAGATCGCCACAGGGGCTATCGGCATGATTCTCGAACTAAAGATAGAGGGGATCGGAAATGAAGCTTGTGCCATCGTGAAACGCAGCGGATTTTCCGGCCTGCTGATCTATGCGTCATTTTTGGTCGCGGAGTTGCACCGCGTGCGGCACGCCGATCCAAAATCGAAGATCATGGTCTTGCAGCCGCGCCGCCTCCCTCGGGATCCTGTTGCGGATGTGGTCGCCATGAACGCCTCCTATGTCGGACTCCACTATTCGACCGTCACCCCCATACTGCTTCAGACCTACCACAACCTCGGACGGCAGGTCTTCACCTACACCGTCAACGATCCGTGCGACATTCATCGCATGCGCGACATGGGCGTAGATGGAATCGTCTCCGACTTCCCGGACCGCATCTGACCACGCCCCGGAAGCCCTGCATCGCACCGTGACCCATACCGGCGAAACTCCAGACGCCGAGTTCAATCTGAGCACCATGGGGTGCCCCCATCTACGCTCGGCTTGATCAGGCAAGCCTGCAACCAGGCAAGGAGGATGAAATTCAAACTCGTACCGCACGGCTCCGACCAATGTGGCAGGGTGGCCGATGAAATCTTCGTGAACCAACACGTCAAGAACTGACGTACGGCGCCTGCAGGCACTGGACCTGGTTGAGAACGGAAGCCGAAGCGATTGTTGGACACCGAGGAAGAGAGGAACAAGAGCGGAAAACGGTGGAAACAAGCGCACAAAATGCCACGGGCGACCCTACACTGCGGTGGGAGGTCGCCCGTGAATGGCGCTTGGGACGCCGAAAGCTGATTATGTTGTCAGAACACGGGACCCGTTCGAGAAGACGGGGCGTCAGGATGGTCGTCGGGGGATAAGCTATCCCAGGATTCTTGTGTGCCTCGTGTGTGGTCCGAGTCCTTCTTTTTTGGTGGCTATTACCCTGTCATCGGATAGTGCCAAGAGGCACAAGCCAGCGAAGGATCGTCAAACACGACCGACGATTAGCCGGCCCTCAACTCTGCGGGCCATTCTAGTCCGGCGGCGTAAGTTCTTCCATGTGTAAACCTCCCCGATTGAGGAGTGGCGAGATCTCCGGAACAGGCGCGCACTGCCCATCGCCTCGTCACGGTTAACACAGCCCTTGGAATACACATCTTCCTCTTACGCCTCTTAGAAAATCCTGTCAACAAAAAAATATACCCTAGGTATACGTACCGGTCCGCGACATCCTGCCAAAGCGACCATACAACACGGGCCCCTGCTTTGACAGGAGCCCGCGCGTGGCGCTTAGGACGCCGAGTGCTGTAAGTGATGTGGCGGCCCGCGGAGACCCACCGAGTCGATTAAGCGGTGGTCACCTCTCGCCGGATGGAAAACGGTCTTTCCTCAACAGGCAACGTTTTCATATCGGAAGCCGGCTCTTCGGTCATAAGCATGACGCCATGATGAACCATCGTGCGTCTTTCATGTCGCGTGACATAGCCGATGCAGAACCGGCCCGCAGAACCGGCGAGACGCTCGCTTTCAGCTCAGCAGGCCATACAGGCCAGGTGGAGTCGCATCGTTCATCATCCACCCTCCTCTCTGTTGGGGAATCCCTGGGAGATCTAGACGGCAGCCGCGCGGTCTGTCCGGTCTCCCAGCTATCACGTTAGAATCGGGCCGCAAATCCTATCTACGCTTCCTGGAAAATTCTGTCAATACGTGGAAGCTCGTGGTGGCCCGACCATGGACTCACCGACCGCGACCGCTCAAACCCGGCGGCAGGCCACGTTCCTTCTTTTCCACCGATTGCTCCTGCCGCATCGCGTTGCCGAACTGCTGCCTGATGACAGCCATGTCGTGCTTCTTATAGTCGGCGGGAGGAAGGAACAGCTTGTCGTCGAGACGTTTCTTTTCGATTTTCACGGCTTCCCAACGAGCCTCCTCCTGCCCCTTGGCATCACGATCCACACCCTTGATTGGAAACCCGCCGTCCTTAAACATCTCACGCATCCACCCCGGCAACAACGAGGATCCTCCCGCCTGCGCGCTCATCATCCCGAACATGGCCGTATTGCCGATCCCCTTCGCGATACAGAGCTCGCCGGTACTGCCGTCCGACTTGTCCCTCGTATGATAGATCTCGCATGAATACCCGGCGGCCTTGTCGCTTTTCCCCGTCTTGGCGACCACGATGTCGTCGGGCGCATCCGGCGTCGCTTTGGACGTCTCGTCGGTGGAGATCTCCATATAGATTTTTTCTTCGTGCTGGATACTGTACATCACCTTCTTCTTCGCATCGAAGATCATGGCCGCTCTCCCCGCATCCGGACCGGCTTCTTCAAACCGCAACGTGTCTCCTTTCAGAAACCATTGCTGCTGCATGGTGGTCCCGCCACTCGTCTCATTCAAGAGTATGATGCCCTCGAAGTCACTCGCCGACGAAACACCGGTCAGCAGAATGCTTCCCATCAAACCGAGGATGACAGCACGCATATCGCGCTCCCTTCACTGCTGACGCGCGGAATTACCGCTCGCCCTGCGGTTGTGACTGCTGCTTTTTCATCATCTCGCCGAACTGCTTCATGAGCTCTTTCATATCCGGCGGCTGATCGCCCTCTCCGGCCGTGTCACCCGTTGCGCCACGTCTGGCTTTGCGCTTCTTCATGTCCTCGATCATCTTGGAAAAATCAGGGGCACCCTTTCCCTGCTGATCGCGCATCGCTTTCATCCGTTCTTGCATCGCCGACATGTCCTGCTTCGCCCAGTCGGCAGGAAAGGTGAACAGGTCGGCGTCCAAGCGCTTCTTGTCGATGCTCGTCACTTCCATGCGCATGGATTCCTGACCCGCCTCGTCGTATTGAATGCTCCGGAGGCCGAATCCTCCCTCCTCGGCAAGCTGCTTCATCCAACTCGGCCGTGCAGTCCGTTGGGCTTCCTTCGGATCGATCCAGAAGGTGGCGGCTTGTCCGAATCCCTTGGCCACACAGACGGTACTCTTCAGTCGATTGTGGTCCTTGTCGGTGATGCGCCACATCTCACAGGTGTGTCCGGCGATCTTCTCGGTCTTTCCCGTTCGTTCGACAGTCTGCTGGTCAAGCGCCTCCTTGAGATGTCCCCCGCGGTCACCCTCCAGACTGAATTCCATATAGGACTTCTGCCCGGGCATCGCCATCTGCATCGTCCTGGTCTTGGCGTCGAAGATCATGACATTCGTTTGCCCCTCAGCGCGTGACATTTCCATACGGGCCTTGTCACCCTTGAGGTACCAGTCCATCGCGCTCTTCATGCCGGTCTCCGCGTGGCTGGTCGTCATATGGAGCACACCTTCAAAATCACCGGCGTGGACCGGGAACGGAGCGAGACTCAATGCAACGGTCGCAACCACGATCGGCCCCATTCTCCGCATCATGCACCCTCCTGATCAGCGAAGCGCCTCTGAAGCCCCCGCAGTGTAGCCGAGAGTCGTCCCCGGCACCAGCCTAGGGCATCCGGTTCCCTCGTCATCCGAACAGACGCCCACTATGTGATCTTTAGCTTCTTAAAGTTCACCCCTTTGGGAGCCGGAGGGGTAGAGAGCTTCATCGCCGCAAGCGCCTGGACGACCACCTCCGCCACCACGAGATTGCGATACCATTTCCGATTTGCCGGCACGATATACCAGGGCGCTTGGTCGGTGCTGGTCGCCGCGATGACCTCCTCGAACGCCGTCATATAGTCGTCCCACAGCTTCCGCTCTTCCAGGTCCCCTGAATTCCACTTCCAACGCTTCTCCGGATCGCAAATGCGGGCCTCCAGCCGCTCCTTCTGTTCGTCCTTCGAAATATGGAGAAAAAACTTCAGAATCGCCGTCCCACTCTCGGTGAGCAGTTCCTCAAATTCCTTGATCTGATCAAATCGGCGTTTTACCACCTTGTCCGAGACCCAGCCATGAACCCGCGTGATCAGCACGTCTTCATAATGCGAACGGTTGAAAATCCCGATCAGGCCCTTGGCGGGTGCTTTCTGATGCACGCGCCAGAGGAAGTCATGCGCCAGCTCTTCCGCGGAAGGCGTTTTAAACGACACGACCTTGCAGCCTTGCGGATTGACCCCGGACATCACGCTTCGTATCGTACCGTCCTTGCCGCTGGTGTCCATGCCCTGCAGCACGATCAACAACGCGCGTGTGCCGTTCGCGTACAGGCGCTCCTGCATTTGATCGAGTGCCGCGATAAGTTCGGCCGCCGCCGCTTTGGCCTTGGCCTTTCCATCTTCATTCTTCTTGTACGCTCCCGTGTCATCGGGATCGAATCGTTTCAGCGCCAGTCGACAACCGGGCTTGATGCGATAGGCCTCCATCTCATCCCCCTCCACAAATGGTGTCTTCATGTGGTGCCTTCCTTTAACAACAACGACGCTCTGTTGCCGCACATGTTGCCGCTCCTCAGGCGTGACGCCGACTGTCCCGAAGTCATCCTTAGGCCCCCACGGAGCACAGGCATTCGGTGAACGATTGTCGGTATGACTGCGCGCGCATCATCTCATGGCACACGCCTCAATGGCGATGACCGTAGTCGCGCTCCTGGCTACGGAGAACATTTCTTTCTCCGAGCCATTGATTGAGGAGGACGCAGCCTTATGTGATAAGAAACAACCCGTCCTGTCATCAAGGAGGCGTCACTCATGCTTAAGGAAGTGTCCGGAGACATCCTGTTATCCACCGCCGGCGCGATCGCGCACGGTATTGCCCCGCACGATAATTTCAAGCAGGGGTTGGCGCTGGCGCTTCGTGAGCGGTGGCCGGGAATGTATAAGGATTTTCGCCACTACTGCCAGACCTACAATCCCAAACCAGGCGGCGCCTGGTCGTGGAAAGGACCGAATTCACCGGTCATCATCAATCTGTTTACGCAAGAAGCACCCGCCGACGATCAGGATCGTCCTGGAAAAGCCACCCTACCCAACGTCAATCATGCCCTTCAAGAATTAAAGCGGGAACTCCTGGCACATCAGGTAAAGAGCGTGGCACTGCCTCGCTTGGCAACGGGAGTCGGAGGGTTGGACTGGGAGAAGGTGTACCCCTTGCTCCAGCAAATCTTGAAAGACCTGAATATTCCCGTCTACGTCTATGGGCGGTACCAAAAGGGAGTGGCCGCGCAGGAAGCCTAACAGGCTGCGGTCCCAGACGAAAAACGCTTCACGAAGATCGCGCACGCCGCGAGCAGACTTGTTCCGTATTCCGCTAAGTCGAGAGGGCTCGGCTGCGCGCCCGGGCGAGATACCGCAGCAAAAGTCCGATCTGTGACTGCCGTGTAAGATACCATTGTGCGGCAGACGCCGTTTTCTTTCCGATGCGCACCGAAACGATGCGTTCATCCGGCAACGAAAACACATCTTCGTCGGTATCGTCGTCGCCCACATACAAAGCGCTAGAACTTTTGAGCTGGTGCATCAATTCCAACATCGCCGACCCCTTGTGCAGATTGCCGGACGGAATGACGTTCACCACCGCTTTGCCCAACACCAGCCTCGGCGCTGGAGCTAATGTCGAGACCGCATGAAGGATCGCCTCGCGTGCGACCGCCGGCGAGCCGGCTTGCCGATAGTGAAACGTGAGCGAATAGGTTTTGTCCTCTACCACCACTCCGACCCGCGCCAGGCTTCCCTCATCGTTCGACACCGCCTTGAGCCACGCGCGACAGCACTCTCGAGCCTGATGCATGACCCGCTCCGACGTATGGAGCCCTTCAAGCCCGTGATTGCCGACGAGGTGTGCCGGAATGCCCTCCACGCGGGGCCTGAGATCGGCGAGTGAACGTCCGGAAATGACCGCCGTCGGCGCCTTGACGGCCAGGGCGTAGAGGGCATCCCGAGTGGGTTGCGTGAGGCCTGGGGCATGCCGATCCTGAAGGATCCGTGCCAGCGTGCCGTCGAAATCGAAGGCAAACAGCGCCTCGGCCTGACCGGCCAGGTGGTCGAGAAGACGCTTGCCCGGTGTGCTGAACACGTCCCGCATGGTGCGATTACCGCCCCCCTTCCGAGGCTTGTCCTACCTGCCTCATCACGCGAATGCGACGGCGCATCCGTGCCGCGTCCATCAACATGCGTCCGGCCCATCGATACACGTTGAACTCCTGAATCAATCCGCGCATGCTCCGCACGCGGGCGCGCTGTTCCTTCGGGGTCATAGAGAGCGCCATATGCAACGCCGCCGCACATTGGTCGACATCGTAGGGATTCACCACCAGCGCCTCGGGCAACTCCTTCGCAGCCCCGGTAAACTGGCTGAGGATCAACACCCCTTGTTCGTCGTCGCGCGCCGCAATAAATTCCTTGGCCACTAGATTCATGCCGTCATGAAGACTCGTGACGAAACAGAGCTCGGAAGCCCGGTAGTATTCATACACCTCCGGAGGCTCGTGATGCTTCACTTTTAACACGATCGGCTCATACCCCTCGCGCCCGAATCGCGTATTGATGCGTGTGGCCGTCGCATGGACCTGCTCGTGAAAATGCTGGTACTGATCGATGTTCGTCCGGCTCGGCGCCGCGATCTGCACGAAGGAAAACTTGCCGACCCACTCGGGCTGCAGTTCGAATAATCGTTCGACTGCGAGGAAGCGTTCAATGATGCCTTTCGTGTAGTCCAACCGATCCACACCGATCCCCAGCAGCCGATCCGACCCCATGGCATGGCGCTCGCGTATACGCTCCCGGCACTCAGGCACCGGCCGCTGGTTCGCCAACCAACGCGAGGGCCACTCGATGGAAATCGGATAGGGGTTCACCGCCGTGAGCCGTCCGCCGTAGGAGACGGTGGACATATCGCGGTCGATGCGCGCCTCCAGGCTGCGATCGATGCACGACAAGAAATGATTTCCATGCTCACGGGTGTGAAACCCGACAATGCTGCTGCCGAGCAACCCTTCGAGAATTTCCTGCCGCCATGGACAAATGCCGTAGCTCTCGGAGTTGGGCCAGGGAATATGCCAGAACATGATGATGGTCGCGTTGGGCAGCTTCTCACGCACCATCTTCGGGAGCAGCGCAAAGTGATAATCCTGCACGAGGACCACCGGATCATCCGTCTTGGCCTCTTCCACCACCGCCTGCGCGAACCGCTGGTTGATGGCCACATACTGTTCCCAATCAGACGTCCGGAACGTCGGACGCACATGCGCGTTGTGGCACAACGGCCACAGCCCCTCATTGGAGAATCCATAGTAAAACCCGGATTCCTCATCGGGCGACATCCAGATACGACGAATATCGTACGACGGGTGGTCCGGCGGGACGCGAACGTGATCGCGGCTATCCACGACGTCACGGTCGGCCGAGCCGTTGCCGTGGGCGATCCACACACCCGAGCACGCGCGCATCACCGGTTCGAGAGCAGACACCAGCCCGCTGGCCGGCACTTGCACCTCGATCTTCTCATCTCGTCGATTGTGGATGTAGGGTTGCCGATTGGAGACAATGAGAATTTCATCACCCGCGAGGTGCTCATGCAGAATCGTTTTGAGACTGGCGGGGGTCCAGGTAATCTGACTTTCATCGCGCATCCGGCGATCGGCTTCCAATTCCCGCACCAGCGCATGGAGATCCTGCGCAACCGGATGCAACTCCGGTGAATGGGCCTGACCGGATTCCGGCGGCAGCCCGGTATTCGTCAGCATGGCCCGCACACCGGCCACCCAGCCTCGCCAACTGAGCTCCGCGACGAGCACCGTCACCGCTGAGATCACCGACGCCAGCCCGACGAACAGATAAAAAATATACCACCTGGTATCCGCGCTGCGCTGATGCGCGAAACTCATGTCGTGGATCAGCATCAACCGGCCTTGCACCTTGCCGCCGGACTGAATCGTCGCTACGACCACGTGCAACGGCCCTTGTGGAAACTCGACAACTTCCGACGAACCCGGCGCCAGGTGCGCCAGACTTTCGCATGACAACTGATCCGGATAGGTCAGGGTCTGATAGAGCAAATGTTGCTGGGTATCGCAGAAACCCAACGCATACAGCCGCTCGTCCTGAATGACTTTGTGAAAATACGCGAAAATCTTCGTGCGCGAGCGAGAGACGACGAGATCCGACAGCGGCACTTCCATCGTGCTGGCCAGCAATTTGGATCGACTTTCGAGGTCCCGAGTGAACCACTTCAGCGTGAGTGAATCGACCAGGGGCACGACGCCATAGGCCACGGCGGCCAAGACCAGCAAGAGGGGAAGGATAAACCGGAGGGACAGACGCATGATCGCTCCTGCAGTTTACTTTGGGGATAACAATCTTTTATGGTCTGGGGCATGTACCCCTACGGACTCATCGGTAATTGCCATGTCTCCGCGCATATCCATGAGAGCGGATCCGTAGACTGGCTCTGCCTGCCGAGACCAGATAGCGACCCGGTCTTTGGTCGAATTCTCGATCCAGAAGGTGGGCACTTTTCCCTATCAAGCCCTACCAGGTCCACTCAAGTCAAGACGACGCAGCGCTACCTCCCGAATACGAACATCTTGGTGACCGAGGTGTCCACGTCAACGGGTGACGCCTTCAGGATCACGGACTTCTGCCCGCGCTTCTGACCCGACCGCCGCCTCTGTTGGTCACACCGAACTCAGGATTGGGCTAGGTAGGTCTCCCAGTCACAATCACCCCGCCGAAGATATTCACAATGATGTGTCTGGCGAACTCGTGCTGCCACTGACACCGATCTTCAGCGGGCACCGATTCTACAACCGAATCACCAACGATCAGAAGCAGCTCGTTGCCAATCTCGCGGGACTCTGCGAAAGACCCCGTTACGCAACCGGACACAAGACGTGGGGAGATTCGAGACAGCAGGCAGGAGCGCTCATTTTCGAGTTTGATGTGATGTGTTGGCCCGGACGCGATCGAACACACCGCATGCCGTAAACAGGATTCTTATCTTTCTCAAGGTCCGACGTCGGGCGAACCGGGCACACCAGCGCGAGGACCTTGAATGCCGCCATACGAGACGCGCATCGCAACGCCTCAAAAAACACCCTTTTCGCTACCTGGAGGAGACGGAATGATCGGAAGCAACGGGTTATGAAACTCCCAATCATGGATGGGCTAGTGACCCAGCGCCGATCATCGCTACGGGGGGATGAATCCGCGCTGGGTCGTTCGCGTGAGTCCTTAGGACAACACCAACCGGTCTAAATCGCCCGTCACGCGTGAACGGCTCGGAAAACGCCTGGATCACTCGCGTCTCGCGATTCGCGGACCCCTATCTAGGCATGGCATTATCAATCCGAATGGTACCGGGCATGATCTTCATCCCACCACCCAGAGCGGTTTCCGCTCGCACGTTGTAATTGATGATTTGGGCCTTCTTGAAGCATAAGGAGGCCGTCTCGTTCTCGCCTAATTCGGCCGTTTCCCTCAGCTGTCCCATCCAATTGGAGAAGCCACGCCGGCAGGCCAAATCTTCAGCAGCCAGATTGGGAATATCGACTCGTGCGGTATCCTTCCGCAGGTTGACCCAACGGATTTCGTCTCCCGGCTGAACGACCAGATTGTCATTTTTGAGCCCATCGGTAATGGAAATGTCATAGATCGCTGCCGTTCGGGTGGTCTGAGGAAGGCTCGAGCAAGCGGATAGTACAGCACAGACCACTGCCATCATACCTACCGACCTGACATATTTAGAATCCATCATATGAAACCTCCCATAGTGATTAGTTATGTTACAGGCTGTAACACTGTGTACCCCTCTACCTCATTTTACTTAAACGACTCCCCACAACGCAACCACAGCCGCGGCTCGTTCAAACCTGTGACGGGTCCGACCGCTGGTGCGACGCTGGCCTGTTTCTTATACCGAGGCCAACGACGCCATACCCGATCTCAGTCTGCCGAGACGGCGTCATGGTATGACAGCGCGCGTCCTATGTTCGCTCCTCCTTCGCTCGCACGGCTCACCGTGAAGATCAGCACGAACACATTACCAACTGGTCCCAGCAAAACACATGCCTTTGTCGAAGGGGAAGCTCCTGGAATACAGGAACCAGAATCTGCAGAAAAGTTGAGCTTTTGGTGATTAACGAGTCAGCCGGCTGAACTGTACCAGGCTAAGCACTGGCGCATTATTCTCCACAATTTCGACGCTGACTGGAGCTATCTGCGCCAGCGCGCCGCAGGATGCCACGACCACAGGAAGCAGGCGAAGTGCGCACCCAAGGCAACAGTTCCGCAGGCTGCGAGCCTTTCCTCTCACTCGAGCACACGTGCCGGATGAATGGAAAAGGCCGATGCACTCGTGCATGGCAATAATCGAATGTACCGCAATGTTCGCCGAAAGGCGGGCTGTATGCTCGTGGAGGATACAACAGGAGAAAATGAGGTGGTGAGGAAGTGCCCTCTACGCAGGCTTTGAACAGGCTAGACCGGAAAGGAACCCGCAGGCCATCTGAAGGCTTTTCTGATGGAGACCACCCTCACGTACGTGCCCGCCGGCCTCTGTCAGGGTACTCACTAAAGAGCCCGGCGGCACGTACAGAGTTGGTGGAGGCGAGGGGAGTCGAACCCCTGTCCGAAGATCGTCGGCTCATCGCTTCTACATGTGTAGCCGATTCTTTAAGCTTCGCAACGACCCACGCCTATCGGCAGGCTTAGAATCGCCGCTAGCCCAGTATTGTCTCGTCCCCCGCCGCTGAGCACCGGCGTGGGACCAGCCCGCTGCATCGCGCCATTCCACCCCCGCGGGCCTCAGATGGAACGACGTCTCAGCTTAACGAATTAAGCTGCGAGTGCCAGTTCTTGATTGGCAGTTGCATTTTCCCGGAGGATTTACGAGACCCCGAGAGCTCGACATGCGACGATGGCATCAGTATCCCCGTCGAAACCGGTCGCCCCCTTTCTTCAAGATCGTGACACGTCAGACGTCAACAGTGAGAGGCTACACGTGTATGAATGGATCGGTCTCCTTCTCCGCGTCTCCCGCCTTTCACTCTCCATCTCTGACAGAGGAAGTATCCATCATACCGCATGGGTCAAGGGGATGCCAGGAGAGAAAGGTTCCAGTGAACATCCCGTGGTACCCTCCCTCTCACTGAACCGGGGTGAAGGTCCAGGTCCATCCCTGATCGTGCTGTTTTAAGACCTGGCCCTTCGGTAACTGGCCCATAAAGAATTCGGGTGGGAGCGTCACGAGCATCTGTTCCTCGCGAACCTGTCCAGGAACCGGGTGCGTGCCTTCGCAGCCCCCACCCCCGACATATTCGTCCATATCCGGCGTGCTCCGCTCACCCACGAGGCCGAACATCATTCCCATCATCGTGATGCTCTTGAGCTCAAAATGTTCATAGGTCCCCTTGAGAATCGGTGCCGGACAGACCGCCGATCCATCTCGGTAGTGCTCCGCCTTCGTCGGAATATTCGGAAGCACCTTGGGCGACGCCCCCTCCTCCAGCGGCCAACTGAATTCAAACTCTACCTGCTTCGTCACGTCGGCGACAGCCGACCCGCCAACAAACTGCTTGGCCCTCTCAAAAACTCCCACCACCTTGTACTTCGTCGATCCGGGCTTCGATTTGGAGGGACCTTTCGTCAACCAGATCGCGGTTCCACTCACGGCCGGGTGCGATTCCTGCCATGCTCCCGTTTCATGACCGCCCGATACGAGCGCGAGCCCTACGATCATCGGTATCACCATACGTGTCATGCATGCACTCCTTTCACAGCCTGAACCACGTCTCCGGCTGCGCACCTCTGCAATCCCGCGCCATCATGTACCGTCAGCCACCCGCGACCATCGTCGTCCGTCGCTCCACGGGATACCGTCGCGCTCGCCAGGCGTCGAGGCCGCCTTCGAGCGGGCGTACACGGTGAATGCCCTTCTTTTTTAACAGAAACGCCGTCCGCGCGCTGGAGACTTCATTCGGGCATGTGCAATAGAGCACGATGTCTCGATCACGCGGGATCTCATGATGACGATGCTCGAGCTCTTCCAATGTGAAGTTGGTCGCGCCTGGAATCGTCTCAGGATCGAGCTCCAGGGCGAGCGGATGCCGGACATCGACCACGCTGATCGCCTCACCCGCATCCAGCCGGGCTTTCAGTTCTTCCACTGATATCTTCGCCATCCGCAGGTATCGCAAGAACGTCTGCCGGTGATAGAACTTGTAGCCGATGAATCCCGCCAATCCGACGATCAGGCCCGCGAGCATCAGCCCGCCGGCCTGATCGAACAGTCCGGCAAGTTGTTCCAGTTGATTGCTGAACAACGCGCCGACTCCGGCGCTGACCGCCGCCCAGATCAACGTGCCCGCAATATCATAGAGCGCGAAGGTCCCGGCGGGCATCCCGACAATTCCCGCCAGCGGCGGCGCCACCGTACTGAAGCCGGGGATGAACTTGGCTAACAACAGCGCGCGCGGCCCGTTCCGGTGAAACAGATTCTCCGTGTCTCTTACGCAAGAATCCGGCTCCAGCGAGAGACGGCAGAGAAACCCCAGCACCCTTCCTCCTTTGAAGCGGCCCAGGTAATACCAAGCAAGGTCGGGAGGCAGGGACGCGGCAACCGGCACGAGCAGGACAGTGGCGAGACTCATGTTTCCCGCGCCGACGAGCGCACCAGCCGCGATCAAGACCGGAATCGCCGGGATTGGCGCGCCGACCTGCTCGACGAGAATCACCCAGAAGAGCACCATGGCACCATGGTCCGCGAGGAATTGCAGGGCATTCATCGAAACCGGTCTCCCCTGGTTCAAGCACTCCGAAAACGCGTCAACCGGGTAAACACGATCGCGGCAAATGGGAGGGCGAGACCGAGGACCATCTGTACGATGAGCAGGGTGCCAAGCTGAGTGTAGTCCTCCGGCGTTTGAAGCACGTGGGTGACCGGGTCGCGCACTTCCCGGGTGATCACGAAGGCTTGATTCAGGTATTTCGTGCCGAGCTGGCTCAGCGACAGCGCCAGGTTGGTAAACGAGGCCATGACGGCAAAATAGGTCGCCTTCAAATTCGCCGGCGCGGAATTGGCGATCCAGGCGAGCATGGGAATCATGGAGATTTGGCCGAGCGGGGATTCCAGCGCCGTATTGACCAGGGCAATGAATCGCGCATCCACCACGCCGCCGGTCAGCGCCGCCGTCCAGTGGTGCAAGCCATAATACATGCTGACGATGGGCAGCCCCAACAGGAACGCCGCCGCCGTCAAGAACCCCACCACGTAGGCGATGGACCGCTCAGCCATAAAGCGTCGAAACAAAAACATGCCCATGAGCGTCAGGGCGCTGCCGATGAGAGAGAGCACCGATAAAAACTGCTGATCAAATCCAAGTTTGTCGATCATCCACCAGGTGGCGCCATCGCCGGGACCCGGGATGGCGCGGAAGGCGAAGATGACGAGCGCCGTGCCGAGGAGCACATGTTTCGCATCGGGCGCCAGCTCATCCGTCAGCCGAACGATCAACAGGCAGACGATCCCCATGGAACCAGCGAACACAATTTCTTCATTGTACGGAAAATCTCCGAATCCGATCGTGAGGGTGAAGAGCACGAACGCCAGGCTGCCGCCCAGAATCCACCAGTTAGGCTTGGTGGTGTCATCGGACCGATCGATCGCCTCCGCCACTTGCACCGCCGTCATACCGTGACGCAACAGGCGCCGCCTTTCGCGAACCCGCAAGACGGACGCCGCGATCACCCCCAGAACCGACACGGCCGGGATCACCAACGCCATCAAATACACCTGTTGATAGATTTCGGCGATCTGTTCTTGGGGCAGCTTCTCCACGCCGGTGAAGAGATACAGATTGATCACCGCGACCAGAATACCGCCGCCGATGATGGCCACTCGGCCCAACGTCTGCATCGTGGTATGCATGAGCTTGAGTCTGGCTTCATCGAACAGTTGGCCCTGCTCATCGATCCTCGGTACCGCCTCAACGGTCATGGCATCGGCCACAGTATCCTGGATCACATAGCCGATGGGGGCCAACAGGACGCTCAGCACGTACCAGACTTCGGCAGGCATTACAGCCGTCATCGCCTCGCGATGACCGATCAGCCCGACCATGATAAGCAGGCTGACGGCAATCACGCCCGCGCCGAAATACACGAGGAGGCTCTTCCAGCGCCACAGCAAATCGACGAGATGGCCGAAGGGCATTTTGAGCGCCCAGGGAATGCCGGCCCAGAAACCCAATGCTGCAAGGAACGCCGCGGACAGGCCGAGATAATCTTTGACGAAGAAGGTGCCCACGATGCCGGTGAGGCCCGAGATGCCGGCGGCCATATAGACCATCAGCGGCGGCAGATAGGAGAGGCGAAACTCACGAGCCAGTTCAAGAATATTGCGGTCGATCCAGTCATACACAGTCGTCATGCGGACACTCACTCCTTCTTGCGCCTGAGGTACCGGGTGGAGGGGTTCTGCGCGAGCCGTCCGTCACTTTACACGATGTCGGAAAGAATGTGGATCCGATCCAACAGGAAAAAGGCCGGGGTCTGCCGACCCCGGCCTTCGCTCCGACCAGCCTGAGTTCTAGTGAGGAAATTCGGTCGGGGCGGTCGCGTGCTGCCAGCCCTCGCCATTGAGCGATCGTAAAAAGGACACCAGGTCCCGCTGTTCAGACTCGGTGAGTTCAAGCGGGATCACCGTATTGTCCAGGTATGGGTTCGGAATTCCACCCTGGTTGTAAAAGCATACGACCTCTTCCAGCGTCCCAAACCGTCCGTCGTGCATGTACGGAGCCGTGCGCGAAACCTCCCGCAAAGTCGGCGTCTTGAAGGCGCCGATGTCCTCGGCGTTCTTGGTCACCATATAGCGGCCTACGTCCACCTGGTTCGTATCCCAGCCGATCCCGAGGTTATGAAACTTCTCGTCTGAAAAGTTGAACCCTGAATGGCATCGGGTGCAGCGCGCTTTCCCTCGAAACAACTCCAGCCCTCGCTGAGCGGAGGGCGTCAAGGCCTGCTCGTCCCCACCGACATCATACTGATCCGCCGGGCTATTCCCGGAGAGAAGCGTCCGTTGAAAGCTGGCGATCGCCTTTCCAATATTCTTTTCCGTAATGTCTTCCGCGAAAACATCTTGGAAGAGCTGCCGGTACTCGCTCACGTGCTTCATCTTCGTCGTCATTTCGTCATGGTCGAGAAACCCATGCTCGACGGGATTGATGAGCGGTCCGATTGATTGCTCCTCCAAGGTCTGAGCCCGCCCATCCCAAAACTGCACCTTGCCGTAGACGCGATTGATCGCCGTCGGAGCGCTCCGGCCGCCCTGTAGCCGATTGATTCCCTGGGACACGGCCTGTCCATCGGTAAAGGCCACAGCAGGCATGTGGCAGTTGGCACAGGCCACCGTATTCGTCTTGGACAACCGCTTATCGAAAAAGAGCATCCGCCCAAGCTCGATCTTCTTGGCTGTCTGTGGATTATCTGCCGGGATATAGGCGGCAGGATCTTCCAGCCCCAACAGAGTGCCTTGCGATTCCGCCTGCGGTTGACTCTGGCCCTGTGCGCCTGCGACTCCCATTCCAGATTCAAGCCATAGCGCCACCATGCCGATCGCTGCTATGCCGCTGCCCGCCGCCCACCAGTTCACCCTCTTCGTCGCCATCACTCCCTCCTTTCGAGCGATTCGAAACTCCATCGATATCTTCTGAAGACACACTAACCACTGGCACGACGATCAGTCCAATTGATAAACTATTCGATGTTGATTAGTTGAACTTATTGAAGAAGGAGCCACAGGTGACCCTGACGGAGCTGCACTACATCGTGATCCTGGCACAGGAACACCACTTCGGCCGAGCGGCGGATCGGGTATTCGTCACCCAACCGGCTCTCAGCCTGGCCATTAAGAAGCTGGAGGATGAACTTGGCGTGGCGATTTTCGAGCGGCGGAAGAACCACATCGAGCTCACTCCGCTCGGGGAGCAGATCGTCCACCAAGCCCAGCGCGTGCTGGAAGAAGCCGATCAGATCAAACTGCTCGCCGCGCAGGGCAAGAACCAACTCGTCGGCGCATTGCGGTTCGGTGTGATCGCCACGGTGGGGCCGTACCTGTTGCCCGACTTGATCCCACTTCTGCACAAGCGTGCACCCGGCATGCCGTTCGAAATCGAAGAAAATCTGACCGTCAATCTGACGGCCATGCTGAAGAGCGGCAAACTGGACGTGATCATGATCGCGCTGCCGTTCGAAGAACCGGGCATTCTCATCCAAGCCCTCTACGACGAACCCTTCAAGGCGGTCGTCCCGTCCGACCACCGGCTGGCCAAGAGATCAAAAATCGATTCGGCCCTATTGAGCGCCGAACGAGTGCTCTTACCACATGCCGGACATTGTTTTCGGCAGCAAGTCTTGGAAACTTGTCCGGAGCTCAGCCGGTCGGACACGGAAAGCTTGCAGGGCAACTCCCTGGAGACGATCCGTCAGATGGTGGCCTCCGGACTCGGCATCACTGTCATGCCCTGCAGTGCAGTCACGGCCAAACATCACACCAAACGGCTGGCGGTGTTGGAATTCATGAAACCGGTGCCGGAGCGGAGGATTGCGCTGGCATGGCGGAAGGGGTTCACAAGGCCGGCGGTCATTCCCGTGATTCAGGACGCGGTGGGAGCGCTAAAGATTCCCGGACTGACGGCAATCGTCTGAGGCCGTCGCGCGCCTCACTATGAAAGGAGGGGAGATGGACGTGACGAGCTTCTAGCCCGAAGTGGTCGTGATCTTCACTTTGCGGGACGTCATGCGGCCGTACCACATTCCGCTGCTCTTGAGCCCTTTCGGCTACAGCACCTATCGAGGGAGTTGAGGGAGGATTTGCCCTGCGCCCTGCTGGTCATTCGTGCGCCCCCGCCGACAGAAGCATGTCGGCAATAACTTTGAAGCCTTTTTGTCTGGCGTGCCGGAGGGGAGTGACGCCGTCGTGATCGGCAAGGTTGACGTCTGCCCCGGCAGCTACCAGCAAGCTGGTGATGGCCTGGTGCGTGGGGCCACCGTCACTGAGAATGATGGCTTCCAACAACGCCGTCCAACCCAACCGGTTCACGTGATTCACGTCGATCGAGGTCTTCAGTAATTCTTTCACCACGTCCAGGTGCCCGCGCTCGCAGGCCGGGATCAACGCCGTGCCTCCATAGCGATTGTAGACCGTGAAGTCCGGATCGGCCGCCAACGTCATCCGTAGAATGTCGAGATACCCGCTCGCCCCGGCCAGTAAGAGCGGGCTGTTTTGCATCGCATCCTGGGCATTCACATCAGCACCCGATTCGATCAACAGCCTCGCCATCTCGACATGGTGTTCATAGGTGGCCGCCATCAAGGCCGTACGCCCCTGGGCATTGCGAGCCTGTACGCCGGCTCCGTCCCTCAACAGCCGCCGCGCCAGCGCAAGATCGTTGCGTTCCGCCGCGCCGATCAACGTCTGGTCCCTATCGGCGGAAGGGGAGGCCACGCCGGACATGGCCATGCCAAACACGACCACGAGGAGACCGATCTCAGCAGCGACGCGCATCTTTCTCATGAAGTACCAGCCTGTTGCCGCCGCTGCACCAAGTCACGCAATGCCGCCTGCATGTCCACGTCAGGCAAATGAACGCGGCCGCCATGACCGGCCAACACCCATTCAAAGGAATACTGCGCGAGAGTCGCAACGGAACGACGCAGCGCATCGGCATCCCACACCAACTGCCGAGGGGAATCCAGACGGCGATGCTCCGGATCCCACCAGAGGTGATCCCCGGTAAACAGGAACCGGTCCCGGTAGAGCAGACACATGCTGCCCGCCGTATGACCCGGAACAGGAATGATCTCGAACTCAGGCGAAAAACGATGGGCGTCATCCCCTTCGATGACCATCTCCGCATCAGCCATGGCATGGACATCCTCGTGATGAATGATCCGTACCGCGCCGAACCGTTTCGCATAGCGAGCCGCATCGGCGACATCGTCCTCATGTGTCAGAAAAATATGTGCCACCCCGCCCATCCTCTCAAAGGCATCGACCAAGGGTTTGAGATAACGCGGTGAGTCGATCAGCCAATTGCCGTCCGGACGCCGCACAAAGAAACTGTTCGCCCCGAACGACTTCTCCGAATTGAAGCCGCAGTAGTAAACGTTGTCCTCTATCGGCAGCGGGAAGTCGACCTTCGCGGCATTCAAGAGGGTTTGATTCGAATGCTCGGCGCCGATCGACCCGGTCGGGCAGGCGAGCAACGCGCGATAGGCCTGCCTTATCTCCGGTTCGGTGGCCGGCTGATGCGTCACCGCAGAATAGTCTCCCACCTCTTCGAAACTCGCCGGAGCCAATTGGCGGCAGGCATCACAATTGATACAGGTCGCATCGACGTAGAAGTTTCCGGCTCGATTCGCATCCAACCGCTTGTGGGGATCAGCCATTCGGAACTCGCTTCCTCGCGGACTTCACAATCGGCACCGTCGCCCGCACACCTTTCCCTCGATCCGCCGCGCGCCAGAGATACCAGGCTGCGGCCGTGCGATAGGGCCTCCAGCGCTCTCCATATGCCCACAACTCTTTTGCCGTCGGCATCACGTTTCGCCTATAGGCGATCCGGAATCCATTCCGCACACCGAAGTCATCGACCGGCAGAACATCGGGACGACCGAGCTGAAAGATCAACAGCATCTCCACGGTCCACCGCCCGATGCCCCGTACCCCAATCAACCGTTCTACAATGGCATCATCGTCGAGCCGTTGAATCACAGCCGTAGTCGGCACGGTTCCGTCCATCGTCTTGGCCGCCAGATCGTGCAGCGCCGCAATCTTGGCGCGCGAGAAACCAGTGACCCGAATGATCTCCGGCGCGGCCGCCAGCACATCGGCCGGCCTGGGAAACCGCCGGCCAGGAAACAGCGCGATGAACCGTTGAAGAATACTCTCCGCCGCCTTGTCATGCAGTTGCTGATAGGCAATGGCGCGGACCAGTGACTCAAACGGGGACCGCGTCGCGCGAGGCGTCAGCGCATAGGGACCGACCTCGCTGATCACACGCTTCATCACCGGATCGACACCGGACAGATGGATGATTTCCGGGGCTGGCCTGCTCATCCGACCCTCCGTGCGCCGCTGGCGGGCATTGCGCCCGGCTAAGCCACTATCGCTTCCGCTTCGATTTCAATCAGCATGTCCGGATCGATCAAGCGCTTCACCTCCACCATGGTGGTCGCCGGCCTGATCGCCCCAAATACCTCACCATGCGCGCGACCGACGTCCTGCCATTGGTCGATGTTGGTCATGTAGATCCGCGTTCGGACGACGTCCGCCATCGACGCGCCTGCCTGGACGAGCGCCGCTTCAATCGTCTGTAAGGCCTGCAGGGTCTGCGCATAGGGATCGCCCTTGCCGACGAGCCCTGTGGCCGTCATCGCGGTCGTCCCGGAGACCTGCACGGATGGCCCGACTCGCACGGCCCGTGAATATCCGAGTTTGCCTTCCCATGCTCCCCCGGTGGAAATGTTCTGCCTTGCCATGCTCCCTCCTCTGACCGTTACATGACCAACCCGCCGCCTGCATGGATCACCTGGCCGGTCAACCACCGTCCTTGTTCGCTGACTAGAAACGCCACCACATCGGCCACATCGGACGGAAGCCCGAGCCGGTTGAAGGGTGACAGCTGAAGGCCCATCTCGCGGGACTGCTCCGTCAGCACGCCGGTATCGGTAAATCCAGGCAACACAGTATTGACCGTAATCCCGCGCGACGCCAATTCTTGTGCGAGCCCTTTGCCATACTGTTCGAGCGCCGCCTTGCTTCCCAGATGCGCCGTGGCCCCGGGAAACTTGAGATGAGTGAGCGCCGTGGAAATGTTCACGATCCGTCCGTCGTTGCTGAGCACCCGCGCAGCGGCCTGCATCGCAAAATAGGGACCTTTTGCATTCAGCGCAATAATCGCATCGAACTCCGCCTCCGTGGTCTCCATCAGCGGTCGGGGGAGGAAGCGGCCCGCGTTGTTGACCAGAATATCCAGGCGGTGGAACTGTTGCACGGTGTCCTGCACCAGCCGTTGCGCCTCAGCGACCCGGCTCATGTCCGCTCGGATGACTGCCGCGGTCCCGCCCTTGGCCTGAATGCCGTCCGCCACTCGGCGGGCCTTCTCGGCACGCTCACGGTAATTCACCACCACCGTCGCGCCCTCCTGGGCCAACCGCTCCGCGATGGCTTGGCCGATACCGCTGGAGGAGCCGGTCACAATGGCGACCTTGCCTGTCAGGGAACCCATCGCTATCCTCTCCTCATTTCCCGAGGCAGCCCGCCGGCCTGGTCCTGAACCGATCACCCTCTGCAGTCCCATGGTCTCATGCCGGTCGCGTCTGATACAGTGCGCGCATGAGCATCCATCTTGACCAGACCGTGCCGTTCGGGCGGTCACGGCGCGAATATGAATTGATGTTTTCGCTCAGCCCGGCAGATCGCGGACAACGTATTCTAGACTGTGCCGCCGGGCCGTCCAGCTTCAACGCGGAATGGACGGCGGCGGGAGGCGACGTCCGCTCGATCGACCCACTGTATCAATTCAACGGAGTCGAGATCCAACGGCAATTCTTTCTCACTCTGGATCAGGTCATTGAGCAGGTGCGGGCGACACCGCAGCAGTGGATCTGGACTCACCATCAAGACCCTGATGATCTGCGGCGGAATCGGATCACGGTCATGGATACGTTTGTGACCGACTACCGGGCAGGATTGGGGACGGCGCGTTATATCTGCGGCGCCTTGCCGGCACTCCCGTTCGAGCAGGACCGGTTCGACCTGGCCCTCTCGTCGCACTTTCTGTTTCTGTATTCGGACCACTTCGATGAAGTGTTTCACCTCGATGCCATTCGAGCCATGTTACGGGTCGCGCGGGAAGTGCGGATCTTCCCTCTGCTCGCGCTTCACGCGCAACGGTCCCAGCATTTGGAACCGGTGTGCAACCAGCTGCGTCGAGAAGGCCATCACCTCTCGATCGAACGAGTGGGGTATGAGCTTCAGCGCGCCGGCAACGAGATGCTGCGCCTCCGGCGCAAGGGAGCCGGCTCGACTATCGGATGAGCCAACCGGGCGGACCATTCCAGACGCCGCTGGAAACGAACCCGGTTACGGGCTTCCGTTCGCGTGGTTTCAGTTCACGTTCGCGCAGGTAATCCGGCAGTTCGGCCGGATCGCCGGGATACCCGACGGCGATCATTGCCACCGGTTCATACCCCGAGGGTATCTTCAGGTCGATCTTCGCCTTCTCTACGTCGAACCCCGCCATCTGATGCACGATCAATCCCAGAGCCGTCGCTTGCAGGGTGAGACTGAAGGCGGCCATACCCGTGTCGTGCCAAGCATGCCGGTTCGGTGTGCCCTCGTCTTCAAAATTCAGGCGCGCGACCGAGAGCATCAAGACCGGCGCGTGAATGGCCCACTTCTTGTTTCCTTCCTTTAGACAGTCGAATAATCGGTCATGCCCGGATGGATCGTCCTTTGTTCCGACGATGAAATGCCAGGGCTGCTCGTTGTTCGACGAGGGCGCCCAGCGGGCCGCCTCAAAGAGGCGCTGCAGTTGTTCCGGCTCTACCGGCCGTTCCGCGAATGCGCGAGGACTCCAGCGCCGCTGTAAGAGATCATGGATGGGATACTGAGTCTCGGCCGGCTTCTCCATAATGGCGCTCCTTTTCCATGTTGACGTCACACTAGCTTTCGCAGGATGCGGGCCGGGTTGCCGGCCGCCAGGCAAGCCAGCGGCACAGAAGAGCCCCTCGCCGGCATCTTATTCTTTTCGGTCGGCTCAACCATCCGATCCACTTCGTCGGCTTTTATACTGGTTGGTCGGGCCGAACGCCGCACTCGTCCAAATGGCGCAACAGATCCGCCGGATCGTCATAGGTCCGATAGGCGCCAGCCCGTTCCAGTTCCTCACGACCATATCCGCCGGACAGGAGTCCGACCGCCAGCGCCGGCGCACGCCGTGCGGCCAGGATATCCCAGACACTGTCGCCGACGATGATGCACCGGTTGAGCGGAACCGCCAGCCGCGCCGCAGCCGCGACAAACAGATCCGGGTCTGGTTTGGCATGGCGGACATCGTCCCGCGTGATGACCGGAACGTCGGCGGAGAGGTTCAGCAACTTCAACGCGCGATTGGCATTGCCCGTCCGCCCGCTCGTGGCGATGGCGTAGGGCACCCGACGGGCCGACAATTCCGCGAGCAACTCGCAGGAGCCCGGAAGGACCCTCAGCGATTCTGCCTGTCGTTCATAGGCCTGGGCATGTGTGCGCTGGATGCGTTCCATTTGCTCCGTGGAGACTCTGCGGCCGACTTCCCGCAGAAAGGCTTGCACCATAAGCCCTCCGCTCATCCCGATTTGGCGATGGATTCTCCACACCGGCATTTCGATGCCTGCCGCCTGGGTCGCCTCACGCCAGGCCAGCACATGCTGATAGACACTGTCCACCAGCGTGCCGTCCAGGTCGAACAGGAAGGCCATGGAATCGGGATCGCGCGAAGAGGCCATTACTTGGTATCCAATTTGGCGTCCATCGTGATCGTCGTATTCAACAGCCGGGAGATGGGACATCCGGTCTTAGCCGCCTGGGTCGCCTTCTCCCAGGCCGCCTGATCCGCCTTGGGTACCTTGCCGGTGACGTCGAGGTGGATTTGCGTGACCGTCCACCCGGCATCAACCTTCTCCATCGTGACGGTCGCCGTGGTCGCCAGCTGTTCGGCTACCAGCTCTGCCGCGCCCAACTGCCCCGAGAGGGCCATGGTAAAACAACCGGCATGGGCGGCCGCGATCAACTCTTCCGGATTCGTGCCCTTGCCGTTTTCGAATCTCGTGCTGAACGAATATTGCGTTTCGGTCAAGACACCGCTGTCCGTCGACACTGTGCCTTTGCCGGTTTTGAGATCTCCCTGCCATTTTGCTGAGGCATTCCGTTTCATCACATCCTCCAACGTTAAGGGTTCATCGTCAGTACGGCGCGAAAGCGCACCTTGCCGCTCATCATCTGCTGATAGGCCTCTGAAGCGCGCGCGAGGGGAAACCGTTCGATCATGGGCCGGACCCCTGTCATCGCGCTGTAGCGCAACGTGTCTTCCGAATCCTTTGAGGTGCCGGACGGCCAGCCTTGGATCGATGCGCGTTTCCCGATCAAGGTGACGGCATTCACCATGACCGGTTCACCGGGCGCGGCCACGATGAGCAGGGTGCCGTTGGCCCCAAGCCCATCCACCATCGACGCGATGGCCTGACTGTCCGGCGCTGTCGCGAGAATGACGCGGGCTCCGCCTAACTTCTGCAGCTCCTCTCCCGCATTCACGGTCTTGGTATCGAGGTAGTGCTTGGCGCCCAGCTTGCGGGCGAGCGGTTCCTTCTCCTTGTTGTGCCCGATCGCGACAGTCTGAAATCCCAGCTTGGACGCGAACTGAACCCCGAGATGCCCCAGTCCTCCGATTCCCTGCACGGCAACCAGGTCGCCGGCCCTGGCGCCGCTGTTGCGGAGACTGTTGAACGTCGTGATCCCTGCGCACAGCAGCGGCGCGGCTTCGTCGGCAGCTAAGTCGTCAGGAAGCGACGCGACGGCTTCGGCAGGAACCACGGCATACTCCGCCCACCCTCCGTCGTAACTGATCCCGCAGACCTGCCCGAACCGGCAGAGGACGAAATCGCCTCGGCGGCAAGACTCGCAGTGGCCACAATGGCCGCCATACCAGCCCACACCCACTCGTTGACCTTTCTTCCAGGCCGTGACCCCTGCGCCGACTTCGTCGATGCGTCCGGCGATTTCATGGCCGGGAATCCGAGGATATTGAAGACCGGGCCAAAGGCCTTCCTTGACGAACTGGTCGCTGTGACACACGCCGCAGGCCTCAACCTTGATCCGCACCTGCCCGGGTCCCGGTTGCGGCACCTCGCGTTCAGTGAGTTCCCATTCCGCCCCCGGCCCTGTGACTTGAACTGCCCTCATCTGTGCCATAGCCCGCACCTCCTGGATCGATGAACACCTCACCTGTGGGCGACCCAACGCTGCCGAATCTCAAGCCCCGCAAAATGAGGCATATCCTGGAATCTTTGGTGACCTCGTCTTCGCTAGTGGAAGTTATGTCAGGAGTAGAAAGAGCGCCTCCAACGGCGATACTCACCACTCATCTATCGTTACGGTTGGATAGTCTCAAAGCGGCCATGTTCTCGGAGCCGCTTGAGAACGTGTCATTTCTCAATTGTGAAACCATCATCCTTCCACCAGCGCCATCCACCATCCAATTCCATGATCGGATAACCTTTCTCGGCAAACTCTACGGCGCCAGTCGCGGCGAGATGACAAACCTGCGAATAACAATAGAGCACGTTCACCTTGTCCTTGCGCAAGCCTTTCAGGGACTGCCACTGATCCTTCGGCAGATTGACCGCGCCCGGGATGTGTCCCTTGGCAAAATCTTCGGCGGCCCTCACGTCGATCACATTCACTTCATTATTTTTCATCATCCGTTCCAGTTCCACTGGACCGGTCGTAAAGGCCATCTTCGCTTCGAAATATGCTTTCGCCTTGGCGGGATCCGAGATCATCGCGTGCATTGCCATGGCACCCTCCTTGGTTGTATGACATCGACCAATCCGTCCATGCGTCATTCTGAACGTTTCGCGACCGGCAGAACAAGAGCGCATCGTACGTCACGATCATGCCTACCGTTGTCGCGAACGTCAGGGACAGACTCCACAACGTCAGCGAGTCTCTCCATTCTTCAAAACCCTGGACGGCCTCGGGCCGGTTGCGAGAGCGGCTCGCCGTTCGACGAATCAATCCTATCCATTAGACTTTCCAGGACGGCGCGCATCAAACAGCCTCTGGCCTCAAACGTCACCCCTCGGCGAAGCATCTCCGACAGCAGGGCCTTTCCCTCCCCATCCACGTGGGTCGTCTCGCGAAGATCGACCCGCCATTGATCTCTATGACCAGCTCCCGCCTCCATCCAGCAGCGCCGCACTTCCTGGACCCAGGCCCCGACCAACCGTCCCGCGAGGGCGACTCTGGCTCCCTGAGCATTCCGTACGATCGTGATTTTCAACATGACCGTCCATCCTTGTCACTCTACTACAGTCTGGAGATACGCCCCGCAGACGAGGCTCCTCATCTCGTCTCCTCATGGCGTGCCATCCAACGGCGAATGTGCTCCACCGCTTCAGCCTTCTGTTCGGGACGAAGGCTGGCATGCCACTCGGCCAATTTCGGCAACACACGCTGCATCATGTGAGTCTGCTCGGCTTGATGCTGTTCGATCAGACGAGCCACCTTCGCTTGATCGAGGTGATCATTCTGCACCTGCGCAATCAACTCCTCCGTCAACGCGTGATGTTCCCTTTGGGACTCAGCACGAGCCGCCAGCGCTTCGTCCTTCACGGCCGCGAGTCTGGCCTTCTGTTGATCGTCAAGATTCAGATGTTTGGCGATTTTCTCCGTCATCCATTCAGCCCGTTCCGTTGGGGTGTGGTTGCGATGGCAAGCTGCCGTCGCGAACAGACCCACGACCAACATGATCCCGACCATCGCTCTGATGACTCTCGTCTTCATGGCAGTCTCCCTTCTCTCGTGAACAGTAGTGTCGAATGCGACCCGCACTCAGAATATGCGCGAGGCAAAACTCGCCTCACGTGACTTGGAAGGCGGGGAGGCCATGTTCTCGCCGAACCGGCGCGCGATCAATCCGTCCAACGACCACTTCCCTCCACCCGCGACTAGCAGCGCCAGGCTCATTCCGATGACCAGCAGATGAAATTCGAAGCCTTCACCGGCCTGCTGGCCGAACCAGTTCATGAAGAACCCATGCGGTACGTGCACGGTCGCGATCGCACCTAGCATGATGACGACGAAGCTTGCCGCCGTAAATCGTGTGAGGAGCCCCGCCATCAATCCCAGGCTCCCGACAGATTCGCCGATGATCACCAGGAACGCTACGAGCCAGGGAAGCCCCATTTTTTGGGTGAAGAACCCCATCGTCCCGTCGAAACCGTTTCCGCCAAACCAACCCAAGAGTTTCTGGGCGCCGTGCGCGAAGATCACACCACCCAGCACCACTCGCAGGATCAAACCTGTCCAGGAATCATCAGTTTTAAAGAATGACATGGCACACCTCCTTGTTATCGTTGCGGCCGATTGCATTGACTCATAACCCGCTGCCGAGCCGACCCGATGATCCACTCTGTGACGGCAAGATTGAGTAGGATGAGTGGAATCCCCATGAACAGTCCGTACCACTCGATCAACAGCCTGATGTCTTTCATGAAGTCACCCCCGGTTCACTTGTGCGTTGTTACCCACCGGTAATGGCAAGAGCCGTTCCCAACCATACCTATCCGAACACGGCCGTCTAACATACTGAAATCATTGTGAAGCCTAATACGTATTCAAGGTGAAGCCGGCAAGGCAGATTGGCTGTGACGACTGAGTTGCGACGAACGATCGTCAGTGACGATGAGCATCGTCACTGTGTCGGCGACGACGATGAGACAGGGTGAAATCTCTGAGACCAAACACGAAGGCCACGCCATCGTCATGGCGTGGCCTTCGCTCGACAGAATAGCCCGCTCCCTATGTATCGCTCCGAGGACTACGACTCCGCCTTTCTGAGATCGATCACCACTCCGTTCTCATCCAATTCCACGATCACCTCAGAACCTTCTGCGATCGGCTTGGTTTTCACTTCCATCCGATCCAGCGGGAACACCTTCTCTCCTTCCGGCGTCCAGAGCTTGATTTCTTTTTTGGTAAGCCCCGCATAAATGAGTTTGCCTGTTATCAGGCGATGCTTCCCAGCCTTGTTTTTATGCTTTCCGTGATGATCGATGACGAGGTTCTCTTCATTCAGCCACAGCGTCACCTCGTCGCCGACTGCGGCATCGGAGGGAGCCGTCTTGGCATTGATGGTGTACTGGCCCACCGGGGTCTTCACGTACACGAGGCCCGACTGCATTTTCGTGACGACGCCATTCAAGGTCAGGTGATTGCCGGCGGTGGTATGGGGATGGTCATCGATGGCCATCTCCACCGTCATGCGATGCAGATCAATGACAGTCCCGGCTTCATTCAGTTCCACCGTGACTAATGTGCCCTCCTCAATTCCACCTGTTTTCGTCTCAAGCCGGTCGAGCGGGAAAACTTTTTCACCTTCCGGTGTCGTGAGTTTGATTTCCTTCTTCATCTTCCCGACATACACCAATTTGCCGGTGACGAAACGATGGGAATGAGACGGATCGCCCTTCCGATGAACATCGATCACGGTGTTGTTTTCGTTCATCGTCATCTCCACCTCTTCCCCCACTGCAAGATTCTTGGAGCTGGTATCAGAGGTAATCATCAGGGAGCCCCAGGTTGTCTTCACGGTAATGTAGTTCGACTCCACCTTGGAGACCACACCGCTGACCTTCATATGAGTTCCAGGTCCGTGCGTATGCGTCCCTCCCTCGTCGGCCAGACCGGGCGATACGGCAAGCAGCAGGCTCAGAATTATCGCGCCTGAAACCGATTGTGCCCCCGACCAACGCGAGAGTAATTGTCCTTCTATGTCACGATGCTTCATCATGGCCTCCTCCTTGGTTGTATGAATTCCTGTCGTCATCGCTGCAGCTCGAGTCATGCGGCGCTGCCTGGGAATATGGCAAAGACCGTTCCAATCAATTCAGGCACGGGAAAATTACGGTAACCGCTTGAAGCGGCAGCAGAAAGAGGCCGGCAATTGGAACGGGGTGGTCAAAAGCGCAGCGAGGTGACGATGCGTGCGCGACGAGGAGTCGTCAGGTGACGATGCGTGTCGTCATTCCCTTGGACGGGAGAGGCCGAACTTCTTGATGCGTGACGTGAGCGTGGTGCGCTTGAGACCGAGCTTGGCCGCGGCGCCGTCCGGACCGCCGATCACCCATCCGGTTTCGCGCAACACTTGTAGGATATGTTCGCACTCGGCGTCGTGCAGTGTGGCGCTCGGCACAGGGACTTTCCGTTCCTCCAGCTTCAGCTCCTGGAGCGGAACCTGGAGATGCGTCCCCTGGGTGAGAATGACCGCGCGCTCCACCAGATTCTCCAATTCGCGGATGTTGCCCGGCCAGTGGTATCGAGACAGGGCTTCCAGCGTAGGGGTAGGAATTGATTCGATGTTCTTTTGCATGCGCGCGGCATGGTGCTGCGCGAAATACCGCACGAGCATTGGAATATCCTCCCGCCGCTCTCGGAGAGGCGGCAGGGTCACGGGGAAGACGTTGAGCCGATAGTACAGATCGCTTCTGAACCGATTCTCCTCGACCAGCTTGGCCAGATCTCGGTTCGTCGCGGCGATCAGCCGGATATCTACCCGAATGGTCCTTGTGCCGCCGAGCCGCTCGAACTCCTGTTCTTGGAGGACGCGAAGCAGCTTGGACTGCAGTTCCAACGGGATTTCCCCCACCTCATCGAGAAAAATCGTCCCTCCGTGCGCCAACTCGAACCGACCCACTTTCTGGGCGATCGCCCCTGTAAACGCCCCCCGCTCGTGACCGAACAGCTCACTTTCCAGCAGCCCGGTGGGGATCGCGGCACAATTGAGCTTCACAAACGTCCGCTGATGGCGGCCACTGAGCCGGTGAATTGCCCTGGCAATCAGCTCCTTCCCCGTCCCGGTCTCGCCCTGGATCAACACGGTCGCCTGGGTCGGCGCCACGATCTCGACTTGCCCGAGAACCTGTTTGAGAACCCGACTATCGCCGATGATGTCGTCAAATCCCTGCTCGAGGCGAATTTCCTCTTCCAGGTACAGCTTCTCCTCGGTCAACCGGTCCTTGAGTTCGGTGATCTCCTGATAGGCCAAGGCATTCTCCACCGCGAGGGCAATCTGGCCGGCTACCTGACTCAAAAACTCGACGTCCTGCTCGCCGAACGCCTTCTCCTGACGGCTGGCCAGATTGAGACAGCCGAGCACCCGGTCGCGCGACAGCAGAGGCAGCGAACAATTCGACTGAAATCCCTTCTCCACCAGGAGCCTGGTGACGGCATGAGGAAAGGCCTGCATCCCTTGCCGATCATGCACGACGACGGGCTGCTTCGTCTGAAGTGCGACCCCGGCAGGCGAATGGTCGGCATCGCTCGTGCCCCCCTCCGTCAGCGCCCCCTCGTTGTCAGGAAAATCCAAGGCATAGAGTCGGACACGTTGCGTCTTGTCGTCGTAGAGAATCAGGCTGGCATATTCTTGCGGCACCATCTTTCGCAAACAGAGACTCACCGCACTGAACACATCGCGCAGGCTGAGCTTGGAGACCATGGTGTTGGTCATGCGCAGCAACAGACTGAAGCGATCCCGCTGACGTTCCACATCCCGTCTGGATGCCTCTGCCGCTTCACGGTTCAGAACGTTCTCCACCGCCACGGCAACCTGCCGCCCGATCTGCTGCATGAGTTCCAGATCACGCTCCCCATAGGCCTCCTGCTGCAGACTCAAAAATTCCAACGCCCCCAGCGCTCGCATCGCCGACGTCAACGGCACCAGACAGCAGGACTGCACGCCGTCTTCCTGCATCAAGCCAATCACCTTCGGCCAGCGGGGCTCCTTGGCCAGATCCTTGATGAACAGCGGCTGCTGGGTGTCCCACACGAGGCCGGCCGGTGTCTCGGCAAGCTGAGTTTCATGGCCGCCGACAATGTCCGCCGGAACATTGGCCCGCAACACATGAAGGCGCATCACACGCCGTTGAGCGTCGTAGAGGGAGAGGCCCACGAAGTTGACGGGAACGACCAGCGGCAGACGGCGAGCGAGGTCCTGCACCAGGGCCGGTAAGTCAGAATGGCTCGCAATGGCCTCCACGACCTGAAGCAGGGCGCCATAACGCCCACTGTCCACTTGCGTCGGCGGTTGGAGTGGTCGGTCGCTCATCGTGGTTAGTATGCCTTCTGCCCCATCCCCGCGCAACGACTGTGCGCAGGTCAAGCGCTCATCCTTTTCTCTGGCATCCCCGTATGTGCGTTCTCAGAAGCCTGCCAGCACCAGTTTCCCGCGCGTCCGGCCGCCTTCAATCATCGCATGCGCCTTTTTTAGATTCGCGGCGTTGATCGTGCCCAGATTCTCTGCCAACGTCGTACGCACGACGCCTGCATCGACCAAGGCCGCGACCTCATCGAGCAACATATGTTGTGCCGACATATCCGATGTTTGAAAGACCGGCCGCGCAAACATAAACTCCCAATGCAACGAGGCGCTCTTGCGTTTCAGCTCCGTCGCATCGAGGCTCGTCGGATCATCGATGAGGCCGAACTTCCCTTGCGGAGCGAGTGCCTCCACCAGTGCGGGATAGTGCGTATCAGTGGCATTGAGACCGGCAATGAACTCAACCTCTGGAATAGCGATGTCGCGCAGCTGTGCCACCAGCGGTTTCGTGTGGTCGATGACATGATGGGCGCCAAGATCCAGGCACCACTCACGCGTTTCCAAACGCGAGGCCGTGGCGATGACCGTGAGTCCGGTGAGGCGACGTGCCAACTGGATCAAGATCGAGCCGACGCCGCCCGCCGCCCCGATGAT
The DNA here is from genome assembly GCA_031315995.1 of Nitrospira sp. Classification (GTDB taxonomy): domain Bacteria; phylum Nitrospirota; class Nitrospiria; order Nitrospirales; family Nitrospiraceae; genus Nitrospira_A. Next base: position 297,741 of record JALDRG010000003.1, read on the forward strand.
GAGCAAACTGCCCGCATCGGAGGGCTTTCCCGGACGCACGCCGAAGCGATCAAAAAGCAACTCCCACGCTGTGATCGTCGTGAGCGGCAGGGCCGCGGCGGCGGTGAAGTCGAGGCGTTTCGGCTTCTTTCCAACGATCCGTTCGTCCACGAGATGAAACTCCGCGTTCGTCCCCGGACGCGTGAGCGACCCCGCATAGTAAACCTCGTCTCCTACCTTGAAAAGCTTGGATTCCGACCCTGCCTCGGCTACCACCCCGGCCGCATCCCACCCTAGGATCTTATATTCCATCCCTTCCGGCACAGCGCCCGCGCGGACCTTCACGTCCACGGGATTGACCGAAATGGCCTGCACCCTGACCAGCAGATCACGTCCGCTCACGGCAGGTGTCGGCACCTCAATATCCATAAGCGACTCGGCATGGCTGATCGGCAACGGCTTGTTATATCCAACGGCCTTCATCACGAGCCCTCCTTTCGTGTCGACATCCCATTTCGGATGAACTGATGACGGTGTCGAAGTCTCACGCGCCGTGATGGCGAAGATCGACCGAAGGCATCAACCAGCTTCCCGTCATTATGCATGCCATCAGAGAATCGAGCGGATGACCACGCCGTCCACACGGAGGGCCGTGCCATTGGTCGCAGCGAACAGCGGGTTGGCGACGAACTCCACGGGGCGGCCACTTCAGCGGTGGTGACACATGGTTTGAACAGCAAACTGGGACGGACAGTGCCGAAGAACTTTGTCTCCACCACAGGACATCACGGCGGGTACCGCCGTGGTTTCCGACAGATCTCCGTAGGTGTGAAGTGAACATTGGCAGGGCACGGTTGATGATCAAGCGGAACCCAGATTGACGCCACGTCTCAAGAACAGCCTGCAGCTACTCGCGTCAGTAGCCCGCAAATTTTTCAGTACGAATATCGAGGTCGTCGATGCCGGCGCCTTTTAACATCGTGCGCAATGCGCCGACCATACCCGGCGGGCCGACCACGTAGTAGATCGGCTTCTCCACGTTCACGAGATGTTTGGAGAGCAAGGCCGCGTTGATGTATCCCGTTTCGCCCTGCCAGACACGAGAAGACTTCTGCGGCTCGGTCATGGTGCCCACGAACCGATAGTGAGGATTCGTGTCTTGCAAGACCTGCAGTTCATCCAGGAACGGCGCATCCTCCGGCCGGCGGTTGGAGTAGAACAGCACCATGAGGTGGGGCGACCGCTGCATCGCGGCCTGCACCACGATGCTGCGGAACGGCGTAATGCCGATTCCTCCCGCTAGAAACACGGCGAGACGGGTCTGGTCGGTATGGAGCACCAACTTGCCGAACGGCCCTTCCATCCGGACGGTTGAGCCGAGCGGCATACGCTGCAGTTCGCGCTTGAACGCCGTATCGCGCAGCCGGGTCGCCACCATCAGGGTGGATTCCTGAGGCGCACTCGCGATGGAAAAGGCTCTGGTATCGCCGGCCGCATCGGTCTCGGACGGCTGAAGCAGCGTCAGGTCCACAAACTGACCCGGCGTGAACACGAACTGCGCCGGCTTGTCGAAGTAGAACGCCATCGTCCCCTCCGCCACCAGCCGTCGTTCGGTCAGCACGACCGTATAACCGCTCTCCTTCACCGCCTCACTCATGGCTCACCCTTTCCGTCCGACAGTACGCGGAGTGCACCCCACGCTCAGAGCGATTGGTGTGTCCCATCGCAAAATGGCGGATTCTTCGTTTGCTTGCACTGGCACAACGCGACCTGCTTCTTCTCCGTCGTCGTAAACTCCAGCGGGGTGAACTCGCTGCCCTTGTGGGACCCGTCGCAAAACGGTTGCTGTTTCGAGCGTCCGCATCGACACCAATAGTACGTCCCCGGGTCCAACGACAACACGGCCGGCTGCTTGGCTGCAATGACTGGACTTTCCATACACGCTCCTCCTCGGCAGTTTATAAATTCAATGGTTTGATCGGCGACACGACGGCCGCCGGATCGTTTTCCCACACCGACTTATCCGCATCCACATACACTTCGACTTCATTTCCGTCCGGATCACGGAGATACAAACTTTGACTCACCGTGTGGTCACTCATGCCGTCGATGGACACGCCGGCGGATTCCAACTCCCGCTTCGCCGCGCGCAGCTCATCGAGGCTGTCGCCGACCTTGATACCGATGTGGTAGAGCCCGCGCCGACGCCCGGATGGAGGCCCCGGCGCATCGCCGACTTGAATCAACAACAGCTCATGATGCGTGCGACCGGATGTCAGCGCCGCGGCGGCCCCGTTGAAGATGCTCCCCACTTCCTGAAACCCAAGCAGATCTCGATAAAATGCCAGCGATCGCCCGAGATCTTTCACGTAGAACACGACATGGCCGAGATAGTGCGCTTTCATATGATCCACCCCTTGCCGGGCAACGATTACCGCAGCTCCGCCCTCACCGCCGCATGGGCCAGCCCCACATCCGGATCCCGTTGCAGCGCATCGTAATAATGCCTGCCGAATCCGTCACCCTCTTCCGACGGCGTCAAGAGCGTCCGCACCGACGCGATGAGGGCGGTGATCTCGGCGCGGTCCGCGACGCCCTCTCCTTCGGTCAGTTCATCGAGTCGAGCCATCATTTGGGACAGCGGACGTAACCACGCAAACCAGGCATCCCCCAGCACCAGCTGAAAAAACGCGCCGTTGGTCGGAATACGTCCGTGCACCCGCTCATAGGTCACCCGCTCGCCGTCCAGCAACGCCTTGTGCAGACGCAGCAATGCCCGCGAAAGATTGTCCAGATGCGTGCGCATGTGATCCTGACCAGGCATCATCCCGCCTCCTTCCGCCTCCTTGTTTATGACGTCCCGTCGGGTTTCGTGGCGCTCCTGCTGCCCACCGGAATGGCAACCCCGCTGATCTGGCCCGCTTCTTCAGACGCCAGAAAGATCATCGTCTCCGCAATCGATTCCGGCTTCGTCCAGGTCGATGGATCGACCTGGGGCATGCTCGCGCGATTGGCCGGCGTGTCGATGGTAGTGGGCAGCACCCCGTTGACGGTTACCCCTGAACCTTTCAGCTCAAGCGCCAGCACCCTGATCAACGCCAGCAGGCTCGATTTGGCGACGATGTAGGCGACGGCTCCTGGAAACGGCTCGACCACGGCCCAGGCCGCCACATGCAGAATGCGGCCAGCCCCGCGTGTGACCATGTGAGGAAGCACCGCTTTGGAGAGGAGAAAGGCCGCCGTGACATTCATGGTCAACATCCGCTGCCACAACGAGACATCCGTCTCCATGATCGAACCATTCGCAAAGCCACCGACGAGATTGATGAGGACGTCGATGCGTCCCTGCGCGTGCATCACCTGCTTCACGAGGCGCTGAACATCCACCTCGTCCGTGACATCGGCTTTCATGGCATTGCCGGCGGCCACCTGCGCCGATGGCGGATCGCGATCCACCGTGATCACCCGGGCACCGGCCGCGGCGAAGGCCGGCGTGACCGTCTGGCCCAGGGCTCCGGACCCTCCCGCGATCAAAACCACTTTTTCCTTCAGGCGCATAGGCTTGTCACCTCGAGCCGGTCGGTTCACTATCCAGTTGATGCGCCTTGCGGCCACCGCGAGTGAGCGGACGCGCCGGCAGTTGCCCCTCCACCATGAGTCGAGCCATATCCGCCGCGCGGGTGACGAGCGCATGGGCACCTTCCCGCAACTGCTGACTGTTCTGAACCTCGACGACATTCCGTTCCATGTCCTCGGCACTCCAGCCCCTGGAATGGGCGATGAACGGAAACTGCGGGAACTGGCAGCCGACTTCGGCGAAAAAGGTCATCAATTGACCGGCAACGCCCTGCACATTGTCTTGTCCGCCCATAATAATGAAGGCGGCGACTTTGTTTTTGAGAAGATGTCGATCGGCGATCGTTTCCTGATTCTGAATGCAGTTCATCCGCTCGACCATCTTATAATACAGGCTGCTGGCGCCGCCCCACCTGATCGGGGTCGAGACGAGAATCACATCCGCCCAATGTACGATGCCCTCGTACACCTGATCCATTTGATCGGCCGGATCCATTTGCGTGATCGAGCAGGGCCAGGTACAGGCCTCCGCCGCCTTCGAATAGAATCCTTCACAGGCCCGGAACGAGAGGTCCCGCAGCGTGATGAGTTGCGTATCGAGCTGAAGCTGGTCTCTTGCATGCCCCAATGCCGCCTGGAGCAAATCATCGGACGCGCTGTACCGGGGCTGGTCGGCTGTCATCGCCGTCGTGGCGATGCCCAACACGCGGATGGGGCCTTCGGCTCGGACGATCGGACGCGCCAGCGGATGCGATTTGGTCGGAGATTTGATTCGTTTCGTGACCGGCGTCACATCCACATAGAGACGTCCGTCTTCCACCTTCACGGCATAGGTCGCAACCTGATCGGTCTCGTATCCCGGCTCACCCTGTCCGGTTCGGTGATGAAACTTCCAATAGTGCCAGGGACAGACGATGTAGTCTCCGTCGAGCCGTCCCTCGCCGAGTGGTCCGCCGATATGGTTGCAGACGCCTGCAATCGCCGCGAACGTGCCGTTCTTGTAAGTCAGGGCCAGTTTCGTCCGGCCACAGACGATCTGTTGGAGCGAGCGCTGCTTGAGTTCATCGACCACCCCTATCTCCGTCCAATTCGTATCGGGCATCCCATGCTCCTTCAGGCTTCAGAGATACGCTGGCCGCTCACAGCCGCTTCTCTTCAAGATCGTACACATCAAAATACACATACACGGGCCGATGCGTGGGAACATGCTTCGGAATGTACTCCTCCATGTAAGCCTGCGTTTCAAGACTCATCTCGGAGAGACGCAGATCCCGAGTCCTATTGTTCCATTGAATGATCGCCCCCTGGTCTTGGATCTTGGAGTGAGATTTCAGCCAGGCGCCGACCTGCTCGTCGGTTGCCCCCGTCGCCACGACCGCTTTGAACTGCTCGGGCGTGACGCCCGTGAAGGCAAAGAGCAGATTCGCCAATGAACAGGGCCAGTAGTTGTATTCTCCATTGATCCCGAGCAGGAAGGCCCGGCACTTGTCCACACAGCGGGCTGCGATGACGTAACCGCCGAGCGTTTCGCGCGGGCTGCGGGGATAGGTCTTCGTGAGGTCGTTCCCGAGGGCTTTCACTTTGTCTAAATCCGGCGTCATGCGTGTCCCTTTATTTTCTGGCTGCTTCATCCACGCAAAAGCAGGGGAGCCGGAACACATGGTGCTCACGGCTCCCGTCTTTCCTCGTCAGTACTTACGATCCCTGCTTGCCTGTGTCGTAGTAGAACCGTTCGTTGACGATCTTCCCATTCTTCCACTTGGCCACGGAGACTTGCTCCATGTGGACCGGTTGTCCGTTCGTGGCGATGAAGTCCAGGACGCCCTCGTAAAAGGTGACGCCGTCGCCCACGCCGGAGGCCACCACTTGGAAGCCTTTCCACTCCTTCACCCCGCTGAGAAACTGCTTCTCACGGTCGATGTTGGCGGACAGACCCTTCGTAGGCGGATTGGCGTTGTCTCGCATCACCGTGTCCTGGTCGTAGAACTCGTTCATGGCTTCTATAATCTTCCCCTGCTGGATGTAGGTCAAGAGCTCCTGCAAGCGTTGTTGAAGAGTCTGGTTGCTCATCTCGTCTCCTTTCGTGGCTTCGTGCGCGCTGGTTGGGTGAATGTGATTCCGATCTTCTGCACCTCTTGGTAGGGGAGCAGCCACACGAGGGACTCGTCGCTCAGGTCACCGACTTGAATCCGGTTCCCCCAGGGGTCGCGGAAATCACAACGGAAATGCGGTTCCATCCTCAGCTTGTACTTCTTGGTCAGCTTGCGCCGAACTTCCTTGATCTGCTGTTCGTCGCGCACCATCAGGCCGAAATGTTTGACACGATCCGGCTGCAGGGTCTCGACTTCAAAGATCGCCATGAATTGATGCTCGCCGAGCTTGCACCAAGCCGCGCCTTCTCCACCGCGCAGCATTTTCAAGCCGAACACATCCGAATAGAACTTCACGGCCTTCTTGGCATCGGTGACTTCAATGACGATGTGGTTGCATCCATACACTTGAACCGCCATATCAATGCCTCCTCACCCGACGATCTGTTTGATCGCCGCTACGAACGTTTCCACCGGTTGAGCACCGGACAGGCCGATCTTTCCATTCAAGATGAAATAGGGGACCCCTCTGATTCCCAGCTGATGTCCGCGGGCCTCTTCCTGTCGCACGGTGTCGACACCTTCTTCGCTCTGTAGCAGGCGGATGACCTTGTCACGGTCCAGCCCGGCGCGCTCTGCGAGAGAGACCAGCAATTCGGCTTCCCCTATATTGAAACCCTCCGCGAAATAGCCGTGGAACAGCGCTTCGACTACAGCGTCCTGGCGTCCCTGTTGCTGGGCGAACCACATCAATCGGTGTGCATCGAACGTGTTCGGCGTCCTCGCAATGCGGTCGAACGTGAACTCAATGCCGACGCCGATTCCCACTGCGGCGACGCGGTCCTGAATCGCCTTCAGCTCGCCCGGACCACCGAACTTCGCTTCCAGATAGACGCGACGGTCCATGCCGGCCTTGGGCATGGTGGGGTTGAGCTGAAACGGGCGCCAGATCACACGGGCGGAGTCCCGCTCCTTCGCCGTATCCAGCGCCTGTTCCAACCGCCGCTTGCCGATGAAACACCAGGGGCAGACCACGTCTGAATAGACGTCGATCGTGAGGGCCTGCCTCGTCATGACAAATGTCCCATCTTGCCCGCCTGATAGTCCTGCACGGCCTGAATAATTTCATCACGTGTATTCATGACGAAGGGGCCGTAGCGGGCGACCGGCTCGGCAATCGGTTTTCCGCTCAACACGAGGATGGTTGCATCCTCCGTGGCATCCAGCGCCACCCGTTCGCCTCTCTGTCCGAACCGGGCGATTTCGACCGCCTGCACAGGCTGAGATCCATTCACCATCACCTTCCCATGCAGAACGAACAGCGACGAATTGAAGCCCTCGGGCAGCGACAGGTCCAACCGATGTCCGGCGTTCAACCGAAGGTCATAGAGATAGACCGGGCTGAACGTCTTGGCCGGGCCCATGACGCCGCGAAACTCTCCGGCGATCACACGGATCCGCCCGGCTCCACCGTCGAGGTCCACCGACGGTATGTCGTCATTCACCAATGTCTGGTAGCGCGGGGCGGACATCTTGTGGGCCTTCGGCAGATTGACCCACAACTGAATGCCTTCCAACAGTCCCCCCTGTTTCGCAAACTCTTTCTCGTGCAGTTCCTCATGCACAATACCGGATGCGGCGGTCATCCATTGCACATCGCCCGGACCGATGACGCCGCCGCTTCCGGTTGAATCACGATGCGCCACCTTGCCGTGATACATGATCGTGACGGTCTCAAATCCACGATGCGGATGCTCACCCACACCGAGTCGCCGATCGGTCGGCGGAAACTGCTCCGGTCCCAGGTAATCCAGGAGCAAAAACGGCGACAGCTGCTCATCGATCCCGGCGCCTGGAATCATGTTCCGAACCGGAAAGCCGTCACCGACCATGTGCTGGGACCCAGCCCGATACACTTCGACGAGGTCTTTTACGACTGTCATATCTGTTCGCATACGAGCCTCCTTTCTCACGCCATCCCTCGCATGGCCTCCGCGAGGGAAACGGTTCCCCGCACCAACGACGCGGGCTGTTCATAGCCGATCGTGCCAGTGGAAAATGCTGTGTACATCTCCTCGAACAATCTCGCTGCCTCTTCGGAGAACCCGAATGATGTGAATGTGGGGACCACCGCGCTCAACGGCGCATGGTGTGCCGACACAGCACGTCCAAGAATCTGACCGAGGGCTGCCGCGACTTGTTCAGGGCTGTACTCTTCGGGGCCCGCGAGCTCCACAATCGTACGACCCTTGCCGCCGGCGATCATTCGCTCCGCTGCCACTCGACCGATGTCTCTGGTCGAAATCATCGGAACCTTGGTCTGCGGCGGAATGAACGTGGGCAGCACGCCTTGCCCCTTGGCCATGGCGATTCCCGGCGCCCAGTTTTCCATGAAAGAACAAGGGCGCAAGATCGTCAGATTCTGGGCTACCGCAGCCAACTGCTGCTCCCCGTATCGCACGGCCCGAATAGGCCCGGTGCCTTCCGGAATGTGCCCCCCGAAGGAGGACAGGAATACCACGTGTGGCACCTCGCTGGCCTGCACGGCCGCCGCCGCTTGGTCCATGCGTTGCCGCTGCTCTGTGAGCCACGCCCCAGCGCCATAGTTTGGCGGCACCAGGAGGTACAAGCCCGCGGCACCTTGGAAGGCTTTGGCCAATGCAGACCCATCATCGATCGAGGCCACGGCGACCTCAGCCCCCTTCGCTTTCCAGGCCGCTCCCTTGTCGGCAGAACGAACCACCACACGCACCGGCTGTTTTTGAGCGAGCAGCATCTCTGCGACCACCGCTCCTGTATGTCCTGTGGCTCCTAATACGACGAACATTCTCTGTCTCCCTTCTTACCTCAGGCGACTCGTTCCGCCACGGCCCGATCGATCGACCATCGACCAGCTCCTGTCAGTGTCGAATAGTGCATTCATTTCTGGATCTCCTGCGTTAAGTCGATTCAATCACCGACACAAGCCCACCACTCCGAGCGCCAGGCGAAAAGCCAGTCAAGTTGACCTCAGTATAATAGTTCTAATTAGAACTAAGTCAAGCACAAATATTCCCCATCAACGGGCACGTCAAACGACATTGTGAATCAATCTGTTCGGATTCTCGACGTGCGCGCGACGGGCTCTCAAGCCCACGAAAAACCTTACCGAGACGGGGGCCTGGATTGGAAATTCTGAGGAACAACCGAGACGTCACGAGGTTCCATCAGGCAGGGGAGAAGGAAGATACGTGTGATGGACGAGGCGCTTTACTTTCTTTGCTTGATCGCCCGTTCGACTTCGCGGCCGGCTTCACGGGCTTTGATGGATTCGCGGCGATCGTATTGTTTCTTGCCCTTCGCCAGGGCCAACTCCACCTTGGCGTGACCGCGTTTCGAAAAGTAGATGCGCAAGGGGACCAGCGTGAGGCCCTTCAGCCTGGTTTTCCCGATCAGCTTGTTGATCTCCTTCCGGTGCAGCAACAGCTTACGCTTCCGCAGAGGATCATGGTTCGAAAGATTGCCGTGCGAGTAAGGACTGATGTGGCAATGCTGTAAATAGACCTCGCCGTCATCGACCGACGCATAACTATCCTGCAGATTGACGCGCCCTTCGCGCAACGACTTCACCTCGGTCCCTCGCAAGATGACCCCGGCTTCAAACTTCTCTTCGATGAAGTAGTCATGGTAGGCCTTACGGTTGGTGGCCACCACTTTGTACTGATCGTCTTTATCGTGCGTTTTCGTCATAGCAAGCCGACGTGAGCTACTTCCCTCAGACGTATTTTGTTATGATAGCACTATGCGAGGACAGGGCAGGCTCGATTCATTCGGCTCCATCTTAACCGGTGTCGCTCACAGGTTGGGTCTGGAGAGCAAACTATTCGAAGCGCGCCTGCGTCGTCACTGGCCCGACATCGTGGGCGAGCCGATCGCCGCACACACGCGTCCCGATCAGATTCGATTCAAGAAACTCTGCGTCTTCGTGCACAACTCGGTGTGGCTGCAGCAACTTACCTTCCTCAAGCCGGTCCTGTTGGAGAAGGTCAATACGATGGCGGGCCAGACGCTGGTCAGCGAAATCGTATTGCGCATCGGAGAGTTCTCCGCGGATCACACCGTCATCTCGCCGCCGTCCGCCCTCGAATCGGCCACGTCTCAACCAAGCGCTCAGTTGGTCCAGGAAGTGACGCTCCACACCCAAGGCATACAAGACCAGGACCTGCGTGAACGCCTGATCACCCTCATGGCGCAGTCCTTGAGTCAGCCGGCGGCGGCGCCTCGCCCCTCACGACCGGCCCCTTGAACAACTGTCGCGAAAAGGCCGCCGTCGCCGCGCTGTCTTTTCCCCTGGGAATCGGCCCGATGCGGCCTTCTTCTTCTTGTTCATCGAGCCGGTACAATCCTCGCACGGACTTTTCGAACCCATCCCGCACCGTCGCGTCTTCGCCCGTCACGTATTTGTGCAGCACATCGGGTTCCGTCCAGCCCTCGTCGGTAAAGATGTAAATCGCAATGTGCTGATAGCGTCCCTTGGGATCGTCCAAGGTGGTCGGTTGGATCTTCATGCTGCCGAAATTCCGGCCTTCCGCACCAACCTTGCGGAATCGTTCGATCAGGGTTTCGATCTCGGTATCGCTGGTCCAGGAAGGCACGTGCACCGCGACCACCGTACGCTCCTGGGAGCCGACACTGTAGGGGGGAATCGATCGATCCGGACGACTGAGGAACATCCCGCCCCAGATCAGCGCAAAGGAGCCGAAGAGGACACCCAGCGCCATTTTTACCACGGTGTCCAGCGGACGCTTGGCAGAAGTTCCGGCTGGATCCCCGGCACGCGGCGGAGTCGGATCGTTCATCACCATGGCGAGGAGGGCCGCAAGAAACAGGCGCGGCTACACAGCATCATGACTCGCCCTCGTCGGGCACTCCTTCTTCGCGTTCAACCAGTCTCACAACCGCGACGACACGATCCTCATCTCCATCCATATCGAGTAAGCGGACCCCTTGGGTGTTGCGCCCGATTTCCCGGATATCGTCGACTTTGCAGCGCAACACTTTGCCCTGAGCGGCCATCAACATGATTTCATCTTCGTCGCGGACTTGGAGGAACCCGACGGCCGGCCCGTTCCGCTCCGTAGTCTTGACGCTGATGATGCCCTTGCCGCCGCGGCCCTGTATACGATATTCGTTCACCGGTGTCCGCTTTCCATAGCCGCCTTCGGTGACGGTCAGAATCGCAGTGGTCGAATCGGGCGTGATCGTCTCCATGCCGATGACCTCATCGCCGGCCTCAAGGGTGATACCGCGCACCCCGTGAGCCGTACGCCCCATCGCCCGCACATCTTCTTCCTTGAACCGGATGGTGATGCCCTGCTTGGTCCCCAATAGAATCTCGCGCTGGCCGTCGGTGAGATCCACACCGATCAGTTTATCGCCCGCATCGAGCGAGAGCGCGATGATGCCGCCCTGCCGCGGATTGCTATAGGCCGACAATTCCGTCTTCTTGATGACGCCCAGCTTGGTGCCCATGATGATGAAGCGATCAGCCCGGAACTCTTTCACCGGCAGCGAGGCCGTGACCTTCTCGTCCTTTGAGAGCGCCAGGAGGTTCACCAGCGCCTTGCCCTTCGCCGCCCGGCTGGCTTCGGGAATCTCGTGCACCTTGAGCCAATAGACCTTGCCGGCATCGGTAAAGAAGAGCAGCGCATCGTGCGTGGACGCCGTAAAAAGCGTTTCGACGAAATCCTCTTCCTTGATGCCCATCGCGATCTTGCCTTTACCGCCGCGCCGCTGCGCCCGATACAGCGTGACCGCGTTCCGCTTGATATACCCGGTGTGGGAAATTGTCACGACGACTTCTTCTTCAGCGATCAGGTCTTCGAGCGTCAGCTCAGCCTCTTCCTTGACGATCTTGGTGCGTCGTTCGTCCTGGTACTTGCTCTTGATCTCGATCAGCTCATCGCGAATGATTGTGCGGACCAACGCCTCGCTGCCGAGGACTGATCGCAGGTATTCGATGGTCTTCAGCACCTCACGATACTCGTCCACCAACTTGTCGCGCTCTAGTTGCGTGAGCCGCTGGAGTCGCATTTCCAAAATGGCATTGGCTTGAATTTCCGACAGCCGGAATTCTTGCATCAAGCCCGTGCGCGCCACATCCGGCGACTGCGATCGGCGGATCAGCGCAATCACGGCATCCAGATTGTCCAGCGCGATCTTGAGGCCTTCGAGGATATGGGCGCGTTCTTCCGCCTTGCGCAAGTCATAGGCCGTGCGCCGCACCACCACGTCGCGCCGGTGCTCGACAAAGGCTTCCAGAATGCGCTTGAGGTTCAGCACTTCCGGTCGGTTGTTGACGAGCGCCAGCATGTTAACGCCGAACGTGGTCTGCAATTGACTGTGTTTGTACAAATTGTTCAGCACCACGAGCGGAATCTCGTTCCGTTTCAGCTCGATCACCACACGGACGCCCTCGCGATCGGACTCGTCGCGGATATCGGAGATACCGGTGACCCGATCCTCCTGCGCCAGATCGGCAATCTTCTCGATGAGTTTCGACTTGTTCACCTGGTAGGGAATTTCGGTGATGATCAATCGTTCTCGGTCGGTCCGTTCGTCGGTCTCAATCGCCACCTTCGCTCGGACGGTCAACAACCCGCGGCCGGTCTCGTAGGCATCCTTGATCCCGGCGGTGCCATAGATGAACCCGGCGGTCGGGAAGTCTGGTCCGGGAATCTTCTTCATCAACTGCGCAATCGTGACGTCTGCGTTCTCCAGCAAGAGGAGCAGCCCCTCGATCACTTCACCCAAGTTGTGGGTGGGAATGTTGGTGGCATACCCGACCGCAATGCCGCCGGCGCCGTTGACCAGCAGGTTCGGCACGCGGGACGGCAGCACGAGCGGCTCCACGAGCGACTCGTCGTAGTTGGGGCCAAAATCGACCGTCTCCTTTTCGATATCCGCCAGCAGCTCTTCGGCTAATTTGGTCAACCGGGCTTCGGTGTACCGCATCGCGGCAGCCGCGTCGCCGTCCATCGAGCCATAATTTCCCTGCCCATCGACCAGCATGTAGCGCATGTTGAAGTTCTGCGCCATGCGCACGAGGGTGTCGTAAATCGCGGAATCTCCATGGGGGTGGTAGTTACCCATGATCTCGCCCACGATCTTGGCCGACTTTCTGTACGGCCGATTCGCGGCCAGCCCCATTTCGTTCATGCCATGCAGAATGCGCCGGTGAACCGGCTTCAACCCGTCTCGCACGTCGGGGAGCGCGCGACCGACGATCACGCTCATGGCGTAGTCGAGATACGACGAGCGCATCTCGTCTTCGATCGCAATCTGTCCTAGTCTTTCATCAGGCGGCATCGACCCTCCACGGATGCTGAGAATGGTCCCCGGCTTCGTTGTCGGCTCGCCGGATGGCCATTTCGAGCATCCGACGAACCCACAGAAATACGTTGTCGTCTACTAGATCGGACCGGCTATACGTCTAAATTCCGGACTTCCAGCGCATGTTGCTGAATGAAGTTGCGCCGAGGTTCTACTTCGTCGCCCATCAGGATCGTGAAAATTTCGTCGACGCCGGTCATGTCCTCGAGCTTGACTCGCAGCAACGTCCGCTTTTCAGGGTCCATCGTGGTTTCCCAGAGTTGTCCGGGATTCATCTCGCCAAGACCTTTGTACCGTTGGATGTTCAATCCCTGCTTGCCTTCCTCCAGAATCGCTTGCACCAGCTCGGCCGAACCGTTCTTCAGGACCTCGGCCCCCTTCACCTTGATCTTGTAGGGCGGTTTGCCCAAGCCGATCGTCGCGGGCGCTTGCTTTTGGAGTTCGCGGAAGTCGGCGGATCCGACCAGTTCATGCGTCACGTCGAACTGATGCATCATGCCGCCCGTGAGAACCTTGCAGACGATCTTGCTCCCCTGATGTTCTTCATCGTTCACAATGTCGAGGGTCGGTTCGGCTTTCGGGTACACCAGGGCGAGTGTGGCCTTCACATTCGTGACGATCGTCGCCAGCGCCGCCTGATCTTTCAGCGCCTCACGCGTCAAACCAGGCTCGTCGACGAAGACCCGCAACATGTTGGCTTCATGATGTTTCTTGTTGACCTTGCGGAGGAGGCTTTCAAAGGCGATCAACTTTTTGAGAATCGGCAGCAGACGGCGGCCCGACAAAAACTCTCGCCCATTCTCGAGCGCGACTTCGACTTCTTCGACGGCCAAGTCCGCGAGGTAGTCGTTCATCGCCGGCTCGTCCTTCAGATACCGCTCCGTCTTCCCCTTCTTGACCTTGAAGAGGGGAGGCTGGGCGATATAGATGTATCCCCGCTCCAATAGCTCCGGCATCTGGCGGAAGAAAAACGTCAGCAACAGCGTACGGATGTGACTGCCGTCCACATCGGCGTCGGTCATGAGCACGATCTTGTGGTACCGGGTCCGCGCAATGTCGAAGGCTTCCTTGTCCGGCTTGTCGGAATCCTCTTTTTTCCGGCCGATCCCTGTGCCGAGCGCCAGAATCAACGTGCGGATTTCGTCGCTGGATAGCATCTTGTCGAAGCGGGCCTTCTCGACGTTCAGGATCTTGCCCTTGAGGGGGAGAATAGCCTGAAACTTCCGATCGCGACCCTGCTTGGCCGAGCCGCCGGCGGAATCACCCTCGACGATGAAGAGCTCGCTCAACGCCGGATCCTTCTCGGAACAGTCGGCCAACTTGCCGGGTAACGAGCCGCCGTCCAACGCGCTCTTGCGGCGAATAAGGTCCTTGGCCTTACGTGCCGCTTCGCGGGCGCGGGCGGCATCGATCGCCTTGCCGATGATTTTACGCGCGACCGGCGGGTTCTCTTCGAAATAGGTGCCGAGGGCGTCATTCACCGCGGACTCGACGATGCCCTTGACCTCGCTGTTGCCGAGCTTCGCTTTGGTCTGCCCCTCGAACTGCGGATTGCGCACCTTCACGCTGACGACCGCGGTCAGACCTTCTCGGACGTCGTCACCGCTCAGCGATTCGGTGTCTTTTTTGAGGAGATCGTTGGCGTTGGCGTAACTGTTGATGGTGCGGGTCAACGCGGCCTTGAAGCCCACCAGATGTGTGCCGCCCTCCTTCGTGTTGATATTGTTGGCGAACGAAAAGAGGTTTTCAGCGTACCCGTCATTGTATTGCAGCGCGACTTCAAGGATGAGGTCGGCGCGCTCCGTCTGCACGTAAATCGGCTTGTGCAGCGGGGTTTTCGCTTCGTTGAGATGGTCGACGAAGGACACGATGCCGCCCTTGTAATGGAAGACCTGCTCTTTCTCTTTACGATCGTCCGTGAGCGTGATCGACAGACCCTTGTTGAGAAACGCCAGTTCGCGAAGACGTTGCGCCAACACGTCGAAACTGAACTCCAACGTTTCAAAGATCTGGTTGTCCGGCATGAACCGCACCTTCGTCCCGCGACGTTTGGTTTTACCGGTGACGGCCAGCGACGCCTGGGGTTTTCCACGCTCATACCGTTGTTCGAAGACTTGTCCGTCCTGCCAGATCTCCAGCTCCAACCATTCGGACAAGGCATTGACCACCGAAATGCCGACGCCGTGTAATCCACCGGAGACCGTGTAGGCGCCCTGCTCGAACTTACCGCCGGCGTGCAACACGGTGAGGGCGACTTCTGCCGCGGATTTCTTTTGGGTGGAATGCATGCCGGTCGGAATGCCGCGCCCGTTGTCCACCACCGTCACGCTGCCGTCGATGTGGATCGTGACCTCGATCGACTCGCCGAAGCCGGCCATGTGCTCATCGACACTGTTGTCGACCACTTCATAGACGAGATGGTGCAACCCGTCGACACCGGTGCTGCCGATGTACATCGCCGGTCGCTTCCGGACGGCGTCGAGTCCTTCGAGAACTTTGATTTGATCCGCGCTGTAACTGTCGGATTTCGGTTTGGCAGAATTGTCCTGCTGGTCGTCCTTGGCCATTCAGCTCCTAGCAGGATGCGGATACGTCCGCCGGCGGCCTTCTCGCATCGTGCAGGTTCGTGCCGTACCGCAAGGGTACGCCTCGGACCCACACTCACTGCGGCCTTGCCGGGCGGCCACTTTGAGCACCCTGTAAAAAGGCATGTTGTGTGCTAAATCTTGATCGGCATCACGACGCATTTGAACCCGGGACTCTCGGCTTCCTGAATCAGGCAGGGGCTCAAGGCCGTGTCCATTTGCAATGACACCGATTCTCCATCCATGACGCTCAACGCGTCCAAGAGGTAGCGGGCGTTGAATCCTGTATTGAGCGCCTCCCCCTCATAACGAGCGACCAGTTCTTCCGTGGCTTCTCCGTAGTCCGGGTTGCTCGAAAACAGGGTCATCCCGCCGGGAGCAAAAGAAACCTTCACGGCATTGGCCTTGTCTTTCGATAACACAGAGACCCGTCGCAACGCGCTCTCCAGCAACCCTCGATTGACGGCGATGCGCTTGCCGCTCTCTTTCGGCACCACCTGCTGATAGTTGGGGTAGTTGCCCTCCATGAGGCGGGAGGTGAGGAGCAGGCCGCTCTTGCGGAAGATCATGAGGTTCTTGGTGAACCCGATCAACGGCTCCTCGTCGCCTCCCTCTTCGAGCAGGCGCCGCATTTCCTGAGCCGCTTTTTTCGGGATGATCGCCTTGATGTCCTGAGCCGGCTGCTTCGCGTTCGGGGTCCCAACCTCACGCTCCGCCACGGCGAGCCGATGGCCGTCGGTGCCGACCAGGCGCAGGAGCATGGTTTTCTTTTCCGTCGTCGTGAGGCTTACGAGCAGACCGTTCAGGATGTAGCGCGCATCATTGTCGCCGGCCGCAAACAGGGTTTTGCGAATCAGTTCCAACAAGCCTGCCCCGGCGAGCGGCGTCAGCCCTTCCCGTTCGATGGAAGGCAGGGCCGGATAGTCTCCGCTCGGAAGGCCGACCACCTTGAATTGACTCTTCCCGGCATGGATCGTCGTCCAGTTGTTGTCGCCGGAGGTCAGCTCGATCTCGCCGCTCGGCAGCTCTTTGATGATCTCATACAACTTGCGCGCGGAGATTGTCACACCGCCGGCCTCGAGGACCGTGGCTTTGTACAGGCCCCGCATCCCAAGCTCCAGATCGGTGGCGACAATTTCAGCTCCGTCGTGCTTGGCTTCCAACAATATGTTCGAGAGGATGGGCATGGTGTTTCGCTTTTCGACGACACCCTGTACCCGCTGCAAACCCGTCAACAATTCCTCTCGTCCGATGCGTACCTTCATGGTCGATCTCCCTCAGCGGGCACTCACGCCCTCAAGATCTGTTCTTTCAGGCCTTCCAGCGTGGTGTGCAACGTGCTGTCGGCTTCTTTCGCCTTCGTGATTTGCCGGCAGGCATGAATGATCGTCGTATGGTCCTTGCCTCCGAACTGGCGACCGATTTCAGGAAAGGAGGCGTCGGTGAGTTCCCGGCAGAGATACATGGCAATCTGACGCGGGTGCACCAGCGTCTTACTCCGCCGCCGCGATTTCAAATCGGCAATCTTCAAATGATATTTCGACCCCACCACTTCTTGAATATCTTCGATCGACACGATCTTCTTCTTATCCCCGATCAGGTCGCGTAACACGTTCTTGGCCATTTCGAGCGTGATCGTTTGCCCGGTGAGCGAGGAATAGGCCCCGACCCGTACGAGCGAGCCTTCCAGCTCACGGATATTGTTCTTCATCGTGGTGGCCAGGAAATGAATCACGTCTTCGGGCAGCGCGATTCGTTCGTCCTCGGATTTTTTCCGCAAGATGGCAATGCGGGTCTCGACGTCCGGCGGCTGCAGGTCGGCAATAAGTCCCCATTCGAACCGCGAACGGAGCCGTTCTTCGATATCCGGCATATCTTTAGGAAAACGGTCGCTCGACAGGACAATCTGTTTCCTGGCTTCATAGAGGGTGTTGAAGGTATGAAAGAATTCTTCCTGCGTCCGCTCTTTACCCGCCAAAAATTGAATGTCGTCGATCATCAACATATCGACGTTGCGATAACGCTTGCGCAGGTCGATCATTTTGTCATAACGAATGGAGTTGATGACCTCGTTCGTAAATTGCTCGGTGGTCAAGTAGGCGATGCGGAGGTCGCTTCGCTCGGCCAAACAGTTTCCGATCGCATTCAGAAGATGGGTTTTTCCCAATCCCACACCGCCATAGAGAAACAGCGGGTTGTAGGCTTTGGCCGGTTGCTCAGCGACGGCCATGCACGCGGCATGGGCGAACTGGTTTCCGGCGCCCACCACGAAACTCTTGAAGGTGTATTTCGGATTCAATTGCACGCCGCGTTTGGATCGAGACGCCACGAATCCACGTCCGGCCGTATCCGGCGGCACACCATCGTATTGAGCCGACGAAGGAGGAGGAGGAGACTGTTTAGTGTTGATCACAAAAGATACGTCCAAATGGCCGCCCCCCTGCGCAACCGAGACCGCCTCCGACAACAGATCGCGGTAATGCTCGCCTAACCACTCTCCGAAAAATTTGTTCGGGACTGCTAGATAGGCCGTCGTTTCTTCAATCCGGTCGAGTACAACAGGAGTGAACCAGGTTTCGTACACCTGCTTCGGCACCTTTTCCTGAATGTACACCAGTGCTTCATTCCACATCTAATTAATCCTATACAATCAACATCTTGAAAATGTTCACAGCTTTATACACAGGTGTGGATAAATACATCTGTCGCCTAGGTTAGATGAGGTTTCGAGGGGAATATTCGCTGGGTTCTTGTGGACATCCGCCCACCCTACCGGCAGTCGATCTCTTTCGTGCACAGATACCTTCACCTTATCCCTGATCGCCCCCTGCCTTATACACCATCTCATCAACATGGGCTAGGCTCTTCGATCGTCAACACCCACGGACCTCTTCGCCTTCATCCACAGAACCCACATAGCCTACTCCTACTCCGACGACTCCTATTCTTCTCTTTACGTGGAAAGAAATTAGGAGAAGAGAGCTGGATTACAGCACAATGGTTGCCTCATGCTCCGCAATGAGTCCGACAAGATCTCGATAAGAAATTATCTTTCCGTCACCGGTTGCGGCCGGAGCGCCCGATGCAGATGATGGAAGAATATAAATCTGTCCAGGAAAGGCCGGAGAGGACGCCACAGCTTCTTCCAGGAGAACAAGAGAGAGGGAATCCGATGAGACACCGGGCGATACGGAAGGCAATAGGGATTGTGCAGAATCCGAAATTGGTCGTCGAAGCAGATACAATATCTTACGAGCAGGCATGAGATCCCTACACACTTAAAAAACTAACACTCGGTCGGCTGAAGAGATGGCTTGCTGAGCCGATTCGAAGGAACCTACCGTAACCGCGAATCCGTCTTGAAGCACAGGACTCGGGCCGGCCGGAAAGATCAGGACAAACGGGATGCGGAGATGCTCGAAGGACGGAAGATATTTTTCCAGGATCTCGATATCGACGATATCATCAGTGTCTTCAGCCAACAACTGAACCGCCGGCCCTATAAGGATGACTGTGATCGGATTCTCACCGGCGGCCAATCCCAATGCGATGCGCAAGGCCTCAACGGGACGAGGGGAGGTCCGCGGGTCTTCACGCACAATCACCACGATGGATGCAGTCGCGGCCACAATCATTCCTTCAGACAATCGCTTATGTAAATGCCAAAAACCGGTCGCAACCATTCACGATATTCGAGAGCACCACCAGGCCGCAGAGAGAAATGCGTGAATCGAGACGATCGGTCGATACCCCATGCTGCTGACAACCATAAGCACACACGAACAATTTCATCCCTCGTCCCACGAGCTCGGCATAGCGAGGATCCTGAAGATTCTTCACACCCTCATCAATGAAATAAAGATAGAGATCAACACCTTCTGTGAGTGCCTCCGAGGAGAGCCTTGCCACAGTCTCAACACTAGGGTGTGAAGGGGGTGTGGATAACAGGATACCGAACTTCTTGGCGTTCATGAGAATAGGCCTGTGGAAAATCTATAAGAGTTCTTAAGAATCAATAGTTTATATATGTAAAACTGAAAGCGGAGCGTACGAATTTTACGCAGGAAAGTCAACTAGAAAAAGGGGGCTCAATTACCCGTGGATGAGTCTTGTTTGAAGGGCGGCAGGGAGCTGAGAAATGGCAATATCTTCCTGTGCTTTGGTCTGCATATTCCGGACAGTCGCAACCCCTTTCGTAATTTCGTCGTCGCCCAAGAAGATCGTATACAGGGCTTCGAGGCGATCAGCTTGACGGAGGTGGGCCTTGAGTGATGCTGCGCGAAAATCCATATCAGCCGGTACGCCGGTTCGGCGGAGCTCGTCAAGCAGTGTAAATCCAACCTTCACGGCTTGGGTCCCGAAGGCCGCGACGTAGACACGTGGCCTGGTCGGAAGAGCGACCGTCTCCGGCAACATCAAGGCAATCCGTTCAAGACCGACGGCGAACCCCACAGCCGGCACGGCGGATCCCCCCAGCTGTTCCACGAGACCGTCATACCGACCACCGGCACCGACGGCATTTTGAGCTCCCAAATGGGAACAGGTGACTTCGAATGCCGTGAGGCAGTAATAGTCGAGACCTCGGACCAACCGAGGATTGAGGTGGAACGGAATACCTACCGATTGTAGACCAGCCGTCACAGATTCGAAATGATCACGCGCCGCCGGCGAGAGGGAATCGGTGAGGCGGGGGGCATCCTCGGTTGCCAGGCGGCAATCCGGCACCTTGCAATCCAAGACGCGTAATGGATTCGCCTCGATCCGACGCCGGCAATTGCCACAAAGCCGGCTTTCCACGTTTTTCAGAAAGGCGACTAGGATCGGAGTGTACTGCGCCCGGTCCTCGGTATATCCAAGATTATTAATTTCCAGAGTCAGGCCAGGCAGTGTGAGGTCGGACAACAATCGCCACAGGAGCGACATCACTTCGACGTCTGCGCGCGGGTCGGACACACCGAACGATTCCACGCCGAATTGATGAAATTGCCGCAATCGTCCGGCTTGAGGACGCTCGTGGCGGAACATGGGGCCGACGTAACAATATTTCTGCGGCCGTGGATCCGCGGCGCGGTTATGCTCGATGAAGGCCCGAACCGTCCCGGCCGTCCCTTCCGGTCGCAGGGTCAGGGATGATCCATCGCGATCGGCGAACGTGTACATTTCCTTCTCGACGATATCCGTAGTCGCGCCGATGCTGCGCGCAAATAGGGTGGTGGTCTCGAAGATCGGAACGCGGATTTCCTGAAAGCCGTAACAGAGAGCCCAACGACGCGCAGTATCCTCGATGAATCGCCAACGGGGAGACTCTTCGGGCAGGAGATCTTTGACGCCTTTAATCGCTTTAATCATGGCTCTGATGTTGGGTGTCCCCACAGTTCGAGCGGGACTATAGCGACGGTCTCGCGGGCAAGTCAACGCGCGGACGGAGAAGGGTCACCCGGTGAGAGTTGCGCCGGGTGGCGCAGGGGGGTATAGTGCCGAGCTTGTTAAAAAGGACGACCTTATCGCCTATGCGGTACCATTCCGAACCACCGGTTTCGATTCTCTCTTCTCCAGGACTATGACCACTCACGGCCGCCGCGTCATCGCCCTGGCTCCGATGCCCCCCGAGAAGTCGGCGTACGCCTTAGCGCGTTACAGCCGATCTCCCGATTCGATCGAAGAGAGCATCAAATGGGTCCACGGACATTCGTCCGAAAAATTCTGGGAACAGTTTTATTTCGACTACGGCCATGGCTCGATCGCAGACCTCGGCCATGTGATCATCTGCTTTGAGCAAATTTCGGAACTCGCCGCGATTCGTCTAGAGGATGAACCGGTCTGGGATGGGCAGGCCAAGTCGAGCCGCTATCAGAATTTTGCGACGAGCGGGTGGTTTGTGCCGGATACCATTCGCGGACAGGAGACGGAAGCGACCTATTTGGGTATCCTTCGAAGTCTCGCGACGGTCTACCGTGCCCTTCATGACCCGTTGACCCAGTTTCTCACCGAACGGGAGCCTCGACCTGAACACATGACTCCCGCCGCTTATCAGCGGGCGATCACCGCGCGGGCATTCGATGTCACCCGGTATCTGCTGCCGCTGGCCGCGCAGACGAATGTGGGGCAGGTCGTCAGTATTCGTACCCTAGAGAAGCAGATGACCCGTCTGCTGTCGTCGCAGATGCCGGAACTCCGGCTCCTGGGGGAAGAGCTGCAGGACGCCTGTCGGAAGGTTCCGGTCAATCTTTGGGGTGAACTGTCCGGACAGGCAGCCGGATTGGGGGAACCCATGGCTCCAACCTTGGCGCGGTATGCCAAACCGAATGAGTATCAAGCGGAGGTCTATAGCGACCTCGCCCGGCATGCGAAAGACGCGCTGAAGGGTACCGGGCTGGATCAACCGGCTGCCTGGGGCGCCGCTGAACCGGTAGACTTGATCGAGCCGCACCATCCGCTCGACGAGGTGGTCGCCACGCTGCTCTATCGCGTCTCCCAAGCCCCGTATCGACAGATACTCGCGGTGGTGCGGGACTGGACGGAGAAGCAGAAACAGGACACCATCGAGGTGGCAGTACAGAAGCGCGGGCCCTACGACGAGTTGATCAAGGAGTTCCGCAGTGGATATGCCTTTGTCTTCGACGTGATGATGGATATCGGCGGGTGGCGCGACATGCACCGTCATCGGCGCTGCCAGCAGATCCAGCAGAACTTCACCACCGTGCACGGATTCGAGACGCCCCCCGTTCTTGCTGAAGCAGGGCTCGACCACGAGTACCGGGAAGCCATGGGGCATGTCAAATCCGATATCGAACAACTCCGTAAATCGAGCCAGGAAGCGGCGTTGTACGCGATTCCATTCGGTTTCTCCGTGCGCTGCCTGTTCAAAATGGACTATGCGGAAGCGGAGTACATCGCGAAGCTGCGCTCCGGGGTCAAAGGGCACTGGTCGTATCGCACCATCGCCTGGCTCATGAAACAGAAATTGACCGAACGGTATCCCATCCTCGGCGCGCGCATGCAGGCGACTCCCCCGGATGTGCAGGACGCCCTGACGCGTTGACCTCTTGTCATGAGTACACCGCACGACCAGATTGAAACCGCACTCCTGGCAGGCGACTGGGATGAGCTTGGGCGCGAAGCCGCGGCGTGGGTACGGGCGTTGGAGACCGCCGGCGAAACAGATCCTCGCGCTTATTTCGCCTTGAACGTCACCCACCTGATTCGCGGAGAATTCTCCGACGCGTGGCGAGTGCATGCCAAGGCGTTACAAGAAGCGGAGGACATCGAGCGAGTACGAGGGTGGGTGCAATCGATCGCTGACCACCACCCCGGCAATGCCCAGACGCATCTGGTGCACGGGTTGTTTTTGGCGCAGTCCGGCCAATCGGAACAGTCGATGACTTCCTACAAAGAAGCCGCGAAGCTGGCCCCGCAATCTCCCTATCCCCACTATTTCTTGGCCCAGATTCACGAGCGGGCGGAGCACGTGGAAATGGCGATCAAGGAATATCGTGAGGCGGTCAAGTTGGACCCGACATTCGCGCCGGCGCGTACAAATCTCGGCGTCGCCTACCAGGAGCAGGGTCGGCTTGAAATGGCCATTCCCCAATATCGAGAAGTGATCAAGCTCAACCCGAACGACGCGGTGGCCCACGCCAATCTCGGCTGCGCGCTGGCGGAGCAAGGCAAATTCGAACCGGCGTTGCAGGCCTACAAAGAGGCCCTGCGGCTCAACCCGAACGATGCGGAAATCCACTTCGCGCTCGGCGGAGTCTATGAAACCAAAGGGCGGGCCGACCTCGCCATCAAGGAATATCGCGAAGCCACTCAGGCGAACCCAGAACTCGCCTCCGCCCACACCGCGCTCGGCTGGATGTTGATGGAGCAGTCCAGACCTTCGGAGGCGATGGATGCCTTCAACCGAGCCGTGAAAGCCAATCCGGAGGACGCGCAGGCCCTCTATGGCATCGGCAGGATCTACGCCGCCCGAGGAAAACGGGAAACCGCCGCCGAGAACTTCTCCAAAGCCATCCGCTTCGAAAAAGATCCCACCAAGAAAAACGCCATCATGAACGCACTCTTCGCCAGCGGTCAGACAGGGGATTGAACGGGGGCGAGGGCTCTTTAGTCTTCGTTCGCTGAACGCGCCAAAGGGCGACAACACTCTCGACTCTTGGCGGTGCATGCGCAGCGCATCTGGTCGAAAAAAAGGCCTCGCCCCCGCAATGGAGTGGGTAGAATCAAAAGTTTGATGTGCGCTGATAACAAGTCACTGCTGGACGTCAACTGTCCATGAGCTCCTCAAACCAACCATGCCTAGCCTAGACGAAAACTCTGAAGACACCGGCGAGCTTCGGCAACCGCGAGCAATTCAGCCGTTGTATTCAACGCCAAAGCCCAACGCAGAAATTATCCTGTACGATGACCTCCTAGAAGTCCAGACGGACAGGGGGATTTCTTCGCGGCCTGGACAACTGATCTATGTGTGGCAGCCTCGCGCTGCCCTTCGCGTTGCGGCCAAGCTCGATTTTAATGTAGCGCTGATGCCTTGGGACGAATTTAAAGCAAGTTTCCGTCTGCCCAACGTCGGTCAGTTCACTGAAATTACTGTGGAGGTTGCTGGTACGGAGAGCGCCACACATGAACCGTCCTTTGGATACCTCCAAGGCTCGTCGGCAGGTGTTATTCGCGCCGCTACCGCTGCAATGAATAGAATCGTCTTTCATGTCCCCAATTTCACCTCGTTTGCAGGCTCTATGGTCTGGAACGAATGCGAAGGCGCCCTTGAGGGCAACCATGGCAGAGCAACGATTCAACATCCAGATTGGCGCATCCTTCTCGATACTACCCAAGGATTCAACTATTTTAGAGAACGTGACATGCAGCGAGGCTCAGGTAATGGAATTACCCACGTGGGACAGATCACACGACCAGACAATTCGGACTTCACCACAGCAGAGGCCATAAAGGTGCTTCAGCAGCTTTCCCTATGGCTCTCTTTCACTCGTGGCAATTGGACAGCACCGATTCTTTCCTGTGGCTTTACATCTGACGGATCACGAGTGTGGGAGGATTGGCGTTCCCAGAGAATCGAACCACCCCTACCTGTTTCGGTATGGGCTGATCCTAACAGGGTCGAATGTTTTGAATTGAG
>JALDRG010000030.1 GCA_031315995.1 Nitrospira sp.
GATGAAACGGGACCGCGTGTTCACTCATAGCGCACTGACTTTCGAATGGTTCCGAGATAATGGGTGCATAGCCACGGCACTGCGCTCAAAAGCTGACAGGCAAACCAGGAAAGCGGTGCCAGCATCCGCGTGACCGGTGGGGCGAGAGTTATGCGGCTCAGCTCGATGGTACAGTCCCCAAACAGCCGGTGGATCTCGCGCGCCGTGACCCCGCGAACATCGGGATTGCGGGGATTATTCATGTGAAAGTCATACCACAGGATCAACCCATTCGGCCTCAGTACTCGCACCATTTCACGGGCAAGCCGTTGTTGTACGTCCCGGTTCAGAATGGACGTAAACACCGTGGACTGGATGATGAGGTCGAAGCTTTCATCGGAAAACTCGAGTGCGGCCGCGTTCCGACAATGGATGGTCACCCCCTCCGGACTCAGGCATCGGGCTTCCTCAACACGTTGTTCCAGAAGGTCCACGCCGGTGATGTGTCGTGGATCGGCACCCCAACGAATGAGATCTCGAATCCAGAACCCTGCGCCACACCCCACGTCAAGAATGCGAACAGCCTGAAGTGACGACCAACCGGCATGTTCCAGGACGGACAGAATACGGCGCTCCCGCTCCTGAAGCAGAAACAAGTTACCGCGATTGAAGAAGGAATACAGTCCGGCACGTGAGCCGGTCGCACGGCGCGCATAGGCGTCCCGAATCCGAGCCTCTTCCCGTTCGAGATCCGCAGCATCGGTCGCACATTTTTTATGTGAGAGTTCCACAGGCATCATCTGGACAATGGAATCGAGTTCGTGGCGATATCGGGTCGCTTCCGACAGATCACAAAATCGAATATCCCACGTATATAGCCCATGCCGTAACTGACATGGAGGGTCGGAAACACCAGCATCAGCCAGCCGGCGCAACGAAGACCGCTCGACAATCCTACCGCAAACGAGACGGCAAAATCTGCCGACAGGTACAGGGCAACGAGCAGCATGAGCATGAATCTGGCGACGGGGGAAGCGATCGAGGCGACGGAGAGGCCGACGAGCAACCCCAGGCACACCGTGGGAACCATTTGCCGTCCGGTGCCGATCCTGCCGAGCTTCAGGGCGACCAGCGGTTTGAAGTACCCGTACTGATAAAACATTCTCCAGAGCTGCGCGAGCGACGACCGGGGATAATAGTAGGAGACCACGTCCGGGACCAACAAAATCCGCCCCCCGCGAGCGATCAATCGGTGATTGAATTCATCGTCCTGATTTCTGATGAGTTGCTCATCGAACAACCCGATTCGTGCAAATACGTCTCTCCGGTAACAGCCTCCGAATACCGTATCGACCCATCGCGGCGTGGAGGTCCCGATCCGGAAATACGACGTGCCCACACCGAACGGGTGCGAAAGACCCCAGGCAATCGCGCGCGCCACGGGACTGTCATTCGCGGGCACGGTCATGCACACGCCGCCGACATTGTCCGCTCCGCTCTGCGTGAGCCAATCAACCAGTCTTGAAATGTAGGTCGCGGAATACTCCGCATGGGCCCCCATGATGAGGATGATATCCCCGCGCGATTCCGCAATTCCGACATTAAATGCACAGGGGGTGATCAACTGAGTATTGTCCACCAGCCTGATCAACGGATGTCGCGTGGCGTAACGAGAGACAATCGTTCGCGTCTCATCCTGGCTCATGCCGTCGATGACTAGGATCTCGAGGCGGTGCTTTGGATAGTCATTGTTGAGGATCGAGTCGAGACACGCGCCGATGAACCTCTCCTCATTGCGGCACGGAACCAGGACGGTCACGGCAGGTTGCGATGCATCATTCATCCGCGACTCTTTCACTCCGCAAGAAGAGGCGTCCGGCGGTCGGGATTCAGACGAAGCACACGGCAGAATGTTCCGTCGGTCGACGCCAGGAGCAGAATGACCGTGGGGAGCAAGAAGGCTTCGACGAGAAGCGCTTTGTACCCTTCCAATCCAGCCCTGATCAGCATGGGGATACTGGCCACGAACATCCAGGGCAGCACGCGTCCCCACAATATCCAAAAACGCGATCGGTGTGGGACGACAGGATGAGCATCGACAGAACATCTGGCCCACACCCACCCCCAAAGCAGCGC
Organism: Nitrospira sp.; assembly: GCA_031315995.1. Lineage (GTDB taxonomy): Bacteria > Nitrospirota > Nitrospiria > Nitrospirales > Nitrospiraceae > Nitrospira_A. The sequence continues at coordinate 2,116 of JALDRG010000030.1, forward strand.
TCCGATCAGAATTCCAAGCACGCCGAAGTTGAGATACCACCCTGTCGCGTGGTGAATAGTAAAACCCTGCCCTTCAGCGGCTCCGATGCTATCGGCATAGTGCAGATAAATATCCGGCGGTCGGTTCGGCCATGCAAACCGTGGAATCACCGAGGCGAGCATGCTGAGCACACTCTCTCCATAGGTCAGCGGCACGTTGAGAGCCAGAGCCCCGTACAAGGAAAAATGAGCCGAGAAGGCTTCATTACTCGATGTGACAAACTGTGCGGCGTCCAGCCACCGGGCTGGCTCGAGATCCTGTAGGCCTCCCGCGACTGCCGCCAGCGGCAAGCCGCGCAACGTGTCGACGAGCCATAACCCGACTAAGCCGACCGCACCGGTGAGCGCCACCACGACCAATCGAGGTCGCCGCGCATTGGCGAGGTACAGGAGGCCGCCTCCGATGCCGACGAACAGCAATTCATTCTTGTTTCCCAAGATGAGCGCGAACCAGAAGAGGCCGGTCGCAACAGCCAGATATCCAGCCCGTACGACCCATCCGCCTGAGCCGACGAACAAACGAGCCTCGCTGCCGCTGCTGAAAATGCTCAACCCGATGGCGGTTGACAGCATCGCTCCGCGACTCAACAACTGATGGATGGTGAAATAGGGGGGGATCTCTCCCAATCCTCCTCGCGTCACCATGTAGGTGGACAGATTCATGTTGTTAGCCATTTCCAACGGCTCGCGGATGAGTGCGTAACTGCCAATCCCGCACAGCACCGCCAGACAAAGCAACACTTCATGGGACACATCGATCGGGGCCGACCCGGTTTCATCCGGGAGAGGCCCGGGCTTCAAAAACACGAGCAGCGCGATCTCGATCAGAATGATGAACGCCCCATAAAGCAGCAATGTCGTCAAGTAGTGCTCATCGAGTATGATCGGAAACAATTTCGCTTCCAAATAGTCGTACCGTTTCCCACTCTCGCCACCGAGCCGGTCTTGCACGACGGACCAGGCTCCGAACAAGGACCAGTAATAGATAAGGCCGATGCCGAGAGGGAATGAGAGATGGCGGGTTCTGCTCCAGACAAGCCAGGCGAGAAGCAGAATCACGGTTGTGACGCTCGTTAGAAGCAGGTAAAAATCCACGTTGCCTATCTCGCTCCCCCAGCAGTCGGGTCACTGAAAAAGCATACCCGGTCGCCTCACATATTTCAGCACATGTTGCGAACGGCTTCCCGATACACTGCCATGACACGTTCAGCGACATTCTCGGAAGAGACGTCTTGAATGACCTCGTACCCATTGGACCGCTCGGGCCGCTGCAACACGTCGGCCAAGGCCCTTCCGATCTCGACCGGATCTCGACCGACAATCCTCGACGGTCGAACGTTTGCCAGCCGCTCTTTGACATCGCCGACATCGACTGAGACGACTGGAAGATTACAGGCGATGGCCTCCTTCACCATGTTCGGAGACCCCTCCCTATCGCTGGTCATGAGAAGACAATCGGCTGCATTGAGATAGAACGGCATCCGTTCCTGCGTTTCAGAACCGTCCAGGACCTCAAATCGGATGTCACCGCACCATTGACGAGCCATCCGTATGGCAGCCTCGGCCAGGTCCAATCGCTTCCGTATCGCGTCGAATCCTGCATTAAATACGACAACCTTCTCCTCCGGACTCCAACCCATGCGTAGACGCGCAGCGACTTTCGCCATCGGCCTGAAGCGCTGCAGATCAACGCCGCTCGGAACAACGGCCACGAATCTTTTTCTCCACCATAAGCGATTTTTTAGTTGCGTGCTGACACACATCATTCGGCTCGCACGCAGTGCGGCACATTGCGACAACAATATCCCGACTCCAGAGCGAAGCGAAAACAGCCCGGGTCCAGGATTGAGATCACTGCCTCGGTACGTGATCACCAACGGAAACCGCGACACAAGCGCGCACACCGCTGCCGTCACGGTTCCGTAGTGCGCATGAATGAGATCCGGACGAAACTGCGCCAACTCTCTCCGCAGCCGTGCGACCTCTCGAACGATTACGACAGGCGACGTCCGTGATTGCAGAAACACCGAGCGACACTCCACCCCGGCCTCGGATAGCGCCAGGATCTGATTCTTGGCGAAAATCATATTGGACGAATCTGCGGGGCCGGGAAGTACATGACACACACGAAGCGCCTGGCTGGAACGCCCTCGTTCCGGCGGGCACGCCATGGAGACGGCCGGGACAATACCGCTCATTTCGGACCCACCTCCTGCCGAGCTCCTCCGAACACCGATTTATAGACCGCCGACTTCCTCACGGCTCGAGCGAATACCTCATGTCCGACGCTGTTCCAATGATGATCGTCAGGATGCTCGAAACGCCGGCCGGAGCTGGAATAGTCCTCCAGAAACTCCCGTTCCATATCCACGACCTCGAAGCCTTTCTCGACGGCCCGGTCCATCACATACGCGCGCATAAGCCCAAAATAACTGCGCGTGGCTGCGGCGCGACGAACAGGCTCATACAACTCAGGCCTGGGAGCATCGACGACAAGGAGAATGTTCGACGCAGGCAGCCCCGCCCGATCCGGCAGTTGCCTCAGAAAGGCATCGACTGCGGTTTTCGAATCGGCGATCCGCGCTGGTTCAGCATGCTCGAGGGTATTTCCCACGTACATGCTCGGTTTGAGGTCTGCACTGAACCAACTCTTCACCCGCGTCAGACTCCGATCCAGCAGGCCCGCGACCTCCAAATTTGCCACGACGTACATCGCCAAGGAAGAGGCCGCAACATAATCCCTCCACAGCGGGATGTCGCGGTCGAGCCGGATGAGCTGCATCTCGGCGGTCCCATTCTGCGAAAAATAGTGAAACCCCGGCACCTGCTTGTATCGCAGCAGGCTTTCATCAAAATCGTTCCCGACCACGGTCACCACGAGGCCCTCGGGTCGAAAGACGTCTTTGACATAGTTCGCATAGGCCAAGTATTGACTCAGCGCCGACCCGGATGCGCCAAAACTATACACAGACCCTCTCGCTCCGATGTCACGCCTCAAGAGCGCCGCCGCCGTGTGATCGGACGGAACCATGGCCGCTTCGATATAGCTGTCTCCGACGATCGCCAGCAACGGCGTGGCGTGTGTCGGATCGTAGTCCACCTCGGAAATGAACCCCAGATTGTTGGTTCGCACACGATTCGTAATGGAGAAGTTCCATCCTTTGGACCAGACGGCCGTGCGGTTCGGTGCATAGCGATAAATCGGGTTCGCATCGTTCACAGCCAGCGCACGGAACCCTTCGCTGACCGGCAGCAGTCTCAGGCCGATTTCCAGGAAGGTGCCGCAGGCCAACAGGGACAACACTACGGTCACCACCCTGACGGACAGTGACGCACGATGCGAGCCCGGAGTCATCTCGTTCGCAGCCTTTTCGTCTGTTCCGCTGAGACTGAATGCCAATGAACGCCACTCACAGATTCGGGCTCCACCGTTGCAGCCATCGCTCCAGGGCCCAGAGGCAATAGACTCGTTGATACAAGTTGTATCTGCTGATCCGAAGGTCGTCCCAACGTTGTTCGACAAAGCACCGGAGCAATCGCTCAAGGTAACCGGCAGATACAATATCTCTGACGCGTGCCGTCGGTGAACACAGTTGCTGATGGAGCTCGCGGCGCCCCTGGTCCCCCAGCCAGGCATCGAACGGAAAGCCGAACCCCGCTTTGGGCCTGCGGCAGATCGCCGGCGGCAAATAGCGTTCGGCAAGTTTCCGGAGGAGCCGCTTGTTCTCCCCGACCGAGTACTTCCAGCGCTCCGGGATCCGAGCCGAACAGGCCAACACCGATTCTCCCAGGAATGGAATGCGGACTTCCAGGCCATGGGCGCTGCTCATCATGTCGACCTTTCTCAAATAGTCGCCTGGCAAGGCCGTGTTCATCGTGGCATCGATGAAAGCCGCGCCACCAACCTCCCTTGAGCGGTCTCCGGCTCCCAAGAGTATCGGAACACAATCAGTGGTTTTCTGCCTTGCGGAAGGAGTCAGCATGTCCTGCAATTCTTCGGGGAACAGATAACAGGACAAGGCCAGAAGTCGCTCGTTGCCGGACGCCTCCGCAGCCCGTAACAATCTCTGAACTTGTCGGACCCGCTCGGAGGGCGAGACCCGCGAAACCGCGCGGGAGAAGCGGAGCATTGCCCGAAGAGCCCAGGCGGGCGCCCGGCCCAATGTCCTGGCGAAATCCGCGTAACCATAGCGGGGATACCCCCCGAACATCTCGTCGCCACCGTCCCCTCCTATCACCACTTTGACAAACGGTCTGACGGCTCGACACATCACGTAGGAGGGAACGGCGGATGAGTCCCCGAATGGTTGATCGAATTGCGAAAGCACCTCGTCGATCAGCGCAAGATGTCCCTGTCCGACCGGCACACGGATCTCATGATGATCTGTTCCCAAATGCCGGGCCACCATGGCCGCATAGGGGGATTCATCATAGGAGGTCTCACCGAACGCAACGGTGAACGATGGAACCTTTCGCCCAAGATCGTTGACGAGCATCGCGAGGAGAAGGGACGAATCGATGCCTCCGCTTAAAAACGCCCCGATCGGCACGTCTGCGACGAGCTGTTCACTCAAGCTTTCCAAAATGGCGCGACGGCCGGCTTCAAGAGACACCGGTTCGTTCCAATCGGCCGGCTCCCGCTTCCACGTCCAGTATGTCCCACGCTCAATCCCCCGCCTCGTGACACGCAACCACGACCCGGGCTCGACTTCATGGATTTCCGAGAAGAACGTGCGTGGCGGAACGGTATAGCTGAGCAGGAGAAAATCGACGAGGGAGGCATAATTCAACGTAAGCGACCGGGCGCTCAGCTGGTGGAGCGCTTTGATTTCCGATGCAAAGCAGAATGCCCCGTCGAGCGTGGCATAGTACAAGGGCTTGATTCCGGTTCTGTCTCTCGCGAGAAACAGCTCGTTCTCCAGCCTGTCATACACCGCCAAGGCAAACATGCCATGGAACTTCGACAGGCAGGTGGCCCCCCAATAGCCGTACGCTTCGAGGAGCACTTCCGTATCGGACTGCGTGCGAAACCTTTTTCCGACCTGTTCAAGCTCCTCCCGCAGACTGTGGAAATTATACATTTCACCGTTATAGACCATGACGTAGCGCTCGTCGGCCGAACTCATGGGTTGCCGTCCTCCGGCCGGATCGATCACGGCCAGGCGCGCGTGTCCCAGCCCGACTGTTCCCGTTGAATCAACCCACGTTCCCGACCCATCCGGCCCCCGATGGTGCAGGGCGTGAGCCATTCGGCCGATCGTTTCCGAAAGGGCATGATCGACTGCCGGCCTGACAACACCACAGATTCCACACATAGCAACCTAACGGAGTTCTCCCGGCATGAGTGGATTAGCCTGGATCGTAGGCTGTTCCTGAAGCTGTGCCACGGCACGTCTCCTGAGCACGGCTCCGAGCACGACACTATTCAAGACATAGTAGGCACTAATCGCGGTCGCAACTCCAATCAGACCGGCAAGCCAGGCCCCAATCCCTTTCAAAATCAGTCCCACCGTGTAGGTCAACGCCTCGATCTTCGCGGGAGTCGTCATGTCGCCCTGGGCATAAAAGGCGTTCACCAATATGTGATTGATGCCGCCTACCAGCACGACGCCGGAACAACTCATCAGGATGATCCACATCCTTATCAGATCGCCGGCTTGCAAGATGCCGTCGCGGCTCAGCGGACTCAGCAGATCCAAGCGGTGCACGGCGAACGCCCCGAGAAAAAGCACAAGCACCACCCCTCCACTCAACCATCCCATCCACCACACCCGTTCGCGCCATAACGCATTGAACGAACGCCAGGATTTTTCGCTCGCCAGTCGAGCCAAGCGGGGAACGATCGGAGCGACCACGCCATGATTGAGCACTCGTCCTATCGCCGAATGTACCCGAAGCACCAGGTCCAAAACGGCAATGCTTCCAGGGGCGAGAAGCGAGGCAAAAAACCGGTCGACGACAAACCCTGTGCGGTGATACGACGCACCGGCGACAAGCGGCCGCATCCGCCTCCACACATCCTTCGAGAGCAACGGAATATCGGCGAGAGACCCCTGCGCCACCCCGGCCAGTACCGGCAATTGCAGCAACACAGGACCGGTCACGATCGCGACTTGTACCCAGGCAGCCAGCCGAACTCCCCATCGATCCAGCCCGACCACAAGCAGCCCCCACCCGCCGCAGGTACAGATCAGAACCGTCAAGGCAGGCCAGACAAAACGACCCTTGGCTTGGGAAAGGCACATCAACATGATTCCACAACCGGCCCCTATTACGCCCACCGCCTGAATCTGAGCCAATTCCACCGTGAGGGCAGCAGTGGACGCAGCCAGTCCGGGCGCAAGAAACGGGACGACGATCGGTGCGACGAGAAATAACAGGAGAGCGACTATCGACGAGACCGCCGCGATGGCGCACAGCAGCGGCCACCCGGCCCGGTCCCGATCGGCCGCCGGCTTCGACGAGAGGAACGGGATTAAGACGAATCCGAGCGGCTCCATGAGGAACGCGGTCGCAATCTGAGGCAACGTGCCTCCGGCATAGAGGGCATCGGCTTGGGCACCGACGCCCAGATGCGCAACGGTATACCATTGGATGCCGAAGGCGCTCACGATTTGCAGCACAATGACGGCGGACAGAGTTGGGCCGACGTGTAGACCGCTCTTGGCCGGTCCGTCGTCGCGATCATGAGCCGCGTGGGGAGCGACACCGAGTTGCCGCGGGCTTACCATTCTTCAGCCAGCCCATCCCGACCTTTGCGATAGCGCCGTCGGCAGACATGACATATGAGCGGTCCTCGGGCAGCCTTGAGTTGCTCGCCACACCGACACATCCAACCTGTACGGCGGGCAGGATTTCCAACGACCAGCGCATGCGCGTCGACGTCGCTCGTGACCACGGCACCGGCACCGACGAACGCATACCGGCCGACGGTCACTCCGCACACCACCGTGCAATTCGCGCCCAGACTCGCGCCATTCCTAATCAAGGTCGGCCTGAGCTCGTTCATGCGAGGCACTTCACTGCGCGGATTGAGGACATTCGTAAACACCACTGATGGTCCGCAAAAGACTGCGTCTTCCAGGGTCACCCCTTCATACACCGACACGTTATTCTGGATCTTGACCCCGTCCCCGATGGTCGTGTTCGGGCCGATCACAACATTCTGACCGATACGACAATTCTTCCCGATTTTCGCCCCACGCATGACATGCGACACATGCCAGATTTGCGTTCCCTCACCGATCTCAGCCCCCTCGTCGATGAACGCTGATTCATGAGCCATATAGGGAAGCCTGGGCGAACCGGTCTCAAGCGGGCGTCGTATCACCTGCCCGGTTTCGAGCGATTGCTGGCACAACTGGAGCACCTGCAATACGCGCAGGGCTTCACGCCCATCGGTTCTGGGCGTGCTCCGTGTCCTCACGCAATCGAGGAAATGGGCACATTCAGCCCGCAACGGTTCCTCGTGAGCCACGGGCACAACCTCAGCATCCATTTTCGTGGGCACAGGGAGTTGATCTTTCCATCCGATGGCGTGGGGATAGAGCAGCAGCTTCCGTTCAGGCTCCATATCGTCGAAGACGGCCATCTTTTGACTGCCTACCACGATTAACTTCTGTTCTTTGTACGGGTGCAGCCACGAAACAAAGACATGGGCCTTTACACCACTGGGAAAGGACAGCAGGCTGACGGTGACATCGGCAATCCGTTGCTGCAAGTAGTTGCCGCCCTGAGCATTGACCGTCTCCGGCATCTCATTGAGGAGCCCAAGAATCACCGACAGATCGTGAGGCGCAAACGACCATAGGATATTTTCTTCTCTTCGCACCCGCCCCAGGTTCAATCTATTGGAGTAGATATATTGGATGCGCCCCAGTTCCCCTCGGGCGATCAGCTGCTTCAGCGTGAGCACCGCGGGGTGATACCAGAGCAGGTGCCCCACCATCAGCACCCGCCCCTGAGCCGCCGCGAGCGCGACCAATTCTCGGCCGCCTTCAAGGGTGAGGCAGAGGGGTTTCTCGACGAATACATCCTTCCCCGCCAGAAGCGCTTCCCTGACCAATCGGCCGTGGGTTTCAGCGGGAGTTGCGATTGCCACCGCATCGATTGTGCGGTCGCCGAGCACATCGGATGGTGACGCTGTTGTGACACATTCCGGATAGCGCTGCGTGAAATAGGGAAGCACCGTCTCGTCGGTATCGCAAATAGTTCCGAGTGCCTGAAGTTCGGCGAAATTCCGGATCAGGTTCTTGCCCCAGTAGCCCGCTCCGATCACTGCAATTCGGCTCATGACCCTCTTCCCTCTGCCGGCCCGGTCTTGCACACGCCTGTACTCACGCGAATCCTGCCTGGCGGCATTCAATGAGAACCTTCCCGGAAGAGCTCCCGAACATTGACGTTTTACACCGCTCCCACTTATGATCCGCTCCCATTGTGCTTCAGCCCACACCCCTCACATGGCGCGCGCTTCC
>JALDRG010000031.1 GCA_031315995.1 Nitrospira sp.
CGGAATAGCTCACTGACAAAGCGGGCGGCCCAGCGTTCAGTGAGATAGGCCAGGCCGAAATCGCCGCTGGTGACCACCAGCCGGTTCAGGGCTGTGTCGTCCGATTTTTCTGGCAGCAGGCCGTGCAGGTAGACCAGCCCGTTCCAGCGGCTATTCTTAGGGATTGGCAACATCGGCGCGGCATAGGCCTGGAACGCTTGACGGGTACGCTTGGCCGCCATATGAAACACGCGGTCGAAGTTGGTAGTGACCAACCGCAACGCACCCTCACGGCTGCGCGCCAACCGCAACAGTGCCGCCTGCGTGTCGGAGGCACGCTTCCGGCGTAAGGGTTTCAGTACCTGCGCCAGCGCACGGCGGACGGCTAGTCGCTGCCCCGGCAGGCGCCGCTCCAGCAGGTCAAGCGTACCGTCGTACTGCCAACGGTCAAATGCCTCGCGCTCGATGTCGGATGGCACTGTGCCGTTCAGCCGATAGATTTCTTCCACCAACCCCTTGAAGTCTGGCAGGCCGGCGGGGTACGAAATGCCTGCGCCGCAGAAAAACACCACGCGGCCTTCCTCGTGTGCCTGCACGAGCTCATCCGGAATATCGGGGCCGTGGGTGACAAATTGCATTTCTTGTGCTTCCTAAGTATTACGCGCCAGGTGCAGGAAGAAGCGGTCATAGAAGCACGGTGGGTATACCAATGCAACCACAAGCAAACTGATCGCCACCACGACGCACGCTTTGGAGACCAAGCGCCACTAATGACATGTCTCAGTGTATTGCGAATGAAACCGCTAGACTCCTGACCGTCGTTAACAACCAAGCATCCAAGGTTTGGGGTGACCGAGCCATTTTCCCTAGCACAATTTGGTTGCCCCTTAAGATTGATGCGACAGAGCAGGACGTCATCCAGCTTCCTTAGATATGGCTGCGCCAAGCCCATGCAGAGCGGCTGTGCACGTTCAACAAAGCAGCACAGGCGTAAACTCTCGGTTACCCGTGAGGCAAAAACGCAAGCTGCGGATTTTCCACCAAGCTTGCAGTCCTGTCAAATAAGTAACCGTGCAAGCTCTCTGACGACGTAAACTCCCATTTAAGCTGTTGCAAACTCGCCTCCCCAACTAGGGCTCTCCCTAGGGTCGGCCCTGGCATTCGATGTGGTACTTCATTGCTGTACACATCGGGCGAACCCAGGAGGCTTCATATGATCACCACGCGCTTCGCACTGATTCCCGGATTGATCCTCACCCTCGGCGGTTGTATGACGGACGCGACCGTCGAGTTGACGAAGGCGCCGTTCGACGCCACCACGCAACTCACGAACGGAACGAGCGGAGCGACCAAAGAGTTCCTCGATCCGACGACCGAATTCACGTCGAGCACCACGCCCGGCGCGCTAACAGACGGCCGATTGCTCAGGGCGAAACAACGGGCTACGGTCTTCGCGACGCATACGCACGAAAACCTCCGCGCGGATATCGCTCGCGGCCAAGGAGAATATCTGGCGTCGCTCGCAGCCCTGGCTGGTGTGTCGGCAGACCGCTGGCCCGACTTTCAAACAACGGTGACAGCCTCGTACCCCACGCTCTTCGATGACCAGATGTCGGTCGCGCAATCCAGCGAACGAGTCGTCGACATAGCCTGGGCAAACGGATACGGCAGGCAGCTCACTGCCCGTCAATAAGTGTCGAAGGCCGGGCTACCATCACAAGTGATGATGAGACAGCGGGAATTAGGTCACAGAATTAAGGGGCAGGTCTTGTCTTTGTACGCTCGCCGGTCGCAGCACTCACGATACGAGTGATGGTCGAATCGGTGTGACCGCAGACCTTCGACGAATCTGTCGCTACCAAGCGGCCCCTGCCCTCCCACCTGCTCCCAGGGAGCACCCTGTCCGATTCCCTCGGCAACAAAGGCCCGACCTTTCCCCTCCGCAGCAGCCCACCGTCGCCTCGACGGCGATCGCCTTGAAGTGGCCGGGCAAAAAATGACCCACCCGGTGGTGACGGCAGTTGAAAGCTTGGGTATAGACCCATTGAGCTGACGCATGGCGGTGGAGAGATTGGCCTGGGGTGTTTCGACCAGCAGGTGGAAGTGGTTGTTCCTCAGGCAGAACGCACCTTCCCCTCCTCTACCCTGCTCACGTCGTCCTATGCCGTCTGCATAAGAGGGCACACAGGCCATCCGCCGTGCCCCTCCCTCCGTATAAGGAACATGGTGCCGGCAACTCTATCTACGCCTCAGGGCGGAGCTGCATAACAAACCCTGCGATTCCTGCCCTCCCTGAGACGTGGTGTATCAGGAGTTTCGGCGTGAAGCGTCTCCTTCGTTCCTGATCACCGCTGGTCCGAGTGCGGACCCGGGACGGTGCGAAAATGGTACGGGAGTCAGTTCTGGGTCCTGGCAACGGGGCAGCACACACCCCTCTCATCTGTGTCGTTTTGTGACATAGGAATATAATGCACGTATTTTCACTCACTGCGCGCTTGACAGATCGATGTGGCCGGAGTACGTTTTCGAGCGATTGCAACGGAGGGGAATTGTAAGCAGCCGCTCGGCGACGCACGCCATGCGCCTGCACCATCCGCAGTGATTCCCCCTATCGCATGGACCGCGTAATGACTCTCGGTATCGGAAAACAGCTCTTCGAAAAAATACAAGAGTATCCCCTCGCCAAACAACCGGGCGTCAGAGACTTTCTCTTCTATTTCGTTCCCTCGAACGACGGCTACGGTAAAGGCGCGCGGGCATTTTTCAACCGGTTCTATCGACATCACGTCAAAAAAGACGCGCGTAGCCTCCAAGACATCGTGGAGGCCCTGCACCAAGAGGTGACCACCGCCGGTGTCCGGCATATTCGGGAAGTGATTCTGGTGGCCCATGGCACTATGCAAGGCCTGATCGCACCGATTCTGAACAACGCCTCCGGCGAGACGATGCAGGAGTACAAATACCTCACGGCCTTCTCCCTGGCGTGCCTGCAACAGGATTTTCTCGACGGGAAATTCCCCGATTTCCAAGCAAAGCGGCGAACGATCCTTCCACACCTGCAGAACGATTCCTGGATCACGGTCAGGGCGTGTAACTTCGGCCAATCGAGGGAAGGCCTCTACGCGTTGCATTCATTCTGGGGCGGCAAACCCAACGTCTATGCCCCTACGGACTACCAGTTCTTCGGCTCGCACCCGATTATGGAAGGCATGCGGTTCGAAACCAGACTTGAGGTGCATGGACATCTAGCCAAACAGCGCTTTCTGGCGGGAGACATGCACAGTCCGGAGCGGAAAGACGCAATCGTTCGCGCCCTCTCGGATCCGGCCAGTTTCTCCGAGCGATTCGCCCTGATCTCGATGCGCGTCGACGGCCCCGAGCCGGAGGAGGCGCAACGATATGAAGGAGTGATCGATGCACTGGACACCGGGCGAGTTCCGTCTTCCATCCAATCCACCTTCGCCGAACAAGGATTTCCGCTTTCGAGCCGGCTCCGCGTCTCCGTTGTCGACCGACGCAGCGGGTGGCTCCTGAAGGACGTGATCACACACGAAGGCTCACAGTACAGAATCGATTACCGCGTCTACGAGGAGGTCGCCCTCAGCGAGCCGGGGAATCGCCGGCTCGCCAAGTTGTGGGCCGAGGCCACACTTGTTGCGACTCCGAGCGCCCACGAGTCCTTCCCGCTTCAGCTATTCTTCTATCAAGGCGATCACGACCTCTGGCGAGGCCGACTGTTCACCCTGGCATTCCATACCGAAGACGCCGACGCCGACCCGAGGGACAAACAGAAGTTCGACGCGGTGATGGCGCTCCTCAACGCCAAGCGCTTCCGCGACGAATCGGGAACCGGTGTGGATATCCGCGCAGAGTTCAGCAGCGAGCACCATATCGAGCTCTCTGGAAATGCCACCATTACGTTGGTCTCAGGACCGGATTCGTTTGGCCGAATCACCTGGGTCATTCGAGATCAACAGGCCTATCTCGTCAAACTGGAGCATCCCTCGTCCTCCAACGGCATCCCGACCCACACCATCACCGTTTACGAACACCCCGATAAAGCCTCCCAGCTTACACGCGAATATGAGCTCATGTCCTTTCTCGGAATCTCTCCGGATACTCCCGGGACCGAATTGGCGGCCTACCTGGATCGCCTCAGCCTCGACGAGCTGGCCGCCTTGATCGATTACATACGTGCCGCCTACAAACCGGCCTATGCTCTGTACCTTCATCACGCCCAACAAGCGCTCCGGCGCAAGAAGGGATTCGGCGAATGGATGCAGGCACGGGAACCCGACCTTGCGTTCGCCGTGCTCCCCACCGGCATGTCCTACTCCGAGCTTTCGTTGTCGGAACGAGAGGATAAGCGCGCGATCGCATACGATTTCGAGTTCAACGGGAGCTGGCACGAAGTCAAGTCGGCGGATCCCCCGGCAACACCGGCGCAGAATGATCTGTTTGCCGAAGAGCGCCTCGGACCAAAGCTTAAGATCCCGGAGGAGGCCCTGGTTCAACGCACGAACCTTCCGAATTTGGAGCCCGACTCACCGTACACGGATCTCGAAGAACTGCGCACCCTGGACAGGATCGGATTCGCGCCGATGTTCTCCGTCGAGAAGCACACCTTCGACCCTGTGAAGGACACGGACGAACTGAGCTGCGAGGAATTCGCGGCCGTGATTGCGAAATGGAAAGAAGTAGACCGTCTGGCGCCGGATGAGATCCGCGCCATTCTTGCCGCTCAACACACCAGCACAGGGGAGTCCTACCTCGATATCATCCAGCAACTGGGCAGTCATTACAGCCTGCTCAGAAATATGGGCAAGCTGGTCGAGCTGTTCAAATTGCCGGTTATCCCGGTGACCGGGTACAGCATCTCCAAAGAGATCACCAAACAGGTCGTCAAACGGGTGCCGGTTCTCGCGCGGATCGCGCTGTTGAGCGCCTTATTCGAAGTGGTTTGGGTCTTTGAAGTCCCGTTCAAAATGTGGATGAAATTCCTTGAAGCGCAGGAGGACGCCGCCCGTGCCTGGGAAAATAAGGCGAAGCTGACCGCAGTGCGGCAGTGGTTGTCCGAACTCTTGGATCTCACCTACCTACGCGAAAGCGACTTCCCGGATCGCCTCGACATCGACATTTCGACGCCTGTCTCGGCTGAACCCTACTACATCGGACGTTACTACGCGCAACAGGTCAATGATCACGGACGGTATTTTCGGGCAATCTTCGCGCCGGAGGCCATGAAACGCGGATACGACAAGGGCGCCGAAATGATGCCGGCAGTGGGAACGGAGATCGTCCGTCACGCCGAGGAAGCCATCGGAGACGTGTTGCAAGGCCTGAAACTCGACAGTTGCAAAATCTCCGTTTTGAACGATGCCGGCTTCATCGATCTCACAAAACTCAAAGCGTTGGTCGTCCGCCAGTTGACGAGAGCACTGCTCGACCAGCTACCGAAAGTATAGGCGGGAAAGTCGTCTTCCTATGACCAACCAACTCACAACCCTCTACCTTTCCCTGCGGCGGATCGTCGCCCCTCTGCGCATGCGACTGTCCAGCCTGGAAGGCTTGGAATTCTTATTCCATCGCTACGGATGGCGAATCACGCTGGAAGACCTGGTCTATGCACAAATCACCGACCAGATCGAGATCAAGGCGCCTATCGAACAATTCCTCGAACTGGCCGAGCGATTGGCATCGCAGTTGGAGGCCGACCCGGAAGCCTCGATCGGGATCGAGGATGGTGCAGCTCTGGCTCGATCTGCCACCAAGCTCGTCCGCGGGCTGGCCGATTTCAAACTGTCCGCCCTGGCAAACTTGCCCGCGCCCTTGGATAGCCAAGACTTTTGGGGCAGCATCGGGGATCACCTGCTGGATGATCTCCTGGAAGAGTATCTCCGTTTGTATCATCCCGTCGCCTATGCAGGGCTTCAGTTCTGGGGCATCATCCGGTACGAACCCACCCAGCCGAACGGACCGTTCCGCAGGCCCTACCACAGGATTCGTATTGAGTGGGGATTGCTGCTCGCGGCGGTAAAAAATCCCCTCGAAGCCTTGACACGCGGCTACCGGTGGAATGACCCCGTCCATCCTTTCGAGCACAGGCGGCTGCTGGAGGCAACGGCCAGAGCCTTGCGCGCCCTCGGGGTTCCCGCAGCGCTCATGGTTCCGGATCAACTCCACCACCTGGCAGAACCGCCCGACCGGCATGGTCGCATTCTGCGGAATTCAGACGCTCTGCGAACACGATGGTGCTACGGTTATTCCACCAGCGACCGGACTGTGTATGAAATCGGTTGCGACGTCTTTCCTGCTGCCTCGACGGATCGGCCCGAAATGTCAGGCCTGGTCTTCACACCGGTCCTGCGGGGGGGAACCGGACGAACCCTTTCCCTCGGTGAACACCTGCGGTTGCGCTGGAATGTCGCCGCATCCATCTCCGACCTCCTGAACATCGCATGCTTCCCGAACCGCATCGGATTCATCGGTGGAGAGCCGGCTCTCGACACCGTAGTGGAACTCAAGAGCGCACAAACAACCCCCTGGTACCTGCTCGGCAATGCCCGCACATCGCGCCTTGAATTGCACGGATTCGCCCTGCGCGTCTCGCTTCAGGGTTCGGCCGACGATCCGGAATTCGCCGCACGTTTCACGGCTGAGGGAACGGAGGGGCAACCGGGCTGTAAGATTGTGCTTTCCCTGGGTGAGGCCGATGGCTTCCTGCAGAGCAGTTTACCCCAACGGACGATCGAACTCTCATGCTCCCCGGAGGTTGTCTGGTCCAGTAGGACCGGCCTCACGTTCGGCGGAAGACCGAACATCGCCTTCGACCTGCCGCTACAGACGCGCGTTGGCCCCTTCACCGTGACCCAGGTCACTATTGCCGTCACTGAGGGATCTCCTCGGTCAGGAGTAGCGAGCTTCGCCTGTGAAATCGGCGCCGACATTCGCGGGTCTATTGGTCCGGTTACTGTAATTGTACAGAACCTGGGCTGCGCCTGCGCTGTCACGGCCTACGACCGCGAGCACCTGCGATCCCTCTCGCAAGAGAGTAACGGCCCCGCACTCGGCAACTTAGACGTGAATCTCGGCTTCAAACCCCCGACCGGCCTCGGCTTGGCGATCGCGACGGCGGGCGTGACCGGCGGCGGCTTCCTGGGCTTCGATCCCCAACGCGCCGAATACAGCGGCATGCTGCAACTGGAACTCGCCGACACCCTCGCCATCAAAGCGCTGGGCCTGCTCACCACCAGATTGCCCGACGGCAGCAAGGGCTACTCCCTCGTGATTCTGCTGACGGCCGAAGGCTTCGCGCCGATTCCGGTCGGCTTGGGCTTCACCCTCACCGGCATCGGGGG
>JALDRG010000032.1 GCA_031315995.1 Nitrospira sp.
GGTGAGAAGCGGCCGACCTCAATTCCATCCTTCGTCTGCTCGATCAAGACCGCCTGTACCATCGCATCAAGCCAATCGTCCCCTACCGCGGAGGCCACGCTCACTCCGCCCGGCGCGGCACAGATGACGATCGACAGAAACAGAACGATTCCCAGCATCCATCTGACGTCTCTGATGTCTTCAATGAATCGCATGACAGCCCTCACCCGCCTTTTCCTCCCAGAAAATCTCTCCGACTCCACATGCGTCTCCCACCATTGTCGATGACACCTGACATCATGCAAGGCCGGCGGACTCACCATATGGCAGAGTCCCACAGCTCGTCGGCCGCCCGCCCGCTGATGCCCCCTTCGCGCGCCTCCGGCGACTACGGCACCACCCGGATCATACTTCGCGACGTATCCTCGGTCCCATGCAACGGACAGAAGAACGGACAATTTTGCGAACCCGACGCATCGGCTTCCGGACCGAGAAACAACTGCTCGCTGCTGATCTGAACCTGCACGGTCTCTCCCGGGGCCACATAGACTCGCAACGGTTTGACGGACGGGACGTCGGTCCCCTCCGTCGTCTGTTCGAACA
Organism: Nitrospira sp.; assembly: GCA_031315995.1. Taxonomy (GTDB): domain Bacteria; phylum Nitrospirota; class Nitrospiria; order Nitrospirales; family Nitrospiraceae; genus Nitrospira_A. Next base: position 583 of record JALDRG010000032.1, read on the forward strand.
AATCCGGCGCTTCGAAGACATGGGTGCGGGGCGTCGGGTTCTCCAGAATGAACCGTAATCCCCCTTCGAGATCCGTGCTCTTGTGAATGACGACCTCGCGCGGGAACCAGGCCGCCGCGCCCCCCTCCACATCCTGAACCACAAAACGAAACGTTGCGGCAGCCACCTTCGTGGGTATCGCGGCAATACCCACGATCACCAGGAAAAGTCCCACTGCCGAAAGCCAGAACCGGCCGCACGGTCTCTGCGCGCGCTTCACGTCCTGTCTCATGCTGTCTCCGCCCTCACAGGCGCTTAGCCCGCATTATTCATGACGGTTCGTCGCGAAAGCGCCGAGTCACGTGGCGAGACCGGCGCGCGAAGCAGTGAATCGGCGATCGCAGCAGAAGCGCTCATGGATAATTCGGGTTGGGGAATCACGCGGATCGTGCCACCCACGTGGGCATCTCCTTGATGCAGCGGGCAAAAGAACGGAAATTCTCCCACCTCCCCATCCGTACTCCCGAGGAACTGCGTCGTGCTGATCTGCACAAGGACCGTATCTTCCGATGTCACATTGACACGCAGCGGCTTCCTGGCCACGCCTCCGCCGGCAGTCGTCACTTCCTCGAACAGGCCGTAGGCCGCAAAGGCATGGGTTCGATCTGTCAAGTTTTTCAACACGAACACCAGACCGTCCACCAGCTCCGTGCTGCGGTGCAGCACCACCTCCTGAGGCACCCAGAGAGCCCTTTTCTCCCCGACCTCTTGAACGGCAAAATGGAGTTCCGCAGCCCCGGCCGAACTCCCCAAACTGAGGACTCCGACCAGAGCTGCGGTCGCCATGCCGTTCATCAGGAAGGTTACTCCCCCTGTCTCACAGGCGAGACCTCTCGATTGCAGGCGAACGTCACGTTCAGCCTCCGCCGATTTCGCCCCTGGTTTCGATGACATACAGCTCCCCCTTCACCTCGGGGTGAATGTCACACCAGAGTGCATGCCGCATGCTCTCCGCAATACCGGTAGCAGGATCGAACTTCGACGGAGCCGTGGAGAAGTGCAGCGTCATCGTCTTTCCCGCATCGACATGGTAGGATTTGAAATGTTTCCCTCGCACCTCAATGCCGCCTTCGACGCGAACCGGAATATCCTTAAATAGGTTCGACGCAAACCCATGCGTGACCGTGTCCCGATTGTGTACCACGATCGTCGTGTCATGCGACGGCATCGTGAACCCCACGGTTTCATATCCGTGCTGCCGATCCTTGATGGTGATCTCCACCTTCGACGGCGAAGCCCCCATCCCCGGCGCCTGACCCATCGCGCGGTCCGCGCCCATCGCCGACCATACCGTCATGGCCGCGCAAGCCACGGCCACCCCAAGCAACCGTACTGTGCCTCCTCTGATTCTCATGATTGCCCTCCTTTGTTTGATGCGCGAATGACGTGAACCATTTCTCCTTGCGCGGCATCCGCCGTCGGGTCCGCCCTCCTTCCTCACAACCCGATACCCTCAACGCCGGGAGAAACGTCATCGCTTGCCGTCGGGGATTTACGAATCACCTCGCTCACTCCGTTTCTCGTTCCCATCGGATCATCGACCGATCCGGGCGATAATGGGACCCTCGTCATAGGAACTATGTAAGCAAGCATCACCGTCGAGACAATGAGACGTTTGCATCATTTTGACACTGGGTGAGTTGCATCATGCGACAGGCAGCCACGAATCTCACTCAGGCCGACTGTCGGTTCTCCCTTCTCGCTGGGCTTGGGACGGACCGGGGGGAAGGCGAGAGCAAGGGCTTGCAAACGACTGTGTACGCCCAATTTCTCAAACATGTGCTGGATGTGGTTTCGAACGGTCACGTTGCTGATACACAGGGCGTCCGCAATCTCTTTTGTCGTACTCCCGGCCGCCATCAACCGCAGCACGTCCTCTTCCCGCTTCGTCAACAAGGACACGCCTCGACCGACCGGCAGCATTGCGGAGGCTTGCGGTGTCGGTCGCACCGGTGCCGGCATCGAACCCACATGGCCCGTGGGCGAGAGCATGCAGTGCAGATCCTCCGTCAACTGAAGCGCTTTCATCTGTCGGCTGATGTCGCGAAATAGATGCAGCCGCAGGAATCGGCCGGCTTTCCTGGTCGGCACGGGAATGGAGCTGATATTGATCCACACGACCCGACCGGACTTCGCGCGGGTTTGCATATCGTAGTTTCGCACGCCGGCCCCTTCCGCAAGGCGTTTCCCGATGTCGCATGCGGGTGAACACAATTCGCTCCCGCCTGAGCTTCGACCGCAGAGGACCTCCCAGCAAGGGCGTCCCAGCACTTCCCCGGCACGAAACCCCAACAACCGCTCGGCGGCCCTGTTCCACATCCTTACGATGCCGGTGTCATCCGCCACCATGGCGCCATCGGCGATACGCGCCACCATCTCCGCGATTTGCCCCATAGTCATCCCCTCAATCGAACATCTCCCGCTTAATTAGTGCCGCGCCCATCCCGCGCGGCTAGCCCATATTGCTCACGACTGTTCGTTGCGAAATCGCCCAACCGCGTTGTGAGACCGGCGCGCGGAGCCCGGAGGACCAGAGCCGTACTCGTGAAGTACGTCGAGGGCCTGAGGGGCGAGCCCGCCGGCCGCAGGTTTGTCGAAACAGCGGATCGGCGATTGCAGCAGAAGAGTCATGAATAATGCGGGCTAGGGCTTCACGATCAATACGGGACAGGTCGCAAGTTGAGCCACGGCCTGCGAGACGCTGCCGAGTGCCAGCGCTTTCACCCCCGTAAACCCGCGTGCGCCGAGGACCAACACATCCGCTTCATCCCGCCGGGCTGCGCGAACGATGGCCTCGGCCGGATGACCGGCCAGCACCACCGTACGAATGTTCGCCTGTACCCCCTGCAACCGCTCCAGGGTCTCGGCAATGGCCTTCCGCGCCGCCGCCCGCCTGCTGCGCAACAAGTCGGCTCGCATGGTACGGCTTTCGTCGCTCTGGAACCGGTCGAGCACCGCTTGCGCCGCCCCGAGCGGACGCACGACGCTGACCACGATAATCTCACGCACGCCCGGGAGGTCCTTGACGAGGCCGGCTGCCCGCAGTGCGTCAGGCGAACCGTCGGTCGCCACCATCACCCGTAGCCCCAGTCTCGACGTCACCTTGCCGGGCACCAACATCAACGAGCAGGGAGCATAGGCCAACAGACGTTGCGACACGCTGCCGAAGGCAAACCCCGCCGATTGGTAGAATCCCCGCATGCCCGATACCACCAAATCCGGCTGATGCTGTTGAATGACATCCAGGATCTCCTGGCTCGGCACTCCCTCCCGCAGGATCACCTCGACGGTCTCGAACGATTGCGCCAGCAGCGCCCGAGCCCGATCCAACAATGCCTCCACCATCGACCCCTGTTGCTGACGCACGAGCTCTTCCCCTCTGGCACCGGCCATCTCCGGCACGGCCAGCGGTTCGAGCACATGCACAACGGTCACCTCCGTATGCTCCGGGTGGGGAAACGTGCGCATCCATCCGATGAGCCGTTCCGAGAACTCGGATTCGTCAAGCGCGATCAACCATCGCATCACCAGCGCCCCCTCTTGCGCCTCTCGACCATGAACCGTCACCTGTCCTAATTTTCACATAAGGCAGCATAGGTTATGCCAGGGCGACCTCGACGATGGAGACAACCATGCACAGACGAACAGGAAGAACAGACCAAGAAACAAGGGGTTTGCAAACGGTATTGAACGGAAGAGGATACGGACACGCGGTCGTCTCGTTGCCGCTGCCCTATTATGCTACAGAGCAGAATTTCCTCTGTAGCGTGGCCGCCCTACGACGGGAGTTAAGCGGCTTGACCGCTGCCGAAGCGACGTTATCTATAAAGTGAGCGGAGGCTTCGGTGAGAGGAACAGAGACGGACACCGAGGTCGAGCGCAGGGGTGGTGAGCAGGCCCGTAGGTGCGAAGCGGGAAGCCTGAAACCCCTCCAAGGCCTCCAGAGTTGACGGACGCTCTCTGAACCCGCCTCCGCCCTGCTTTTTTTATTTCCTCAGCCTTTCAATCCCACGCACAAACCATGCACGCTGTCCTTCTCGTGAACTATTCGTGGAAGTTCTGTGACGTGAATCCGCAGACGTAGGAGGAG
>JALDRG010000033.1 GCA_031315995.1 Nitrospira sp.
CGGAGATCTTGCGAGCGATCGATAGAAAATAATATTGGCCGGCTGGTAGACCCATCATCGTCCCGGGCCTCCCGTGCAGTTACAGAGAGTGCAGCACCTGGGTTCCCGCCCTTGCTTTCGCGGCCAGATCGGCGAGCGCGGCACGGGCTTCCTCAGCATTGCGTACCTGGTCGGTAAACGCGAATCGTCCGCCCTGCATGCGGTCGGGTGTTTTGACCCGCAGATGAAATCCCAATCGGTCCATCGTCGTGACACTCGCCTGCTCGGCATCCAACTTGCCGCATTCGCGGGCCAGCAGGAGGAGCGTCTCCTGTTGTGCCGTATTCATCTCACGAATGAGGTCCGCAGCGGTCTCGGCCAAGGGATCGACTGCCGCCGCCATGTAGTCGGCCGGCGCCACCCATCCCATCGATCCGAACCCGCCGACAAAATAGATGTCCGCCAACGCCATACGGAAGAATGCGAAGTCATCGAAGTCTACCCAATAGGCAGCGTTCGCATGACGGGCCAGGTATCGCTCGCGCACCGGTGCCGCCTCGTCTTTGGGCACCTTCGCCACCGACCCCATCAGCGTCACCCTGGCTGCGCCCAGCGGATCCCGCTGACTCTCCGGGGGCGTGACCAGCAGGCTCGCGCGGGGATCGCCGAGCAGGTTCTGTGTGTGCATCGCCATGGAACTGATGAGAAAACTCGGCTGCCCCTGCTCGTCCAAGCCGTATGGCATCACCGACCCGAAGGGCCAGCCCGGTTGTTTACGCGAAATGGTCGAAAGTCCGCCCGTCTGCTGCAGATGCACCAACGTCCTGGCTTTTTCGGCATGGGATGGTTCGGGAACGTCAGGACCGTCTGAATCCGGTCCGCTGTTATGTGCGCCTAACGATGACCTTGGCTCCTCGCTTTTCGAAATTAGTCAGATGCCCAAATCTTCTGCAAGCCGCAATTCCGTTTCGTCGACGATTTCTTCCAGACAGGTGAAACAGGCAAACGGAAACCGGTCGACTGGAACGGCGCACACTTCTCCGACAGGAGATTCCTCCAACGCCGGACCGCCGCATTCTTTATGAATTAAGACCAGCATGTTTACATGCCAACTTTCCCGTTCGAAGAGTTTTGAACTTCAGATAAGCGCCGCTCTATGTCGGCTGCTTCCTCTTCCCACCTCATATCGGCAGGAAACTTTTTAGTAAAAAAATCCGGTCGCGTTCTTTCTGAATAACTGAGAAAAAGCTGATACGCAATCACTGCTTCGGTGACTTTCCCGTCCTCTTGGAAGGCACGACCTCGCCAATAGTCCAAGTCTGATATTGCTCGAAGTTCCGGTTCCAGCGCAATGGCCCGGCTCCAATCGGCTAACGCTTCCTTCAACTCTCCGCGCATGAAATGAGTTCGTCCCGATCCGTATGCTGTCTCTACAGCTTCTTCTCTGGCCGACTTGAGGACCGTGCCTGCTACGAACAATGGAACCGTCGGCACGATATAAAACACTTTGGTTGCAACATTGTATGGAGTATACAGACCGGCAAGAGTGTAGGCGGTGTATCTTGTGGCCACCCCCACGATCTCGCGATTGACACTCGAGGTAAACCTTTTTAACTCCTGCGCAGTCTGGATTTTCTTTCCCACCGCATTACGCAAGACCGACCCCTTGGAAGCGTCTGTTCCTCCGACCCGATAAGCCAAGACCGTCTTGTCATACTGTATCTCCTCTTGAGGAGGCGTATCCATGAATCCAGGTAACTGTTTGAGCTCAGAGAATCCTGGAAGAGACGTACAACCTGAAAGCAATAAGCACAGGCCGACTCGACAAAGCCTTTGTCCTTCCTTCACCACTTGTGCCATCCTGTCCGTCCGCACGCCCATCGCATCGGTCATGGACGTTCCTCCGGCTGTTCAGACGAGAACGTCACCAATGCACCGTTCCGCGCTAATCGCCTGCTCAGGTCAGCCATCCTGGATTCTGCATGATCCGCTTTCCGCTCCCATGTCGGATCATCAGCAAAATTTGCTTTGAAATACGACGGAAGGGAAGATTCCGAATAGTCAAGAAACGTCGAGTAGGCAAGCAGCGCGGGTCGAGGCTCGTTCAACGAATCAAATGCCTGGCCACGCCAGTAATTCATATCGGACAGTGCCTGAAGTGAAGGGATCAATTGTTCCGCATGGTCCCAACTGGCGAGGGCTGACTCCGGAGAACCAGCAGCCAGTTGTTCCCGGCCTCTGTCATACGCTTGCTGGGCTTCTTCGAGATAGACGGTTTCCAGGTGAGACGATACCGGCAAAGCCGGTATTCCAAGAACCTCTCCCACGACTCCTAACCCGAGGGCGCATGGAAAGAACAATATGATCTGTGCGACAAAGATGCCCACCCCAAGTAACAATCCACCTCCCATGACAGCCGTTCGGCTAGGCCCGAACGTTCTCGACAACCCCGTGTCGCTTAACGCCAATAGCTCCTCTTCCTGCCGGATCTTTTTCCCGAGGGTATCCCTGACAACGGCCTCCAATTGTTGCTGACCATTCTGCTGGTGCTTGGACATACGCCGATACGCCCGTACCGACTGGTCATAGAAAACGTCCGGGTTCTTTGGGTCGTAGTTGATCGTCTCAGCAGCCTTCGGAAGATGTCTTATCCGTTTGAGGCCGTCGAACGTCGTACATCCTGAGAGCGGAGCAGTGAGAAATATGAAGATCAACACGAATCGGGCCAGGCAGCTGCATACAAGGTTCATGAATGAAGATGTTGCTAGTGACGTGGGCCGCGCAGTGAAACTTTCCGAAGAGAAAGTATTCAACAACCATTATTATTTTACGTGAGCCGGATCTGGTGAACAGAAGTTTCTGGAAACTGTGTAGGCACAGTGGGAAGAACGCTGATGACGGAATGAACCTGTCACAGAGAAGCGAAGCTGCACGGAACGACGGTCAGAACTGCGCCTCAGGATCCTCGACACACCAGTCGCCGTATCGTCTCAACGTGTTCCGGGCCGCTCAGCCGATGATCGCCGGTTTTCAGCAGCAGTTCGATCGGGAACTCCGGATCCTGCGACAGCACATGCTGCACGAAGGCCCAACTGCCTTCCGGGTTGATCACCGTATCCTGCAGGCCGTGGAGAATGGTCGTCTTCACGCGGCGCGGCATGGTGAAGCGACGGCGCCAGAGCGTCTGGCTGTCTTCGACCCAATGCCAGGGGATCGGCGCCTCTCGATGCAAGGGTTCGTCATCCCAGGGCATGGAGCCGGTCGCCTGCCAGCGCTCGCGACGTGCTTCAGAAATTTGTGCCGCGCGTAGGTCCATCATATTAAAGGCCGGGGCTATCAAAATGAGTTCCTCGACTACCGGTTGCTCCTGCGCAACCAACCAGGCGAGCCAGCCGCCGAGGGAGTTGCCGACAATCGTCACCGGCGGACCAGCCGCCAGCAGATTCGTCACGGCTTCCGCGTCCTCCAGCCAATGCAGCAGTCGATAGTCGCCCCAGTTGCCTCCGGAGTCACCCCAGCCGCGAAAATCGAAGCAACAGAAGCCCCAGCCCCGATCCTGACACCATTGCGCCAACGCCTTGCTCTTATTGCCCCAGCGCTTGGAGAGAAACCCGGTGATGAAGAGGCATTGACGATCCTTGCCGATCGCTCTATCGCCGCGCAGGGTCGTCCCATCCGCACAGGTGAGTGTGAACGGATCCATCATGCTCCTACCGTAGGACTTTCACGAGAAAGCTGCCCAGCTTTCGCAAGACCGGCTCCGGGATTTCATGGCCGCCCCGGAACGGCTGCCACTCGACCGTCACGCCGGCCTGAAGAAATTCATCGCGCAACCGCTCGGCCATCGCATAGGGCAGGATCGGGTCCTGGGTGCCATGGCTCTGAAAGAGCGGTAGCCCCTTCCGCTTCGTCAGCAGCGGCGCCCATTCCTGCTTTGCCACCAGGGTGCCGGAGAGCTGGACGAGTCCGGCATAGGGCTGCGTGCTATGGAGCAATGCATCGCAGGACAGCATGGCGCCTTGCGAAAAACCTCCCAGCAAGGTTCGGGCCGGATCAGCCCCCAGCTTCTTCGGCAGATCCTCCTACATTGCCCTCATACGATCGCGCGCCTCAGGCAATCCGCGCGGAATTTCACCGGACATGTCCCGGATTTTGCCCGCCGCTCGATCAGCCTGA
>JALDRG010000034.1 GCA_031315995.1 Nitrospira sp.
ATTTGACAATCAACCATCCTCATCTAGACTTGACTCATGCACGCACGAAAGATGTCGACCACCCGCAGCACATACTCACGAGTGGCGGCCTTGGCCATGGGACTGTTACTGGGTCTTTTCGTGCTGACTCCCTCGACCGCCTCCTTAGGCCGAACGGTCACCATTCCCATCTCCGTGTCCACCTACGCCGACAATCAAGTGGGATTCCCCACATTCGTCTTGAAATGGGACGAAGGTCGCCAACCGGATCCATTGGCGCTACGTTGGGGGCGGAGTCAGGTCCCTGTCAGAGGAGCCGGGATGCAATCGATTCAACGAGCGTTCCGGTACGCGGTCGAGCGCCTGGCGCCATCGCTACATCCGACCGGAACACTGTCCCTGTATGCCACCTTTTCAGGACCATTGAGCGCGGAAGGATCGACTGCGGAAGCCGCCTTGGCCATCGGCTTTCTCGCCTTGCTGAAGGGAGACCCTCTCATTCGGGACATCACCATCACAGGAACATTGGAGATGGATGGCCGGATCGGACCAGTGGCTCAGGTGGCTGAAAAAACGACCGCGGCGGCACGTGCAGGCTACCACGTCCTCCTAGTCCCGCGAGGCCAGTTTTATGCGCCACGCATCAACCGTGTCAGTCTGAGTCTCGACTCGAATGTGTTGGTCCGTGAAGTGGAAACCATCGAAGAAGCCTACGAGATCATGACGGGGAAAAAGCTCTAGCAGTCTGTCGGAGAAGCCCGCCTGCATCGTTCTCGCAACACACTGTTCACGCGCCATCCAGGCAACCTTTTATACACCTGACGCAGGTGCGTCAATGCGTCGTGACACTCAGGGCTCATCGTCTCTCCCTGGGACAAATGCCGATCCGAACAGGCTCCGGCTGGGCGGTTCGAAAGAAGTCGGAATCGCCTCGATGACACGGGATTGCTCGTCCTTCTGCAGATCCTCGATACTCAACGGCCGTCACATCCAATTGTTGATCAAAAGGAATGCCGCCCAGAAACTCGGGTGCGTGTGACCGCGTTGGGCAAGAATCTTCTGCTGAGCTCGCTGCAAGGCCACGGCCTTGGAAAGCGCAGGATCCTGCAATTGCCGGTAGAATTCCGACACGAGTTCCGAGGTCGTCTCATCCTCCGTGGTCCATAACGTCGCGAGAACCGTCCGCGCTCCGGTCTTGACGGCCACACCCGTCAGCCCAAGGGCGGCACGATCGTCTTCGGCAGGAATCTCACAGGAGCTGAGCGTCAGCAGATCCAACGACTGTTGGCGATATTGCTGCAGTCCTACCAGTTGCGACAAACGATCCATCGAAATTTTGCCGTCGTGCGCAAGTACATAGGAATCTCGTGCCTCGTGGCCGATGACCGTCTGCGACGCAACATGGACGATTCCGACTCCCTGATCCTTGATCTCCTCCTCCAGCGACGGTGAGGAGAACTGCTTGTTCATCAACAATTTCCCGCCATAGAGGGTTCTGATGGCTTGGACCTCGGTCTCGGCATACCGCGGAGCAGACAGCCCATCGACCGATTCGGTCAAGCCGACGGACAGCAGGCTCCCCTTGCGTCGCTGGGAAGCATCCAGGTCGGTCAACTCCAAGCTCGGCGTGACGGCCACCGCAAGCGAATCCACCAGAAAATGTCGGCCATCATGCAAGGCCCCCATCGGAATGGTCCTGAGCGACCCATCCGCCACCATCACCAGCGTGTTGATCCCGGCGCCTTGCAGATCCTGCTGGAGGGGCGCGATCAGCCACCCGTGCAACGTCTGCGCAGAAGCCAGATAGTTCTGTGATCGGGAATCTTGGATCAACCTCCTGAAGGTACGAATTTCCTTCGTCAACTTCTCCCCGCTCACAGGAACGCTGACCTGCTTCAGCCCATGAGCCGTTTCCATAAGCAATTCGAGCCGGTCCGGAAACGAAATCGGATACACGACTGCGGTGCCGGGCGCCAGAGTCCCGGTTTTGCGCTGACTCGCGACCGTCGCCACACAATCATCCTGATAATAATCCTGCAGCTGGGCGGCATGAGAGACCTCGATCGTATCCTTCACCTGCACGAGCAACTGTTCGCTCTGGTCCGGCGTCTTAGCCACGGCCGCCCGCCGCAACAACACATCCTCATACTCCACGAACAACGGCGCGACGGAATCGTAGTAGGAATGATGCCGGCCCTGATATCCAACGGAATATTCGTACCGAATCGGTTTCAACAGGGTCACGGCGCGCCGATAGGCGGCCAGGGCTTCCTCTTCTTTGCCATCCGCTCGCAGCAACCTCGCCGTTTGCCACTGCCAACGATAGAGTGATTCCGGCGCATTCACCTTCTGCGCGGCGAAGGTTGCTTTCCGTGAGTACTCCAACGCCTCGGTATTGCGATGCTCCTGCTCTAACAATCCACCCAGATATCCCCAGGCGTACGATTGCCCGCGCGCATCACCGGTTCGTTCGGCGACGTCACCGGCCGCGGTAAATGCCTCGGAAGATTGCCGCAACAGGCCGGCTCCCGACCCACCGGAGACGGCGGTCTCCGTCGCCCGGCCTTTCCCTCCGTCCAGTTTTTTCGCCGGGCCCGGTTTAGCGGTCGTCGCGACAAACAGATCTTGATAGCCGAGGCCGATATTCAACAGCGCGGCGGTCTTCGCTTGGCTATCCCCCAGCGACTGCACATCCGACCAAGCCTGATCCAAGTGACGATGCGCGTCCCCCAGCTGCTGGTTCTGGAACAAGGCCATCGCGCCGTTGATCTGCGCCGTTGCCGCGAGCGCAGACTGCTTCGTTTCGATTGCCAGACTTCGGCTCTCCGCATACACATCGATCGCCTCGGCAAACTGCTGGCGGGCGGTGAGGGCATTGCCCAAATCGTTCAGCACTCCGGCAACCAAGGCGGGTTTATTCTCCTCACGGGCGAGCGTCAGGGCCTTCGTCAAATGTTCTGCAGCCGGTTCGTCTTTCCCCAAAACGTGGAAGGTGTTGCCGAGTTGACCGAAGATCGTCGCCGTGAGCCCGCGATCACCCATTTGTTCCGAGAGTTTGAGCGCGGCTTGCAATGATCCCTGCGCGCGACGGATCTGCCCCTCCTGTTGAAGCGCATACGCCAGATTGATCAGGGCCTGGCATTGTTCCTTCACCTGCCCGCTCTCTTCGTACCCCCGCGCCGCATTCATCCAATGCGCCGCCGCCTGGGCAAACGCACCCTGCTGAAACTCTGTCGTTCCCTGCCGCATTTCTTGGGCGGGCGTCACCGAAGCACCGCCCAGGCCGCCCAATAGTTCCCCCGCTGTTCCCCAGGCAGGCGCGAGACCGCCGAGCGCCAGCATTCCGACACCCAGGATCGTCAACGGGGTAGCCAGCGCCGACCTGACGGACGGAGCGGCCGGCCCACGCGCCCGTTTCATGCCGCGGCGAATGACCATGTTACGCATCGTAGGCATGAGGTCCTCCTTGGCGGGTCAGCACCCCTGCCATGATTCGATGAGTTGTGCAGTCGACGTTCCCTGCCTTCTGGCTGTTCGCGTCGCCGGAGCGCCCGTCTCGATTTCGTCGCCGACCTCTTGAAGAACGACGGGCGTCGCCAAGGTCGCGCCGGGCTGTGACGGGGTCACGTCGCGCGGGGCTTGAACCAAACTGCTGAATGCGCTGTCCTTACGCGCCGCGCAACGACTGGTTAACAACTGGGCGGGT
>JALDRG010000035.1 GCA_031315995.1 Nitrospira sp.
GCCGACAAAGTTGACGGGGACGACCGACGGCAACAAGCGCGCGAGATCCTGCACGAGTGCGGATATCTCGGCGTGATTGGCGATCGCCGCCGCCACGCGCAACAGGGCGCGATAGCGTTCGAGGTCGGAGGGGCGCGTCTCAGCAGATGGGTCGTGGGTCATGCGGGCACTAGTATGCCCGGCGCTCCAGGCTTGCGCAACGTTGTCCTTCTGCATTGATTCGTTCCATTCGCGTGGCTCACTCCCTTCCCGGCTTTCAAGGCTTGGCACGATCGATTCCCCCTCAGTGCACAGCGATGACCGCCCCGGCCTGTTGGGTCACGACGCTGGTGAACTCCCAGTGGCCTTGCAGAAGACGCGCTGCCACGGTCACCGCATACGCGGCAGGTAAGGCCATGAGGCCGCGACCCATCTGACGATTCATGATGAACTTCCTGCGGCCTCGAACCTCGTATCTTTCGGTTACAAGGCAAGGCGCACGATCGGCTTGATCGTGATGCCCTTCTCACTATCCTCCGCCGCCTGATTGATCTGGTCCAGGCTATAAAATTTCACCAGCCTATCGAACGGGAAGCGGCCCTGCGCATACAATTCCACGAGACTGGGGATAAACAGGTCCGGCACGCTGTCGCCTTCGATGATGCCGATAATCCGCTTGCCGGTCGTCATCACCCCGTTCACATCGAAGCTGGCTTCCGTGCCCAGCGCCGGCGCCCCCACGATGCCACACACTCCTTTGATCGCCAAGGCGTCGATCGCCTGGCGCAGCACGGCGGGCCTGCCGCTCGATTCAAGCGAGAAATCTACGCCGCCGCCGGTAATCTTGCGGACCGCTTCGACGGGATCGGTCTCACGGCTGTTCACGGTATGGGTGGCTCCCAGTTCCTTGGCCAATGCAAGACGCGACGGGACGACATCCGCGGCGATGATCGTGGTCGCCCCGGCCACCCGCGCCGCCATGACGGCGCTCAGGCCGACGGCTCCGCCCCCGAACGCCGCGAAGCTGCTGCCGGGACGAACCTTCAAGCCATTCATCACCGCTCCCGCGCCGGTTTGGATGCCGCACCCGAGAGGACCGAGTAGTTCCAGCGGCGCATTGCCGGGAACCTTCACGACGTTACGCTCGTGAGCGAGTGCAGAGGTGCCGAACGACGACTGTCCGAAAAAGTGATCGTGAACCGTTCCCTGCGCATCGTGCGTCGCGGTGCTGCCGTCTTCGCGGGAGCCCCCGAAATTCAACGGGTAGAAATTCGCGCAGTAGGTCAGGTCGCCGTTCAGGCAGGGTTTGCAATGGCCGCACCACATATAGGTCAGCACCACATGGTCGCCCGGTGCTATTTTTTTGACGCGGCTGCCGACTTGCTCAACCACACCCGCGCCCTCGTGCCCGAGCACGACGGGAAGCGGAACGGTGTAGAGCTGGTCACGCGCCACCATGTCGGTGTGGCACATGCCGGTCGCGACAATGCGAATCAAGACCTCGTCGGGACGTGGCTCTTCCAAGATGAGGGTCTCGACCTGGAACGGCCCGCCCTTTTTACGGACCACCGCCGCTGTGATCTCTCGGGTCTGTGTCCTGGGTTTGTCGGCCATCTGCTACTCCTTCATGCGCGATCGTCATCGCATCGGCTGAACAGAACGAGTCGCCGGGTTATCGAATGCCGGATTTGCCCGGCGCAAGAATTCCATTGGGATCGAGCGCCTTCTTGAGCGTCTTATGGACGTGGCGTTGCACAGGACCATAGGTGTGCTGACCTTATCCATGAAGGCCGTGTTGACCCGGTAGGTGCCGTACCCTTCATTTGGAGAACTCAGTCAGCAACTCATCGAAACACTGGTAGGCGGCCTTCGTCATGGCCGGATCCGTTTTGTCATACAGCACATCCACGATGTGGTGCATGTCCCGCATGCCGACGATGAACTCGCCGGAATAGTCCAGTCCGTACTTCCCCAGAATGCGCTTGGTCATGGCCATCTGTTTGAGGGTCTCGCTTCCACGCGCCTGCGACACCGGTGCGAACCACATCGAGCCTCCGCCACCCCGCCAGTTGTAGAGCGAGAATTCCTTGAGGGTCATGTCGCCGCGCATCAGGGCGGCGCGATACTGGAACGCCGGATCGTCAGCCGCTTCCTGTTCCGTCAGAATCCTTGCCTTGCCGGATTTGCTGAACGCGTCCGTCACGATCTTCCAATTCACGTCGATCTGTTCCTGCGTGCCGTAGAGCGCCGCGTAGACATTCCACGCCCCCAGCTTATGGTCCTTCATGATCTGCCGCACCGCGTCATCGGTGATCGCCCCGGTGCCTGTCACATAGTCACTCCGCTTGGCTTTCGTCGGCGCTTCATAGAGCGCATGGGCAATCACGATCGCATTGGGGATGACCCCGCTGATGCGAAGCGGCCTAATGGTCTCGACGATCTCCACGATATCGTCTTCATGCTCGTACTGAATGACGAACGGTTTGAAGGCGGGAGGGGCGGGCATCAGCCAGAATCCGAATTTGGTAACGATGCCGTAATTCGATTGTGTAAAGATCCCGTCCAGGTACGGTCCATATCCCCACTTGAAGACCTGCCAGGTGTTGGACTTCGGCAGCGAGCCCATCCCGGTGCGCAACACCTCGCCGTTCGCGAGCACGACTTCCATCCCGCAGGCAAAGAGAAAATGTTCTCCATAGGGCGTATACCCGACGCCGCGATCCAACGTATTGCCGGTCGGCCCGGCAATGGCAGAGGGGGCGGGACAGGAGAGCCAGAGGGGATACTTGTGTTCCTGTATGTAATCGTAGAGCTGTTTGTACGTGACACCCGGTTCGACGAGAGCGAAACAGAGATCCGGATCGACTTCCAGAATGCGGTTCATCCGCTTCAGATCGAGCACCACCTGACCCCGTTCGGCCGGCGCGGCAGAACCATACCCGAAGTTCCGACCGGTCGAGATCATCCAGATCGGCACCTTGTATTGATTGCACACTCCCACGATCTGCTGAATCTGCTCAACCGTCGTCGCCAGAAGCGCAGCGGACGGGGTATGATCTGCATCGGGCACCGGCATCATGGTCTTGATGTACGGGGCCAGCTGTTCCGCCGTGACAAGGACGGA
>JALDRG010000036.1 GCA_031315995.1 Nitrospira sp.
CAGGTTGATTCGTCGGGGATATTTCTGGAGCCGGCGAGTGGAATCGAACCACCGACCTGCGGTTTACGAAACCGCTGCTCTGCCAACTGAGCTACGCCGGCCTGGAGGCAAGAGGGGCAATATTACTCAGACGGTGAAACGCCTGTCAATGAGTCGATACGCCTGCCGCTCCACGGGACTGTGAAAATTGAGGGTGTTTCCTCAACTCTTCAAACATAATCTGCGCTTTGACTTCTTCCCCCGCCGGAGTGAGATGGCAATTGTCTTGGAACCAATCATCATCGAATCGATCCTGATCGGGAATGAGAAAGGGCACCGTATGGCGGCGCGCCACTTTTTGCAACACGTCGTAGTGCTTCTCAAGCCCGACCACCAAGGCTTCTTCGAACCCTTTGAAGGCTCCCGCGTTTTTGCTCAGGTTCTCCTTCCTCGCCTGCAGGAATCCGAAGAGGACGACATCGGAACCTGAACTCTTGCTCAACGTCACCAGATAGTCGATGTTGCGCTCGAACCCTTCAGAATCCTGTCGCTTCACCCGTTCCAGCGCAACCTGAGGATCGACTTCCCAAAACGGTTTCGTCACAAAAATCGAGCCGACCGGTTCGAGCCATCTCGCATACAGATACTTACCGATGTTGCTTCTTGCGAGCAGTGTTTTCTCGCCTGGTCTCGGGACCGTGCCGCTGCCCTGGCTTCTGAAGTGGGTATACTCGGGATTGTAGTGTTCGAAAAACAGTGGCAAGACATCGTTTCCGCCTCCGTGATAGATCACGATGTCCGGCTGCAGGAACCGGTGCCGGAACACATAGCCGGCTAAGGCCTCTGCGCTGGTCCCATAATTTATTCCCGCGTTGATCACCTGCACGCGCCGACTCGAAATCGCTTGGAGCTTTCCTTCTAGGCGCGCGACCCAGGTGTCGGCAGGATTCTTAATGTACGGCCACATGAAGGTCGTGGATCCGCCGAGCACCAAAATTCGAATCGTGTTGCCTGGTTTTTCGACGGCAAATTCCTCGTTCCGGTATCCTAGAGAATTGGTTTGCCTGTATCCGTTCGCGGTGAAATTTGGCGTGTGAGTATAGAGCAGGTACGGATGCGGTGTGACGGATGCGTTCTCCGCGCCTTTGACGCTCGAGCGAAATTCTGTCGGTCGGTCCAAATACAGATCGATGGTTCGCTTTCCATTGGCAAGCCCCGCGCGCTCATAGAGGTACCCGGTTGCCACCTCCAAAAACGCGATCGACACGCCAATGCTGGCGAGGCCGATCACTGTGACGAGGAGAATGTTCCGAAGTCCTGTTATTCGCATGGCGCGGCGCGAACGGAGTTCAAGCGGTTTGAGGTTATGCTACGAAGGCGGATTAGGGTCTGTCCAGCGGAATGTATGGACGATCGATCAATTCTCTCCAAGACTCCTCAGCGTGATTTGCTAAGAGGAATGACCCCCAGTGGGGATGTCGGAACCGCCTCGGGAATGCAGATCGGCTGCTGCGTAGCACCCAAGGCCGACCGCGCATTCGTTGCAACCTGTCCCTGCACATACGTGCACAGCTCCCCGGTCACCACCGTCCCGTTCTTGTCAAGATCGGCCGCTCCGCGCAGTCCCTTCAACAGGAAGTAGGTGAATAGTCCGTGCTGCCCTGGTTGATAGGCCCGCGCCTCCTGCAGCGTCGAATTTCCCACCATCACGAGCAGCCGGGCTTTGTCACCCTCCTGTCCCTGTGGACTCCACTGTGGCGGCATGGGTTGAGCCGATAGGGAATCGGG
The DNA here is from genome assembly GCA_031315995.1 of Nitrospira sp. Taxonomy (GTDB): domain Bacteria; phylum Nitrospirota; class Nitrospiria; order Nitrospirales; family Nitrospiraceae; genus Nitrospira_A. The sequence goes on from JALDRG010000036.1 coordinate 1,768, forward strand.
TGTGGGTTCCAGTGACAGGTCCATCATCAACACAACCTGCTTCAATGACGTTCGAGTCAGGGCACGTTGCAGCCGCGCGAGCGAGAATACTCGGCTTGCGGCGAGCGTCGAGCCATCGTAGGGAAGCAAGGAGACCGCGCCGGTCTTCTGATCCACGAGGGCTCGGCCGGACATGTAAATATAGGCCGTGTGTTGCGACGCACTCTGTTTCGGCAGCCACTGTTCGAACACCTCGATCAGGTCATCCTTGAGGGCCCTGTCATCAACCACCACCTTGACCTGCTGCGAAGGGATACCCAACACTCGCTCAAAGTATCCGCCCATGACCTCCGCATCATGCGCGGCAAACTTGACCGCCGGCATGGTCGAATCACGAAACGCCCCGACACCGATGGCGATCCCAACGGCATGCGGCTGGGCTACCTTCTGGTTCATGTTCGGAAGCTGATCGACATCGACCGACAACACTTCCACCGCGTCGCTGGGATCGGGCCGAATGGCGATAAAAAACTTCTTCGACGACGGAAGCTCGACGTTCGAAGACGCGCGCAACGCGCAGATCAATTCGGCCTGTTCAAGATCAGAAATGGCTCCCACCTTGCCCTCAACCGTGACTCGCCGGACTTCGCCAGGTTGCAAGGCGCCCAATGAGACGGGGGTCTTCAGCCCACCCACAATCGCGGCATGGCCGCTCAGATTAATTTCCACCGCTTCCGCAACTCCCGCCCCCTCATTCTTGACTTCGAATTCCACGCTGAAGGCTTCCTGCTGCTCGAGGACCTGGTTCTGATTCTCGTCACGGATAATGGTGCGAAAGGAGAGCTGGGTTTTCCCGGAGGACGCGGCCGCCTCAGGC
>JALDRG010000037.1 GCA_031315995.1 Nitrospira sp.
TACGGCCAGATGACATCCGCCACGAGCGGGCCGAGGGCCAGCGCGTTCTCGACGTTGATCTTGAGGTTTTCCATCCGCTGGCCGCCATCAAGGATGACATAGCGCGTGACGCCCACGGTCGCGCCTTCCTTGTCCCACCAGGTGGAAACTGCGGCATAGGTGATGTTCGCGGCGTTGATGCTTTCCATCGTGACGTCTGACGTGACCGGGTGAAAGTGGTCCGGATTTGATGTTAGTTTTCCGGCGGATTTTCCCGAGGGAGGGAGTTCGCAGTGAAGAAGAAGCGCTATTCGACCGAGCAGATCGTAGCGGCCTTGAAACAGGTCGAGATGGGGATGCCTGTCGCGGACCTGATCCGCCAACTCGGCATCTCCGAGATGACGTATTATCGTTGGAAGAAGAAGTATGGCGGGCTGGAGTCTGACCAGGTGCGGGAACTGAAGCAGGTTCTGGAAGAGAACACCCGGCTGAAAAAGCTCGTTGCAGAGCTCAGCCTCGACAAGGCGGTCCTTCAGGACGTTCTGTCAAAAAAGTTCCCCGGCCATCGCTCATGAAGCAGGTTGTAGACTATGTGCGGGCGTCACACGGCTACTCCGAGCGACGGGCCTGCAAGCTGACGCGCCAACATCGCTCCACCCAGCGCAAGCCCTCCACGCGGGATCCCCTGACGGCTCTGCGCCAGCGCATGCATGAGATCGTGGCGACACGGATCCGGTTCGGATACAGGCGGGTGCATGTCATGCTGAAGCGTGAGGGCTGGCAGGTAGGCAAGAACGTTGTCTATCGTCTCTATCGCGAAGAAGGCCTGTGTTTACGGGCGAAACGGCCCCACCGGCGCAAGATGGCGGTTCATCGGGAGGCCCGTTGCCAGCCCTCCCGGCCGAACCAGGCCTGGAGCATGGATTTTGTTCATGACCAACTGTCGAATGGAAATAAAATCCGCCTGCTGACCGTCGTGGATGTGTTCACACGGGAAGCACTCGCCATTGAGGTCGGCTCGCGCCTTCGCGGAGAAGATGTGGTCCGGGTGCTGAACCGGCTGGTTTATCTGCGTGGACGACCCGACGCGATGTTTTGTGACAATGGCGCGGAATTTACCGGTCAGATCGTCGATCTCTGGGCCTATCATCACAAGGTCCGGATGGATTTCTCCAGGCCGGGGACACCAACCGATAATGCGCACATCGAGTCGTTCAACGGGACACTGCGCGATGAGTTCCTGAACGTGAACTGGTTTGCCTCGCTGGCCGAGGCGCAGCGGCTCGCAGAGGCCTGGCGGATCGATTACAATGAGAGTCGGCCTCACATGGCTCACAATGGAAAAACACCGGCAGAATTTGCCGAAATCTCAGGCCTGTGCCATGGTGGCCAGGTCCAATTTGCCGCTGGATTTTAACGTCAAGGCCGGACCACCGATCCCAAGCGTCTCACGTCTTCGTCGGAATCATAGCGGACCTGGACCATGAATCCGAGGCAGTCGTCCGAATATTCGGTCTCGCAGGCCGTGCCGATCAGGTGGAAGATCAGGCCGTCCGGCGTCGTGGCGCGCAGCGAGACATCGCCGTTTTCCTGAATGGCGTTGATCGTGTGACCCTCGGCCACGGCAATCGCCTTCAGGTCCTCGAGGTTCACGCTTCGCACGACGCGGTCATTGTCTGCCAGTGACGTGTTGGCTGAGAGGTCGTCTGCAAACGCGTTGAGCGAAATGGCAGACGCCATTGCTGCGATAGCGAGGAAGGTGCGCATGGAAAACTCCGTATTCATGTCCCCAGTTCGCGCCAGAATGGCGGGGTGCGGTCACGAAGGGAAGCCGTATTCTTACTATTTTTTC
>JALDRG010000004.1 GCA_031315995.1 Nitrospira sp.
TAACGCGTCACGTGAGTGATTCGGTCTCAAGAACCACATCGGAGACTGGAGTAACCCATTCCTGCGTTACGGTCCACCGAGGGCAGAACATTTTCCCATCATGCCATTGGAGATTGGAGGTGCTGACATGGCGATCATGAAACATGTCCTCCTTGTTGGCGTCATCATACAGCTCGTCACTGCGACGGGATGCAATACGTATCGCGTCATTCCTCCCGAACTGCAACCGGTCGTGAACAAGAATCTGAGTTATGATGATGCCAAGACACAATCGACGAGGCATCTGGGGCAAGTGGTGGTATGGGGGGGCGAGGTATTGAAGGCTACTCGTGAGCCCCATAAAACTCGCATCGAGGTACTCCAACTTCCCCTCAACGACGACTTGGTTCCAGCGGGTGAGAAAGTCGAGTCCTCCGGAAGATTCCTGGCCATCGATACACTCGGCAAACTTATCGACCCGGCCGTTTTGCCGGTCGGAACCCGCATCACGGTGATTGGGCAGATTCGTGACCCGTCGGCCGCTCAATCGGACACCGCAAATCCCACACCCGTGATCGACATCCGCGATATGACCGTATGGGATAAACAAATGAGATCGACTTCGTTCTATCCTCGTTATGGTCCCTACTACGGTTATTATTACTACGGCGCCCGTCCCTTTAGCTTTTGGGAAGGGGCTCGAGTGCCGGGCAGTTGAGCCACCGGCATGAGGTTGCATCAGATGAAGATCACAACACTGCCCGCTTTGCCGGTGCCTCTTTTCGGCATCTTGACGCTCATGTCGGCCTGCGCCACGTATCACGTCGTCCCCGAGCACTTGGAGGGACGGATTCAAAAGGACGTATCCTGGGAGCAAGTCATGCAGCATCCGGGTCGATACGACGGTGCGACAGTCATGTGGGGGGGCAAGGTCCTTGATGTGACACAGTCCTCGGGCCGGACCCAGGTTGAAATTATGCACCTTCCCTTGGATAGATTCTTACATCCGATCGACGGTCCCTCGACGGGTCGCTTTAGCGCGATTGATACCAAGCAAGAGATGAACGATTCCGCCGCCCTGCAGAAAGACACCCTGGTGACGGTCATCGGCGAAATCCGCGGGCGAGGCCAGACCGCTGAAGGAGATCCCTCGGACCTCTATCCCACCCTGCTGGTGAGAGATATGACCGCATGGCAGAGGGAAGTGGGCACGAGGAACTTCCCCCCCGGATCACCATTTACAGGCTCTAGGCCGTTCCTGTTCTGGGACAGTCATCGCGTGGCAGGACACGAATAGGGCTCCCTGGTGCTTCCGGCCGATTCAATCTTCGGGTTCACAATCTGTTTCTCTTCATGCAACTCGGCAAGGGCGTGGATGACGCAACCTGGATGCATCATCTCCAGGGGGATGATCACGCCACCTGAGTCAATGACGTAATCCAGGATGAAACCCTGGCACGGGCGAGCCGTAGGGTAGGAGCTCAATCCGGACTTTCCGCCATCGAAAGCCGGGGATCTACCTAGTACCCCCTGCCGATCCTCTGGCGCATGCTGAGAATGGCAGCGCACATTTCTCTTCGATGCATCGGAAATGTCCGCTCTACTGAGGAGGAAAGAGGCATCGCGTGAACGTGCGATGCCCTTTCCTTCCGGGTCTTACCTGTCATCAGAAAAGGAGAGACGAGATGCCGATTCTACTATGGCTGCTGGGCGTGCCGATCAGCTTGATCCTCGTGCTGTGGCTGTTTGGTGTGGTGGGGTTCTGATCAAGAACCGTGAATCAGCGCGCGCAGGTCGTCGATGACCGTCTGGAGCGACGTCATCGCCCTGCGCCGCTGTTGCACCGTAAGAATGCGGTCGGTTTCCAAGACCAAGGTCTCAACGGACAGGCGCCATTCCCTTTCCATTTCGCGATATTTCGCGGGAGCGGTTTGATCGGAATCGACGAACATCTGTCGTAAGTTCAGACTCATGACATCGGCCGGTAGAGGCTCGCGCAGCAACATCAATAACTCCTCTTGGCGTTGCCGACGATAATCCCGCCACACCGGCTGGGTATCCGGAATGGAAAGCGCCAAGGGACGAATTCTCGCAACCTGTTCACTGCTTAGAGGACCAAGCCAATCCTCCGCCCTGGCCAGGATTTTTTTAGTGCGCTCTTCAAGACGCGTCGATATGGGCTCCTGTAATTTCGATGCGGCTTTGGACTCTTCCTTATGAAATACCTTTTCAAGATAGCGAACCTGCTTCTCGCTGACGCTCATCAATAACGCGCTGCTGTCCGGCACGAGACGCTCGAAGAGGTCGGCTCGAAACCGGTCATAAGATCGATACATCCACTCAAGGTCCTCCTGCGTCAATCCCCGGCTCACTCGCTCCTGAAGGTTTTTCAGAAATTGCTCGTACTGCGGGAGCGCCTCCTTCCGATGTCTGGAGAGTAATGGTTTCAAGCGCGCGGTCACGTCACGGCGTTGGCCCGATGTGAGATCCAGGTAGTGATCCAATTGCCAACGGATCATCCAATCGGCATGCCGATACCCGAAAGTCAGCGCGCAGCCGTTGAGCAGAAACAGCAGCGCCGCGAGCCAGAGCGCCATGCTTCGAGCAGCTGCCCCTGTGTGTGGAGTCACCTTGATCACACGAACCTCGTTCATCCGGCGGAGTCGAAACGCCTTGCAGGACACTTTGCCCTCACCGTCAATAACTAGTCATGAACTAGTCACACCTCGCACGCATACTGGGGGTATCCCGAGTACGGTGACAACCCAGACCTGGGTACTGTGAGACACCAATGGGATGACATGCGAACTTGCGACGGAGCAGCACGGCTTCGAATTCGCTGCAGAACAGTTTGGGGCATACCAGTCGCACATTTATTTTACCTAGGAGGGACACCATGAAGATCGTTCTACATTCGATTCTCGCAATGGCACTTATTTCGTTGGCCGCCTGCTCCAGCTCGCCGACGGCGACGAAAACCCGCACAGAAACCCAGGCGGGCACCAAGACGGGTATCGTCAAGAATATCGTCATCAACGAGACGATCTCGCCCGCTGCATTGACGGTCAGCGCGGGCGACGAGGTTCGCTGGATCAATCAGCGACAGGACTCCGTCACCGTAACGATCGATGGGCCGCTCGAACATACCGTGTCCTGCCGAAACGGTTTCTCCAAAGCGATGGGCATGGGCGTGGACAATTCCACGACCTTGGCCAGCAATGACACCGCAGGCCTCTGCTTCAGTCGTATCGGTACGGTCAAGTATTCGGTTCGACCTTCCGGCGATACCCATACCAGCCTGGCCGATACCCACGGTTCAATTACTGTTCAATAGCGATACGGTCCCTCACCACAGACCACCCCCGCACCTAGGTGCGGAGGTGGCGTGACCGGGCACTGCCGCGAGGAACCGTCGATGCGTTGATGACCTATGGTGGATCGAAAACTAGGAGTAATCCTAGTTTTCGGTGAAGGCCAATGTCCCTAGTATGGGCCCTACGGTCCACCACTAGAAGACAATTCACATCATTACCATGGAGGGGCATATGAGCGCTGCCATCGTGATTCCCATTTGCTGCGCGTGCAATAGCGTCAGAGACCATGTGCAGGCCGAGGGAATGGAAGAGAGCTGGGGTCCTCTCAACACTTTTCTCAGCCTGCATCATTTGTCGAGTGGGGAATATCGCCTCACGCACACCTACTGCCCGCGCTGCGCTGCGCGATTCAGCACGCAGTCCCAGAACGACGCATCGATTGCGCGGCCGGATCTACCACCCCACCCCTTGGACGGAGACAAACATGCGGCCACTATGATTCTGGATGTGTTCTCAAGGGTCCAACGATGCGATTTGGATATGCTCGTCCGGGCCTGTCCGACACTGACGTGGAACCAAGTGTTTTCGGAAGTGGATCGGCTGAGCCGAATCGGCCAACTCCGTTTGAAGTATCTAGGACGTGGCCAGTATTCCATTGAACTTCCTGAGACATCCGAGATGCCCTTGGTAGCCCAGACCTGATCCCTTCAGGTGAAAGTGTCCTCCAGAGCAATTTCCGCCCGTACAGGCAGGTGATCAGAGGCGATGCGGCTCAAGATCGTCCTATGGGCTTGAATAGTCACGAGAGCCGATGCCGGCGCAACCCAGATACGGTCCAGTGCCAACAACGGCCATCGAGCGGGAAAGGTGACCGGAGCAGCGGGGGATCCGAACATTCGACGGAGTCCCTGCAGCAACTTCCCCCGGACATGCCACTCATTGAGGTCTCCCATCAATAGAGTGAGACCATGCGGCCGTACATCTAACAGTTCAAGCAATCGTTGCACTTGTTGGGAACGTTCGCGGGGCCACAACCCCAAATGTGTATTCAGCACCCGAATAGATCGACCATTCCAATTCAGCTCGATGTCCAACACGCCTCGAGGCTCGTGTCCCCCGACGGACAGATCCCATCGCCTCACCTCCTTTATGGGAAACCGGGTCAGCAACGCATTGCCATAGTCACCTTTCGGGCTTGACTGCACCGTTCCGGCGACCGCGGTCAAGTTCATTCTCGCCGCCAGCCAAGGCAAAATCTGGAGGGTCCCCGGCCTTACGACATCGACTTCCTGCAGGGCAATGATGTCCGCGTCCAGCTCCTGCAACACCTGGAGAATGCGCTGCGGCTCATAACGTCCATCCCGTCCGAACCCGCGATGAATATTGTAGGTAGCGACCTGCAGGCGCATTCTCGTGAATCCCTCGCAGTGTGTAGGTGAGGATGCGGAATAAAGTCCGCCGGCAGCGTCTCCGGAGTCCGTGAAGCGTATCTCGTTAAGAATTCCAACCGAGCTGTACCGAGCAACGAACCACGTCTCACGAATCACAGACTCAGAAGACCGCCTTTTTGCGCCTCCTGCGGGCTACGCTATCTGATACCGACATGGCGCATGGGATGATCAGAGTAGATTGAGCAATAATCGAGTTGCTCCGCCGCCTCTTAGCTTGTAGCCGGAGCTGCTTGCACGGTCACGGCAGCGGCAAGCGGCCGCCTGGCGAGCAGCCGCCGCGACAGATACCAGGCGGCAACCCAGGCGCTTGCGATCAGCAATCCGAGCAGTGTCACCGCCATTGGACTCGGTTGTCTCACCGCTTCCTCCAGACGGTCGACGAGGGCGGCTGTGACCACTATGCCGGGAGCCATGCCGAGCATGGTTCCCAAGATGAAATGCCGCAAGGAAAGCGCGGTCGAGCCTGCGACCAGATTCACAAGAGAAAACGGGGCAATCGGCAAGATTCTGACCATGAGGATGGCCCAGAGTCCACGCTCGGCGAGGCGCCGGCTCAGATGAGCCACCCGCTTCCCGGCGAACTGCTGCACTCGGTATCTACCCAATGCGCGCCCCAGAGTAAATAGCGTGACGGCGCTCAGGAGCGATCCCGCCAACGCGAGCGGAGCGCCAAGCCAAGCCCCACAGGCGATCACTGTCACGACGATGAGCAGCGTGACGGGGATGGCAATAAACCCACCCACGACATAGCCGCTCAATAACATGAACAACCCTATCGGTCCACGTCCCAGGGACTGCACGGTTTCGACCAAGCTCTCCACACGGATCACGTCACCCATCGGGGTCCAACGCCATGCCGCCGCCAATACGCCGATTGCCGCCACTAGGGACAGTCCCCAGAACAGGCGTCGGCTGAGGTCTTCTCGCTCTTTATGGTGAGGCACCCCTAAGATTTCGCCGACGGCCAATGGCCGTTCCGGATCCACCAGCATCTGTTCAGGAATCACCGCAGCGGCCGCGTCGGTTTTGTCGAAGCAGCCATCGTCCAAGCTACGATCACCTCCTCGAAGGGCTTCAATCGCCCCGATCAGCGAACCGGTGCGGCACAGCTCCTCTGCCACCACCTCCGGCTTTACGCCGAGGTGCTCGCCGACGAGCTCGTTGCGAAGCCCGGCAATGACGGCTTGCAATTGCGGGCGTCCGCAGGATTCGATCGCGAGGTTACATTCGGTATCGAACCCCATGGAACGGTTCGAGACATTGGCGGAGCCCAGGCAGAGAAAGTCGTCATCCACAATGAGCACTTTGCTGTGCACGTCGACTTTTTCCGCTCCCGCGGTGCCGGATACCGTCGGCGCATAGACCCGCAGCCGACCATAGTGGTCGGCCAACTCCAGATCCTTCAAGACTCGGGCTCGCAAACTATCCATCGTCTGACGTTCCAGCCAGCCGTCACAATTATGGCGCAGAACCAGTACGACAGCAGGGCCCTCCGGCTCGGACAAGCGAGCCATGAGTGCTCGCCCGATCGCATGGGCCGTCATATACTGGGACTCAATATAGATAGACGCACGAGCGCTGTTGATCGCGTCGAGATAGGCTTGCTGAATCTCTCGAACCTCAAGCTGTTCTTCATATTCTGGCTGCGTGCGCATGATCGCGACGGCGCAACGCTCCGCATCGGGCACGATTGAAGTCGGCCAGAGCTCTTCCACCGACCGTGGGGCCGGTGAGGGAAGTCGCCGACCGGTTGCATGCAGCCAACGGGTCCTAGCCAAATCCCCCAACGCGCCCGCCGTCGCGCCTGACACCATCATCTGAACATCGTGAAAGGGAGCGTAGGGAGTACCATCCGCATCCACCCGCCGAACGTCGTGTAAGGAATGGGCCCTCGTATCCCACCTGGATTTCGTCAAATCCAGCCCGCCGACGAAGGCGATCGCGTCGTCGACGACCACGATCTTCTGATGATGCGAGGCACCGATCGGATGCTGGCCATCGACGCGGTAGGAAAGCCGACGATGGCGCCCCCAGCCAGACTCGACGGTCGGCATCCATTCGCGCTCCCACGCATAAATCATCGCAAAATCCCAGTTGAGCACATAGACCCGCAACTTTCGTTTCCGCCGCAACAAGGCGGACAGAAACTCTCCTAACTTGGTGGGAAACGCCGATGATGCGGCGGCTCCTCGAAGCAAATCGGTTTTGGTATCGAGGTCCCAGCCGACGATCATGATGGACTCTTTTGCCTGCAGCGCCACGTCGCGAAAGGCCCGAAAATAGGCCTCCCCGTCAATCAGAAATGCCGTCTTTTCACTCGATTCGAGGCGCCAGCAATTATGTCCTGGACACAGTAGAGAAGAGGCGGTGGTCGTGGCCCTTGCCGGGGGCTCTTGGTCCCGATCGGACACTGCGTCGGTTTCGTCCCGTCCGGTCATGCGCTCCCCTTCGAGCCTTCTGAACTCATCCATAGCTTTATATTATCGCCATATGGCACGCTCGATCAGCACCCTACCTGATTCTTCGCCCCACTGACCAGCTAGTGAGGACCCTAGCCTCCGCTCAGACGGCCAAGAGGTATTCCTAGTAGGCGGTCCCATCGGCCGGCGCTACAGTCAGATCGAATGATGAGTGTAAGCCCTGATTTGAACATGCCTGATTTGAACATGATTGTGGAGGTGATGTAATGGCCCAGACACACTCTCAACCCCAGCGGCGGATGGGAAAACAAGTGGACCAGTGTATCGAAGCCTGTCTGGCCTGTGCGCGTATCTGCAACACCTGCGGAGACGACATGGTCGGCATGTCACATCAGAATAAGCAGGACCTCATGGCGCGATGCATCAGGCTCTGCCGTGATTGCGCCGACATCTGCTTACTGGCCGCGCAATGGATGGGGCGGAATTCTGCATTTTCTCTTCGCCTGTGCGCGCTCTGCGCCGAGCTGTGTGAAGTCTGCGCGGGCGTCTGTGAGGAACATGCGCCACACCATCCCATGTGCGGAGACTGTGCCAAGGAATGCCGACGATGCGCCGAGATCTGTCACAAAATGGTCATGGAGTCGGTACCAGCCGCTTCCGGCGCAAGTTCGCAATGAACGGTGCACCGGTGAACCTTGGATCTCACAGGTCAACCATAAACCGGGGGACATTCTCAATGAAGCTCCTATTGACCAGTCTCTACCTGAGCGGCATGGTTCTGACTACTGCGGTCGAGCCAGGCGTCGAAGTCCCTGCGCCGGTGCCTCAACCAGGTCCTGGGCCTACGGTTCCTCCTAAACCCACGGATCCCGCGCCTCTGCCGGTGCCACCATCGATTCCGCCGCCGCCGCTTATGCCGGGTCTGCCGAAATAGCTCGCGTCTATTGTTCAAGGTTTGCATGAGCTCCATCAAAAAAGGAGACCAGTCACCATGAACACACTCGAAGAAGGTCGCAGAACTCAATGGGTGCTTCGAGGAATGCTGTGGGGAGGGCTCGCGGGGGCTTTGCTGCTTGGCAGTCTGGCGGAGGTTCAGATTCATCGGCTGTCAGCAGTGCATGCCGAGACGGCTGCGGATCACGATACCGTATCCGGGACACTGAGTATGATTGATATGGCACAGCAGCGAGGCGTGGTCACCACCGATCTCGGGAAAGATGTCGCATTTCAAATCGCCAAACCCGAGCTCTTCTCCAATCTCTCCGTCGGCCAAAGAATCACCCTCAAGCTGGACCATCAAGGTCGAGCTGTCAGAGTGATGGACAATGCTGCACCCGAGCTACCCCCTCCCTCTAGTCCCCGGTAATCTGACCGGCACAATTTCTCCTGTTGCCTAGAGGCTAACTAGGGGTCTCCCTAGTGGGGTCGCAGGCGAAATCGCAGTACAAAATCTCGCCAAACATGATGTATACAGGTATCCGATTGGCTTGATGGTATTCTTCGATGGAGAGCCCCTTCGCTCCATCTTGAAGAATCCCTCTGTCTAAATGCGCCTTGGCAAGTGGATCGAACATTGCGATGAGCCTGATTCCACGAGTAGCAGCATGACTTCCATCACCACCTCCGCCCGAAAAGAAGTCCTGCAGGTCCAATGACACGATTTCAACAGCCTCCCCACCCGTTCCTGTCCGGCGCCATCGTTCTCTCCCTACCCGCCGTCTTTATTCTGGACATGTTCACACCGCTCGGCGTCACCCTGTGGGTGCTCTACCTGATCCCCCTGGTGCTCGCCTATCTGGTCTGGTTTCCCGCGGTGCCGATCGCCGTGGCAGTCGCCGTGGCGATCCTCACTGTGGTGGGTTTATTCGTCAGTCCACTCGGCCCCGACCCGTTCGTGCCCCTGATCAATCGCGGGGCCGGGATCGTCACGGCCTGGGCGCTCGGAGCCTTCGGCGCGCATTTCATCCGCAGCCGGCTCGCCACGCGCAAGGAGGAGTGGATGCGGGTGGGCCAAACGCTGCTCAGCGAACGGATGACGGGGGAGCAGACGATGAACAGGCTGGGCGAAAACCTGTTGCATGGTCTCGCCGAATACCTAGGAGCGCAGGCCGGCGCCATCTTCATCGACGACGGGAGCGGGTTTCATCGAACAGCGACCTACGGCGTACCGGAGGGCACCGCCATGCCGGATCGGTTCGTGGCGGGAGACGGACTTCTGGGTCAAGCGGTGCAACATCGACGCCTCGTCGTGGTGGATGACCTGCCGGACGGCTATTTCACCATCGGCTCCGGTCTTGGGCGGAGCGCTCCGCGCCACCTCATGATCGCTCCGCTGAAGCTGAACGGACGAGTCACCACCGTCCTGGAGTTCGGGTTCTTCCATCGCGTGACGAACTCCGATCGGGAGTTCATCGATCGTGTCGCGGAATCGATCGCCGTGGCGGTCCGATCGGCCCAATACCGGACCCGGCTTCAAGAACTCCTGGAGGAGACCCAGCGACAGGCCGAGGAGCTGCAGGTGCAAAGCGAGGAACTCCGCGTCTCCAACGAAGAACTCGAAGAACAGACCCGAGCGCTCAAGGAATCGCACAGCCGCCTCGAACAACAACAGGCGGAGTTGGAACAGACCAACTCGCAGTTGGAAGAGCAGGCGCAGATTCTTGAAACGCAGAAAGCAGACCTGAATAAATCCACAACGATGCTCGAAACGCAAACCAGGCAATTGGAACAAGCCAGTCGCTACAAGTCCGAGTTTTTAGCCAACATGTCGCACGAAATGCGGACCCCGTTGAACTCCACCCTTATTCTCACAAAACTGCTGGCCGAGAATCCCCAGGGCAATCTCTCGCCCGAACAGATCAAATCCCTCACGACGATCGAATCGTCCGGCCACGATCTCCTGGCGCTCATCGACGACGTCCTGGACCTAGCCAAAGTGGAGGCAGGCCGTATCGACCTCGCGCCGACACAGGAATCGATCTCGCGGCTGATCGACCATTTGCAGTCAATGTTCAAACCGCTCGCAGAGCAGCGGGGGTTGCGGCTCGTCCTGCGGAAACGTCCCGGCACGCCCGAATCGTTCGAAACCGATTGGCAACGGCTGGAGCAGGTGCTGAAAAATTTTCTGTCGAACGCCATCAAGTTCACCGAGGAGGGGGAGGTCTCACTCGAAGTCTCCCAGATCGAGGACGGTCGCATCAGCTTCGCGGTTCAAGACACAGGCATCGGCATTCCACTTGATCAGCATGAGCTGATTTTCGAGCCCTTTTGCCAAGCCGACGGCACCACCAGCCGCAGATACGGCGGGACCGGCCTCGGACTGTCCATTTCGCGCGAATTCGTCCGGTTGCTGGGAGGAGAAATTCGTCTCTCGAGCACCCCCGGTCAAGGCAGCACCTTCACGGTGCTCCTGCCCCGCCTCCCCTCGTCCGCGGCTTCCCTCGCCGCCCCCTCACCCTCCCTGCTCGCGCGACTACCACCCGAGCGGATCAAGCCGAGCGACGTCGCCGCCACGCCGACGGCAGCGTCCGAGGCAAGCATCCCGACCTCGCACATCCGCGATGACCGGGAACAACTGGCGGCCGACCGACGGGTGATTTTGATCGTCGAAGACGACGAATCCTTCGCGAGGGTGCTCGCGGACCTCGCCCACGAACTCAATTTCCAGGTGCTGCTCAGCACCACGGCGGCCGATGCCCTGACCCTCGCATCACGCCATTTGCCGCGGGCGGTCATTCTCGATCTCGGATTACCGGACCATTCCGGGCTCTCCGTCATCGATCGCCTCAAGGCCGACGCCAGGACAAGACACATTCCCGTTCACGTCGTCTCCGGCTACGACTATGAGAAGACGGCCCTCTCATTAGGCGCCGCGGGATACATGCTCAAACCGGTGAAACGGGAGCAACTCGTCGAGGCCTTCCGGGAAGTCGAAACCAGACTCACGGAAAAGCCGCGCCGGGTTCTCATTGTGGAAGACGATCCAGCCCAACGAGACAGCCTGCGGCTCTTGCTTGGATCGGATGAAGTCGAAACCATCGGCGCGGCCAGCGGCGCCGAATGTCTCGCCCACCTCGCCGAGCGAACCTTCGACTGCATGGTCCTCGATCTCACGTTGCCCGATGCCTCCGGGTTTTCGTTACTCGAGACGTTAAGCCGTGAGGAGCATCTCACGCTCCCACCCGTGATCGTCTATACGGGCCGAGAGCTCTCACTCGATGAGGAGCAACGGCTGCGCAAGTATTCGCAGTCCATCATTATCAAGGGGGCCAAATCCCCCGAACGATTGCTCGACGAGGTTACGTTATTCCTGCACCAGGTTGTCACCGCGCTGCCGCCCGATCAGCAGCGGATGCTGGAGAAGGCCCGCAGCCGGAACGCGGTGCTGGAAGCCCGTCGGATTCTGATCGTCGAAGACGACGTGCGGAATATTTTCGCCTTGAGCGCGGTGCTGGAACCGCACGGCGCGAAGATCGAGATCGCTCGGAACGGCCGGGAGTCCCTGACCGTCCTCGAGGAGTCGCTGCGCAACCACGACCGGTTCATCGACCTGGTCTTGATGGATCTCATGATGCCCGAGATGGACGGCCTCACCGCGATCCGCGCCATCCGTGAGCGGCCCGAATGGCGGAAACTCCCCATCATCGCCGTGACGGCGAAGGCGATGAAACACGACCAGGAGCAGGCACTGGCGGCCGGCGCGAACGACTATATCGCCAAGCCGCTCGACATCGAACAACTCTTGTCGCTGGTGCGCGTATGGATGCCGCGATGACCAACAGCGCGGAGGTAAAGGCCGACGAGATCGAACTGCAGCTGTTTCTCGAGGCCATCTATCGCCGATATCACTACGATTTTCGGGAGTACTCCAGGGCGTCGATCAAACGACGACTCCTGCTGGCACGGGAGCGGATGGGCTGCGCCACCTTCTCCGCCTTGCAAGAACGCGTGCTCTACGATGCCACGGTGCTCCCGCAGCTCCTGGACTACCTCACGGTGCAGGTGAGCGACATGTTCCGCGACCCCGGCTATTTCCGAGCCTTGCGCGAACAGGTCGTTCCACACCTTCGGACCTATCCCTCATTAAAGGTCTGGGTGGCCGGATGCAGCTCGGGCGAGGAATTGTACTCCCTCGCCATTCTGTTCCGTGAGGAAGGGCTGGAGAGCAGGACGATGTTCTACGCCACGGACATCAATGCCGGCGCGCTTGCGAAGGCGGAGGCCGGGATCTATGATCTCCAGCGTCTCACCCTCTTTACTCGTAATCACAACCTGGCCGGCGGCAAGGGTTCGCTGTCGGACTTCTATACCGCCGCCTACGGAGCGGCCAGGTTCGACAAGACACTCCGCAGACGCACGGTCTTTTCCGACCATAGTCTGGTCTCGGACGCGGTCTTCGCCGAGGTGCATTTAGTGTCGTGCCGCAACGTGCTGATCTATTTCGACCGTCCGCTGCAAGACCGCGCAGTCGGGCTGTTCAAGGCGGCACTCGTCCGAAAGGGGTTTCTCGGTGTCGGCGCGAGGGAAAGCCTGCGCTTCAACGCCCACGCCGAGACGTTCGCCCAGGTGCTTCCCGGCGAACGGATCTATCAGAAACGAGGCGATGTGTGAGCGGCCCCTCACTGGACAAAGTGCGGCGCGACATTCACGCCGTGGTGATCGGCGCGTCCGCCGGCGCCATCGCCGCCCTGTCGCGACTGCTCCCTCCCCTGGCGCCGGACTGCGCGCTGCCGATTCTGGCCGCCGTCCACGTGCCGGCCGATAGGCCCAACAACATTCCGGCATTATTGCAGACCAGGTGCCGGGTGAGGATCAAGGAAGCGGAGGATAAGGAGCCCATCCTGCCTGGCACGATGTACTTCGCTCCGCCTGATTACCATCTTCTCGTGGAACGAGATTACCGCCTCTCCCTGTCCAATGAGGAACCCGTGAACTACTCCCGCCCATCGATCGACGTCCTCTTTGAATCGGCTGCGGAGGCCTATGGCCGGACCTTGCTGGCCATCGTTCTCAGCGGCGCGAACGAAGACGGGGCCAAGGGAGCTCGCGCCGTCAACGAGGCCGGCGGTCTCGTGGCGGTGCAGAGCCCGGATTCCGCCGATGCGCGCATGATGCCGGACGCAGCCCTGGCCGCCTGTCCGGACGCTCGCGCGATGAGCCTGGCCGCACTCTCCGAACTATTGTGCGCCTATGGAGGCCGAGTGCGGTGTTGACGACATCTCCGGCAAAAATCCTCCTGGTCGACGACCATGAACCCAACCTCATGGCTCTGAGCGCGATCCTGTCACGCGACAACGTCCGGATGTTGCAGGCCGCGTCCGCGCGGGATGCCCTTGAACTGTTGCTCAAACACGACATCGCGCTGGCCGTCATCGACGTGCAGATGCCGATCATGGACGGGTTCGAACTGGCTGAACTGATGCGTGGCTCACGCCGTACCCAGAATGTACCGATTATTTTTCTGACGGCAGGGCCGAAGGACAACCTCCATCGCTTTCGTGGGTACCAGGCCGGAGCGGTCGATTTCCTCTACAAACCCATTGAGCCGAACGTCCTGCGCAGCAAGACCGGCATTTTCCTCGACCTGTACCGGCAGCGGGAGGACCTGGCCAGGCAGCGGGACGAATTTCTCACCCTGGCGGAGGAAAAAGCGCGCCTGCTGCGGGAACGTGATGAGGCGTATCGGCGCCTGCGCGAAAGTGAAATGCGCTTTCGGACCTTGGCCGACAGCGCGCCGGTCATCATCTGGATGCATGGGCCGAGTGGCTGCGAGTTCGTCAATCAAGCTTGCCTGGATTTCTTGGGTATCGACGAGCCCGACCAAATCGACGTACTCGACTGGGCTCGCCATGTCCATCCTGACGATCGCCGTCATGCCGCCGATACCTATCTGCAGGCGGCCTCCCTTCGAACCCGTTTCGAAGCCTCCTTCCGATGTCGGCGACATGACGGATCGTATCGGTGGATTCATTCCGTCGGCATGCCGACCCTCTCCTCGGACGGGGGCTTGCTCGGGTATATCGGCGCGAGTTTCGACGTCACCGAACGCAAAGACGCAGAAGAACGGCTGCAGCGTTGGAGCGTGGACCTCGAACGGGCGGTGAGCCAAAAAACCGGGGAGTTACTGCAGTCGCAGGACCATCTCCGCGCGCTGGCTACGGAATTGAACCTGACCGAACAACGCGAGCGCAAACGATTGGCCGCGGACCTTCACGACTATCTGGCGCAACTGCTGGTCGTGGTGCGGATGAAATTGCAGCAGGCCGTCCCGCTTGTCACGGGAGAACGGGTCTCAGAACTCTTGAAAGACGCCGACCAAACACTGACCCAATCCCTCGATTACACCCGCTCACTCGTCGCAGAGTTGACGCCTCCCACGCTCAAGGAATTCGGCCTGCTCCAAGCGCTGAACTGGCTGGCCGCGCAGATGCATCGGCATGGGCTCGCGGTCACCGTGCGCCAGGGGCCCGCTCCCCTGGCGCTTCCCGAGGACCAGGCCGTCCTCTTGTTTCAATCCGTGCGCGAGCTGCTGTTTAACGTGCTCAAACATGCCAAGGCCACGGAGGCGACCATCATGCTGGCCGTGAAAGACGACGACCAGTTGGAAGTCGTGGTCTCCGATGACGGCTGCGGATTTGTCCCTGCGTCCTACCACCGCAGCGGGACCGCCCCCAACCGTTTCGGCCTGTTCAGCATTCAAGAACGCATGGCTGCGATGGGCGGACAACTGGTCATCGAGTCCGTCTTAGGACGCGGGACCCGCGCCATACTCACGACTCCCAATTGGAGCGGACGGCCGGGATCCGAGCCCGACGACAGCCTGGCCCAGACGGACTCGGAGGCCGTCCCTTCGCGGAGCGGTCTTATCCAGATCGAACGCCGTCCCCACCGGCCCTCATCAACGATCGGCATCCTGCTGGTCGATGACCATGCCATGGTCCGCCAAGGGTTGCGAAGCGTGCTGGAACAATATGAGGATGTGGCAGTGGTGGGTGACGCGTCAAACGGCCGGGAAGCACTCGAGTTGGTCGAACGGCTGCGCCCTGCGGTCGTCGTGATGGATATCAATATGCCGGAGGTCAACGGAATCGATGCGACGTCCGGCATCAAGGCCCGCCACCCCGAGGTGACCGTCATCGGGCTGTCCGTGCACAACACGGCCGAAATACGGGAGGCCATGCTGCGGGCCGGCGCGGCCACGCTGATTTCGAAAGAAGCCGCCGTAGATGAATTATACGCCGCCATCCGCCAGGCGCTGGCGGACGAGGGGGTGAGGCGCTGAGTCGATCCTCACCACATGACGATCGACCGCCATCGGTGTCCCAAGTCCGCTGTCGGAACGGACATCCGCACGATGCCTCCGGCGATCATCACCCTGGCATGTTCGATTTGCGCATCCGTCGGGAGCGGCACATAGCGCTGCACCGCGTCGCAGGTGAGAATCATTCCCTGCTGAGCAAATTCGACGTTGATATTCTCGAGACTGGACAGTCCAGGCATCGAGCGGAAGTCCGCGTACACATTCAAAACGCCGTCTGATTCTGATACTTCGATCAAGGGACCGTGCTGAGGGAGGCCGCTGGAATCGAGCGCGGCACATGACGCTGACGCCCGATCTTCTACTGAGTTATGGTTGGTCGATCCAAGCTCATCCATGGCGTGACCGAGTTCTTTCTTCATGTTTGCTCCATATGGAGATCCGTGTTGTCTTTGCTCATGGCTAGTATAGAGATGTCCGTCCGCCCGGCCACTAGGATTTTCCCCGGCTTCGGACTTGGAATGCGCTAGCGGTTTGCCTAGTTGTCGGATTCGCCCTGATGCTTTAGGCTAACATTAGCGCCCAGAGTTGGGTGAGGGGTAAGTTTCGTGCGCGCGACGCTTCAGGTGAGGCCCATTGACATGATGCATGCTCCAGACAGCGACAGAACCACTCCACTCGAAATGACCAATCAGACCGATTTCATGTTGGCGCATCTGGCTGCGATCGTGAACTCCTCCGATGATGCCATCATTTCCAAAGATCTCGATGGCGTGATCACCAGTTGGAACAGAGGTGCGCAACGCCTCTTCGGATATACGGCGCAGGAAATGATCGGGCAGCCGGTGTATCGCCTGATTCCCAAGGATCGATTCGATGAGGAACCTAGAATTCTGGAGCGTCTCCGCCTGGGACAACGGATCGATCACTATGAAACCGTGCGGCAGCGCAAAAACGGCACGATGGTAGACATCTCGCTGTCGGTGTCGCCGATCAAAGATCGGACGGGTCGAATCGTGGGCGCTTCGAAAATTGCCCGCGAGATTTCAGAACGGAAACAGGCAGAACGTGAGTTGTCCAACCTGGTCCAAGCCCTTCCTGTCGCCGTCTATATGACCGATGTCGAGGGACGAATCACGCGTTACAACCAAGCTGCGGTGGATCTCTGGGGATGCAGACCGACGCTCGGCACCACTCGATGGTGCGGCTCCTGGCGATTGTACTGGCCGGACGGCCGACCCATGCCGCTCGACGCTTGCCCGCTGGCCCAGTCCCTGAGACTCAATCGTCCGATACGCGGCCTTGAGACGATTCTCGAACGCCCGGACGGAACCCGGATACCGGTCGCGGCCCATCCCACACCGCTTTGCAACGCCTCCGGCGAAGTGGTCGGCGGGGTGGATATGTTGATGGATCTGACCGAACGCAAGCACGCCGAACGCAGCCTGCAGAACTCCACCGCCGAGTTAGAGCGCCGTATTATCGAGCGCACCGGGGAGCTGATGTTGTCGCAGGAACGCCTGCGCGCGCTGGCGTCGGAGCTGACCCTGACCGAACAGCGCGAACGCCGGCGGCTCGCCGTGGAATTACACGATTATCTTGCGCAACTCGTCGTGGCCAGCCGGCTCCGGCTGTCGCAGGCTATCCCCAGAGTGCAGGATCCGACGGCATCGGCCACCCTCTCGAATGTAGACGCGATGCTGGATCAGGCTCTGACCTACACCCGCTCGCTCGTCGCCGAGTTAAGCCCGCACATCCTGTACCAATTCGGGCTTTCGAAGTCGCTGGTCTGGCTGGGAGAACAGATGAAGCAGCACTCACTGTCGGTCACGGTCGACAGGGGTCTCACATCGTTCGCCTTGCCCGACGACCAGGCCATCCTCTTGTTTCAATCGGTTCGCGAGTTGCTGTTCAACGTCGTCAAGCATGCCCATACCGACCGAGCCACCATCACGGTGGCCGTCGAAGAGGAACGAGAACTGTGTATCTGGGTCGAGGACGAGGGGTGCGGATTCGACGTGGCGGAACTGACGAACTTCGGAAATGCCCACGAAAAATTCGGCCTGCTCAGCATCCGGGAGCGGATGGAAACATTGGGAGGTTCATGCGAACTCTCATCCGCGCCAGGCGCCGGCACGGTGGCGATTCTCCGCCTGCCCCTTTCCCATAGCGCATTGACTTCTCCCCCGACTCCGCCTGCAGTGTCCTCCCATGCACCGGCTGTCACGACCAAAGACCCTGCGCGCAGGACTCGAATCGTGTTGGTCGACGATCACGCCATGGTCCGGCAGGGACTTCGCAGCATCCTGGATGGTTATGCGGATCTGCTCGTCGTCGGCGAAGAAGCCGACGGTCGCGCTGCGGTCGACATGGTCCGCTCGCTTCGTCCAAACGTGGTGATCATGGATGTCAACCTCCCGCTCATCGACGGCATCGAAGCGACCCGGATCTTGTCCCGCGAATTTCCGTCTCTCGTGGTCATCGGGATTTCCGTGAGGAACGATCCCCACGTGCATCTCGCCATGACCGAAGCGGGGGCCGTGGCGTTCCTGCCGAAAGAATCTGCGGCCAGCCAACTCTACGAAACCATTCTTCGGCATAGCCCTGTGACATCACCATGACCTGTCGATGACGTGCTCGGAAAAAATAGGGAATCCCCCAGTGCGTAATCGCTACCGAACCCGCTATGATCTCTGTCGTCTTTATCCTATCGCGTGCCGCGCCGTTCCACCTTAGCCGACGCTCGTAGCCTATGTCAGGGTCTGTCCGTGTCCAGTTCACAACAGGTGTGATGAACGGCCTTCATCGCACGATCTGATGCCCTCACCTGGAAGTTGTGTTTCATATGACCTCGATGCTACTCACGTTGCAGCGCCTGGTGTTAACGGCAGCCGGATTGGCAATCGCATTTCCCGTTATCACCCTCCTCTGCTTGGCCTATGTCCCTTCGCTCCTTTACGACCTGCATTCATCTTTCAGCCCCCCAAGACCCACGACCATGCTGGCGGTCTTCTTCTGCGGACTATCCCTCTGGTGGCAAGCGGATGAGACTACCGTCACGACGGCGAAGCGGCGTGCCGCGCAGGGTGCGGCGATACTCGCCTGCCTTCTGGCTGTCCTGCCCCTATTGGAACACCTGCTCTCCATCGACCTTGGAATGAACCGCTGGCTCATCTCCAACCCGGACCTATCAATCGATCCGCATCCCGGACGCATGGCTCCCGCCACAGCCTTCGCCATCCTGCTGCTGGGGCTGGCGCTCCTATGGCTGGATACGAACAAGATAGCCGGTCAGGCCAGGCACTCCTTCGACCAGTATGCCGCCTTGGTGGGAGGAACGATCGGCGGTATCGCGCTGGTCGGCTACTTATACGGCGTGCGGACACTCTATAAAGTGGGCTCGTTCTCCGCCATCTCCATCTATGCCGCCTTCCTGTTGTTCGCGTTGAGCCTGGGTATCCTCTGTGCGCGTCCCACCAGAGGCTTGATGGCCACGCTGACGAGCGAGAAGCTCGGCGGATTGATGTTGCGTCGTCTCCTGCCATTCGCCGTCACGCTGCCGATACTCGCCGGATGGATTCGCATCACGGCTCAGCGATCAGGCCACTACGACTTCACTTTCGGCGTCGCGCTGGCCGTGGCCTCGGTGATGTTGATCATGCTTGCGTTCATTTGGACCCTGGCCGGCAGCTTGAACCACACCGACGGCCAAAAGAAGCACATCATGCAGATTCTCCAACAGCGTGAAGCCCGGCACCGTCTGGCCTTGAGAGCCGGGCGAATGGGAACCTTTCATCACGACCTCGACACCCATACGTTGGCCTTC
Organism: Nitrospira sp.; assembly: GCA_031315995.1. Classification (GTDB taxonomy): domain Bacteria; phylum Nitrospirota; class Nitrospiria; order Nitrospirales; family Nitrospiraceae; genus Nitrospira_A. Next base: position 19,248 of record JALDRG010000004.1, read on the forward strand.
TCTCCCGAACTGGAAGCCATCTTCGGTTTGCCTCCCATGAGCTTTAGGAGCACGTTCGACGCCTTTCAAGATCTGATTCACCCCGATGATCGCCAACGAGTGCGCCACACCGTCGACGACGCTGTTCAAAACAGGACCGCCTACGACCTAGAGTGCCGTATCCTCCGCGATACGCCTGAGGACGAGGCCTGGATCGCGGTGACCGGGCAAGTGCTCCCCGATTCGACCGGCCGGCCGCGGCAAATCACCGGCGTCATGTTTGATATTTCCGAGCGTAAACGCTCGGAAACCGCTCTTCGACAGAGCGAAGAGCAGTTGCGTGTCATCACCGATGCCTTACCGGGCCTGATCGCCTATGTGGACCGAAACGAACGGTATCGTTTTGTCAACGCAGGGTATGAACGGCATTTTGGACTCCCCCGGGAGCGGATCATCGGAGGATCGGTCGAGGAGCTCCTGCAACAGGACTATTCCCAGGTACAGGCATTCATCCGCAGGGTGCTGGAGGGCGAACAGATTACGTTCGAAACCACCAGCCTGAGGCAAGCCGGAGAAGAAACGCTCTTGTCGACCTATGTCCCGGAATGGACGGCAGAGGGGAAGGTCGAGGGATTCTATGTGCTCATCACCGATATGACGGACCGGAAGCGGACTGAGCAGGCACTGAGAGAAAGCGAAGAGCGGTTTCGACATCTCTTCGAGCAGGCCTCCGACGGCATCGTCATGGCGGATATGGCGGGCCATTACCTGGATGTGAATACTCGCGCCTGTCACATGCTGGGATATTCCCGCGAAGAACTCCTCAGCATGAGTGTGACCGACCTCCTCGACCCGCATGACTATAGACGTCTGAGGGACATCAAGACCGAGTTGCTCGACGGACATCGTCACTCCGCCGAATGGCAACTGCGCAGAAAGGACGGGGCGACACTGACCGTCGAAATCAGCGCAAAACTCCAACCGGACCGGCGCTGGCACGCCATCGTTCGCGACATCACCGACCGCAAACGGGCCGAAGCAGGGCTGCGAGAGAGCGAAGCCCATTTCCGCATGCTGGCTGACGCCACTCCGGTGCTCGTCTGGATGGCCGGACCAGACAGGGGCTGGACCTGGCTGAATCGATCGTGGCTTCAATATACGGGTCGTACCCTCGAAGACGAACTGGGACAAGGATGGACCTCCGGCATCCATCCTGACGATCGGGCTTACTACTTTAAAGTCTATACGGCACACTTCTCCCGACACGAGCCGTTCGAAATGGAGTACCGCCTCCGTCGTCAGGACGGAACCTATGGGTGGATTCTGGATCGAGGGGTCCCGCTCCTGACGGAGAACGGATCCTTTCGTGGATATCTCGGCTCGGCCATCGACATTACCGATCGAAAACATGCCGAAGAACAGCTTCAGAAATGGACGATGGAGTTGGAAGCGCGGGTACAAGAGCGGACTCAGGCTCTGGTGCGTTCGCAGGAACGCCTGCGCGCCCTGGCCTCCGACTTGAGCGCGACAGAGCAGCAAGAGCGACGGCGGCTTGCGACGGAACTTCACGACTACCTGGCTCAGTTATTGGTGGTCGCGCGGATGAAATTAGGCCAAACCAAACCGCTCGTTCAGGACCCGAAAACCCATCAGCTCCTGAGCGAAGCGGATAACGTCCTCTTGCAATCCCTCGATTACACGCGTTTTCTCGTCGCAGAACTGAGCCCGCAGGTCCTGTACCAATTCGGCCTGCCTGCCGCGCTCAAATGGTTGGCCGACCAGATGAAGACCCATGCGCTGACCGTCACCGTCCATTGCGAGGTCGATCAGCTTCACATGGCAGAAGACAGCGCCGTAATTCTGTACCAGAGCGTTCGAGAATTGTTGTTCAACGTGGTCAAACATGCCCGGACCAATGAAGCCTCCATTGTCCTTGCCTGTCCCGAGGAATCTCGGGTGGCTATCACGGTGAGGGATCAGGGCTGCGGGTTCAACCCCACGACGATGATGGAGTCCGACCGGACAACCCCAGGCCGGTTCGGCCTGTTCAATGTTCAAGAGCGAGTAGAGGCACTCGGTGGGCATCTCACTCTGCGCTCCTCGGAAGACAGCGGCACGACCATCACACTTACGGCCCCGATCGCCGCGCCCTCCCAGTCCGAACAGGGTCCCACTGGGACGCAGTCTAAGCGTCTCGCGGCATCGTCCGTAGTTCCATCGCCATGTTTGCGCGTGCTGCTCGTCGACGACCATGAGATGGTCCGACAAGGGCTACGAAGTGTGCTGGACAGCTATCAGGACTTGGAGGTCATCGGCGAAGCGGGTGACGGCGAGGCGGCGATCACCCTCGCAGCCGCTTTAAGACCGGACGTCGTGGTGATGGACGTGAATATGCCGAAGATCGATGGCATTGAAGCCACCCGCCGCATCGTCGCCCTACAGCCCGATGTCATCGTCATCGGATTGTCGGTTCAAAACGAGCACCATATCGAAGAGGCGATGATCGATGCGGGGGCGGCGGTCTTCGTGACCAAAGAACGCGCCGCCGGCCAGCTCTACGAAGCTATTGTGAGCACCGTGCGTACAAGACGTTAATGGTTCATCGTATCACGCCGTAGGTGGACGTCTGCCCATCACCATTCCGATGACGGCCAGGATCAGAAAGACGACGAAGAGCACATAGGCGATATGAGTGGCGGTCCCCGCGACGCCGCTGACTCCCAACACCCCCGCGATCAGCCCGATGACTAAGAAGGTCACGGCCCAGCTCAGCATGATGGCACCTCTTCTGAAATGGTGAGAACCAGTGGCGCAGCGTGACGGCCTCCTTGGCCGGTCGCTTCGCTAATCTTTCTTCTTGCTCGCACATCCGCCGTGGGCGCAGGCGCAGTGACCGGTCGGAGCCTTGGCATTCCGGCAGGCATCGGAACAGAATTCCTTGCCTGGTTCGGCAGCGCAGCCACAACTTGGATGTGCGCATTTCTTTTGTCCTCCCATTGGGTCTGACATCACTCCCCTCCTTCCGACGGCGGCGCCGTCTTTTGTCATGATGTGACGATTACCAAACAACCGAAAGAGCAAAACGACTCCGGCCGGCATTGCCAAGAGCCTGAGCCCGATCAGGCTCCAGACATCAACTCACCTCTCAGCCATGAGAGCGAAAGACGGCCCGTAGGCCATCTCCTCAGAACCACAGATGGGCCCCCATACCGATCCATTCTACCGTCTGGGTGTAAAGCTGCCCGTTCGGTGAAGGACCCGAATAATACTCCGCTAGAAGCTGAAGTTTCCGATCCCCGATGGTCGCATTTTCAAATTGAAATCCGGCCCTCATCGATTGTCCGACCCTCCAGTTTGTTCGAGCGTTGGCTTGAAAGTCGGCATAGGCAACCGGACGAATCTTGCCTCCCAACAGGCTCCAGGGACTTTTGAATTCTGCGCCACCCTGGCTCGTATGACGGCCTAGTCCGCTGGGGTCCACGCGAATCAGCGTGCCCACTCCTCCATAAATGCGGAGCCAGGTCGTCAGGTCGTACGACAACTTCAAATCGACTTCTTCAAAGCTCAAGTTGACCCTCGTCACCTGCGGGTTGCTTAAAAGAAACTCATCTCCCAAATGCGAACTTTGATGGTGGATACGGATAAAACCGGAAAATTTATCGGCCCGATAACTCGCCACTAGCCCGACGGTATAATCGGCATTGATGAGATCAATGGAACTTCGCTGCGTGTCGAAGACCCCGAAAACGCTTGCTTGCATGCCGAACTCCCACTGCCCATGAAATGGAGCGGCATCCCGATAAAAGGCAAATGATTCACCGAAGGAACTCGCAAACTCTCGTCCCGACGACAACCAATGATAGGACGCGCTGAAATGGGGCCAGCGGGGATCGGCATGCAACGGGTCGAAGAGCAGCCCTCGAGGCAAAAATTTCGACTCCGGCTCAGGAGTCGCGGTGCGTGCCAAGGGAACCGCTCGAGGCCGGACCGGTTCTCGCTCTTGCACGCGGGCATCGACCACCCCGGGAATTTTCTTCACCGCCTCAGCAATCTTCGCAGGATCTTCCGCGCCCAACCGTTTCACATAGACCGTGACAATGCCTCGCTCAACCTGAATGTCGGTTCCTGGAAGGTCGAACTCATGTTCCACCAGCGCAGCCGCATATCCGGCAATGTATTCATCAGAGCCCTCAGCGGCTGCGCCTATGTTTCCCTGCAGAACCAGACACAAGAGGAGGACCATCCGCACTCCAGAAGCCATCAGTTCAGCATTCCTGTCTCCGCCATCTTGCGCCCTCGTCCACAGTGGCCGCCTTGACCGGCCAGGCTCGTCGGCCTCTTAAAAATGGAAGTTGATGCCGGCCGTCACCATATGACCGTTATCCCGGAACTTTTTATCGATGATATTCTGGTCTTTTGATTCGATTTTCTCCAACCAGATGTAACGATAGGTACTGTCGATCGAGACGTGCTTATTGAAGAAGAATTGCAGTCCGCCGCCCGCATGCGCGCCGAACCGGTTCTGGGTATCGTCGAATCCACCCGGACCTTTCACCGTCGTGTAGTACCATCCGCCGCCTCCCAGCAGAAAGGGAGCCAGCCTGGTGGTTCCCAGGGGATAGATCAACGCGGACACCATGACCGGGTAACTGTGCACGCGAGTATCACCGATATCGTTCCGGCGATAATCGGCGGAACCCTCAAAGGCGAAGTATCGGGACGGATGCAGCCGTACTTGGCCGCCTCCGAACCAGCGGCTGGTGCCGTCCTTCGGATCGACATAGGTCGCCCGACCACCGATAGAAAGCAGCCCGATATCCATTTGTTGGAATAATCCCTGATCCTCACCCCTTGAAGGAGAGGGTGCGGCGAGCAACGACACACCCATCACAGAGCCCACCGTCAGCATCCACATAGTCGAGGCCCATCGTTTCATTGCATTCACTCCTTTCTGTTTGTGCTCAATTCCTTCACGATTGCGATCCCTCGGGACGAGAATGGCGATCAAACCATTGATCCACCCATTCTTTGACTTCTTCACGCCGATCCCCATATCGCTCCTGAATTTTGCCTTCCAACTTATCCACGCGTCCTTCGATCGTCAGGAGATCGTCCTCGGTAAACTGGGCCCACTTCTCTTTCAGCTCCCCCTTGAATTGCTTCCATAGACCCTCTAGCTGATCTTGATTCACCACGACCCTCGCCGTGGCTTCTTGTCGCTGACCTTTGAGGCTCTGCTCTTGGGGAAATGGACTGAATGGGCCGGCCGCTAGGCTGATTCCGCCGCACATCACCGCTCCCGTCGCAACTACCGCCGACAAGAGGCCTACTGTACGCTTCATGCACCACCCTCCTCCGAAACGCGTGCGGACGCCGAAATCATCCGCACGCGCATCAGTTACTTATTTATCCATCTTCGTCTGACCACTCTGCGCATCCACATAGACTTTTTGGGTCTTCTTGTTCGAATCGACGATCTCCACTTCATAAACCGTCCGGCCGTCTTCTTTCCCGATCTCGGCTTCGACAGCCTTTCCCGGAACGGATTTCAGAGCGCGATGGACGGCCTCCTCAAGCGTGATCTGGGCGGTTTCAACGAGCTGTTTATTGGTCTCAAATAAGGCCCATGCAGGGCTCGAAACCAAGACGGACAACAATCCGAGTGCCAGAACTTTCTTCATCTCACGGGCCTCCTAAAATAATATGAGAAACATTGATGACGGATGCATGGTCATGGCGCTCAGCGTGGGCGAGGCGCTTCTCCCGATTTAGTGCCCGGCTTTCCCTGCTGCGCATACCAGTCGTCGACCCACCGCACGACTTCTTCTTTACTGTCCCCGTAACGCTCCTGCACCTTTCCGATAAACTTGTCATAATTTCCTTCAGCCTGTGTGAGGTCGTCGTCCGTGAGTTTCCCCCACTTTTGTTTCACTTCACCCTTGAACTGCACCCACTTACCTTTGAACTGATCGGCATTCATGGCAATCCTCCTTGTGGTTGTGACGGGGAGACCGACCTCCGCGGTTCCCCTTTGGGGGCGACCGGTAGTCCTCGGAGCTGCTGCCCTCGAGGCTTAAAAGCACGACCGAACTGTGTCGGAGAAGCCAATCCCAATCTTCCTTTACGAATGAGCGTGACCTCTTTGCCCGCGTCATCATTCCTGAGCGTGATGACCACATGTCCTTTGATTCTTTTAGCCTTCTGGTATTTCATCTCAGCCTCCTTGGCATGTACCGGCGTAGACATAGGTGTACAGCCGGAATCGCCTCAGAGGGACTGGACATATCCCTAGTTCGTCAGCGATTACGCCCTGACCAACCGTTTGGAATGCGGCGGCATAGTTACTGCGTGTCAGAAGGAGCAGAGAGTCAGGAGGAGAAGAACGGATCGATCGCGCGGCATGCGCGACCGATCGTCTTACTGGAGATAGAGGCCGGCGACGGATTCTCGACGAAATATCACGAGGGAGCGGGCGTGCACTTCATATTCCTCGCCGCCTTTGAAGGAGAGGTTCAAATACTGAGGCTGAATGATCGCGGTATCAAGAATCAGATGCCAGAGCGTGTTCTCATCATGCTGCGGCATGACAAACTGAATCGCCTCATGATGGGCATTGAGCAGCAACAAAAACGTGTCATCGACGATGGGATTGCCGCGAGCGTCTTTTTCTTCGATCGCGTCGCCGGCCAACACCAAGCCGATTGCACGCAAGTGCCCTTGGCCCCAATCCGCTTCATCCATTTCTTTGCCGTCCGAATGCAACCAGACAATGTCCTTGATCTCACCGCCGTGGATCTGACGGCCTTGAAAGAAGCGGCGTCTGCGGAACACAGGATGCGCCTGCCTGAGCGCGATCAGCTGCCTGACAAAGTTATGCAAGGACCGATCGGCTTTGGACAAATTCCAATTGTGCCAACTGATTTCGTTGTCCTGGCAGTAGGCATTGTTGTTGCCTTGCTGGGTGCGGCTGATTTCATCCCCGCCGCACAACATCGGCACGCCCTGCGAGAGCAGCAGAGTGGCGAGCATGTTGCGCTTCTGCCTCATCCGGAGATCGTTGACCGACTGATCGTCGGTCGGTCCTTCGACGCCGCAGTTCCAGCTTAAATTGTCATTGTGCCCGTCCTGATTGTTTTCGCCGTTAGCCTCATTGTGCTTCTCGCCATAGGACACCAGGTCGTTCAAGCTGAACCCATCGTGCGCGGTGATGAAATTGATGCTGGCAAAGGGGCGGCGTCCGCTCATTTCGTACAGATCGCTGCTCCCCGACAAACGATAGGCAAGTTCGGCCACTTGCCCGCCGTCGCCCTTCCAGTAGCGGCGAATCGCATCGCGATACTTGCCGTTCCACTCCGCCCACCCGACAGGAAAATTGCCGACCTGATACCCGCCTTCGCCCAAATCCCAGGGTTCGGCGATCAGTTTCACCTGCGACAACATCGGATCTTGATGAATGATGTCAAAGAAGGCACTGAGTCGATCGACATCGTGCAACTCACGCGCGAGCGTGGAGGCAAGATCGAACCGGAATCCGTCGACGTGCATGTCCTGCACCCAATACCGCAGACTATCCATGATCAATTGCAACGTCCGCGGATGCCGAACGTTCAAACTGTTTCCACAGCCGGTGTAATCCATGTAATACCGTGGGTCATCGGCCATGAGTCGATAGTAGGCGGCGTTGTCGATGCCCCGGAAGGACAGAGTCGGGCCAAGATGATTGCCTTCGGCCGTGTGGTTGTAGACTACATCCAAGATGACTTCGATGCCGGCGCTGTGCAGCGTCTTCACCATCGTCTTGAATTCCCGCACATGCCGTCCGCGAATCGGCGAGAGGGCATATCGCATGTCCGGGGCGAAGAAACCGATTGTGTTATAGCCCCAATAGTTGGTCAGACCCTGGTCCGTCAAATGTTTGTCTTGCACGGCATGGTGCACAGGCAGCAATTCGACGGCGGTGACGCCCAATCCCTGCAAATACTCGATGACAGCAGGGGTCGCAAGACCGGCGTAGGTTCCGCGCAGATGATCAGGGACGTCGGGGTTCCGGGCGGTGAATCCCTTGACATGTACTTCGTAAATCACCGTCCGGGACCAGGGGGTGCCCAATAACCGATCACCGCCCCAACTGAACGCCTGGTCGACCACCACACATTTCGGAGTCTCCGCAGCATTGTCCCGGTCGTCTCGCACCAGGTCGCCGTCCGGATCACCGAGGCGATAGCCGAACATGCTATCGGACAAACGAATCGTATCCGCAATGGATTTGGCGTAGGGGTCGATGAGCAGCTTGGCGGCATTGAATCGATGACCGGCGGCAGGGTCATAAGGCCCGTCCACGCGATAGCCATAATGGAGGCCAGGGCGGCCCTCCGGCAGGTAGACATGCCAGGTCTGATTGGTCCGTTCCTCTATCCGAATCCGATGGGATTCCTTCCGAGCATCCGGTCCATCAAACAAGCACAATTCCACCGAGGTGGCATTTTCTGAGAAGAGGGCGAAATTGACACCCTCTCCATCCCACGTCGCCCCCAGCGGATAGGGCCGGCCTGGCCACAGCTTCATGCCTTTTGCCTTCTTGCCATCGGGACTCCTTTGACTGGCGCTTACGACTTTAAGAGACTCACCAGATCCTCGGCGTGCTCTTCTTCCTTCATCAAAATATTCTCGAGGAGTCGGCGCGTCGTCGGATCATCTGAGCCGACAAAGGCGATCATATCCCGATAACTCTCGATCGCGATCCGCTCCGCCACGAGATCCTCTTTGATCATGTCCGCCAAGTTGTCGCCCTCAATGTACTCGGAATGGCTTCGGTCGGACAAGCCATCCGGAGACAGATTCGGCTCTCCGCCCAGTTGGACGATGCGTTCCGCCAATTCATCCGCATGGGCCTGCTCTTCCGCCGCATGGGCCAGAAATTCGGCCTTCACACTCTCCGCATTCATGCCTTGCGCCATGAAGTAATGTCGCTTATACCGTAACACGCATACGATTTCAGTTGCCAGCGCTTCATTCAACAGCTTGATGACCGTCTCAGGATCAGGTTTGTAGTCGGAGGTCAACGCCCCCTCTTCAATGTGCTGACGGGCGCGTTCTCTAATGGCTTGTACGTCTTTGCTGACCGGCACCTGAGGCTTCACCGTTTTCATAGCGACTCCTTTCGAGGGTTGATGATGAGGTTCGTTCGTATGCCGTTGTCAGGGCGCGAGATCCGCACGCAAGTGAGGGCAGGCAGACTCCACGCCCAATTCAAAAACGGGTTCGACGTTTACATCTACATCCCCGTTTGTGGCTCGCTGCGTGAAACCTTTCGGCCGCGTAGCAGCCGCGAGGGCGCGAACGGCCAGGGAGAAGAACAGTCCCATCTGTTGTCCGGACGTGTCAGACATCATACGCAGTCCTCCTCCGGATTCGTGATGTGTGATTTGAAGAATAGAAGAGGGAGGGGCGAAACCCGTACTAGGCAAACCCCTTGAGAGTAGACCTTACTCCCCTCATCACAGATGCCTGGTCTTTCTGGTGGGAGCCACATGGGCTGAGAGAACTCCGACCAGCCGCTCCCGGCTATCTACCACCGGCAGCCAGTCTATCCCGGAGGCGCGCATGACGGAGAGGGCATCCGCCAGCAGATCATCTTCCGAACAGCGAGGCACATGCTTTCGCATCAATCCGTCGATGGCGGCCTCCTCAGGCGCTTGACGTACCTGATGGTTCAGCCCCATGTCTCGATCCGTGATCATGCCCACCAGTCGAGTGCCGTCATACACCACGATAACCGGCACGTTGAGCGCGGTCATCAGGGAAGCGGCTTCTTTGAGGCTGGTCTGGGGCGAGGCCACCGTCACGGCCGAGCTCATCGCATGTTTCACATTGCGCGCCTCTCCCGGCAAGAGTCCCAGTTGCTCATCGGTCGTGGACTCCAGATAGACACTGGAGCGCGCGCGCATCGCCCTGGCCTCCGCAATTGTCCGAGGTCCATTGTGTTTCACTGAATACTCACCTTTCTCACCCTCCGGCGGCTGCTCTATACGGCCTGGGGACGTGGTTCGTGCACGGTCAGCCGGAGTCGGCCATACATGACAGGTTTATCAGGATTTCTGGTGTATCGCCCTTTGTCCTCCCCGACGGAAATCATGCTGAGAGGAAGCGTCAGCTGTTGTTTATAATGTGGGAAGGCGGTTTCCAGAAGCATGGTGACGGTTTGACTGTCACATTCGATCACCTCGGCATTCAGGTCCCGCTCATCCTCAAAATCCACAGTAATCCGTTCCTGCGGATCGATCCACCGGCGGATGTTGGCCACTTTCTCAAGGGAATCCATGCGATGCCTCCTCATGGGTTGCTCACATACCTGCCACCGTCTTGTACCGACGGTGTTGATACACTCTCACGGACGCGTGCTTGTGCCTACTAGCGATGTCTCTAGTCCAGCTGTGAAGAAACGTCCGCGCAGCAGGGTCGCGGCAACCTCGAAACCGCGAATGGTGGCACGTATTTAACCCCACATGGCCGACGGCGTGGAGCCGGGGCAAAGACGCCCATTTTCAATTTGGACCTGGCTATGTGTTGATCGACCGAACTCGAAGTGAACAGCCGGCTACTATGGCAACTGTGGAATCGGTGGTCTGGTCGGATGAGGGGGAACGGGTGAAGGAAAGGGTTCCGGCGGAAATGGGCTGGGGGTCGGCTCAGGAAAAGGCGACGGATCCGGGGGACTCGGATTCGGCTCGGGCTTGACGGACACACAATAAATCATAATCACCTCCTCCTCGAGACTCAACTCAGTTCAGTCCCTAGGATTCCGCTTTAAGAGATTCATCGGTTCAGGGGGCCTTTCCTTTTCAACACGACTTCGCTCTCCGCCTCCATGAACATATGCTTACTGCTTACCACGATACACCATCGATCCATACTAGGTGATGCCCTGGCATTGCCATGGGGATCAGGGGACTTTCCTAGGAGCCCCACCCCTCGTATCATGATACAAAGTGAAAGGAATAGAGGCCGGGGCGAGGCCGAGTCGAATCTCGCACCTTGTGTCATGCCAGGTGTAAAGAAATGATAAGCCTGTTATTCTAGTGCGAGTGGATGTGTGCGGTTCACATCGGCGGGGAGTCGGAGATTGAGGCAGCCAACCAGGGAGAACCGCTGTGACCAAAGCACGTATCGTCATCGCTGATGACCACAGCATCGTATTGGAGGCCTATCGGCAACTCCTTGAACCGGAGTATGAAGTCGTCGGTACCGCCGAAAACGGCCAGACGCTTCTCGACATCGCTCCAGGACTGGCTCCCGACATCATTCTGCTCGATATCTCGATGCCGACGATGAACGGCTTGGACGTCATGAAACAGCTCCGGGCCGCGGTCCCCCGCGCCAAACTGATTTTCGTCACGATGATGAGCGAACCGTTTTACATCTCACAGGCGTTTGAGATGGGCGCGTCCGGGTATGTATTAAAACAGTCGGCCTCCACCGAGCTGTTATCGGCGCTCGATGCCGCCCTCAAAAATCACCGTTATATTTCTCCTCAACTCTCGCTCGAAGTGCAGGATGCCATTGAAACGCCATGGGTGAAACCGGAAGGCTTCTCCTCCAAGTTGACGCCGCGGCAACAGGAAGTCTTAACGCTGTTGACACAAGGCTGTTCAACGAAAGAAATTGCGGCGACGATGCAGGTCTCGACGAAGGCGGTGGAGTTTCACAAAGGCAATATCACACGGAGGCTCGGCATCCGCACGACCGCGGAGCTGACGAGATTTGCCCTGTCACAGGGCCTCACGAAGCTGAAGGACCAACATCCCTGAACGTTCAGGGCTGAGGAACAGGAACGGTGGGCTGGTGCGGCATCGCAATCAAGCCGATGGAGATGGCGTGTTTGGTCAGTTCGGCGGTGCTATGGACTCCGAGTTGTTTCATGATGCGAGTCTTGTGAAATTCAACGGTCTTGATCGACACGTTGAGGGTCGACGCAATTTCCTTGGTGGATTGTCCCTCCGCGATCAGCTGAAGCACCTCCCTTTGACGCGCGCTCAATTTGTTGTCGTTCGAGGCCGTGGCGGGTGAGGGGCCCGGCTCGGCAGGATTCAGCGCTTGCTCGACAAGATTTTCCGCCACACTCGGCGAAACGTACAGCCGTCCTTTCAGCACTTCTTTGATCGCAAACACCAACTCCTCCGCAACGGATTGTTTCAGCACATAACCTGACACTCCGGCTCGAAACGCTTCCGTCACAAAATATTGCTCGCCATGCATCGTGAGGACGAGCAATTTCACCGCCGGCATGGACTTCTTGATCTGGCGGCATGCATCAAGCCCGTTGAGCAAGGGAAGGGCGATATCCACCAGCGCGATGTCCGGCTTCTCCTTCTCGACGGCTCGAACCAGCGCCCGTCCGTCCGCGACCCGGCCGCATAATTGAAAATCATGCTCCAGCAGTTTTTCGACCCCTTCCGCAACGAGAGTATGGTCGTCGGCTACGAGGACTCTGGGTTTCATAGGTCTGCTCCGGGCTGAGAGAAGTAATAGTCGCCACAACTACTGGAAAATCCTACCACTGTCTGGGCTCGATAGCGAGAGGGTTTTCCGGCTAGAGCTGTTTCGACCAGAAAAAAATGAGTCCATGCCCCCCTTTGGTCGGCGGCGCGCCGCCTGGGTCTCGATAGATGCCGAAGTTATACGTGTAATTGAGCTCGACCTGCGATTTCCATGGCGCGCCGGTGACAAGCCCGCCACCCAGGGCCGGCATGGAGTCCGTCGTATTTTTGACCGCGCCATTGGTCGTGAAGACCGGCCGCTCGACCAGGCCCCATGTCGCCTCCACATAGGGATAGAAGAAAAACAGCGCCTCGTAACGATACTGGAGGTTGGCGACCGCGTAGCGCGTGGGAAACAGTTCATTGAAGGCCACCCCATGGATCATGGGGAGCGAGATAGCCTCCCATTCATATCCGGTCGGCCGTCCGGGGAGGCGAAAGGCCGAGAACCGATCCAAATCCTTTCCAATTCCTCCATGCACGCTGGTCAACAATCGGTGCTTATCGCTCTCCACGAACGGAAGACCGGTAGCCACTAACGCATATAGACTGCCTTGAAGATACGTCTGTTCTTTTCTGAAATCAGGTGTATCGAACGGCGCGCCTCCCCATTGATCCCACTTCGCCCGGTGACCGTGAATCAAGTCTCCGCCCATCGTGAACCCCTCATGAGGCAGTTCCATCAAATTCCGTTTCAAGGAGTCCGCGCGGATCCGAAAATGGATGCGCCCTTCATAGGTGTCCTTGGGCACGCCATATTGCATGGAGGTATGGCCGGTTCCCTTGAACCATCGATACCCGGCTTCATAGGTCAGCGACACGTTCACCGCGCTGTCCTGGCTGAACGGATGCACCGGCAACCGGTAGCCTAGTCCGCCTCCGGCGAAGGCATAACTCCATTCCAGTTCCGTTCCCCGTTGGCGCTGACCCTGCACATACTCCGAGCGGCCCATGGGAAGAATGAAATTGTCCCAGGTAAAAATCAGCGACCAGTTGGGATATTCCCGCAGGCCGATCGTGTAATCCACATCGTTGACTACTCCGGAAAAGGTCCCGCGAAGCCGTCGATTATCGTCATCCCAATTCCGCCATACGTAGAGGGCACCGAACGGCAGCACTTCCATCTGGCTTGGCCCGTTCGGAATCGCTTGAATACCAAAACTGGCAGCCGTCACGCTCCTTCGATCGCGAGGCGGCACATAGATTTTTTCCCCGAAGAGGGTGGCACGGAATTCTTCGCCGGCGATGGGAGTCGGCTCCTCTCCCCATGCCGGCGAGTGTCCCGCTCCACTCAGAGCAAAAACCATCCCTCCTACAAGAGACACGAACAAGACGCTGAGTAGTGGACGATGCATAACGAACATATGGATACTCTGGATTCCTTTACGGGAGAACCGCCAAGGACGATCGCGGCGGGGGTGTTTCCTTATAAGACAGTCACCGCGTCATACACCCCTAGTAAAACCCCTGGAGGTGAAGGGAAGAATGGATGGTATTCTTCAGGCGACTCCCATTCAAGATAACCCAAGAGGCTGTCGACGGACCAGCAACGAGATCCACATGGATCCCGCAACAACACATTATCGGACGGAACCATGTGCGTCGGCACCAGAAGCGCACACACGAACCGATGAGGTTCGTCTGTTCGGTACACCTTGCCGCCTTTCGTGCAAAGACGCCTTGAGTACCGATTCTGGTTGATCAAGGCCGATGGGCGAGCTATTGTTCGGCTACAATAGAGTCCGTAAGAGTCCGTACCCCAAAGGAGGAGAGAGCATGAAAAGAATCATTTCCAAACAAACTCAGGGCCGCAAGAAAAAACCTTCGCCACAGCGACGCACCAAGCGCCGCGAGATCGAACCCAAAGCCCATATCATCGAACGAAAGACCACGCGCACATCCAGCGGGACCACCAAATCGAAACCACCGGCGACAAAGAAAAAGAAAGCCGCAGCGGCATCCAAAACGTCGTCCGTCTCCACGCGCAGGGCGAAGAAAATCGGCCGGGCAGTCGGGACGATTCTGGGCAAGGTGATCGGCACCGTCGAACACACAGTCGCCAAAGTGATCCCTGGTCCCAAATCCCGCGCAGCGAAGAAAGCCCGATGAGCGTCAACGCGAACGCCGCTAGGGAGACTCCCAGTTCAGTTCAGAGGAAACAGCGCGTAGGGTCTCGACGAGAGACTTCAACGAAATAGAAACACACTACGGAGGATCGGCCATGAGCATGAAAAGGACATCGGTGTGGATTCTGCCAGTCGGGCTGATCCTCTCCCTGTCACAGATGAATCCGGCCATGGCGGATCCCGGTTCCTCCTCGCCTCCGACCGAGCCGGCGCCGCCCAGCGAAACACCAGGCCTGGCGCCGCCGGCGCCGCCGCCGCAAATTGATCCGGGGATACTCAAACAACCCGAGCATCTTCCTCCTCCTGCCCCTGAAGCAGTGGTGCCGCCACCGGTTGTGGATCCAGGCATGGTGGTCGATCCTGAGGCAAGAACACGGCCAGCACCTCCACCTCCGCCTCCCTCAGGTGAGCCTCCATCGACAATTAGGTAGGCGTTTCTTTCCTCGCGCAAAAAAACATGGTACGTTAGCCTCCTCGCTTACGATTCGTCTCTTTTCCGCTGACTCGCCCGGTCATGGAGGCAACACATGAGCGCTCGCGATGCTTTCGTTTCCCTGTTTGCCGGTCCATTCAAGGGGTTCGCAAGGCGAGTGCTGGGGCCTTCATTGTATCAACAGGTTCGGGTAACCTTCCTTGGCGAACACTCGGGATTGGGATTGGACTGGCGATGGGGGAATTCCTTGCGCCGCACACACCCCGTCCGTCGCGATTTCGGTTGGCAGGCCGGGCAACCCATCGATCGCTATTACACCGAAGAACATTTTCTGCCCGGCTATCGCGCGGACATACGTGGACGGGTGATGGAAATCGCCGATGATCGATACACACGGCAATTCGGCGATGGCCAGGTCACGGTCTCGGATGTCCTCCATCTGACCCCAAATGCTCCCGGTGCGACGATCTTCGGAAGTTTGACCAACGCGGATCACATCCCCGCCGACAGCTTTGATTGCATCATTGTCACCTTTACGCTCCAGTTCATCTTTGATGTGCGGGCGGCCATCCGAACATTGGCGCGCATCCTCAAGCCCGGCGGCGTCGTCTTGCTGGTATTTCCCGGCATCAGTCAAATTTCCCGTTATGACATGGACCATTGGGGCGATTTCTGGCGATTCACCTCCCTGTCGACGCGAAGGTTGTTCGAGGAGGCCTTTCACCCCGAGGATGTGACAGTCAAGACCTATGGCAATGTCTTGGCCGCGACGGCCAGCCTCCACGGGCTGATCGCCACGGAATTACGTCGCGAGGAGTTGGACCATTGGGACCGAGACTATGAACTGGTGATCGGTGTACGAGCAGTCAAACGATAACTCCCTGTCTTAGGCGGCCAGGTATACCTTGGGCATCAGCGTTCAGGCTTATCGCCCGATTTCCAATAAATCAGCCGGGCGCCGGGCTTAAACGTCACGTAGTACCAGATCCATTCGAACATCACCCGAAAACGGTTTCGAAACCCTATCAGAAACAACACATGGATAAAACACCAGGCCAGCCAGGCGACGAGACCCGACAGCGAGAAGGGTCCTAAGAGAGCCACTGCCTTGGCCCGTCCGATGGTGGCCAGGATACCGCGATCCTTATAGACGAACGGTTGTCGTTCTCCTGTTGGAATACCTTGCGCGATGACCTTCGCCACATAACGTCCTTCCTGAATCGCAACGGGAGCCAATCCCGGCAACGGCCCCCCTCCAGCGGTCACACAATGCGCGGCATCACCGATCACAAACAGCCAAGGATCCCCGGGTAGGCTGAGATCCTGCTCCACACGAACGCGCCCAGCCGCTTCCAACGGCTCATCCAGCGAGGCCAGGATCGGCGAAGCGGCATTGCCCGCCGCCCATAGCACATTTGCGCTTCGAATGAACCGCGAGCCCGCCAAGACTCCCTGCGCCGTGACGTCGCTCACTCTGGTGTTCAGCATCACCGTGACCCCGAGTTTTTCCAACGCCGTCTGTGCCTTCCTGGACAAATCAGGAGGGAACGCATCGAGAATGCGGCCGCCCCCTTCGATCAACAGCACGCGAAACTCGGCCTGATGGAAGACGGGAAAATCCGGTGCCATCGCCTTCCGCCCGATTTCCGCGAGTGCACCGGCAAGTTCGACGCCGGTAGGCCCTCCGCCGACAATGACGAAGGTGAGATACTCACGCGCAGCCTCCGGTTCTTTCACACGTTGCGCACGCTCGAACGCCATCAACATGCGTTCTCGAAGGTCCAAGGCGTCCGACAGCGTTTTCAATCCCGGCGCATCGGCCTCCCATTCCTGATGCCCGAAGTAGGAATGACGCGCGCCAGGAGCCAAAATCAAGCAGCCGTAGGAAATCGGTTCGCTGTGCAGCAGCTCCACGCGGCGCTCGACGCGATCCACCTTCAGCACATCATCCAGTACCACTCGCACGTTCGGCTGTGAGCGAAACAAGGTTCGAAGCGGCCATGCAATATCGGCCGGAGACAGCGCTGCGGTCGCGACCTGATACAGCAAGGGCTGAAAAAGATGGTGATTCGCCCGGTCGATCAGAATGATCTCCACCTGAGCCTTCCTGAGAGCATGAGCGGCAGCCAGCCCCCCGAATCCTCCACCGACGATCACTACCGGACCCTTCACGTTCATATGCATGTACCTCCCCGCCCTTTCCGGTCGGTTCGAGCACCTTCGTTGAACGAATCCTTCTGCCGCATCATCTCCACCACAAACCGGACATCACGACTAGGGAGCCGCCTAGTTCGAGATCTCAAGGCCTGACGCTAGAATTTCGTTCGCAGGGGCGGTCGTACCGATCATGGATCCGACAGGAGCGCTCCCGACTCCAGCCTACTCTGCACGATCAACCGTTTCAAAAAAAAAGGAGTGTCCGGCATGAAGATCGCTCAGGTCGCACCGTTGTGGGAAAGCGTTCCACCGGTCCTGTACGGTGGAACGGAACGGGTGGTGTCGTTCGTTACCGAGGAATTGGTTCGCCAGGGGCATGAGGTGACGCTCTTCGCCAGCGGCGATTCGACGACCAAGGCACACCTGGTGCCGATGTGTCCGGAGGCGCTTCGCCTGTCCAAAGTCGTTATGAATTATGATGCGCCCATGATCGCCATGCTGGAGCAAGCGTTTAGTCCGTCGGGCGAATTCGACCTCATTCATTCGCATCTCGAGTTTCTGCCGTTCCCCTTGGCCAAGCGCAGCCGGACTCCGGTGCTGACCACCCTGCATGCGCGCTTGGATCTTCCGGAGCTGCTCCCGGTCTTCAGAAAATTTGCCGGACTTCCTCTCGTGTCGATCTCCGATGCGCAACGGGAACCGATTCCCTGGGCGAATTGGCAGGCGACAATTCATCACGGATTGCCGCAAGACCTCTATACGTTCCATGCCGACCACGGAAAATACTTGGTGTTCCTCGGTCGCGTCGCTCCGGAAAAGGGGTTGGACCAAGCGATCGAGATCGCCAAGCGTGTGGACATGCCGCTGCGCATCGGAGCCAAAATAGATCCCTCGAATGCTGAGTACTACCGGCAGGTAATCGAACCGCTCCTGGACCACCCCTTGATAGAATTCGTCGGCGAGGTGACCGACTTGGAGAAAGACGACTTTCTCGGTGACGCCTATGCCATGCTCGCGCCTTATGATTGGCCGGAACCCTTCGGCCTGGTCTTCATCGAATCACTGGCCTGCGGCACGCCGGTCATTGCCTATCGCCGCGGATCTGTGCCGGAAATCATCGATCATGGCGTCACGGGATTCATCTGTGACACGATGGAGGATATGACCCAATCCGTCCGGCACGTCTCTCTCTTAAACAGGACTCATTGCCGACACTCCTTCGACGCGCGATTCTCGGTCGAACGCATGGTGAGAGACTATGTGAGAGTCTATGAACGCATCCTTGGAATTCCAGCTCCGATACAGCCTCTCTCGGAAGGAGAAACGTCCGGCGTCGCCGCTTCAGGTTAGCGCGGACACAGACACACACAAAGGGCAGGCGCCCTTTCGAACGCCTGCCCTTTTTACCTCGATCGAGGCCTCACCATTACCGCTTGCTGCTGGGATTTCCCCCCTCAAACCCAGGAGCTTTCCCCGGAGGTAATCCGCTGGTGCCGCTGCGATTCGCTCCGCTGACCGATTCCTCTCCCATCTCACCGACGGCGAGCTCACCTTTTTGGCCCGGTATGCCTGTGCTGGCGCCAGAGGAAGACGGGGACTGGGATCGAACCTTCTTGATCTGATCCATGTATTCCTTCAGATCCGGAGACTGGTCCTGGCTGACATTTTTTGTGATGTGATCGTTCAGTTCTTGTTTGTTCAATTTGAGCTGAAGATGATCGCCTTTTGTTTCAAACTGGCTCCACCGGATCGGATCAGTTCGCTTGGTGTCCTTGGCCTGAAACACCACATATTCAATGTCTCCGGTCGTCTTATCCTTCAACACATCGGTGATCTTCCCGATGGCTTCACCTTGTTGGTTCTGTACCGTGGCATTGATATACTTGCTGTCCTTCATTTCGATCAATTTTCCCTGGCGCACCGGCGTATCCGAATATTCCTCAGGAACGCCCTTCCCCTCTGTGATATCGGTTCGATCTTTGCTGAATGCAGGTCCGCTGGTTGCAAACAGCAATGCAATAGTTCCGGCATAAATGGCCATTTGACGTGTCATAGGTCTCTCTCCTTTGTATAAGCGTCGATTTCTGTCACTAGTACTGCGACCCACTTCTCCTTAGCTCACGCGCCTCACCAATAGGGTTTATAGCCATAGTAGGTGTGCAGCCGTTCGCCCCAGGCGGTGTCCGCCATATCCGGCCAACGATCCTTATCAAATCCTTCAGCCTGTTCCAGCCTTTCCCGAGGCACATTCAAAATGAAGAAGTCTCCGCCGACCGACAGCGTCAAGGCCTCCCAGGGAAGCGCGAACAACTTGTCGCCCATTCCGAGAAAGCCGCCGAACGACAACACCGCATAGGCGATTCGTCCCTTCTCAAGATCAATCATCAGCTCGTTGATTGATCCGAGATCCTCTCCGGCTTGGTTTTGTACCGGTGTGCCTTCGATCGTAGAACCTGTCAACAGTCGTCGCCCTGTAGATAGCGCCATAGAAATCCCTCCTTATGTGTACCAGGCTCTAAACCTGGGCATCGTAGATTGTGTGGATCGTCCGAGGCCGTGATTCGACCTCGTATACATTAGTCATAACGCCTGCGAAGGGGACGGACAGCTAGGAATGCCCCTAGCAGACTGAGAAAACACGATTGTGCTCCCTGTGCCGCGAGCAGCGTCTTTGCCCTGTCGGACAGGCTGAAGCCCCCATGCCGTACGGTGAGCCTGGAAGGTGGCGAAGCACTGAAGAACGTGCGTCACAAGTAGGAAGGTGGCGGAGATGATGAGGCGCAGCGTCTGACGAACGCATCGACGGCGAACCGCTTCCGGCTCCTGAGAGAAGTGACGCGCGTCTTCGCGGGACACATGGGATAGGACAAGGCGAAGGTGGAAGGAAATCTGGCTGATCGAATGGAGGGCAGGACGTTCAGAGCCATGCTCGCGCAGGCCGTCGACGGGTCACGCGCACCGAACCAGTAACGCCACCGGACAATGGTTCAGCACCTGCCACGCCGGCAACACTTGCCGTTCACCACGATTGGACGTTTCAAATCGTTCCCCGGTCAGGATGTGCTCATAGACCGATCCGGGTTTCCAAGAAGGAACCGTTACCCAGGTGTTCTTCCAAAGGTCTTCAGTCTCCGCTCCGTCCTTTGTCCCGGCCAAGCCGGCCATCAGACGCGGAGCGACGGCCACCACCGCCTGATCCTGATGCAATCGCGCGAAGGCGCACAGGTGGAGCTGGCCTGAGCCCTCGCAATCCAGGGGAATGTAGTCACCGTCCAGGTACAGGGCTTGATGCGCCCGCCTATGGCGCAGGATCGCTTGTAGGACGAACAGCTTCAGACGCCCGTCTTGCCATGACTCTGCCAGACGACGAAGGAACTCGATCCGTTCGCTCGCCGCACGCACGTCAAGCGGTTCGAATTCTTTCAACATCCCTGCGCGAAGCTCATAGTCCACCGGGCCACGGTTGTCGGGATCCACGAGGTTGAGTTCCCACAGCTCCGCCCCTTGGTAACAGTCCGGAACGCCGGGCGCGGCAACCTTCAACAACACCTGCGAGAGTCCGTTGTACATCCCATATCGAGCGACCATCGCCTGGAAGGACAGGAAGTCGTCGAGGAATGGATTCGGGGTTCGGCGCGACAAGATGTCGCGCGTGAACCGGCAGACCGCCGCTTCGTACGCTTCGTGAGGATTGACCCAGCTCGTGTGCACCTTGGCTTCACGCACCGCCTTGATCATATAACGTTCAATGCGCGCCACGAACTCCGCGTACCGGACCTCGTCCATGGTCGTCAGCGGCCAGGCACCCACCAGGGTTTGATATAGGAGATATTCGTCGTTCCGATCCGGGGCGGGCGCCTCCTCGACATCCGACCGATACCGTTTATTGAACTTGGCCCATCGGGTGACGGCGATTTTCCAGCGATCCGGAATTTCCGACAACACATTGATTCTGGCGCGCACATCCTCGCCTCGTTTCGTGTCATGGGTCGAGGTGGCCAGCATCGAGTGAGGCCAGCCGGCGCGGCGTTCCCGGATCGCCTGGTGGAACGACTCCACGGTACGGCCGAAATGAGCCGGCTCGCCCCCGACCTCATTCAGCGAGGTCAGCCGATTGTAGATATAGAAGGTCGTGTCCTCGACGCCCTTGGCCATGACCGGACCGGTCGTCTGTTGAAACTTCGTCACGAACCGAATCTGATCTTCCTTCGTCAGTCCCCTCGAGGGGTCCAGCTTCCCCAACAACAGATCACGAACGAAATGAAAGACATCGCTGCCCATCGAAGGATTGCGCCGTTTCGCGCGGGCCACGGCCATCGCGATATAGCCCTCGTCCTGGTCCAACGGTGCCTCCCGATCGGTGGTCAGGTACGAACGGTAGACCGGAAAGCAGGCGATGATTTCCCGAACGACATGAGTGAGGCTGTTCAACGTAAAGTCTCGATAGTGCCGGTCTCGCTCGGACAGGCGATTCAACTGATGCCCCAGCACATTGAGCTCACTGGACATCGAAGCTCGCATGATGAGTTTCTTCGACTGGTACACCAGATCACTGTACGAACGGCGCTCTCCGATAAAGCGCGTGTACAGCGCTTCCATGGCCTGTTCCTGATCAGACCGGACGAACAGTCCGTTCAACAGACTAAGAAAGTCATAGCCGGTTGTGCCGGCGACCGGCCAGCTGCGCGGAAGCTGTTCTCCCGTGCCGAGAATCTTCTCGACCACGATATAGAGCGACGGTGCTTCTCCCTCGCGCTCCTGCGGCAATTCCCGGGCGGCCCATGCCTGTAACTGATGCAGGTAATGCTCCGGATCGTACAAGCCATCCACATGGTCGATCCGCAAACCGGTCGCCACCCCTTCCTTCAGCAAGCGAAAGATCAGCCGATGGGATTCCGTAAAGACCCGTCCCTCCTCGGTCCGGATGGCCGCCAACTCGTTGATGTCGAAGAACCGTCGATAGTTGATTTCCTCCGACGCCACTCGCCAGGACGCTAATCGATAACACTGCTCGTTGAGTAACGCGTCCAACCTCTCGAAGCTGGACGAATCGCCTTTCGTCCCATTGTATGCGGCGACATTGGCCAGCAGGTGCTCTCGGATGGTCTTGCTCTCCGTCATCAGGGTCGACAGGCGACGCCGGATGATCGCCTCTTCACGATAACGCTCCGCTACTCGCTCCGGGTCACGGTCGTTGCGGGAGGGCAAGTTGCGTAACGCGATCAGGATGCTTTGCAGCTCCTGCAGATGCCCGTCTGCCTCTCCTAGCACCTCGGTCAAGTCCGCCAGGCGAAAGGAGAGGATGCCACCCCAGGATTTCGGGGCCACCGGACATCGATGTTCGAAATAGGTCATCACAAATCCGCCTGCGTCATACACAAGACGAATTTGCTGATTCTCCAAGACCGTTCCGTACTGCTCCCCGAGAATGGGCAGGAGGACCTTGTCTTCCAGTTCTCGTTTCAGCGGGGACCAGTCGATGTCGAACGCCGTCGCATACCGCGAGCTGGGGCCATGTTCCAACACATCCCACCACCAACGATTCTCGCTGGTCCCGATCCCCATGTGATTGGGGACGACGTCCAGCAGCAACCCCATATCATGCTGTTTGAGCGCCGCCGCGAAATCCAGGAAGTCCTGCTCCGTCCCCAAGTCAGGATTTAAGACAGCGGGATCCACCAGGTCATATCCGTGCATACTGCCGGGTACGGCCTTCAGGAGAGAAGAGGTATAACAATCGGTGATGCCGAGGGCAGCGAGATAGGGAACGATATGGGTCGCATCACGAAACGTGAACGTACGATTTAACTGGAGCCGATAGGTGGCGCTGGGAGTACGCGGCATGGGTCCTCACAAGTAAAACCGGCAGTGTCAGTAAGAAGAGAGTCGTCGTTGACGCTCGAAGACCACGCGTTGCAGTCTTGCGACGGAACCGATGTGAGTGTGATCGAAAATGATTGAATCTGCAAGTTGAGCCCCCGTCTCGATTCACACATTTCGGCCGATAACGCAGCGCCGGATATCCGGCCTCGATCAATTGGTGCCATCACGGATCACGGCGTGATCGATAGAACGGTTCACCAGACTGGCCGCGGCGCCGAGACTCTTCAACGCGCAAATCCTGTTTCGATTCTATGCGGGACAAGCGCGTCGAACGGATCAGTGGGATGTCGAAAGGTAGACCGCCACAGAAAATGACGGGACCGTGATGGTTTGGCCCGCGTCTGTGATCTCAAGGACCGGAGGAAACGTGCTCGTGCCCTCCCCACCAAAATTCGCCTCGTCCCCGCTCAGCGTCAATGTCCAGGTCCCAGCCGGCCGGCGGAACGTTACCGGCTGAGAGTCAGCGTTCAACCCGATGATCAACAAGGCTTCATCCCCCTCTTCCGTTCGCCGATGCACGGTCATCACCGCACCATCCGTCTCGGACCAGAGGACATCATGATGACGGCCGTTCACACCGGCTCCGAGCACGGGGTATCGGCTGCGCAAGCCGGTGAGCGCGCGATACCAGCGCAACAGGCTTGCGGAGCGATCGTCGTGTGAGGCCGCCGGATGCACCCGGCTCCGTTCAAAGGTACGTGGAGAGGACGGATCAGGAATATCCTCTTCCCGCCAACCGAAATGGGCAAACTCCTCGCGCCTTCCCTTCCTGACGGCCTCTGATAATCCGGGATCGCCATGATCGATAAAATAGAGGAACGGGGCCCGCTCCCCATATTCCTCCCCCATAAAGAGCAACGGGATATTGGGAGACAGCAGCACCAGCGCCGCAGCAGCCTTCAAGGCTCCGATGGAAAGGCGAGCGCTCAAGCGCTCGCCGTCGGCGCGATTCCCGACTTGGTCATGATTCTGCGAAAAGACGATCAACTGCGCCGGCGAGACCGGCTGGGAAATGTGGCCATGCCGGCGGCGGCGATAGTCGGAGTATCGGTCGGCATAGACAAAACCCTGTCGGATAGCCTGCACGAGGTCCGGCACACCGGAGTAATCCTGATAGTACCCTTGCCGTTCATGGGTAAGCGCGACGCGCAGCGCATGATGAAAATCATCGCTCCATTGCGCATCACAATCATGCCCCCCGACGGCGGCCGGCGTAATGACGCGCGTATCATTCAAGTCACTCTCCGCGATCACATAGACCGGACGACCCGATCGGTTCCCCTCTTGGTGAACAACCTCGGCCAGTTCTTGCAGCACATGCCTGGCGCTGAAGTCATAAATTCCATGGATGGCGTCCAACCGCAAGGCATCGACATGGTATTCCGTGACCCAGTACAACGCATTGCCGATGACAAACTGTCGAACCGGATCGCTGTGCGGGCCGTCATAATTGATCGCTTGCCCCCAAGGCGTGCGGTATCGATCGGTAAAATAGGGCCCGAAGTCTTGGAGATAATTTCCTTCCGGTCCAAGATGGTTGTAGACCACATCCATCACGACGGCCAAACCCTCCGCGTGGCAGGCGTCGATCAAACGTTTCAGGCCAGTCGGTCCTCCATAACTGTTCTGAGGCGCGAAGGGATAGGTGCCGTCATACCCCCAGTTGCGCGCGCCGGGAAACTGAGCCACCGGCATCAGTTCCACCGCCGTGACCCCGACGTCCTGTTTCAGATACCGGAGGTACGGAATCACGGCGTCGAACGTCCCGGACTCGGTGAACGTTCCGACATGTAATTCGTAAATAACATACCGTTCGAGAGCCAGTCCTTGCCAGGTTCTGTCCGTCCAATCGAACGCCTTTGGGTCCACCACGGCAGAAGGCCCATGCACGCCCTCCGGTTGAAACCGCGAGGCAGGATCCGGTCTGCTCTTCTCCCCGTCTAGGACATAGACATATCGCGCGTCCGCCGCCAGTCCCTCCACAAAGCCTTCGAAGTATCCTGTACAACCTGCCTGCAGGCGGACCAACCGCTCACCAGGCGACGAAATCTTCACGGCTACGTCCTGCGCATGGGGAGCCCAGACCGCAAAGCGCACGCCCTTGCCAGGAACGACCGTCGCGCCCATTTCCCACGCAGACGACTGAGATGCTGTCATGTAAACACCTTGCTCCCAGGATGCGACTCATCCATGATAAAAAAGAATTGTGCGAAGGAACCCTGCCTGTGTGCGCGGAACCCTGTCAGATCACAACCACGTCAGCCGGCGCGATGGAATCGGCAGACGACCGGGCACGTTGCTCCTGAACCGGACCGTCGCCTGGCTCTGGAGCGGACAAACTTTTCTCAAATCGGCAATGGCGCAAGGAAGATGGCGCTGCTGTGATTTGTGTACCATTCGACCGGGTCCGCACTCAAGAGGACAGTCGTCGGAATGCCGGCGTCCCTTCCACCGCTGATTCTCGCGCCTTTATCGGAATTTACCTCGATCGTGCCTCCAAGCGAAGCACCATGATCGCCATCGGCTGCGGGCTAATCACGCAGTCCTGGAGGTTCCCGCGCAGATTCTCGTTCGTTGCGGTTTGATCCGCCTCTGCCGTCACATGAATGGTGCCGTCGAAAGCAGCCTGCGGTCGGCACTCGATGTCATCACGGCCGCCCAGGGACAGGATGGACTCGGCCCCTACGTCCTCCCACTTACAGTTTGCCGACCAGGTCAAGGCTCGGAGTCAAGGTTGGTTGGCCAGGCTGCCAGTTGGCAGGGCACACCTCGCCCTGGCCCTCACGCACTCGAATGGCTGCCTGCAGCTTCCGCAGCATTTCGCCGGCATGTCGTCCGATACTATTGTCGTGCACTTCATACGCCCGCAACACTCCGTCGGGGTCGATGAGAAACGTCCCTCGCAACGCGACACCCTCATCCTCCAGGTACACTCCGAACGCCCGGCTGAGCCGGCCTGTGGTGTCCGCAATAAACGGGAACTGCACCGACTGAACCATCGGCGAGCTGTCATGCCAGGCCTTATGAACATAGGCGGAATCGGTGCTCACTCCGAATATCTCCGCACCCAGCTTCTTGAAATCCGGATACAATCGTGCAGTGTCGGCCAGTTCCGTCGGGCAGACGAAGGTAAAGTCACCCGGATAAAACAGCAGAATCAGCCATTGTCCCCGATAGTCATTCAGCGCCACCTGCCGAATCATCCCTTCGTGATAGACCTGGTAGGATCCGTCTGGAATAGTTTTCCCAATTTCGATCATAATTCCTTTCTTCGATCATGCTTTGATCGACAGCCCATAACAGGCATCCTGTCAGAGCGCTCGCATAAAGGCCACCAACGCAGCCTTCTCTTCCTGATTCAGTCGAAGGCCGGCGACAATGTTGAAAAACTCCACGGTGTCCTCCAACGTCGGCAACCGTCCATCGTGAAGGTATGGCGGAGAATCCTTAATACCACGGAGCGCGAACGACTTGATGGGGCCATCGGCCTCGGCGCCGAACCGCTCCAGAAAGAGGTCATGCATCATATGATCGGTATAGGCCGGAGGTTGATGGCAGGTCGCGCAGCGGGCCTTGCCGAAAAACAGCTCCTCGCCGGCGATCTCCTGCCGATCGGCGCGCGTGCGATCCAACCGTCCGGTCATCGGATCGAGCTTCGGCGCCGGTGGAAAATCGATCATGTTTTGGATTTGTGCCATATGCGCCACCTGGAATCGATCGATGACGTTCATCCCTTTTTTGATCGCCCGTATTTGATCCCCGTTGAAATAGGCCGTCCGCTGCTCGAATTCCGTGAAATCCTCAACCGATCTCAAACTGCGTTTGGATCCATGGATCTGCTGATTGTACATGCCTCGGAGACTGACCGTATCCAACCGTAATCGATCCCGTTGAGGTCGCGTATCCGGATTGAGGTGGAATTGCCCGGTGGTGTGGAAATTGACATGACAATCCAAACAGGCCACTCCCAAGCTTGGCTTCGGCGATTTTCGATCCGGCGTCAGATTGAATTCTTCCTGTGGGAACTGGGTCACTAACATCCTCAAGCCATCCAACTGAACCGGCGTAATGAGCCCACGGAAAAGACGATCAAAATTATCCGCGCTCAACACCTCTCCCTGCGACACGTCGCCCAGCTCAGGATGGGTGGTCAAGAAAATGGGCGGTGGAAACTCTGGCAGAAAACAGTCCGGCAGATCGAAATCCACATCGAAGCGCTCGAGCCGCGGAAACTGCTCAATCTGCCGTTGAGGAAAGACCTGGCCGCCTACCTCATGTTTCACGTGCGGCAAACGCATGAACCCTGCCGGGAACGCGTTCTGCCGACGAATGTCGTCGGCGCTCATCTTCGATAGCATCTCCCACGTCGTACCGTTCTTCAATCGCACGGTGGGGCCGATCGGCTGGGCTTTCCCTTTCGTCATGAGGATGCCGGAATGCGTCCGACAGTCGAGCGCATAGCGTTCCTTCAGCAACCCGGCCTGTTTGGCCATGACGGTGGGTTTGTCGGCGATATCTTTTGCCATCACTGCTTCCGCGATGTGCGCGGCTGATTGTCCGGGAGGGGCTCCGAACAGGTCATAGGAAAAATCGACACCATCGAATCCCTTTTCTTTCGTCTTTTCGATTGCGGATTGTTGATTCTGCCGTTTCTCCGCCCCTTCGCCATGGCCTTGGGCTCGAACAAACACCTGCCCCGATGAGAGAACAGAGCCGACCATCATTGTCCCGACTAACCCTGCTGTAAGAATCCACCCTTTTCGGGATGTACGCATATTCGCCTCGTTTGCTGGAAAGACGTCGCTGCCGTTCGCCCTACACTACTTACTCAATCAACATTGGGACACTAGGCAGTCCCCTGGAAGGTGGATCTTTGGAAGTTCTACAAAAGAAGATCTACAGAAATAGTGTGTGCACCTCGTTTTCTCGCGGAGTGCATACAGTCCGACCGGATCCGGGGTCAAAGTCGTGGAGAGCCAGGGTTGCGCCTAGTGATAGGTCGGCACCGTATTTCCTATGATGACACGAGACCATTCACATGAAAATTGAGAGGAGCCCTATGCACTGCCATCGTTGCAACAACTTGATGTTTCCGATCGCCCTTCAAGACGGGAGCGGCGGGATGATGCACCAGGAGGCCCCGGCTTGGCGCTGTTTCGCCTGCGGAGAAATCGTAGATCAACTCATTCGGGAAAATCGGAATCGAGGCAGTGAAGGGGACGAAGAGTGGCGCAGCAGAGGAGCACGCCACCGTCGCAGTGCCGTCGCCTTGCTGCGATAGACCATCACGGCAGGATGCAGGGCCAGGATGCGCGCAAGGGAAGGATGGGAAAATTATTCGTCGGAGTCATGCTCCTCCGTGAGCCGCTCAACATATGCACCGTCCGACAGCACAATCAAACAGGCTATTTCCCACATGTCACCGGCGATGAGATCAGGCCAGCGCATGGCGGTCATCTCCCACCCGGTCTCACTTCCGTTGGTCAGGAAGACCGTCTTGCAACCCACCATGCGTCCGACTTCAATGGTATCGAGCCTATCGCTCACCGTCCACGATTGCGCGAGATCAATGTCCAGAGCCGCCGTGGCTTGAAACAGCGGCGCGGAGCGATTATTGAGATCGCGTCGCCGGTAGGTCGAGGCCAGGGTCATTTGGAGGCCCACATGACCCCCTCGTTGTCCGATCTGGGGCTCCGCATAGACTGCGGTCCGCTCCGGAGTCAACAGAACGATCGTATAGCCGGCCCTCCCTAACAAACGAAATGCATCCCATTCCGTCGCACTGATTGTAGTACACGCAACATCGGCACAGCCTTCGTCCTGGATGGCCAAACTCGTCGTTGCGAGAAACACGCCTTTCCCCTTCATCGGTCGTCGCTTTCATACGTCATGACGCACCGGCGCCTTTCCAGTGGTGAATAGGGTCGCCTGACCCTTCATTCCGCCCGAATCCATATCGACTTCTCGTTCCTGCCTACCCATACATGCCCTCCTTCAAAGGTCTCTCCCGCCGAGATAGTCGCAAAGGCTCCGGCTCTCCTTTCGGTTCATCCCGTAGTCCGAGCCAGCGATGGGCGGCATAGGCGGCCACACCGAGAGCCGCGGCGCCCAGCAGGGTCCGATGCCGACTGAGCCAGAACTGCAGGCTCTCCTCGCGCGCTCCGTCATCGAAACGGCCATGCGCGCCGTAGTCGCCCGGCAATGGTCCAAACAGATTGTTCGGACGATTCGGGTCAATCGGCTCATCCGTTTGTTGAGCCCCATACCCGACCCACGCGAGATAATGATCCAACAATCCCGGAATGACCTTGCTTCCGATGATCGCCTTGACGGTCGGCCAACCCACCCACACTTCCCGACGCCGATGATGGGCAGCCCAATAAATGGCCCTTGCGATCACCTCCGGTTGGTAAATCGGCGGCACGGGCTGAGGATGGCGCGGCATGCGTGATTTGATCCAGCTGAATTGAGGCGTATTGACCGCCGGCAATTGGACGGTGGTGATATGGACGCGGCTGCCGTCATGAATGAGTTCGGAGCGCAGCGAGTCCACAAATCCCTGCACGGCATGTTTCGCCCCACAATAGGCCGACTGAAGGGGAATCGACCGGTACGCCAGCGCCGATCCAACCTGCACGATCACCCCCTGGTCGCGAGACCGCATCCGTCGAAGTGCCGCCAGGGTGCCATAGACATACCCATGATAGGTAACCTCGGTGACCCGGCGAAATTCCTCCGGGGGGATTTCCAGGGCGGGCGACAAGATAGAGGCCATTGCATTATTGACCCAGACATCGATGGGACCAAGACGGCGTTCGACGGCTTCCGCCGCGGCTTCCACCTGTTCCGCGCTGGCCACATCCGTGGGCAGGACCAATGCGCGACCTCCCGCTGCCACGACCTCCCGCCGCGCCGCTTCAAGCCCGTCGTGGCTGCGGGCAATCAATCCGATCCAGGCCCCGTGCCGGGCAAATTCACGCACCACCGCGCGGCCCACTCCGGCAGAAGCCCCTGTCACCACCACGATGAGCGGGCCACGATTTGTTGTGCGTCTCACAGCATCCTCCGCATAAAGTCCGGGACCATCATGGGGTACTCGGCGTGGGATCATACCCTTCGAAGGGTTGTTGCCCTATCGCCAGCACCGCCACCACCAGTCCCATCAGTAACAACAGATAAAATCCGATCCGGAACGCCTCCGTATAGGGTGTGCTGAACAATCCGAAGGCGTACAACGCAGTGATGATCATTCCCATCAGCACGGTAGCAACAAGGAGGGTTACCATGGCGTCACCTCCACTTTCATCGGAGAATTCCCCGGGTCCGGATCTTTCCGGATCGGCTCATCGGGCGTCGGATCCTTTTTCAAAGGAGGATCGTCAGGCGGCTCCTCCCGCGGCGCGTTCTTGGGACCCGGTTCCCTGACTGGTGCTCGTTTGCCCATGTTGGTGGCTCCTTGGTCAATGACCGTCGACTCCCGGTCTCCACAATGACATCCATCCGCCGCCGAAGCGTTCGGACACGGTCCCCCGAACGAGTGCCAACGAGATCGCTGCCAGCCCGACGGCAATACTGCCGCAGGCCCGTTCGTCCTGGTACGAAAGGAAAAAGGGCGCAACCACGAGCCAGACACCCAAGAGCAGGTTGACCCATCGCACCGCGCGCATGCATTCCGAGATCGCGATCGCGCCGAAGGTAGCCATCCACACGCCGACCAATTGATTGCTGATACGGGCATGGCCGCCATACTCCATGATGTCTGGGGAGGCTGCCAGCCAGATCCCGAGCACAATGATCAACGCAGACGCCCACATGTTCGGTTCCCCCTTCCATGATACTTAGGAGCCGCTGAAGACCGTTCCGCCCTCGCCTTTCCACAGGGCGTCCCAGACCGGCCGCCTATGCGCTTTCGCGCGTTTTAGGAACTGCAAACTGGCCAGGACTTCATCCATCGCCGGACCGATCATGGTGATGGAAATCACAGCCGAGACGAGACATAACGTACACCACGCATCGAGAAGTAACGGCTGGGCCGTCACCAGCAACACACTCACCAAGCCCAATGGTCCCACGGCCAGTCCGAACAGGATGACCACCCATGGCATGGTTTTCCAACGCGTAGCCCCGCCGATCGCGCCGGCCACCGCATCGATCGCGTAGGCCATCGCACCCAGGATCGCGTCCGGGACGGGAAGCACTCGCGAAAGCGGCGAATGCAGCACCCTTTCGCTCCCCGATCCAAACCACGGTTCCCAGGCTGAGTCGATCACTCCCCACTGGTAGAGTCCCAGGTACCCCGAGATGAGAAACCCCACCAGCGCCACTCCGATCAACCACCCACGCTCGGCCCAACTCGACGGATTGTAGGTCCATCCGGGCGGTCGACGTTCGGTGATCGTCGTCATACGTGCGTCTCCAGATCCGCGGGAAGACTCAGATCATGTTCCCGATACCACGCTACCGGATCGCGTCTGAGTGCGCGGACCATTTTCGGCAGCGTTTCCGTGAGCGAATGCTCCGGCCGCCAATTCAACCACTGCTCGGCGCGGCTGATCTCCAACGCGTAATGATCATCGGAAAAATTGTTCATCCAAAGTTTGATGAACGGATCCTCCGCCAGCGGCATCGTATTCCGGTATCCGCTGCCCCCGTCACTAAAACGATTTCGGGTGGAGTCTGTGTTTCCATATTGCATGTGTTCAGCAAGAGCGATGCCGGAGTCGATTCAATGCTGTCATCCATACTGCGGATCGGCGTCATATGTTGTTCTGAATCAGAGCCTTGCATCCCAACAGTCAGTACTGTTCCTGCGTGTCAGCGCCTCCAGTTCGGGAGTTTAAGGCTGCCGGGGGACTGTGTGAACGACCGACGGTGTCCTGAGCCCTGCGCGATGATCCATCTGATTTTCATCGCTACGGTTGCTCTCAGCCGAACGTTCTGCTCTCGTCAGGCCGGACGGATTGTCCTCCGCAAGACATCTTGTCCCGCCGATAGATGCCAGAGTCCCCTTCATTGCGTCGATCAAGACCGACCAACAGCCTCTGTGGCCCGAATGACAGGCCAATTCGTTCAATGAACGACGGGCCCGCCTCTTGCTCCTAGCAAGTCGAGAAGACGCCAGAATACCCGCAGACCGGCGACATGATCGATCAGGAAGGCTATTGCGAGGTCACCGGCGAGACGATCAAACATGCATGAAGGAGCAATCATGGTCCCTACGAGGAAAGTGCAGCATCCGTCCATCGGCATTCAACGCGCGTCATTCATCGCCGTAATGGGGATGATCGTTCCATTCACGCTGACCGCAGCCTCGGCCGAACAGGAGCATCGAACAAAACCAGGCGAGGCAGCCCAACTGCGAGAAAACGCGGACACCCTGCTCAAAGCGAATCGCTCTGTTTTCGGAACGGTGCTGGCGCTGACTTCGGACCAGATCAAAGTCGACATCGGAGAGGTGCAACCTCGCTTCTTGCCGCTCAACCAAGCGGAGCAAAAGGGATTCCCGAGTATCGCGGAGGGAGATCAGGTGATCGTGGTCCTGAATGCCCAGAATCTCCTGGTCGATTATCATCCGCTCGACGGGGAAGCCAGTGCGCACAGCATTATCCGTGGATCGATCACCCAAAACTTGCCGGTCGGTCAAGAAACGGTCGTGATCAAGTCCGGCGGGAAAGAGCAGTCCTTCCCGATCCGTTCGCAGGCGCGAAGCAAAGTCGCAGCCATTCCCATCGGGGCCGCAGCCGTTTTCCTCATCGATGAGACCGACCAGATTGCCGATGTGGGATTGGCGAGTCATCGAGCTGGAACAGAGAAGGCGAAACCGATGACGCCCATCAAAGGCGCGCATCGGAAGGTGGATGGGACCGTGACCTCTCCGCTCAAGAAAAACACGATCACCGTTCGCACAGCCGACGGTGCCGAAAAGCCGTTCGAGGTGCGGGAGACGCTCCACGAACAAATCGCATCTCTTCGCAAAGGGGACGCCGTGATCCTGCTCGTGGGGACCGACGATAAGGTCATCGATGTCGCAGTCCCACCTGAGACGCGGTGAGACGAACGATAACGATCCGAGGGTCAGCTGACAGCGTTGCCGGTCGTCACACCGTAGTGGCGCAGCTTGCGGAGAAGCGTTTTGCGGTGAATGCCGAGAATCACGGCTGCACGTCCCATATCATGCTGATGGGAATCCAACACCCGCAAGATGTGATCACGCTCGAGATCTTCCAACGTGACCCAACCTTGAGCCCGCGCCAGGCTCTGAGGCAGGGAACTCCTGACGACCGGGGGAAGATCCTCCGGACAGATCACGGCATGCGGACTCAGCGCCACGGCCCGCTCAATGGCATGTTCCAATTCCCGCACGTTCCCGGGCCACGGATACCGGCGCAAGAGCTCCATCGCCTCAGACGAGATGTCTGTGACCGGCGTGGTTTTTGACGAGCCGTAGAGGTGAATGAAGCGTCGAACCAATAGAGGAATGTCGTCGGATCGATCCCGTAACGGCGGTACCTCGATCGTCACGACATTCATTCGATAATAGAGATCTTCGCGGAACGTCCCGGCTCGTACCAGCGGTTCGAGCGGCAGTTTGGAGGCCGCGATGATCCGAACATTCAGCGCCGTGGACGCGTTGCTGCCGACACGTCGGATCTCTTTCTCCTGTATGGCGCGCAACAGTTTCCCCTGCAGCGCCGGAGACAGGTCCGCGACCTCGTCCAGAAAGCACGTTCCTGAATGGGCCTTTTCGAGGAGGCCTTTGCGTGCGGACACGGCCCCGGTAAATGATCCACGCTCATGTCCGAACAACTCGGACTCGAGCAAGCTGTCGGCCAGCGCAGCGCCGTCGACGGTGACGAAGGGCCCGTCGCTTCGAGGTCCGCTGGCATGGATAGCGCGAGCGATGAGTTCCTTTCCGGTTCCGCTTTCGCCTTGTATCAAGACCGTGCTGTCGGTTTGGGCAACACGGGCGATCGCCTTATAGACGTGCACCATGCTTGCACTGCTGCCGACCAGGTTACCGAAGGGCGACTCCTCTTCATCCTTGCCTGAACGATCATACCCCTGTGGCCTCCCTGAGAAAGCCTGGGCATGCTCGACGGCCCGTCTGGCGACGGAGCGCACCTCATCGATAATAAATGGCTTGCTCAAATAATCGAATGCGCCGGCCTTGAGCCCCTCGACGGCGGTCCGAAGGGAACCATTGGCCGTCATCAACACCACCGGCAAATCCTGGAAACTGGCGCGCAATTCAGTGAGGAACGTCAGTCCATCCGTGTGGGGCGGTTGCAGATCGGTCAATATGAGATCGGCAGAACCTTGTTCAAAGTAGACCCGTGCGTCTTTCGGATTACTCACGGATGAGACCTCGTAGCCATCGTGGGACAAGATTTCCCGCAACTCGTCAACCGCTCCCGCGTTGCTATCGACGATCAAGATACGGCCATGTGAATGTGTCATGTGGCATCCATAGGCAATGAACGATTAGGACCAGTATGAAAACGTAGCGTACGCTCAGAAGCCGGACTCGTAACCTGGAAGAAACCCTGGTCCTCTCCTATGCTGAGAAAGGATGGTCATGTCCACACTGAGGCTTGCGCGCGAACGACGTTCTACGATCTGTTCGCGACAGGCCTCGGAGGACGAACGACACCGTGGTAGGGGTGAGAGAAGTCCGAATTAAAGAATGGGCGTTTTGCTACCAGCTCTACGCCACCATACGCTCGTATCGCCGACGAGATTCGCTTCACGATTCACGCGGCAAGGACGCCCGGGCGCCGGTGGTGGACGTTTTCCGCATCCTGCTAGGGGACCACGAAATGGTCCCGGCGAGTGACCGCCACGTCACTGACGAACATCGCCCCTGAATGTTTGTGAAAGAGCGGGCCGAGTCCCGCTAGAATCGGCTCGATCCGTTCCTCAGGCACGATGGTAAAGACGATCACCTGACTGCTGGTGTCGTCAAACAGCAGGTGGCCCTCGTGAAATCCGTGATGTCCCTTGCCGGAGACGTTGTTGATGATCGTATAGCCGGTGGCGCCGACTCGATCGAGCAGATTCGTCACCAGTTTGAGGTGCTCTCCTTCAACCACGATGCGGATTTCTTTCATGGGATGCAGCGTCAACATAATCCCGATCCCTCCCTCCTGTTCGTTCCAACCTGTGGCTATCGAAAACGTCCCAAACCCAGCACACTCGGTCCGGCGCTAGGGATGTGAGGCGGCCGGTTCTTCGCCCCCTCGTACTTCTCCGGTCGCCTCCGGCACAACCGGGAATCGCGCCCCATCACCATCGGTGCGCCCAGCGGCCTGCCCCGACGGCTCTGCGCGCAACTCCGTTTCATCCTGAACCAAGCGCCAGCCATGCATGATGTCGTAATGATAAAATGCCGTTTCCGTCGGCTCGCACGCCACCAAGGACACCCATTCGTTCTGGAACAACCGCTCGAGTCCCGGATGCCTCGCAATCACCGACTCGACACGTGTGCGCGGAGCCTCGATGACCGTCAGCAACCGCATCGGTTCGTGATAGGGAGAGGGTCCGTCCAGGACGGTCTGGGCCGGAAGTCCCAAGCGAAGATCACTGTTCGCCCCGCTCATGACACCCACCCGTCCGACGACATTGTGGTACACCTTGCTCCCGCTGCCGTACACCTCGTTGTCCACGGTCGAAAAATAATGCTCCATGTTGATCCATTGAGCCACGATCAGCGGGGCCGTCATAATGGTCTCCAGGAGTTTTCCCGAGGAGTCCTGCCGATAGTCGTAGGAATGAAGGAAGGCCCGGCCCTGCAGGTTCAGCGGCCGCGTCAATTCCCGCCGCCCGACAATGAGCAGATTGTTCCCCGACAAGCCCCATTCCGGTCGAACCTGCGCCCAGTCAACGCTGCGTCGGCTGGCCCGTAGTTGCGGATCCCGGCGCTGCGGCCGCGCCGCCGTGCCCTCCAAGGCCACGCTACGTTCTCGCGCCGACTGCGTTCCCGCCTCCTTGAGATCCTCCAGCAACCGCACCAGATCTTTGCGGTGTGTCGCCGGAACATCTTCCAAATCCACGATATGGACGTCATTCCGAGTCGTGTCGTGCGCTGCGGCGACAAAATGTGTATCGCTTGGAATTTTGATGCCTCGCGTCTCCAGGACCTTCCGAACGGCCTGGTTGTTGGCCATCGCCGCGAAGGCCCGCGCGTTCGGCAAACCGCTGTTGCCGCCGCAGGCGCCACAATCCAACGCGGATTCATAGGGATTGTTGTCGGACGTACTGCCGTGCGAACACATGACGATCAGCCGCGCAAAGCCCGACGTGAATCCCATGAGACGGAGCGCGGCTTCCACCCCATAGACCTGTTCGGACACGGAAAACCCGTGCTGAGTGATGCGCTGGAGCCGCGTCGAGAGTCCCCGGGGCGTGAGGGACAAGTCCTGGCGTAAACGTTCATACAGCGCGTCAGCTTCCGGCGACGAAATCCCCAGTGCGTGCGCGACCTCTCCCCGGCTCTGGTCGCTTTGGCCTTCCAACGCTCCCAGGCGGATCGTATCGATCAACGCCGGCGTAATGGCTGAGCCGAGGGCAGGAAATCTCTGCCGCAGCGCGGCGCGGATAGACGCGCGCTGTTCCGCAGCCACCATTTCCTCCGCCTCCTCCCGGGTCAGTTTGTCGATCGTGAGGGTCGTCGCCAAGGGTGGCACCCACAGGCCCTTTACCCAGGACGTCAGGCGGTGATACCAGAGCGGAAAGAGGGTCTTGCCAAAAAAGGGCACACTGAAGAACCATCCCAGGGCTTCGACCATCACATAGGGCGTGATCACGTTCTCCTTGAGATCATGCAGCAGTGCATGCCCCACCTTGCTGAGTCGCGCAAACAGCCGATGCCGGCTCGCCGCCGCCCCGTGGTAACTTCGCGGGATCTCTCGGATGTGGTTTTTGGGCTTCAACAGCACGGGCGAATGCGTGACCGGGTGTTCTTCTCCGAAGGCCTGGTATTTGACGGGAATGCCGAAGAATCCCGCCACGCCCAACGTCTCATACCCGCCAAGGTGTTCCAGGTGCCGCCGCAAGATCTCGGATCGCACATCGATACAAAACACCATCTGCGCGAGCGGACGCGAAGACCCGCCCAACGCCGCCCGATCGTCGGCGTCCCGCACCTGTGCCGCCACCCCGCCCAACTGTCGGACCATCTCCCGGCGATGACGCGCCTCTCGCGCTTCCAGCCAGCGTTGGCTCTGCTGCCCGGCGGGAAATCCGTCGAGCCAATTCAGCACGGTCAGCACATCGGCGGACGCCGTCTGCGTGATGGTCTCGGGATCGACACCGATCGCGGCCGAGAGGGCGACCAGCCGCCGAGCGTCCCACTTCACGGTTTCAGAGGCGCGCCACTCGGCGGTCCGCTCGTAGACCTGCTTCCCGATGCTATTCCACTCCTCCGGCTTGGCCGCCCGATGAAGCCGGCGCCATTCCTCCACCTCTCCGGCGGCCGACGACGGCAAACTGCCCGCCGTCACCTGACGCCTCAACCAGTGGGCGTAGGGAGCCGCGTCGATAACGGCACGAATATCATCATAGTGCCCGCCGATGTCCAGGAGCTGCCGGCATCGGACGGCCACGAACTCACGCTCATAAAACATCCGTACCGCCAGGTATTTCACGAGATCGATCGGATACCGAACTTGCCAGGGATGCTGCTGTTCCTCCGATCGCCACTTGATATACCCGGTCCAGCCCGGCAATGCGGACAGGTGCAAGGCGAAGTAGGATTCCCATGTGGACTTCGGAATTCCGAGACCGGCCAGACAATGCAACAGGGCCATTTCCGGCCGATCATCCAGCGCGTCGATTTTGACTGCTGCGTCCGTGACCCCACACAAACGCAGTCCGGCATCATAGCGCGCCAATCGTTTCCAGGCCCGGTAAAACGTCTGCTCCCGGTCGGGCATGGCCCACGAGGCTTCGCCTTCATCCAAGAATGCGCCGCACCATCTGATCATCTGCTCGTTGATGTCCGATACGACGGAGGTCCCCAACGTGCGATCGCACCAGGTCGACAGGGTTTCGTGGGAGAGCAGATTCACAGTCTCCCAGAGAGCCAATGGCTCCGTATGGCGGGTTCGGGACTGCCCCACAGACTGGGTGAGCCAGACCGTCAGTCGATCCGTCTCCTCATCCGCCGGCCCGGCGGAATGATGCTTCTCCGTCACCGGATCACCCAACCCGTGCACCATGGAGAGCCGGAGCACGTCCAGGTGAGACAACTCACGTCCTGCAAAACTCACCCGACTCTCGCTGGCAAGCGGCGCGAGCACCTGCGTCAGATCTTCCCGCCGAATACGGCCTTGCTCGAAGTCGCGGCGATACAGGGCACTGGGGAGGTAGCCCTTTCCACCCAGAAGTTGTTCACCCCGTTTCACGGCTTGCGCAAAGGGAAGATCTTCCAAGCCGTGCAACGGATTATGGTGAATAAACGTGCGCATGGGCCAGTACGACGAAATCGCCTCACCGGCCAGCTCCACATAGGAGCGCAGCTCCATCCGTTCAGCATCTGTGAAGACGCGCTGTTGAAGTGCCATTCAATGACTCCGTGTCAGCCCGGCCAGACTCCGCCGGATTACCGGCGACAAGCCACCCGACCGATCAAGCGAACTACATCCTCGACGTACAGGCCGTTCAGAAAGATCACATACGCGCGGGCCCGCAACGGTTCCATCCAGGCCGGCATGAGCAACCTGACTCCTCTCGCTTTCCCATAAATCGCTCCCCAGGCGCCGACGATCAGCATCACGGCCAGTCCCACCACGACATCGAACAGGGACCGGTTCCATTCAGCTGATCGAACATAGGATGCGGCGATTCCGGGATCGGGATACAAGAAATGGGTGAACGCCTCGCCGGCCCACAGATAGGTGAGTCCGATGAGCGCCAGGGCCCCGAGCATGGTCAGCGAGACCGCCCAGGATGCGCCGGTGTGCAATCGATAGAGGGTGAACATCGCCTGCGAGGTCGTCACCCAACCGAAGAACAGGAAAATCACGGCCCCCTGCGCATCCCGTAGCGGGATGCTGACGACGCCATGCACAATCAGCAAGATCACCAGCGGCAGCACCAACGTCGAGACCAATCCCGTCGTCCAGGTCATGGCTGAGAAGGTGTGGGCCTCGTCCGGGCGGCCTGCGGGAGGAAGCTTAAATTCCGCCCGGGCCTTATGAATCACGGCGCCGGAATTCAGGAACAGCGTCGCCTTGAACAGGCCGTGCGCACAGAGGTGGAACACCGCGAGGGCGAAGGCGCCCAAACCACACTCCATGACCATATACCCCATCTGTCCCATGGTCGAAAAGACGAGCCGCCGCTTCACGCTGGTCTGCGTCAGCATGGCCGTTGCGCCGATCAACGCCGTGACACCACCGATCACAAACAGCACATGGAGCGACGTCGGCGCGAGACCGAACAGCGGCGACAGCCGGTTAACCAGAAACCCGCCGGCATTCACGATCCCCGCGTGCATGAGGGCTGAAACCGGAGTCGGTGCTTCAATAGTGCCGACTAGCCAGAAATGAAACGGAAATTGTGCGGACTTGGTCATGACCGACACAACCAGCAACATCGTGGCCACAAACGGCACGTCGCATTCAAATTGGAGGCCCGGCCAGACAGTGAGCGACGACGGACCCGCCTGCAGCTGTCGAAAGAGGTCATGCATATCCAGGGTTCCGTACGATCCGTACAGAACCACCAGCGCCAAGGCAAAGGTGGCATCGCCGAGACTCTGAGCCCAGAACGTCGTTCGCCCCGCGTCTCGAGCCGCGCGACTCGTCGGGTTACACACCAGCAAGGCAGCCAGCAACCACGTCACCAGGTGCCAGCACACCAACATCCAGAACAAATTTCCGCTGCTGACCAGGCTCAACAGCACAAACGTGAGACCGCCCAGGAGCGCAAAAAAACGGACATACCCCGCATCGCCGACCATATACCGCTCGGAGTACACATGAATGATCAGGCTCACGAGACTGATAAGGACCATCATCACCGCCGCCAATCGATCAACCACGATCGTGTAGGTCAGCGTTCCCGACTGGGCACCCATCACAGCCAGCCGAATCGTGTCCCCATAAAGCACCACCGCTAATGTGGCGAGCGCGGTCAGGGCGGAACACCAGAGTGCGGCGATCCCGAGGCGCGCACACCGTTCGCCCATGTCCCGCCAGAACAAACCGATCAGGAGGGTACCGAGGAGCGGCGCAAAGATTGTGACCAGCGGAACAATCGCTTCCATACCAACCAGAACCTCCAAGAACCGCATGGGCTGCGCGGGAGTCGTCAGCAACAACAGAGCCTGGCTGCGAAAGCAGCGCAGCCCTGCGCAATCCATCGAATTGTTATGGTTATGCTATCGACATCCGACGCAATGAGCGGGTTGATTTCAGCATCAGCATGCTTCAATACCACGGACAGGCACATATGCGCATCTGGTGAGCGTATCCGAAGAAAGGAGAGTGCATCGTCCGGCCGACGACCTTGGCCTGGATGCGTCCATCCTCTTCGATAGTCCCTCTCCAGCCGTCAGCCTGCTCTCGACTCCTCACGTGTCCAGCCCGCTTCTTGATGTGTTCCACTCCCTGTGATAGCGTTTCAAGAGAGGGACGTGCGCATGCCGACCATTTTTCGCCGAATCATCAGACTCGACCCGATCCTTCGTGCCTGGGCGGTGATGTGGCTGCTTGCATTCCCTCTGTTCCACATTCATCCCGAGACGGATCCTCATCATGGGAAAGCCGGCCACATCCATGCCGTTGCCGTCCACACGGTCTTTTCGGGTGACCTCGAGGGCGAGTTCGGCGACCACCGCGAGGCCCAACACCGCGCGCCGGACGCAGAATCGGGAACGGTTTTCAGCGAAGAAGGGCCGCATGTCTGGAAGGCCGATCCCGAGCTGAGCTTTACGCTGCTGAATGATGCCACCGACCGCAAGCTTGCGAAACCGCTGCTGACGCATCTCCTGTTTGTCACACACAATATCCCGCGCGTCCCTGAGCACCGTGACCGGTCCGCCGTGCACGGCGCTTCCCCCGTCGCGTTTCCGCTCCTCCTGTGCGACATTCCTGCGCGCGCGCCTCCCTCCACGCTCCTCGGCTGACCATCGTTCGTTCGACATCTCATGTCCTGATCGCAAGCAGCTCGCCGGCCGAGGCCGTCCCTCGCGCCATCGTGAGCCGGTTGCGGAACGGAGGAGGCTCCCGATGATAATTCGTATCATCATTTCCCTAATTATTGCGAGTGCTACCGCCGGCCTTGGCACAGGCGGCACGGCGGCCAGGGCGGAAACGCCGGGCCTGGCCGCCTATTCGTTACCTGATATTCTGACGCTGGCGGCGCAACACAATCCGGCCCTGGCTGGTGCCGAAGGGCTGGTCCAGCAAAGTCATGGCCAACAGATTGCGGCGGGTGCCTATCCGAACCCGTCCGTCTCCGGCAGCGCCGGGCGTGGAACCATTCGCGACCCGAGCACCGGCACGAGCATAATCGAGCACACATTCTCAGTGCAACAGCCCCTCGAATGGTCCGGTAAGCGACAGGCCCGCCAGGAGGCGGCTGATGCCGGAGCAGCCGGGGCGACCGCGGCACTGGAAGACACCCGTCTCACCGTGCTCGCCGATGTGAAGGTGGCATTTTACCACCTGCTCTTCGCCCAGCGCGATCTGGAACTGGCCACACAGAACGTCACCAGCGTGGAAGAAGTCTTGCGCACCGTGCATGCACGCGTGGCGGCCGGTGAAGCCACCTCCTTCGACAGCATGAAAGCCGGCGTGGAGGTGCAGAAAGCCAAGAAAGAAGTGGCCCGCGCGAGCAGTACCCTGCTGGTGGCCAAGGCCCGGTTGAATACCCTCACCGCCGGGTCGCTCGGAAAAGCGTTCTCGATCCAAGGCGATTTTCACTCACCCACACTCCGTCTGAGCACGGATGATCTGGCGGCGCACGCCATCGAACGACACCCTGCCGTGCGCCGCCTGAGCAAATTGGCGGAACAGGCTGAACATACGGTGCGATTTGAACGCGAAGCCCGCGTGCCCAACATCAGCCTCATGGGAAATTATCACCGGGAAGCCGGTGACGAATCGTTTGTTGCCGGACTCAGCGTGCCGCTCCCGCTCTGGTACCGACGGCAGGGAGAAATTCAATCGGCGCTCGGGGCGAAGCACCGAGCCGATGCGGAGCGCCTGCGCGCACAGAACGAATTGGAGCAGGCAATTACCCAACATGCGCAAGAGGTTCAGACGGCGCAGGGTCAACTTCAGGTGTTCGAGACCGGCTTGCTGAAACAGGCCGAGCAGACCTTGGCTGTGGCGCGCACGAGTTTTCGGCACGGCGCCGCCAGTCTGTTGGATGTGCTGGACGCCCAGCGTGTCTATCGGCAGACTCAGCTGGAATATGCCCAGGCGCGGGCCGATCTGTCCATCGCGCTGGCCCGGTTGGAACGGGCGCTTGGAGCATCGCTATGAGCCTGCCCGCCTGGTTCACCAGCGGGCAGAGGACGGGAGTGAGATGATGATCGTACGACTGGTAACGACCGGAATGATCGTGACCGCCCTTCACCTTCTCTCCGGCTGTGGAGATCGGGGAACGGAGCCGCCGAAACCTCCCTCGACCGCAGAGGCGCCGCCGGAAACCGCCGCGATCCATGCGATCCACCCACCGCCGTCGGTCCACGCACGTCTGCGCATCCAGCCCGCCGCCCGGCGCGCCGTGCCGGAACTGGTAACAGCTCCTGGCGAGGTGGCGCTCGACCTCAAGCAGGTCGCCAAAATTACGTCACGCATCGGCGGACAGGTGGAACGGATCCATGTTCAGCTGGGAGATCGGGTCAAGAAAGGGCAACCGCTCGTCGCCATCGGCAGCCTTCAACTCGATCAGTTGATCGAAGAATACCTCGTCGGGAAGGCGCAAGCCGATGTGGCCGAAAACAGCTTCCACCGCACGGAAAAGCTCCGCGCGGACGATATCGTCACGGAACGCAAGTTGATCGAGGACAAGGGGCGGTACCTTGAAACCCAGGCGCGCTATCAACACATCCGAGAGAAACTCACGAACATGGGCATCTCCACCAAGCAGCTTGAAGAAGGACAGCATGAGAACACCCATCTCTACACCCTGACCGCTCCGATCGCGGGGACGGTCGTCGCGCAGAATGCGGTGCGCGGACAAGGAATGGCGCCCGGTGACGAACTGTTCGAAGTGGTCGATACCAGCCGCGTGTGGGTCTTCGCCAACCTGCCCATCGAACAGGCTCGACGGTTCAAAGAAGGCGATACAGGCACGATCACACCCAAGGGCGGCGAGGCCATCACGGCGCCACTCACCTACATTGCACCGGTCGCGGACGAGACCACGCGCACGATTCGTGTGCGCTTTGAAGTGGCGAATCATCAGGGCCACCTGAAGCCGCGTGAATATGTCGAGGTGGTCCTCACCTGGGCCGGCCCACCGGTCGTGGCGGTGCC
Organism: Nitrospira sp.; assembly: GCA_031315995.1. Taxonomy (GTDB): domain Bacteria; phylum Nitrospirota; class Nitrospiria; order Nitrospirales; family Nitrospiraceae; genus Nitrospira_A. The sequence continues at coordinate 62,851 of JALDRG010000004.1, forward strand.
ACGGTCCGCCCTCACCGTCGTGAACAAGGTGCGTGGGGTCTTTGTCGAACGGGAAGGCGGCTTCTCATTCCAACCGATCGACGCGGGTCGAGAGGGCGGTGAGTGGGTGGAGATTCAACGGGGCCTGAACGAGGGTGACCCGGTGGTGGTGGACGGCGCCTTCGATTTGAAGAATGTGCTCCTGAAAGAACAGATCGAATCGGACGGATGAGGAGACCATGGATCGCCTGCTGAGCTTCTCACTCCGTTACCGATTCTTTACGCTGGTGGCCATCATGGTCGTCATGGCCGTCGGCCTGTGGTCCTTCGCCCGCCTCAGCATCGACGCGGTCCCGGATCTGACCCCTGTCCAGGTACAGATCCTCACGCGCGCCCCGGCACTGGGACCGGTCGAGGTCGAGCAATTCGTGACCTTCCCCATCGAAGCCTCTCTCAACGGCCTGCCGGCGCTACGCGACCTGCGCTCCGTGTCACGGTACGGCCTCTCCGCCGTGACCGCCATCTTCGACGACGGCACGGACATCTACAGAGCCAGGCAACTGGTGACCGAACGATTGGCCCAGGCCGTCGAGCGCATCCCGGCGGAGTATGGCCGTCCGATCATGGGCCCCCTGACCACCGGCCTCGGCGAGGTCTATCAATTCACGGTGGCGGGAGCGGGGTATAGACCGATGGCGCTCAGAACGATCCTGGAATGGGACATCGGAATGAAACTCCGCGCGGTTCCCGGCGTCGTCGAAGTGAATATCTGGGGAGGCGAACCGAAACAATTCCACGTGATGGTGGATCCCGCCAAACTGCTTTCCTATCAATTATCCCTCCAGCAGATTTTCGACGCCCTCCGTCGCAACAATGCGATGGCCGGAGGCGGCTATATCGAACACCAGCGGGAGCAATTGTTGATTCGCGGCGAAGCCCTTGCCGCCGGGGTGAGCGAACTGGCCAAGATCGTGGTCGCCCATGGAGCAGGAGGAGTGCCGATCTTTGTCTCGGACGTCGCCGACGTGAAAGAAGGGTCGGCCCTCCGGATCGGCGCAGCCACGGCCATGGGGGAAGGCGAGACCGTGATCGGCATGGTCCAGATGCTGGCGGGCGAGAACGCCCAGCAGGTCGTGACTCGCGTCAAGGCCCGGGTGCGGGAAATTCAAGCGACGCTCCCCCCCGGGGTCACGATCGAGCCCTACTACGATCGCACGATCTTCGTGTCCAAAGTCATGACCACGGTGCGCAACAATCTTCTCGAAGGCGGGCTCCTCGTCATCGCCGTACTGTTCCTGTTCCTCGGCGACCTGCGGTCCGGCCTCATCGTGGCCTCGGCGATTCCCCTGTCGATGTTGATCGCCTTTACCGGCATGGTGCAGGCGGGACTCTCCGGCAACCTCATGAGTTTGGGCGCCATCGACTTCGGGCTGCTGGTGGATGGCTCCGTGGTGATGGTCGACAACATCCTCCGTCGATTGGCACAGAAAGACCTGCGCAATCGAGAGGAACGTTTGGCGGAAATCCTGGCCGCCGGGCGCGAGGTGCTGCGTCCGATGACGCTGGCCGTAAGTATCATCATCCTGGTCTATGTGCCCATCCTGGCCTTGACCGGAATCGAGGGCAAGATGTTCCGCCCCATGGCCTTGACGGTCATCATGGCCTTGGCCGGGTCCCTCCTCTTCGCCGTCACCGTCGTGCCCCTGCTGTCCTACTGGTTTGCACGGACCAGACCCCAGCAGGAAGAGACCCGCGTCATTCGCGCCCTCCGTGGAGCCTATGTCCCTTGGCTCGGGTGGGCCGTGGCGAGGCCGGTCTGGCCGGTTACGATCGCGCTGGGACTGTTCCTCCTGAGTCTGGGGGCGGGAAGCAGGCTGGGCATCGAGTTTGTGCCTCGACTGCAGGAGGGCGATCTGGCGGTGCAGGTATGGCGACTGCCCAGCATCTCGTTGGGCGAATCCGTGAAGACATCATTGGAAATCGAGCGGGTGCTCCGCCGTTTTCCGGAAGTGACCCAAGTCGTCACGCGCACCGGCAGCCCGGAGGTGGCCACGGATGTCATGGGAGTGGAGATGTCGGACGTGTTCGTCATCCTCACCCCCCAACGGGAATGGAGCACGGCAACGACCCGCGACGGACTCATCGAGGCCATGCGGAACAAGATCCTCAAGGACGTGCCCGGCGTCGGCCTCGGGTTTACCCAGCCCATCGAGATGCGCTTCAACGAACTGATTGCCGGCGTACGGTCGGACCTTGCCGTCAAGATTTTCGGCCCTGATCTGGATGTGCTGAAGCAGCAGGCCGAACGGGCGGCGCGCGCGCTTCAAGCCGTACCGGGAGCGGCGGATGTGAAGGTCGAACAGGTGGCCGGCTTGCCGCTGCTCCGTATCATCGTCGATCGCTCGGAGATCGCCCGGTATGGTCTCACCGCGGAGGAAGTGCTGACACTCGTGCAAACGACCCGGGTGGGTGTCGTCGTCGGAACGGTGGTCCAGGGCCCCAGACGATTCGAACTGGTTGTGCGGCTGGCCGAACAGGCCACGAATGATCCGAGCACCCTGGGCAACCTCTTGATTCCAACCATGCATGGTGAACTGGTCCCCCTGTCGCGAGTGGCGACCATTCAGGTCGATTCAGGACCGGCGCAGGTCAGCCGCGAGCACGTCCAACGGCGGATCGTGGTGGAGTGCAACATTCGCGGGCGAGATTTGGGCGGCTTCGTAGCCGAGGCCCAACGTGCCGTGGCCGCTGCAGTGACGCTCCCCGTCGGATATGAGTTGATCTGGGGAGGACAATATGAACAGTTGCAGGAGGCCGCATGGAGGCTGGCCCTGGTCGTGCCCATAACCCTGCTCCTCATTCTCGGGATGTTGACGGTGATTTTCGGCGCGATGCGTCCGGCTCTCCTCATTTTCCTCAATGTGCCGCTCGCCCTGTCGGGCGGCATTCTGGCCCTCTGGCTGCGGGGGTTGCCGTTGAGCATCTCCGCCATTATCGGCTTCATCGCGCTCTTTGGCATTGCGGTACTGAACGCGGTCGTGTTGGTGAGTCACATTCGTCGACTGGAGACCGATGGGGTGCCGACCGCCCAAGCGGTCCTTGAAGGAGCGACGGATCGCCTGCGGCCGGTCCTCATGACCGCCCTGGTGGCGAGTCTGGGATTTCTCCCCATGGCGTTAGCAACCAGCATGGGCGCTGAAGTTCAACGTCCCCTGGCGACGGTGGTCATCGGAGGACTCTTGACCTCGACGGCCCTCACCTTGCTGGTCATTCCTGCCCTGTACGCCCACGTGGTGCGCGTGACACATCAACGCCCGACCCCATCGACGGCCAAACGAGAGTAGAACACCGCGGGACCTAACCCGTTGAACAGGCAAGATGAATCAACTTAAGCTCGGAACGATGACCAGTCGTTTCTGACTCTTTCCTGGACAGACCTTCATCACGGCGGTAAGCTTCCTCTACGAGAGACGCTGTCTTCAACCGAGTCCATAGACTGCGCAATTCTTCAACACGACCTAGAACCGGCGCACCATCCCGAGGAGTAGTTATGGCGACCATCATGGTGATCGATGACGAACCATCCATCCGTGGCCTTCTGCGCGAAGTGTTGGAACGAGCAGGACACAAGGTCGTCGAAGCGAAAGATGGGCGCGAAGCGGTGGATCTCTATCAGAGAGAGAGGGCCGACCTGCTCATCATGGACTTACTGATGCCGGAGGTCGATGGATTGGAAGCCACCTTGCAGCTGACCCGCGAATATCTCGATACGAAAATCATCGCCATGACCGGCGCGCAGGGAGATCGGAACTTTCTGGATATCGCGAAGCTCTTCGGCGCTCACCGGACATTTGAAAAGCCTTTCGACCTCAAGGAAATGCTCAACGCCGTCGAAGCGGAGCTGGCCCAGAAATAGCGCGCGCCCCGTCAACCGCCCGCCCTCCTCCGAACGCCGTCCACGAAGGAAAAACTGCTGGAAACCAGGCCGCGGCTTCTGCAAGAATCGGGCGGTGAACCGGACCGCCACAGCGAAAATCCCGTGTCTCTGACCCCTACCCACACAAGGCTTCTCTGGTATGTCTGGAGCGTTCTGATTCTGCTCGCAGGTATCCTTCCACTGCATAACTTTGTCGGCCATGCGCATTGGCAATACATCCGCTGGGTCCCGACGCCGGACCAACTGAGTTCCCCGGACGTCCTGCTCGATCTCGGCCTGGATGCGGCCGCCAACATTCTCCTCTTCATCCCCTTCGGCCTGCTCTATACCCTTCGCGGCTTGGAGAGGAAGCCATTCTCACCCGGCCTCCTCATGCTCATGGCGTTCACCCTCTCCTTCGGCATCGAGTACTACCAGGTCTATTGCCACAACCGCAGCACGTCGCTCCTCGACCTGGTGAATAACGTCCTGGGCGCCTATGTTGGGATGAGAATCGGAGGGATGTATGTCAGGAAGAAAACAGCGGGAGCGGTGGAACTCGCTGTGTAGACCTATTGCCATCCCGTCGGATCATACCCGCGCTCACGCAGGCAACGGTCCACGTAGTTCGTAAACGCCCCGCTCGGCGGCGTCCGTCTGAACAACCCGCGCAGAAATCCGGCGGTTGCGCCACTGGCAGCGCCGACCATGGCCCCGCTTCCCGCGCTTCCCAAGATCGCTCCGCCCACCGCTCCCGCGGCCGACCCCATCGCTCCCCCCGCCGCCGTGCCGGTCGCGACCTGGGCCGTTTTCCCGTCGGCGGGAGAGGCCCCGGCCTCTTCGGCCAATGCCATGCAGTCTTTGATATCGGATTCGGCGGCCTCGGCACCCACTTGTCGAAAATGATCATTCGGATAGAGAATCGGCTTGTGCGAGGAGCAGCCGACGAGCACCAGGGCCGTCAGGCAGAGCACGATATTCCGCTTCATGCCTCCTACTCTCCTCTTGCTCCGAGCTAGATGCGGCCGCCTAGATCCTTCCGCTGCAAGGTTCGCATCATCATCGAATCGTTATAGGCCACTTCGCTTAATGCATCCATGAGGTGAATCTTTTTCTCCACGGCCAATTCTTTGGCCTTCGTGTAATTCTTGGCGCTGAACCGGGCGACCGCAGGCTGTCCGTTCACGATTTGGCAGGCCAGCACCTCACCGCCGGCCACGTCCATCGTCCCGCCCTCTTCAACGAGTTTCTTCGCCTGCGGCACCGTGATCTGGTGCAACTGCGCGAACTCTTCCAGCCCACCCGTTTCCACCAGACGCCCATCGGGCATGATGCAGAGCCGTTTGAAGTGCGGCGACCAGTCTTTGCGGAAATCGATGAACTTGATGTCGCCGCCTTTCGCCACCGCCCGATCAAGCGTACGGTAATCAAGTCCAAGATTCTTTTGCGCTAATTTGGTCTTCAACTCCTCAGGCAGCGTCCGATAAAACACCTCCGCCGCCGCCGCCGCCAACGGTACGGCACGCGCCCGAGCCAGTTGCTCCGCCTCGGCAAACTGCATCAGATCCAATACCCAGGTCTGCTTCGGTGTAGCACCGTCGGGATCGACCCGGCAGGCAAACAACCCTCGCGTAAGCAACCCGCCTACCTGAGGATACACATACACCCCGCCCTCGGTGAGGAGCTGCGTCATCTGCTCCAGCGGCACATCGTAACTTTCCGCCAGGATCTTCGCATGCGCCGCCACATCTTCCGGCAGCGTCATGGCGCAGGCCGTCACGTTCCCCGGCGCGTCGAACTCCGAATAGTCCTCGATCACGTTGTACAAAATCGGCGGCTTCGGCTTCTCAATCTTCTTCTTAATCTTGAACATGCGTTACTTGTCCCTCGTCGTTCGTCTTCACAGCGTCTCTGGTCATTGTCCCTACTCCGGCAGCTTTCCCCGTCCTCGTTCGACTTGGTCGTTCGTCCGTTCCGCGGGCCTGACCCGAAACGCGAGAGGAACGACGCGTCACGAACGACGAGCCAAATGGTGATAGGGCGGCAGCGTCATCAACCGCTGGTCGTCCACCGGGCCGCCGATCGTAAAGTGATACAGCGACTGCATGGAGAAATCCTTGATCCCCACGACCTCATGCACCGGATCATCGAAATAGCAGCCGATGCCCGTGCCCCGCACCCCCGCTGCCTCCGCCTCCAGATACAACACCTGACCGATCAACCCCGACTCCCAGAACAGGCGTGGATACCACCAGGCCCCGCCCTGCCGCAAGCGGCCCTCAAACTCCGCCAACATACCGAGCGAAAAGGCACTGTCTCCGGCGATCCCCTGATGGCAGCTGACTTGCGCCGCCAGACGTTGCGCATCGCCCTGCAGGAGCCAGAACAGCGGAAGATCGTCCGGACAGCCGGGCGCCGGAGTCCATTCCAATTCAGGATTCATCGACTGCTGCAGCAACGGCAGCCGCTTCGGATCGCGCACCAAGACATAGAGCCCGGGCTCCAGCCCGTCGACCCGATGCACGAACAGCAGGAGATGAATCGCCGGGTCCCACGGCAGCACATCCCACGGCATGGGCCGCTGCAATTGCGCCTGCTGGGCCCGGGGCGTCACACGTTGCAAGATGTGAAAGAAGGTCGCGGAGGAGATCGACGTGCGGGCATCGAAGGCGACAGCGCTGCGACGTTGCCTGATGATGACTCCGGCATCGTGCGTGAGACGCGACGCGTCACGCGTCTCGGAGGAATCATCTGATCCGGGTGGAAGGGGAACGGTCGAGCGCTCCCTGCTGGTCTTCCAGGATGCCTCTGCCGCCTCGTCGATGATGTCCCAATGCACGCCATGTTCGCCACTCAGCCCATTGGCCTTCCCATGCCACGGCCCCACAGACAGATCCGCGACGACGGCCGCATCCAGAGACAAGGGCACAGCCCGAACCGCTCGGTTCCCGGAGGGTGCGACACGGTTCACGTCTTCACCCGGCCAGATCACGGCAAGGCAATCGGGATGTTCCGGCTCGACGTCATGGAAGTCGTCCCGGCGATGGGTCCCGAGCAGCATCGCAACGGTATTCTGGTCCACCCCGTCCAGCAGCGCCATCTTCCAACCGAGCGTGGCTGCCGCAATTCGCGCCGAGCCGATCGCGTGACCGACGTCGTGATTGCAGTAACGAAACGCCCGCTCGCCGTATTTCCAGGCTTCCCGCCAATGGACCGAGGTGAGACCGAAGAGAAAGGCGCCGGACGGACACTCCGCCAGCAGCGCTGTGAGATGGTCGGGAGAAGGGTCGGCCCGTAACTCCAGGCCATGCTCCTTGGCGGCATAGTGATAGAGGCCGGGCGTGAGATCCAGTCCCTCGGCCGGCGGCAGCAGCACGTAGCCTTCCGTCGGATGGAGATTGCCGGAGGACGGATTGTTCCGCAACGCCCATTCGGATTCCCCGGCTTTCTTCCAGGCCGAAAGCCCGAGGGCCAACTCCAAGAAACGCGAGAGCGCCTCGACGGTCAGCGGCTGCGAAGGAACCATCCCCTGTTGATACAGGGCCTCGTAAGCAGGCGACTGCGGCGCGTCATCCTGCGTGAGCAACGGCAGGCGAACGAGCCGCGCCCCGTCGAATCGCCGGAATGGATTGGGCTGGTTCGCCCAATCCAAATACCCCAGCGACCGCGCGTAGCGATTGAAATGATGTTTGGTGCGGACATGATAGGCGATGACGCGATCGACGGGATCGGTTGAAACCGGCTCGGTGGGGATCGCGGACGACGGGTGATCGATATTCATGCCAGCCAGTCTAACGAGCTCAGTGAAGGAAAGTAAACGCGTGCCTCCCTGAGCTGCGCCGCAAGCCCGGCTGCGCCGAACCGGCTCACTCCTCCTGAATACGCACGAACTCCCGCGCGCTGCGCAGGTCGCCGGGCGTGCAAAGCTTCAGCTCCAGCAACAGATGCTCAAGCGCCGCCACCCGTGCCGCCACCTCCGGCAACACCACGTCGATCCGCTCGACCAAGTCCTGTAAGCGGCGGGTGATCCCGGCCTCTCCGCTCTTCGTCGCGGCGCCTTTCCGTTTCTGCCCATTCGGCCGATTGCGGCCTGACTTCCGTGGCACTTTCCTTTTGGGTGGCATAGGTCCTCCTCATTAGGCTGCTTGTGTACGCGCCTTCGTTGCGTCGGTCAAGCCCTCAGCCGGAAGCACGACGGCAGGGACCGGAAGGATGCGCCCGTCTCCACCCGGCAGCCGCCCAGGACACTCCAGCCTGGACATTCACCACGGTCCCGCGTAGATTTTTCAGGAATGGCCGCCATCCCTCCCAGACACTTTTCGATGATTCGCGAATTTCACCTGGCCGACATCCTGACGCTGGGCAATGCCGTCTGTGGAGTCGCGGCCATCTTCTTCTCGATGTTGTACATGGAAAGCGAGTCGCCGAAACATTTTTTAGCGGCCACCGCCCTGACGCCGGCCGCCCTGGCTTTCGATTGGCTCGATGGCCGGGTCGCCCGCTGGCGACATGAACATTCGATGTTGGGGCGGGAGCTGGATTCGCTGGCCGATATCATTTCGTTCGGCATCGCGCCGGCCGCACTTGGATTTGCCGCCGGTCTGCGTGGAGGATGGGACTGGGTCGCGTTGATCTATTTCGTCTGCTGCGGCGTCAGTCGGCTGGCTCGTTATAACGTCACGGCTGAGCAACTCTCCGAAGGCGGCGACAAGGTCGCCTACTTTGAAGGCACACCGATCCCCACTACCTTTCTGCTGACCGGCGTACTGGCCTGGGCTGCCTGGCAGGACCGACTCGGCGCGCATCTCTACTGGGGGAGCGTGACCATCGGCCCTTGGGACCTGCATCCCCTGGCGATGCTGTTCGTCCTTTCCGGCAGTTTAATGATCAGCAAAACGCTGCGGATACCTAAAGTCTAACGAGAGCTCGCCGGTTCAGTCGGGTCGCAGGTTCCACGAGGCAGGTTGAGGCACATTCAGCGTCCCTCCGTGCGTGACACGCCCTCAGTTCGATGTGCCTTTGTGCGAGGGATTTCGAGAGTAAAACTCGTTCCCTGCCCTTCTGCGCTCTGAACCCGGACCTTCCCTCGGTGTGCATCAACGACGCCTTTCACCACCGTGAGTCCCAAGCCCCATCCTGTTTGAGTCCCTTCGACAGCACTTTTGGATCGTCCGAATTTCTCAAAGAGCTGCGGGATTTCATCGTCAGAAATAACCGAGCCTTCATTGTGGACCGTGATTTCGACGGACGCGGTTTCACCGCGCAATGAGACCCTGATCGGTGTTCCCGACGCGCCATACTTCACGGCGTTCCCGATGAGATTTTCCACCGCCCGTCTCAATCCATCGACACCCCAGTCCCCATGAAATCCTCCGTTCGAGTCCAGAACGAATCGATTTCCATGGACCATGGTCATCTCCTCCACCACCTCACGGATCAGGGACTCTAAATCACACTCGCTGAATTGAAGGGAAAGCCGTTCTCCTCCACGAACCCGGCTCCCATCAAGAAGGTCATGAATCATTGAGGTCACACGGTTCAAACTGACGAGAATTCTTTTGAGGGAATCAGTGGCGGGTTGAGCGAGGTCAGGGCTTCTCAACACGACCTGGGCGTTCATCTTCGCGACAAAGATCGGAGTCTTCAGGTCATGCGTCAGGGTGTCGATGAACTTTTGTTGAACCTCGCCCTGCACCTCTGTGAACTCGACGACAGCGTCCTTGACGGCCTGTTCAATTGAATCCAGCACGATCTCCCGCAGGTCCGTGGTCAGTGGCCCGTCTGCCTCCAGGACATAAAACAGGACCTGCCTGAGAATACGATATTCAAAGATGACCTCACTGAGCGTATAGGTCGTATGGCTCGCCCTGTCCGCACCATGCATTTTGCCGATTCGCGTCGCTTCGCGTTCCATCCTGCGATTCGTCGTCAGCGCCTCGTCTAGATGGTCCAAGTAGAGCGGCAAGGAATCGCGAAGGGCTCGGGAGCCTGTTGAACGAGCTGATTTCACTTCTCTGAGGCAACGTTCCTCCCACAGAGACAATATCTGTTCTTTTTTGTCTTTTATCGAACGGGTATTCATGTCAGACATGGGGTGTGTATCCGCCGCAACCAGCGGCGGCCGACCTTTCCAGCCATTCCGAGGCTCAGGTTACAGGTGCGTCCCGCTGATATCGCATCAGTGCAATATCATACGCGGTGGTCGCCTGCAAACCATTGCGGCACTCGATGGATTCGTGCCTTCGCCTGTTCTGTCCGTCCTCACTCATATCATCTCATCGCAGAACCGGCCTCCGGCATCATCCCCATGGCGTCGTTCGTCGGTCACCCGACAGCTGCGGCACCGGTCGACGGCTGCAGGTGCAGGCACGTCCGGCCGCGGATCACTGGAAACTCTGGTCCGCGCGCAAATCGGCCTGCCGAAAATGGTTCGGCAGCAGCATGATGCAATTGGGATTGTATCCCTGCGCCTTCAACGTCTCGATGCTGTCCACGACCTTCCCCCCGTTCGCCAGGTCGATCACCGTGATGGACCCATCGCTCATGCCTTCCAGATTGAGCAGGCTATTTTGCACGAACAGAAACCGTTCATCGGGCGACAGGACACTATGGTGGGCGCCCGGCGCGGCGGGAATGGCTTGGAGAAACGTCGGCCGGCGAGGATCGGAATTATCGTAGAGGTTCACGAACCCTGGCTTCGCCGTCGTGACGAATAAGCGGTCGCCCTTGGCGTTATACAGCATTTCCAGCGGCATGCCCTGCTGCCTGGCGCTCAAATCGTCCACCTCCTGAAATGAAAACGTCCGGCTGCTCGCATCCCACGTTCCGGTCCACAGCGTGCCCTCCAACATATTGGTGATCTGCACCACCGGCGGGTTCGCCTGGGGCGAGAACATTACTTCGACCGGGGCGGCCTTCGCCGGCGACGGCTTGGATGAGACCTTGTGCGTCGAGAGCACCCTGCCGGTGCTGGCCTCAATGATCGTGACCGAATCGCCCGCCTCCGACATGTCCGGCTTGACCGTACTGGTGATCACCACGCGATCGATCCCGTTATGAATCGCGATGCCATGCGGATAGAGCACGGAAGCCGTTCCCCCGTCCGGAGTACGGACGGTTTTGATCGGCCTATCCGCCACGGCATCCCCCATGATCACCACGCTCGAGCCCATACAGGTCAAGTACCAGATCCGGTTATCTTCCGACACCACAAGATCTTCGCCGACCTGGCAATCCGGCACGTCGATCGCGCGCAACCGATAGGGAAAGCGTGTGAGATCCACGACGTGGAGAAGGCTTTTCCCTAAGGCCGTGATGTAGGCCTTCGTCCGGTCACGGTTGAAGAAAATATGGTGTGCCACGAGGTCCGACGGAAGCGGAATCTCCATCAAGACTGTCCCGAAATTCGACGACTCGGGATCAATGTCCATGATCGCGATCGCTTCGCGTCGCACCGGCTGGTTCGGCTTACTTTCATAATTGAGGAGGGCCAGCAATTCCGCCGATGCCGGCGAGTAGCAAGAGAGCAGCAGCCAGAACGTCAATGAGAAGAGTCGGAAGCCTGTCATGATAGCCTCCTTCTGTGAGGTGAGATGCCTAAGAAAATACTCCATTCACGCCGTCCAGGCAACGGGCTACCCGCGAGCGAGTCGCGCTCACCCCGGCTCCCACACTGATCCCTCCGCCCCTAGCCTTTGGTTCATGCGGGATGCTATTCAGAGGAGAAACGAGTATTCTTCCGCGTCCCACGAGCAGGCTGCGGATAAACGTGATGTGTGCTTAATAGGCTGTGACCAGCTCGTGCGCCAGGTGGGTAGCACAATCGCCGGCAGGCTGTGAAAAAAAATGCCGTCCTCTTCGTCCGTCGTTAATGACACGTCGTTCGTCATTCCGGCAACCCGACGCAGTCTCCAACGAGATGCCCGTCATGATTCACGAATCACGGACCTAGAGAACGGCGGTGGTGGATGTTGTGCGCCACCCACGAGAGAGCAACATGAAGCCGACACCTAACTGGATCCCGCTGCCGCTCTATACCCAAGTGCTCATCGCCGTCCTCTGCGGCGGGCTGTTGGGCGCGATCTTCGGTCAGGAGCCCTATCTGGGGGGCCTGCGCAACGCGCAGTTGGGCAAATTAGGCCTGTTCGTCGTCACACTCCTCAAAACCCTCGCGATTCCGTTGATCTTCTTTGCGATCCTGGACGCGCTCATCCGCACGACCATTCCATTGCGCCAGGGGGGCAAGCTGCTGGGGATCTGCCTCGTCAACGTCTCCGTCGCCATGGCGATCGGCCTCGCCATCATGAACACCTGGCAACCGGGCCTGGCCTGGTACGGGCACGTCGATGAGCTGCTCCACCTCGTCCCGGGCGCAAAACCTTCGGCGACTGCGCTCGCAAACGTGCAGGCCGGATCGCAGAGCCCGATCGAGTACCTGGCATCCTATATTCCTCGCACCATCACCGATCCATTTTCGAGCAACAACATCATCGGGGTCGTGCTCCTCGCCCTGGCGCTCGGCTCCACGCTACGGCTCGTGCGGAGCAAAACTAACCAGGCCGACGGGGTGGTCAACGCCCTCGCACGCGGCATTGGGCGGGTCTATGCGTGGCTCGTACAGATCCTCGAGTGGATCATCCTCGTGGTGCCATTCGCCGTCTTCGGTGTCGTGGCGCAGGTCGTCGGCAAGGCCGGCATCGGCGTCTTCTCCGTCCTCTGGATCTTCCTCGTCGCCATGCTGGCGGGACTCGCCGTGCACGCGCTGATCTATTATCCGCTCGTCGCCTGGCTGGTGGGAAAGAAGTCGCCGAAGGTCTATCTCGGCCAAGGGGCCGACGCCGTCATGACGGCGGTCTCCTGCAACAGCAGCCTCGCCACCGTCCCGGTTACGCTGCGGTGCCTCGAGCGGATGAAGGTCTCGCCCCAATCGGCGCGGCTCGCCGCCTGTGTCGGCACGAACCTCAACAACGACGGCATCACCCTCTACGAAGCCATGGCCGCGCTCTTTCTCGCCCAGGCGCTGGGCTACGATCTGCCGATGGCGAAACAGGTATTGATCGTCCTCGCCTCCATCATCGCCGGAGCCGGCGTGGCCGGTATTCCGGAAGCCGGGTTGATCGTGCTGCCGCTGGTGCTGGCCGCAGCGGGCCTGCCGGACCAGGTCATCATCGCCGCTATTCCCCTCATCATGACGGTGGATTGGATCATCGCCCGCGCCCGCTCAGGGGTAAACGTGCTGAGCGACATGCTCGTCGCCATCCTCCTCGATAGGGGACAAGTCCCCGCCGCCGAATTGGAGGCGATGCCGTGCCCTTCCGAAACTACTCATCCTCGTGAGCCGCAGATTTCCTGATGAGCGTGGTGGTAGCCCTTCGCACCCTTCAACCCTATCCCCTCGCCGCTTCCCGCTCTCAGCTCCGCCTTCTCACGGATCAGGCGTGGCGAGCGTCCGGTCATCGCCCACCGATCAACAAGGCCAGCGCATGTAAGAGCAGCCCCACCAGGCCGCCGACGAGCGTCCCATTGATGCGAATGTACTGCAAGTCCTTGCCGACTTCCCGTTCGATGGTCTCCACCATCTGAGCCGGAGACCATTCCCGGACCGTGTCGGCGACCAACTCCCCGATCTTGTCGCTATGTCTGGTGGCGAGTCCCTCGACCAGACCCTGCACCCCGTCATGCAACATGCTGCGCAGCGCGGCATCTCGCTGCAACGTGCGCCCGACATCGGCCAAGACCGCATCGAGGTAGGCCCGAATGTCGGATGAATCCCGGCTCAAATCTTCAAGCATCCATTGTTTGAGCTGATGCCATGAATCATCAAAGAACTGGAGCAACGCATCGTACGCCAGCAGCTTGTCCTTGAGGGCGGCCTCGCGCGTCAACGCGTCATCGGAGTGGATCAGCCACTGCGAGAGGTCGTGGAGCCGCGCGATCGCCTTCCCTCTCATCGAGTCCTGCGGATCGTCTCGCATGGTGCGGAGCGTGTCATAGACGGAATCCAGAACCTTGTGGGAAACCCTGTCGTCCAGCTTCACGAAACTGAGAACGCGCGACCAGGGAAGTTTGTCGGCCACGGTCCTGCTCAACGAATCTCGGTTGGCGTCCAGGTACTCGAGCAGCGCGGAGAGGATGTCGTTCAACAGCCGATCCCGTTGACTGCTGCCGAGAAAGCTGGACAACATCTGACCGGCAAGCGGGGCCAGGTTCACGCCACGGATGACGTTGGTCGCGATGTCACGGAGCATCCGCTGCATCGCCGCATCCTCCGACGCGTTGAGTGCCCGGACGAGCAACTGCGCCGACTCATGATTCAATGCGCGCCGGCGTTCGGGAACGAGAAGCGCCTCGATCAGTTCGTCAGGGATGCGCCAGGAACCGACTAAGCGGGCGATCCCGCCCGGCGTCACCAGCTTCCGCTGAGTGAGACTCCCGATGCTGGAGGCGATGCGTTCGGTATTGCCGGGGATGATGGCCGTGTGCGGGATCGGCAACCCCAGGGGATGTCTGAACAGCGCCGTCACCGCATACCAATCGGCGAGGGCACCCACCATCGCGGCCTCGGCAAATGCCCGGAGCCAGGCGAACAGGGGATGCGCCTCCTGTTGGAACAGGGCGACGACGAACAGCAGCGCCATGAACAGGAGGAGTCCGGTAGCCAAAGCCCGCATGCGAACATAGTCATCAGGCTGCGTCGGCAGGGTCTCTTCTGGGACACTCACAACAGGCCTCCTCTCTCACAGCCAGGGAACAGGTCGATGCGCGCCGGCCCATCGACAAGCGCGGCCGTCGTAGCCACATCGCGCCCAGTCAGTACCAGGCTCATCTCGAGCTGATCACCAGCACGGCGCCTCAGAGGGAAGCCTAGATGATCCCTCAGACTCGTGCAACCGGAAGGCCTGCGGCGGCGGACGGATACGACTTCGCGTGTAACGATTGCTCAGGGTAGCCCCCGGTTGCCTCCACGATCCCACTTGCTTTGACAGGATCAGAACCTTCCTCTATGGTATGGCCATCATTAAACCTCGGCTCTAAGAGCCATGCGCGAACTGCTCCATCGCAACGAACAGGCCTGGGCCCTCATACGGCGGACGGACCAAGCCAATGCCAACTTGGCCGTCTTCGTACACGGGTTTCTTGGAAACTACCTGACGACCTGGGGAACGTTGCCGGACCTCTTCCAGCAGCAAGCCGATCAGGACAAAGATTTTGCCTCGTGGGACTTTTTATTTCTGGGCTACAAGACGCGCGCCGTCCAGACCTATCTCGATATCGCCAAGCTCATCATCACCGAGTGGAATCGGGCCGAAACCGGCCAGCGCCCGTATGATCATCACTACCTCAAGCTGGCCCTGTTTGGTCATTCTCTAGGGACCTTGGGCATCCGCCAGCTGCTCTGCGCCTGGTCGGAACAACCGACGACGATGCATGGCTGTATCCATAGCATCACGTTATTCGGCACGCCACTGAACGGGAGTTCGTTGGCCACATTCGGAGGATGGGCCGGCGGAGCGATCGGCGATGCGTTGAAACCGAAAAATCCCCAACTGCGCATGCTCAAAGCCTGGGCAAGTAGCGCCCATGCGCGCCAACCCTGGCCGCCGGTCCGCCTTATCTTGGGCATAGACGATCAAGTGGTGGGGAATGAGCAAGACGAATTGATCAAATGGGATGGCGACCAGAAACCATCCATCACGACGACATTCGATCACAGCACGCTAGTCAAGCCGTCGGCCTGGCAATCGGCCGTGGTTGATTATATCGCCCAGGGATTGAGATAGCCGTGTCACGGGAATCGGAATATCACGCTCGACTCGCAAATCTCCGCCGCGGCCCTTGGCGAGAAAAAGGCGATCGGGCGCGGCAGTATCTACTTCCGCCGGAGGGGGTCCCGGACCTGACTGAGGACGCCGCGTCGATCGATCTGCAAGAACTCGCGAAACGGGACGTGCAGCGTGATCCGGACAGAAACAAGTCGATTCGACAGACGTTGCGATGGCATGGAGCCGGAGCGGACGTCACCTTACGCGACGAAATCGCCGTCCGCGATTCGTTGGACTATGCGCTGGCGCACCTCATGATCCTGGAGCTGGCGGTCGAAATGGGCTATCTTCCGCTGGAGCTGATTCGCACCGAGACGCGCCGGGAGTTGCCGTCGCTGTTGTGGTCCGCCGGGGCGCAACAGTTCGTCCGCTATTACGACTACGTAACGATCGAATATCTCGCCCGCCGGCTGGAAGTGCGCGGCTTCAGGAATGTGGAGCCTCCACCGATCAATCCCGAAGCCGGCACCCGATTCGCGGTGTTCCTGGCCCAGTTTTCCGACTGGGTGGAGGACAACGCGCTGAGAGAATGGTTGATGTTCCTGGACGACTACGTCGAACATCCCGGAGAGCAGGCTGCGTTTCGATCGTTCCTGAACGGAGACCTGCCGGAACGATCCGAGCGATTCGAGCGGCTCCTCTATGGGATCCAGCGCTTTCTCCTGAGCCTATCGAACCTGTTCGGCATTTTGGCCCCCGCCGAGCGAGCCAGATGCGGGCTGTTCTACTCCTATTGGATGGCCAAGTTCTTTGGCTATGAGCTCAAAAAAGAGGGATATCGAAAGGCAACCCAAGAATCTTGGGCAATACTGATCGGGATGAGGGCCATACCATCGGCGTCTTCAGTTGACCAGCTCACTCTCCAGAAAATGCGCGAAGTCCTCGACAATCAAATCGACACCATTCAGGAAACTTGGGACGCAACACGCGAACTGGTGGCGGCCTCTGCCGCAAATCAAAACTGACTCGCCGCCCTGTTTTCAGTCCTCCGCGACATCCAGGCGTGCCTCCAGTCTAGGCCTGTACGCCTAAGCGGTCTTCTCTCCATCGCTCCTCGCGCCCGCCTTCGCGAGGCAACAGTGCTTGTAACGTTTGCCGCTTCCGCAGGGACAGCGGGCGTTGCGACCGACACCCCGGCGGCGCCTCGGCACCGGCGGGAGCAACGCGCGCGGGTCCTGGTGAAACATTTGGCGCAACAAAGCATAGAGGGTCGGATCGCGCCGTTTCAACATATCCGGGGACGTGAAGAAATACTCGGCCAGCACCGCGAAGAACTCGTGGGAGTTCGTGTAGGCATAAGGGTTGACGTGGTCATGATGCCCCGGTGGTCCTTCCAATTCGCGGGCCACGTAGCTCACCCACTGCCGGACCGCCCGCCAGGGCACTTCAGGAGGAAGCCCGTACTCGCTCGCCTCCCGTTCGACCAGGTGCGCGAATTCATGGACCCCCACGTTCTGCTTGCCGGAAGGTCGGGCGAACCCTTCCAGCAGCGCGGGCTTGGAGAGGATCATCACCCCGCTCAAATGGTGCAGACCGACCATGCCTAACATGGCCGGATCCGGTCCCTCGGCCGTCTGGTACGCGTCGTCGAACGCGTCGGGATAGATCAGCACCTCCCGCAGCCGATGATATTCCCAATCGCTGAAACCGAAAATGGGGATCACCGCGCTCGCCGCCACCAGCACCAGCACCGTCTCGTCGATCTCCGTGCGTATGCCCGTGATCCGGACCTCGTCGAGAAAAATCTGCATCATCTGCCGGAACCGTGCCTTGCCTGCCTCATCGAGCGCCGCGAAGAAGGCCACTTGCGCCAGAAGGATCGGCTCCCACTCCTCGGGAAAGGGCTGCTGCATTACCTCCAAACGCCGCAGGCTGCGCCGCCGCAGCCACCAATAGGTGAGCGGACTCAAGACGAGGAGAAGGAACATGGGGGTGGCGATCCAGCCCCAGATCGACATCGCCAGGGCGACCAGAGCGGCCGCAGCCAGGGCCTGCTTCTTGTTCCGACGATTCACCTCCGGCGTCACGAGCATCGAGCCGATCTCCTATGTGTGGTGGACGGTTAACGAGTGGAGTGTACTACCCAAGGTGCGACCCCTTCACCTTGAATAAAACTCTGGGATTCAGGACGGCTTGGAAAAGCAATGTGTGATTTCAAGGCAGGATTCGCAGCACCAAGGATGGGGTCATGTCTGCAATCGAACATACCGCCTGAGTCAGGAGGGCAGACACTTGTCTAGTACGCGCCTGCAAGCGCCGCTCTCTTTGCTTCATTCTCAACAGCGGGCGTCGTGGCGGGATTGCGTGACCGGCTGGCCAGGTCGGCGCTGATGCTCAAAGCCCAGTAAGGATCCTACCCGTTCCAGGGACCAATTAAGTTAAGACATTTCCACCTTCTTCCTAGCATGTGTGCCTCCGCCGGCTGTCCCGGCTCATAGCAGATGGCTGGGAGAGAAAAAGGATGATTCTCTTCGGCAAGATCATTACCATGGTGAAGATGGGTTTCATTCATTCACTTCAGGAGGGATTCACATGGCAAGCACCAAGGGGATTTCAGGATTCGTGATTGCGGCGGTCATCTGCAGTGTTGTGGCCTTGGGCGCGGCGGGATTGGCCGTGGCGGACGATAAAAGCAAGGGAACGCATCGGCATTACAAGGGGGAAGTGGTCGAGAAGGCGGGCAGTTTAGCCATTAAGGACGAGACCGGGTCTACCTATTCTTTAAGCGAAAGGGAGGCGCATCGGCAAGGTCGTGGGTTCAAGGTCGGTGACAAGGTGGATTTCACCGTCAATGAGAACAACACGTTGATTGACGTCCATCTCGCGGGGGAAAAGGGGAAGCATAAGCATGTCACAGGAAAGCTCGTGCATGTTGGATTGATGAAGAAGGAGATCAAGCTACAGACGGCAGAAGGGGAGCAAACGTTTCCGCTTTTGCTGCAAGAGACCAAGACCAAGGGTTTGGCTGAGGGTGCGGAAGTGACGGTGGAACTGAACGAGGCGGGGACCGTCATCGATTTGCATGAAGGCAAACACAAGGAAAGCCACTGAGCATCTTCGAATTGGCGAGGCTCCGGCACGGCGTCGTAGCCGTGCCGGGGCTTCGCGGATCCCGGTTTAGCAGCAAAAACGGGGTCGTGTCTTGCAATCGACCATACCTTCTATGTGATGACAACTGGTGACCAGCGCGCATGTGCTGGGAGCAACTTTCTCTTTGCTGCAGCGTCAGCAGCTAGCGTTTTGAGGAGAGTATGCGACCGGCAGGCCAGGTCGGCGCCGATGCTGTCACCATCACGCTGGATGTAGCACGATGATATGCAAGGGTGTGTGACGGGCCAAGGCCTAGCGCCGTAGCAGGGCGAGCCAGCGCCACAGGTTGAGCAGGCTCGCAAGAGAGGCGGCCACATAGGTCAGCGCGGCGGCGGTAAGGATGCTGCGGGCCCCCTGCTCGTCTTCAGGAGACAGGTAGTTGCCCTGCCGGAGGACTGGAAGGGCACGCCTGAAGCTGGCGTCCCACTCGACCGGCAGCGTGAAGAGGTGGACCAGCGTAGCGATCCCCATCGTCGCCATCCCGACCACCATGATCAGAAGGCCCGCCGCAGGGGTCTTGGCCAAGGACATTGCGATCGGAATCCCCATCATCAACACCGCCCCGATCTTCTGCGCCCCCTGCGCGACCTGCACGAGCTTCGTCCGTTCCGCGAGCGGCTGGTAGCCCTGGTGATCTTGAATGGCATGCCCGACTTCGTGGGCCGCCACCGTGATGGCCGTCAGAGACTTCCCATCGAAGATGTCCGGCGTCAGGCGGACCGCTTTGCTCACGGGATCGTAGTGGTCTCCCTTCTCGGTCGGTTCCACCTTGATGTGTGACATGTTGAGCCGATTGAGCAGGTGACGGGCCAGTTCCCCTCCGGTGCCCGGATAGTCGGGACGGGGCGCGCTGTGCTTGGCAAAGACCCGCCTGGTCCAGAGTTGCGGACCGAACACGACCAGACCGATAATGATCACTAGCAGAACGACACGCATCATGTTTCCTGATTTCCCTAGTTCTCTTCCGGCGAGGCACCAGCCCAAGCCCATTGGTCAGACTTTTTCGGGATCGCTCCCGTGTCACACAGGCTACCACAATAGCAGGTGAGAACAGAAAAGCCGGGACCACGTGCGGCATCTCGACTGGTAACTGATGGGTCAGGAGAGTAAAGAGGGGGTGGCGGCAGCCACCGGCCGGCATGCGCCTGCAAGCGCCGCTCCCTTTACTCCAGTCTCAGCAGCGAGCGTATTGACGAGAACACACGGCCGAGACGATCGACTTAGCGCGCTCCGCATGCGTGGCCTTGAGCGCTGCCCCCTCCTTCTCGCAGAGCGTGAGATATTCCGCACTGCCGATCAACGCCAATTGCTTGTGCTCGGCGTCATTTCTGTTCCTTCGGATTGGACCATCCGCCGAACGGCGCGATCAGCACTTGGGATTCCTTCGGCCCCCAGGTGCCAGGCTCGTATTCGTAGACCGGCGTGTGCATCGTGAGCACCGGATCCACCACCCGCCAACTCGCTTCGACGCCGTCCTGCCGCGCGAACAATGCCGGATCACCCGACATGGCATCGCCGATCAGACGGTCATAGGCGCCCATCTCGTCTGCTCCCTGATGGCACACAAAGAGTTCGGTCTCGTTTCCCACCATCTTGTCCCCTGGCACCTTCGCGCGCGCTCCAACGGCGACGGCCACCTGATCAGGACCTAGACGGAAACGCACGTAGTTGCGCGGGCCCGTGAGCGATTCACCGAACACATTCTGGGGCGGCCGCTTCAGGGTCACGATGACCTCCGTCGCGGTGACGGGAAGCTGTTTGCCGGCACGGATCACGAAGGGCACGCCGTCCCAGCGCCAGGAATCGAGATGCACTTGCAGGGAGGCGAAGGTTTCGACCTGCGATTCGGGCGCCACACCCTTCTCGTCGCGATAGCCGCGAAATTGTCCGCGCACCAGGGTCGCTCCCGTCAGCGGACGCATCCGCTTGAAGACCTTGACCCGCTCATCCCGCAACGCCTCCCCATCGGCGTTGATGGGCGGCTCCATCGCGAGATTCGCCACCACCTGCAGGAGATGGTTCTGGACTACATCGCGCAGGGCCCCCGTCTCCTCGTAAAAACTCCCTCGGCCCTCGACGCCGAACCGCTCCGCCATCGTGATCTGCACATGGTCGATGTAATTGCGATTCCAGATCGGCTCGAGGAAGGTATTGGCAAACCGGAAGTAGAGCAAATTCTGAATCGACTCTTTGCCCAGATAATGGTCGATGCGGAAAATGGACGATTCGTCGAACAGGGTGTGGAGGGTCCGGTTGAGGGCCTGGGCCGAAGCGAGATCCCTCCCGAAGGGTTTCTCGACCACCACGCGCGCACCGGCCGCACAGCCCGACTTCCCTAGGCTCTCGATCACCGACGCAAACAGGCTGGGCGGGATCGCCAGATAATGGAGGGGCCGTTCCGCCTTGCCGAGTTCCCGGCGAAGGCGCACGAACGTGTCGGGCGCCTGATAGTCGCCGTCCACCAATCGGAAAAGCTTCACCAGTTTGGCAAAGGCTGCCTCATCGACGCCCCCGCCGAACTGCTCGAGACTCTCGTGGATCCGCTCCCGCATCGCTTCGAGAGATCGGTTCGCTCTGGCCACCCCGATCACGGGCACGGTCAGGTCGTCCCGCTTGATCATCGCCTGGAGGGCGGGAAAGATTTTTTTAAACGCCAGGTCACCGGTCGCACCGAACAACACCAGCGCATCTGCTTGGGACTCGCGCATGTTCACCTCCGAAGTCATTCTGGCCGTCAGGAACGCGATCGGCATTTTTCACGGCACGAGCACTCAGCTCCCGAGCGGTCGACACATCGTCTCGACCGGACGCCCCAGAACTCATTTTACGTGGGATGGGCAGTCAACGCACTCCCTGTTTCGTCGGAACGAGGCGTTGACATTCCAGACAGGGACTCGCGGATCGTGAAGCAAGCAGGAGGCTGAGGCGTGCGAAGAGACGCTGGAGACGTGGCAGACGATGGACGCGGTCGACAGGCCGACGTGAGCCCTGTGCTGTTGGGGACCTGCGGGCTGGATTGTTATGAGGACCGGCCAGGAAGAAACACGAAAGAACGGCTCAGGCAATTCTGGCCGCATTCAGAGGACATATCCAGGCCAGAACGACGCACCGACCCTCACCGATCCACGGCCGCCAGAATGCGGGTGACCTCTCTGTCGCCTATTTCCTGGTGCCGATCCGGCGCCACCTTGTCGAAATCGCCACGGATGGTCTTCAACGCATACCGCTCGACATCAATTTCACGGGCGGTCCGCACGCCGAGGCGTCGGAACACGGGAATCGGAGGGCACCATCCCTGCACGGCATGTTGCAAGAGAAACCCGGCGACCACGGCGGGAAGCAGGAAAAATCGACGATCGACGAACGCGCCAAGCCCAAGTCCTACTAACGAGATCGAGGCCGCATTGGCCTCCAGCGTTCGCTCGATGTCCCATTCACGATCCAACTCATCGAGACGCCGGTTGATCTCCGCGCCTCCTTGTTTCGCAAAATGGGAGATATTGCGTTCAGTCTGACGGCGTATGGATTCATTGATCTCATCATCGGTCTGTTGCTCAACGCGAGTCGTGGTGGCTGGTATCATAGTGTCCTCTCTCTTGAACCCGATAAAAATAGGACGATGATCGATCTGCGAGCTGCGGACGACGTCTCTCAGCCGCTTCCTCGCCGTTCGTAAATCGTACGTCTACGCCGCCTGATTGGGAGGAGCGTAAAGGCGTGTGCATGTTAGCCGAGCCTGCTTCGTCAACAACCTCGCTGCAGGCAGCTTCATGAACTCCCGCGCCGACAGGGGCCAGATTTCCTGCCTGTCGTCACTGGATCTCTGCGTCTCGGTCCGACGAATCGGGCGCTGGATTTGCTTCTGCATGAGGCACCTCCTTTTGGGGCACCCGTTGACCTGCTGGGACCGTCTCCGGGTACGCTAATATGATCTCTTTTTACCCTGAGGCGCTGAGTTCGACGA
The DNA here is from genome assembly GCA_031315995.1 of Nitrospira sp. Classification (GTDB taxonomy): domain Bacteria; phylum Nitrospirota; class Nitrospiria; order Nitrospirales; family Nitrospiraceae; genus Nitrospira_A. Next base: position 85,622 of record JALDRG010000004.1, read on the forward strand.
CTAGATGAACCCCTGGATTGGTTCGGTCATCGCCCTGGAAATCTGGGCCCCCAGTTCGGCCTAAGGTCTGATGACGACTGGGATGAATAAGCGAGCGATTCAAAGGGCGGCCTGGTGCGTCAGAAGCAGGCCGTCGCCTTTTCCAAAGCGCCTCCTCGCTCTTTCACACATTTACTGGTTGGAATGGCGAGCTGATGGACCGACAGGACAAGGAATCGGCGGCAGGATGTTTACGAGGCCGACTTCAGGAATATCACCTGATTGGGTGAGGAGAGGCCTCTGGCCGGTATGTGCAGTGTTATCCAGGTGATCGGCTATGCAGCCATCGCCACGGGGCTGAACAACTTCACCGTTTCCTGCAACTGGTCTTGCGCCTCGTTGAGCAAGACCGGCTTCTCGTCCACGTTGAAACCGGTCAGTTGCATCGCGTGGGGATCAAAGGGCGACTCCGGCGCGACATGGGATGGAGGCAACTCACTCTCGTCCGCCACGACGCCGGCCAAGTGAACGATCGACGCGTGCAGGATGTGCTCCCCTGCTTCCTTGGGGCTCAGTTGATACCGAATCGCCTGCTCGATTTGTGGGGGCATACCCCAAACATGAATGAGCTCCGCGCCGACTTCCGTATAGTCACACCCAAAACTCGACTGCTCGACTTCCGCCAGTGAGCTCCCCAGATTGCCGGCCTCAATGAGCGCCGCCTGTGCGCGTTGGGGAATCGTTTGGTACAGGACCAGGTGTCCGATATCCCTCAGCAGTCCTTCGATGAAGAACCGCTCGCTGTCTCGGATGCCACAGGCTTTGGCGATCTTGCCGGCCATCAAGGCACAGAGGACGCTTTTTCGCCAATAGGCGGACAAATCCATGATCTCGGTGGTCATTCCGCTGAAGCGACGGCCGATGGCCGTGGCGGTCACCAGGTCTCGGACCGCTTGCATGCCGAGGAGATTCACCGCGCGGGTGACCGTATCCACCTGCTTGGGAAAGCCGTACAAAGGGCTGTTGACGATCTTGAGCACGCGGGCGGAAATCGCCGGATCCATCTTGAGGACATTCGCCAAATCATCCATGGTTGAATTGGAATCGTCCACCACATCGCGGACTCGAACGTAAATTTCCGGCAGCGTAAAGACATTTGAGCAGGATTGGACGAGTTCTTGCGCCGATGCCATGATGGACGATCCTCCTTGCCACGCGATGCGCCTGCGGCCTGCGCAGGAGCCCCGGCTATCTTTATCGGCTACGACCTGGCGTTTCTAAAGTGTTGGGACGTGCCGGACCGGCTTGAAAGGAGATGTCCGGTAGCCGTTGGAGCCTTCAGCCCCCTCCCACACCCAGGCCTGGACAGATCGTCTGGCGCCCAAAGAGGGGTTTCCAGCGGCGACACGGCCTGCCGAGACAGGTCCATGGCCCGAACTCCGAGCCGACTCGCGTGCCGGTTAGGCGGAGGAAGGCGCGTTGCCCGGCTTCCACTTGATGCTGCAGCCGACGCTGGCTTTTTGATTGGGATTCACCGGTTTCCCGCCCAGCACGGCATCGATCGCGGCGCGCAAGTCGCAGCCGGTGACCGGCTTATTGTTGCCGGGACGCGAGTCGTCCAACTGGCCGCGATAGGCGAGCCGGCGGTGCTGATCGAACAGATAAAAGTCCGGCGTGCAGGCGGCCCGATAGGCCTTCGCGACCTCTTGGGTGTCGTCGCAACAGAACGGAAAGGCGAATCCGAGTCGCTCGGCCATCTCCTTGAGTCGGGGCGGCGCGTCGTCCGGATAGGAGATCGGATCGTTACTGCTGATGCCAAGTATGCCGAGCCCCGTGTCCTTGTAGTCATGGCCGATCTTCGCGATCTCCTGCTCCACATGCGCCACATACGGGCAATGGCGGCAAATGAACATTACCAACAAGGCCGACAAGCCGGCGAATGAGTCGAGTTGATACACCCGACCGGTCACCACCTCGCGTAACGTAAACGAAGGCGCACTCGTTCCAAGCGGCACCATCACGGACTCGACAGCCATAGTCACCTCTCAGGTTCAGATTTCAGACCGGTGAGGAACCGCTGCCTCACCGCCCATTCACTGTACAAGCCTCCGGCCGACGACTCAAGGACGACACCTCATTGACCTGCTTTTCTCTCCCCGCGTATGCTGAGGCCAGACCCGTGACCATCCGGCGGACAGGAGTCCCCGATGGAGGATCCACCTCTCACGTTTCACGAAAGAGCTGTCTATGCAATTCGACGCCGCCCTGGCCGCTCAAGATACGCTGCAGGAATCGGAAACCGAACTCGGTGCCGATTGGGACCTGGCCGTTGAACTCGAAGGGACCTTTTCATCCAACGCCGGCGCCACGGCCCGCGAGGCGTACGAACAATTGCTCGCGTTGGCCGATCGGCATCCCGAGGCACACACCTTTCAGGCGTTCTGCATCTACATCACCTGGCAGCAGGTGACCGAAGAGACGATCGCTCGTCATTTTCAGACCGGCCTGACACGCTCGGAAACCTATCTGGCCTCGCCTGCCGGCAAAGATCCACGCCACCTCGCCTATGTCGCCGAATTGCTGGACTCGTTTCGCGCCGGGTTAGGGCTGGACGAAGAAGACGACATCGTAGTGGAGTTTCGAAAAGACACGCCCAAAGGCGGCGACTGACCGAACACCGTATTTCGTGAATCGTCTCTCGCACCCCGTTGCCACCAACGCTTCACGAATCACGATTGAGGCACCACATGGCTGAAAACGACAAACACCGCGCCCGCATCTTTCTCCATCGCGGCGATCTGCGGCAGGCTCGCGCCGCCTGGGAAGCGGCCGTCAAGGATGATCGGCTGACCGGGACCCAACGCGAGCTCTCGAACAGCCTCGGCAATCTTGGCAACACCTGTGCTCTGGCCGGCGAACTCGACAAGGCCGACGCCTGTTATAAGGAAGTGCTGGCCATCCAGCGCAGCGAACAGGACCCGCACGCGATTGCCCATACGCTCGTCAATCTCGGCAACCTCTACGTCGGCGCCGATCGGCATGAAAAGGCCCGCCCCTACTATCTCGAGGCCCTCGATCTGCTCAAGCCGCTGAACGACCATCGCGCGCTCGGCATCCTCTACCACAACCTGGCCATGGAGGAAGCCCGGCAGCAGCAGTGGGATGAATCCATTCGATTGTTCACGCAGGCATTGGACAGCCATCGCGTGGTCGGGAACGAAGAGGGCCTTGCCGGCACCTACAGCCAGCTGGGGAAGACGTTCCTGAACAGCGGTCGTACGGTCGAGGCGGAGCGGTGTTTCAACAATGCCTCCGAGCATTTCATCAAGCTCGGCAATCCGACCGGAGAAGCGGCGGTCATCCGTGAACTGGCCGATCTCTATGAACAACGACAGGACACAGTCGCGGCTGTCCGCTGCGTGGAACGACTGCACCACCTCGCGCTCGGTACCGGTCGCGCGCCCTCTGAGGCCGATCGCGAGCGCCTCGCACGACTTCGCGCCGCCCGTAGCTGAACGAACGAGGGTGATGGTAGAATCGCGCGTCATCACACCGGTCAATCACGCTTCACAAGGAGCCTCATGGATATCAGCGCGTTTCGTCAAATGGTTGATAAGAACCCCAAAGGATTCCTGGGCCGCTACGGTCTGGGGAATAAAATTCTGCAAGAAGGCGGCAGCGCCGAGGAGGCCGCCGAGCACCTCGCCGTCGCTACCCAGTTGGATCCCACCCATGTCGCGTCCCACCTCGCGCTGGGACGCGCCCTGGTGTCGCTGGGCAAGAAGGACGAGGCCAAACCTGTCTTGCAAGCCGGCATTGATGCGGCTGTCTCCGGCCGTTCCAACGGCGGAGTGGATCTGGTTCCTGAACTGCAACAACTTTTGAGGACGCTCGGATAAGCAGCTTGGAGGATGTATGAATCTTGACGCCGCCAAACAACGGATCGAATCGGCGATTACTCAATACGGCCAGCATGCGGCCATGGCCATCGAACTGGTCATTAATGAAGTGCGCTCCGACATGGGCTACGAGGCCGTAAACGAATTGATCGACGAGTTCGATCTTGAACTCATGTACAACATCGCCCCGATGGAATCCGACACCTCGAACAGCTGAGCAGGGATGGCACAATTACGCGGGGCCCCTGCGGGGTGCGCACAACGACCATCTTTAGAGGCCGTCGACGCGGCAGACCCGACGGCGCGCATGCGGACGTACGCTGAGGCAGGGTCCACGTCGAGCAGGGCCTTGGGCGTCTGGTTCAGCAGCCGGCCATGCCGCTGATCTGGTGTTCCATCTCCGGCCACGGCTACGGGCATGCGGCGCAAGTCGTGCCGGTACTCAATGCCTTGGGACGGCTGGTCCCGAATCTCCGCGCCGTTCTGCGGACCACCGTCCCCGCCGACTTCTTCGAACCGCGCCTCACCATTCCGTGGCAACTCAATGCCGGGCAGCAGGATGTGGGCTGCATCCAGGACGGCCCGCTGGCGATCGATGTCCCCGGAACCTGGGCGGCTCACTCGACGCTGCATGCCGAGTGGGAACAGAAGGTCGAGGCGGAAGCGGAGCTCATCCGCGCCGCCGGGCCTGCCTGTGTCCTCTCCGATATCTCGCATCTGGGAATTGCCGCCGGCGCCACCGCTGGTCTCCCGACCCTTGGCCTCTGCTCACTGTCGTGGGATCTGATCTTGGAGCCATTCGTCGATCCCACCCGGCCTGAGCAGACCGTCATCCTTCGTCAGATTCGCGAGGCCTATGCGCGGGCCGACTGCCTCCTGCGCGTGGCGCCGGCCCTCGCCGTTACCGCGTTTCACAAGGTTCGGGAGATCGGCCCCATCGCGGAACCCGCCGATCCTCAACCCCTGCAGCTCCGGAAAGCCGTCGGCGCAGAAGAGTCGGAGCATGTCGTACTAGTCGGGTTCGGCGGCATTGCCCTCCGACAGTTGCCCTTCAATCAGATGGAAGCGATGGGCGGCTCTCGCTTCATCGTGGACGGAACCGTGCCGGGCGGGCTCACTCGCGTCAGGTCGCTTGCGTCCCTGGGCCTGACGTTTAAAACAGTGATGGCGTCTGTGGACGTCATCCTCACCAAACCAGGCTACGGCACTATCGTCGAAGCTGTGGCTCTGGACACCCCGGTCGTCTATGTACGCCGCTACAATTTCGCGGATGAGCCGCCGCTCGTCGAGTACCTTCACCGATATGGCCGGGGTCTCGAGCTCCCCCTCGCAGATTTTCAACAGGGGCGATGGGAGCCGACCCTACGACACGTCTTGGCCCAGCCTCCCGCCTCGGTGCCTCCACCGCTGTCCGGCGCCCGGGATGCCGCGCAGATCCTCAAAGACTACGTATGAGACTACCCTGCCCATCGACCATTCGCCTAGCCGCCGTGGATCGCCGCTGACCGTCTCCGCGACCACCTAAATCCTGCGTCCGGTCCCGCCGACCTATTCTCACATCCGATTAGTCGTTTCTCTCGTACAGTGTTATAGTGTGCCCTATTCTGACCCAGAGGATTGCCGCCCGCGCCTAGGCGACTGCATGGAAGCTGCCTCCCGACAAGCCGCATCGACGATCGAACCCAAGCTCCTGGCCCGCGTCGCCAAGGGTGACCAACAGGCATTCGGCCAATTGTACGATCAATCGAGCTCGCTCCTCTTCACCCTCGCATACCGCATCTTGAGCGATCGCGATGAGGCGGCGGAATTACTCCAGGAGGTGTACCTGGAGGTCTGGCGCAAAATCGCGAAATACGATGTCGGCCGTGGAAGCCCGATCGCCTGGCTGGTGACCCTCACGCGCAGTCGCGCCATCGACCGGCTTCGTGCACGGGCGTCACGCGGTCAACATCTCGTGGCCGACTCGTTCGACCATCCCCTGGTGTCCCACACGCCCGATGTCAGCCAGAATCCGTACGAAGCCCGTGAAGACACGGAACTGCGGCAGATGATGGCCAAGGCCATTCTCGAACTGCCGCTCCCGCAACAGCAGGCGATCGAGATGGCGTTTTACCAGGGCCTGACCCATACGGAGATCGCCGCCAAACTGAATCAACCGTTGGGAACGGTGAAAACACGCATCAAACTGGCCATGAGCAAGCTCCGCGCATCCTTGCAGCACACATTGCCGCCGGGTGAGGCACTATGACGCACGAGGAGCTCGAAGAAGCGGTTCCCCTCTATGCGATCGGCGCCCTTGAACGCTCGGAGCGGCAAGCCATCGAAGCGCATCTGTTGTCGGGATGCGCGGCCTGTCATGCGGCCCTGAAGGACTATCAAACCGTGGCGTCCCTGCTGCCCTTCGGGCTCACACCGGCGACCCCTCCCAATACGTTGAAAGCCAAGATCATGATGGCGCCGCCGCCGATCCCCGGCGCAGCCGAGCCGGAACAGGCCGGCTCTAAATCAAGCTTGGAACCCGGCGAATGGATGAACCACCTGTTCCCGCCGATCGCGCCGGCTCGTTCCATGCCGTTCCGTCTGGCGATGGGATTTGCCGCCGTCCTGATCATTGCGGGGGGCGGGTATCTGGCCTGGCTGTCCTATACGCAGACCACTGAACGTTCGGGCGAGATCCAACAACTGCAAGCCGCCGCGCAACAAGAGACCGCCCGTGTGGCAGCCTTGCAATTGGAGCTGCAACAGAAAGACCAGACCATCGGCACCCTCAAATCGGAGATGGACCAACGGGTCACGGAAATTGCTGAGCTACGCGATCAGTTGCTGCAGCGGGAAGCGGAGTTGGACGATGCGCACACGTTACTGACCCAACGCGACACTTCCCAGCAGCGGGTCGCCCGCCAGAACGAGGAGTTCGCCGGACTGTTCAAAAATCCGTCCTCAAAAGTCGTCTCGCTGGCCGGCTCCGACATGGCCAAGTCGGCAGGCGCTTTCATCCTGTACGACCCGGCGACCAAGAAGGCCTGGCTCTACGCTTATAACCTGCCCGCCTTGCCCAGCGGCAAGGTGTATCAGCTCTGGGCAATCGACGACAAACCGATGAGCGCGGGAGTCTTCGGACTCGATACGGGCCAGAAGGCCCGCATGCTGATCAAGAATCTGGCCGAGTTTTCGCGGATGAAAAAATTCGCCGTCACGGTGGAGCCGGACGGTGGACGCCCGGAACCAACGGGGGCGATCTATTTGATCGGGCAGATCTAATCGGCCGCGTGATCCGGCCTTCCCGCCCCTCTCCCGCTGCCATTCCACAGGCGGAACGTGCTAGCATGCACGCGTAGCGCTCACTGTCACAGACGTCTCATCCTGACCAAAATCGGCCGACGCCACGATGCCCGCCTCCGACGATCTCGACGCTCGCTTCATGCAACAGGCCTTGACGTGCGCGCGCGCGGCGACGCTGGTCGGCGAAGTACCGATCGCCGCGCTCCTGGTGCGTGACGGCATCGTGGTGGCCGAAGCGCACAATCTCCGGGAAACCCGGCAAGACCCCACGGCCCACGCGGAAATGCTCGTGATTCAGGACGCGGCGCGGCAGACGGGCAGCTGGCGCCTTACCGGCACCACGCTCTACGTCACGCTGGAACCCTGTGCCATGTGCATCGGGGCGATCGTGCTGGCTCGCATTCCCCGGCTCGTATTCGGCGCCAGCGATCCGAAGGCCGGCGCCTGCGGGTCCATCATGAATATTCCCCCCGAGCCGCGGTTGAACCATCGCGTGGAGGTCGTCGGGGAGGTGTGCGCGGAAGAGAGTCAGCATCTGTTGCAGACATTCTTTCGTGAGCTGAGAAAAGACGCCACCCGGCGAGAGACGACTTAACGAAGCGAGGATTCACTCACATGGAACATCTGCGCCTGCCACGCTTTGCCTTCCACCGCCAGCGCCCCCGCCATGTGGGCGTCGAGCGAGAGGGACTGAACGTGCCAGTTCGTGTCGAGGGCTCCGGTGTCGGTCTCACGCACCTGCGCAAGCGCCGACTGGTCATCGAACAGGATTTCGAATCGATCCAGCCCAAGCGATAACCCGATGCCCCGTCCTTTCAAATAGGCTTCCTTCGCCGTCCAATACCGATAGAACAGCCGCTGCCGAGCATCATCGGAAGCCTCCGCCACGTGCCGTGATTCGCTTGCGGCAAAAAACCGTTCCGCGAGCTTGATCGCCTCCACCTCGGGTCTGCACGCCTCCACATCCACCCCGACGGCCCGACCGCGTGCCACTGCCACCAGGGCATACTCCCCTGAATGGGACAAGCTGAACTGGATCTCCTGTGCGGCACCGGACAACCGGTTCAGCGTCGGCTTGCCATAGGCTCCGGTCGCGAACTCGATCTCAGCGGCTTCCTTGTCGATGTACCGGGAGAGAATGGCTCGCAGCACACCATGCGACAGGATGAAGCGGTGCCGGTCCCGTTCAAAAGCAAACCGGGCCGCGCGGGTCTGTTCATCACTTGAAAGGAGCGCGGCAAGGGCCGTACGGTCCTTGCCGCACCAGGTAAGATCGCAGAACCAGACATGCACATCTTTCCGGCTAAGAGGGGGTGACATCGAAATCTCTGGAAGGAAGATCAGCAACCCGGACATGGTTCGACAGGCATTCCTACACAACCCACGTTACACCGAGGACCGGACGACCGGCTTCAAGATCGGCGTCGGACGTCGCGTCATCCCGGAGGCCGTCTCGCTCAAGGTCTCCACGATTTTGCCTTCGTCCAGTTTTAACACGCGGTCGCCCACATGGAAATACCGATCATCATGGGTCACCACAATGACGCCCTTCCCTCGCGCCCGCAGCTCCGGCAACAGCTCACCGTAAAAGACCTCTTTGTATTGCGGGTCCTGATCGGCCGCCCATTCGTCGAACACATAAAACGGTCGATCCTCCAACATCGCGGTGACGAGGACGAGGCGTTTCCGCTGACCCTGCGACAAGTTGATCGTGGAATATTCGCCGTCCTGGATGGAGACCTTGTGCTGAATCCGGAGCGTCTTCAACCAGCCATCCGCTTGACTCGCGATCAAGGCCGGATCAAGCCCTAACAGTTTCTTGAACAGATAAAAATCGGAAAAGACCGCCGCAAAATGCTGCCGATACCAGTCCTGCGTCGCGGACGCGATCGTTTCGCCGTTGAGCGTGACCTCTCCCTGTTGCGGGAGATACAGTCCCGTGAGCACCTTCACAAAGGTCGACTTCCCGCTGCCGTTTCCCCCGATGATAAAGACCAGCTCGCCGGTCCTGATCGTCACATCCAACGGCCCGAGGCTGAACGACCGTTCATCTTCGCCGTTCGGCTCGTAGGAAAAAATCGCCTTCGAAAACTCCACCACCTGGGCACCTTGCGCCACCGGACGCTCGGCTCCCCCTTCCCGACTCCCTTCATTCAACGCCAGCCCCAACGATTCGATTTTTTCCAACGCCACCTGTCCGCGGCTCAAGGTGGGCACCATTCCGAGCAATCCCCACATCGGACCGATCATATAGAGCATGGCGAACGCATACCCGGTCAGGGCCTCGCCGGACAACGACAACAGTCTGGGAAACAAGAGGAGAATCACCCCGATCAATCCGTAAAAGAGCACCTGCGTCCAGGAATCGGTCGTGAGGTATTGCTTCGTCGTCACCAGATTGTAATGGCGCAGCGACTCGGCAGCCTGCCGGATATCCGAATCGACGAACGCTTCTCGACGCCCGCGATGCAACATCAACTCTTTCATCCCCTCCGTCAGACTGCGGAAATGCTCAAAGAGGGCCCCTTTCGCCTCGCGCACCGCAAGCGACGACCGGAGCACCCGATGATAGAGCTGACGATACCCCAGCAACCCCAACACAGACAGGATGACGACCCCAAGAAAGGCCTGCCAGGAAAGCCATGCGAGATAGAGCGAGCAGCCGGCAAGAATGGCGATATTGATCGCCAAGCCCGGCAACCCGTTGACCGCCCAGGCCATGGCGTTCGTGTCATCCGTCAGCGTCGCCAGAATGTCAGGCGCTCCGCGCCGCTCCAACGTGCGGTAGGGCGCTCGTACGACTTTCCAGCAAAGTTCCATCCCCAGATTTAGGATCGTTTTCTGCGCGAAGGTGACGAGCAACAATTGGGAGAGATAGTTCGACAGGACCTTCAGCACCGCCAGCCCGATAAACGCGACGGCAAACAGCTCCGAGGTCGCCCCCGCTCCATTGATGAGCTTGTTGATGACAGCCAGCAGGCCTACACTGGAGAGACCGGCCACCAATCCGGTCACGACCATCAGCACCATCATGGTTCTGGCGTCTCGTAGCAGGAACAGGAGGAACCGATACATTTTCATCATGGTGAGGTGACTGTGCTCCCACCGTCCTAGGCGGCTTTCGAGGACGGTCCCTGTCCCCGATCATCCGGCTTCTGCTGGAGCCTCGTCCAGGCGTCCTGCCAAAAGGTCTTCAGATGGGTCGCCAGCTCCTGCACATGCGGCGCGACGAATAACCGACCCGAATCTTCCGCCGGCAGGTAGATCGTACGGCTCATCCCCATCGCGGACTCACCGAAGACCAACCGCGTATCATCGCTGGAATGGGTGAGCGGATGCTTGGAGGCAATCACGTTCAAGACCTGCCCGCGGAATGGTTTCAAATGGTAGCGCGCGACCGCGTGGAAGGTGGCATAGGTCACCTGATCTTTGTACAGAAACTCGTCTTGATGCTCCGCGACTTCGGTATGGTGCATGAGATTCCAGAGCCGTTTCACCTTGCCCTTCCAGAATGACGCCCAGTCATGCATCGGCAGTTTCCGCATGAGGCGCAGGTATGTCGTGATCTTCACCCACACGAACAGGATGGGCCAGAGCAAGTACGGCGGGCGACTCCAGTGCGTCAGGTAGGATCGCGGATGCCAGGATTCCATGACGACCAGAATCACCTCTTCGCCCAGTGCCGTGAGCTGTTGGGCGATCTCATAGGCCGCCAGACCGCCCGTACAGGTTCCGCCGATGAGATACGGCCCGTGGGGCTGAACCGATCGGATCTCGTCGATGTAATGCGCGGCCATCTCCTCGACCCGCATAAACGGCTTTTCTTTGCCATCGAGGCCGCGAGCCTGCAGTCCATAAAATGGTTGAGCGTCCCCCAGCAACGTGGCCAGGCGGGCAAACACGAGCACATTGCCCCCGACCCCCGGGACTGCAAAAAAGGGAGGATGCTTCCCCTCTGCTTGGATCGCAACCAAGGACCGCCAGCGTACCGTACACCCTTCATCGGTCAGCACATCGGCCAATTGTTCGATCGTGGGCGCCTGAAAGAGGATCGCCATCGGTAGGCGTATGCCGAAGGTCTGCTCGATGGCGCTGAACATCCGGAGCGCCAGCAGCGAATAACCGCCCAGCGCGAAGAAGTTGTCGCGCATGCCGATCGGCGTAATTCCTAGGACCTGCTCCCAGATCGCCGCTACCTGCAATTCCACTCGATTCCTCGGCTCGATGGCCTGGGCGCTGTCATGCACCGGCTCCGCCGACGGAACCGGCAAAGCCTGGCGATCCACCTTCCCGTTCGGCGTGAGGGGAAATTCCGTGAGTGGGACGATCGCAGCCGGCACCATATAGTCAGGCACCATGTCGCGAAGCGCGCGGCGCAGTGTCTGAGGATCGCAGCTGCGGCCATCCCTCGCGACCACATAGGCCACCAGCCTCTTGTCACCGGGTGCATCTTCCCGCACGATGACCACCGCTTGCTTGACGGTCGGATCGTCCGCCAGCACCGCCTCGATTTCTCCCAGCTCGATACGGAAGCCGCGTAATTTGACCTGATAGTCGATACGTCCGACGTAATCCAATTTCCCGTCGGGCAACCATTTGACCTGGTCTCCCGTGCGGTAAAGCCGCTCGCCCGTCCGGAAGGGACTGGGAACAAAGCGCTCCGCCGTCAACTGCGGATTCCCTCGATATCCCCGCGCCAACCCCATCCCGCCGATATACAGTTCTCCCGGTATCCCGATCGGCACCGGCTCCCGGTTCGAATCCAACACGTAGACCTGCGTGTTGGCGATGGGTCGTCCGAGCGCAATCGTCCGTTCAGCGCTGCGTACCCGTTCCAACGTCGACCAAATCGTGGTCTCCGTCGGTCCGTAGACATTCCACACCGATCCCGCTCGTACGAGCAGTTCCTGGGCCAATTCACGAGGCAACGCTTCTCCGCCGCATAGCACTTTGAGATGTCGCCCGCCTTGCCATCCAGATTGCAAGACCATCCGCCAGGTTGCAGGCGTCGCCTGCATGACCGTGACTCCACCCTGGTCCAGCTCGTGTTGCAGCCACTCTCCTTCCATCGCGTGAAGACGGCTCGCCAGCAGAATACGCGCCCCGACCAACAGCGGAAGATAGAGTTCCAGGCCGGCGATATCGAACGACAGCGGCGTGACGGCCAGCAGCACGTCCTGGCGTCCCATTCCAGGCTCCTGTTGCATGGAGCGGAGAAAATTCACCAACCCGCGATGTTCGATCTCGACCCCCTTCGGCTGGCCCGTGGATCCCGAGGTAAACAGCACATAGACCAGATGCTCGGGCCGGGCGAGTGGTGCGGGATTACTCTCGGGATATCGCGAGAGCGCCTCCGCTTCCTGATCCAGACATACGACCCGGAGCTGATGCTGCGGAAGCCCGGCGAGCAGCGTGGACTCAGTTACGAGCACCGCCGCGTGACTGGCCTCGATCATCGCCGCCAGCCTGCGGATCGGCAAGCCGGGAACCAGCGGGAGGTAGGCCCCGCCGGCTTTCATGACGGCCAACAGACTGATCAGGAGGTCCGGCGAGCGCTCCAGGAACACCGGCACCACCACATCCGGTCCGACCCCCTGCTCACGCAAGTGATGCGCCAGGCGGTTCGCGCGGCGATTCAGCTCCGCATACGACACTTCCTCATCCTCGAAAACCACGGCGACCGCATCGGGACTGTCCCGGACCTGCGCCTCGAACAATTGCGGGAAACAGGCCTCGCGATCCACCGGCTGCTCCGTCGCATTCCATTCACGAAGCATTCGACGTTGTTCCTGTTCCGTGAGGATCGCCACGCGCCCCAGCTTCTCCTCAGGATGGTCCGCAATCGCCTCCATGAATCGACGATACTGGGCCAGCCAACGCTCGGCCGTGGCGCGATCGAATAGATCCGTATTGAACTCCAGATAGGCTTTCCGCGAGGCCAGCGGGTCGATGGACAGACCGAGATCCAGCTGTGCCGCGCCTCGGCTCACTTCATAGGGTGTCCAAGACAGATGCTGAAATTCCGTCCGAGCGAAGGGCGTATTGGTAAAGTTGAACAGTACCTGCACCAGCGGTAATCCGCCCTGACTGCGATCTGGTCGCAACTCTTCGACGAGCTTTTCAAACGGAATGTCTTGGTGCGCATAGGCCTCGAGCGACAAGTCCCTGACCTTCCGCATCAATTCACGGAAGCTCAAATCACCCGTGACCTCCGTCCGCAACACCAGCGTATTCACGAACGTGCCGATCAAATCCTCGATCGCCAACCGATTCCGGTTCGCGATCGGGGTCCCGATCACCAGATCCCCCTGCTGTGTGAGGCGATGCAGGAGGCCGAAAAATCCGGCCAAGAACACCATGTACAACGTCACGCCTTCGCGCACGCTGAGTTGTTTGAGACGATTCACGAGCGCCCAGGAAAGATCGAGAGACACCTGATCGCCCTTAAACGAATGGACCGGCAGCCGCGGTCGATCGGCCGGCAAAGTCAGCACCGGCAGGTCGGCCAGCTTGGATTTCCAGTGCGCGAGTTGTTCGGCCAACACCGGCCCTGTCAACCAGGTCCGTTGCCACTGAGCAAAATCGGCATATTGAATCGCGAGGTCGGGCTGCATCGCAAAGGGCTTGCCGGCGCAAAACGCGTTGTAACACCGGACGAGTTCGCGAGCGATCACACCATAGGACCATTGATCGGAAATAATGTGATGGGTGCTCACAACCAGCACATGGTCTTCTTCACCCAATTGGACCAGGAGCAGGCGCAGCAGCGGACCCTGTTCGAGATCGAACGGATGACGCGCCTCGGCGGTCGCCAGTTCCAGCGCTCGAGCTTCTCGCATCTCTCGAGACAGCCCCCGAAGATCTTTCTCCGTCCACAGCGGCGCCAGTGAGGCATGAATGATCTGGCGCGCTTGCCCGTCCACCGTCATGAACGTGGTCCGAAGCGCGTCATGCCGGCGGACCAGCTCCTGCACACTCCAACGCAACGCCGCCCGGTTGAGAGGGCCGTGCAAGCGCACGCTGGCCGGAATGTTGTAGGCCGCGGCAGCCGGCGACAACTGATACAGAAACCACATCCGCTCCTGCGCAAAAGACAATGGCAGCGGCACCCCCCGCGCAGCCCTCGATATTGTCGGCTCGCTCTGCGTCTGCGGCTGATTCCCACCGTTTTGCGCCCGCGTGATCACCTCGGCCAATGTCGCGATGGTCGGCCGTTCGAAGACTTGCCGCAGGGGCAAGGCAATCCTGAACAGGGCTTGGACTCTGGATACCAGTTGCGTGGCCAGCAGGGAATGACCGCCCAGTTCAAAAAAGTTGTCGTGCACGCCGATGTCCTTCACGTGCAGAATTTCACTCCAGATGTCGGCCAACACCTGCTCAGTGGACGTCCGCGGCGCGAGAAACTCGGAGCTCAGATCGACTTTGCTGGCGCGACTGTCCGCAGCGACACGGAGCGCGCGACGATCGACCTTGCCGTTGGCGGTCAGGGGAAGCGCCTCCATTTCGACAAACGCCGAAGGAATCATATGTGCGGGCAACTGACTGCGGAGTTGCTCCCGCAACTGCGTCAACCCCAGCCGGTTGTGGGGGCGAGGGACCATGAAGGCGACGATCCGCTTATCTCCGGGCTGATCTTCTCGTACCTCCACCACAGCGCGTTCCAGATCCGGGTGCCGATTCAGGACGGCCTCGATCTCCTCCAGTTCAATGCGATAGCCGCGAATCTTGACCTGACGATCAACGCGACCGCGATAATCGAGCTGCCCATCCGGCCGCCAGCGCACCAGATCACCGGTCCGGTACAAACGAGCCCCAGGGCGGCTTGAAAACGGATCGGCGATGAACTTCGCATCGGTGAGCTCCGGTCGACCACGATATCCTCGCGCCACCCCCATGCCGCCGATATAAAGTTCCCCGGCGACACCCACCGGCACCGGCTGGCGATGCTGGTCCAACACGTAGACGGAGGATCTGCGAATCGCGCGTCCGATCGGCAGATCGTCGTGCAGCTCGTCGTTCACGCCGAGGCCGGTGAGATCCGACCAGGTGACGGCGACCGTCGTTTCGGTGGGACCATAGGTGTTCAACAACCGAACGGCGCTGCCGACCAGTTTCGCCCAACGCTGGACGATCTGAGGCAGAACACGCTCTCCACCGATGATGACGGTCCGCACGGATTCCGGGAACCGGAGCTGTTCCAATTCCATTCGGGTGACGACTTCATGCCAGTAGGCGGTCGGCAGGTCCAACAGGGTCAGGCCCCACTCGCGGCTTCGGTCCAGAAATTCCGGCACCGAATCGACCATGACCGACGTACGCAGCACCAATGTCGCTCCCGTGGTCAGGCAGGGAAAGATTTCCTCGGCGGCAGTATCGAAGCTCAACGATGCGAATTGCAGCACCCGGTCACGGGCCGCGAGACCGACGATATCGGTGATGGCCCCCACATAGTTGGCGATCGACTGATGCTCAATCATCACCCCTTTGGGATGACCGGTAGAACCTGACGTATAGATCACATAGGCGAGATTGTCCGGAGCATCCGTGCCATCGATCGCATGATCCGGAAAGCGGGCGATTTGGTCCCACTCGGAATCGAGACAAATCGTGTGAGGATTCGTGGTGGGCAGCCGGGCGAGTTGATCCTGTTGCGTCACCAGCACCCGGACTTGACTATCTCTCAACATATAGTCCAACCGGTCGGTCGGATAATCGGCATCCAACGGGAGGTAGGCCCCGCCTGATTTCAGAATGCCGAGCATGCCGACGATCAAATTTGGCGACCGTTCCA
Source organism: Nitrospira sp. (assembly GCA_031315995.1). Taxonomy (GTDB): domain Bacteria; phylum Nitrospirota; class Nitrospiria; order Nitrospirales; family Nitrospiraceae; genus Nitrospira_A. The sequence continues at coordinate 101,573 of JALDRG010000004.1, forward strand.
CACAGAGCCCGACGACCACGCCCGGCGCGACACCCCGGCGGCGCAGGTAATGGGCCACACGATTGGCGCGCGCATCCAACTCTCGATAGGTCAAGACCTGATCGCCCTGTTGGATCGCAACGGCTTCGGGAGTCCGCGACACCTGTGCTTCGATCAGGCGATGGAGGCACTGGCCTGGCTCCGTCACGTCCGAGGACTGCCCCCATGTCAAGACAGTCTCACGCCGTTCCGCCTCAGTCATCAACGGCAAGGACCCGATCCGCCCGGCGGGGTCGGCGACGAGGCCCTCCAGCACCCGCGTGAAATGCGCCCGCATCCCCGCAATACGGTCCGGCGCAAATAACTCGGCTTTATATTCGAAATAGCCGGACAGCCCCTGCTCTGATTCGGCCAGTTCAACACAGAGATCGAACTGCCCGCTCTGTTGAGGAATCACATAGGCGTTCCACTCAGGCAAACGAGACTGCGAGAACGACAAGGGCGAGACGTCCATGTGTTGATCGAGTTCCGCCAGCAATTTGAACGGTTGCAACACGAATAGGATTTGCGCGAGAGGAGCGCGCTGACGATCGCGGGCCGGTCGCAAGTCCGACACGAGCCGCGCATAGGGATAGTCCTGATGCTCGAGCGCTTCCAGCACGGTGCGCTTCGTCTGCGCCAGCAGATCACGACCACTGGACGTGTCTTGAACAGACTCCCGCAGCACCAGCATATTCACGAAATCGCCGACGGTCTGCGCAAAGCGAGACCGGCTCCGGCCGAAGACCGGCGTGACGATCGTCGTGTCTTCTTGATTCGTATAGCGATACAGCAGGACCTGCAGCGCAGTCAGGCAAACGGCATACAGCGTCGTGCCCTCTGCCTGGGCCCAGGCCTTAAGCCGATCCGTCAACGTTTGCTCGATATGGAACGCATGCCACGCATAGCGGCTGGGCTCCACGGTCGCCTGAGGCCGATCATAGAGCATGTCGTAGGTCGGCAGGTCACCAGCGAGCCGCGCCTTCCAGTGGTGGGCCAGACGTCGCCCCTCCTCACTGTCCAACAGGGCCCGATGCCAATTGATGAACTCACCATAGGGAACCACGGTATCGGGGAGTGCGTTCGACAAGCCTTGTGACTGAGCCTCTAGGGAGGCACAGTCCCGCTTGAGCTCATCCACCAGGTGGTTCATCGACCACCCGTCGACGGCGATATGGTGGGCGACCAACAACAACCACGTCTGATGCGTCCCTCGATAGAGAGTCGCGCTCCATAGCGGACCCTGCGCGAGATCGAACGGAATCGCCGCCGCCGCCATGGTTTCCCGCCTCAATTTCGCCCAATCCCAGGTGGAGACGTCGATGACCATCCACCTCAACGGCACCTGCTCGTGGATGCGTTGAACCGGCACATCTTCCTGCGTGTCATAGGTCGTACGAAGGATCGCATGACGCTCGCCGAGTCGATCCAGCGCCTGTCGCAGCACGGTCTCATTCACACCGGACGGCAGGGACAGGAGGACGGAGACGTTCGCGGCGGCGCTCTCCGGTGCCAATTGACTGAGAAACCACAGGGCGGCCTGATTCTCGGAAAGCGGGCCGACATTCTTCGTACAGGAATTCGGAGGGAGGACAGGTGTCGAGGCGTCGCCTTCTCGGAGCATCTCGGATTCGATCGTCGCCGACAGTTCGCCAAGCGTCGCGCCTCCCAAGAGACTCTGGAGCGACAGGGCCACATGAAAGGACTCCTCCACGCGATGCAGGACCTCAGCGGCCATCAACGAATCGAGCCCCAGGAGATGTATCGGCCGATCGTGGGAGATGGTCTCCGGCCTGCACCTCAGACGATCGGCAATCATACCCTGCAGATCCTGCTCAATCCGCGTCCGCCGCGCTTCACGCGGAAGGGTCCGCATGTGTTCGATTGAGATGACGATTGGCTCGGCCTCGGACTGCGGTAGTGGTCGGACACTCGTTCCGATGACCGAAAGCCGGCCGGCCAGAAATAGATCACGGCAGGCTCGTCGTTGGACCTTTCCACTCGACGTCTTCGGCAGGCTTCCGGCCTTGATGAAAAGGATGGACCAGACATGGAGGTCGTGCTGCTCGGACAAGGCGGCACGAACCGCGGCAGCGAGTTCGTCGAGGGCCTGGGCGGTCACTTGGCGCTCGACCTCCTGCACGATGACTACAGCTTCCTCCCCCGCATTGTGCACGGAGAAGGCCACCGTGCCGCCTCCACGGAACAGCGCATGGGATTGTTCTACGGTTCGTTCGAGATCTTGAGGGTAGTGATTTCTGCCTCGAATGATGAGCAGATCTTTCAACCGCCCGGTCACAAACACCTCGCCATCTCTCACAAACCCGAGGTCGCCGGTTCGCAGAAACGGGCCTTCTTTCGTATCGCAAAGAGTGGCGCCGAAGGTACGCGCCGTTTCTTCCGGATTGTTCCAATACCCCTGTGCGGCGCTGGCCCCTGCCAGCCAGATCTCCCCCACCTGTTGCGCCGCACAACGGGCCAGGGTCTCCGGATGGGCGATGACCACCCGCGTATCGCCCACAGGGATTCCACAGCCGACTACCTGTCGAACCGGAGCAGCGCCCGGCTTCGCGTCAGACACCAGACCCCGCTCCAATGCGGCTGGATCAAGGGCCTGCACCGTCGGCACCCTCCCCTCTCGCTTCAACGAGATCAACAGGGTGTATTCCGCCATCCCATAGGCAGGGAAAAACGCCTCGCGACGGAACCCCGCCGGAGCGAATGCCTCGGCGAATCGGTCGATGGTGTCTGGGGCGATCGGTTCCGCGCCACAACTCGCCACGAGCCAACCCGAAAGATTCAACCTCGCGCAATCCTTCGACGCAATAGCCTCCACACAGCGACGGTAGGCAAAGTTGGGCGCGCCGCTATGGGTGACGTGATATCGTTGAATTGCTTCCAGCCAGCGCAGCGGCCGCTTCAGGAACGTGAGCGGTGACATGAGATACGAGGGACGGCCGATCCAGGCCGGTTGAACAATTCCCGTCACCAACCCGTAGTCGTGAAAATGCGGCATCCAGGACAGGCTCACGGAATGGGCATCGTAACCGCCGGCGTCGGTAATGCACCGACTCTGCGCAGCCATATTGCCGTGGCTGATCATGACGCCCTTGGGAGCGGAGGTCGATCCGGAGGTGTATTGCAGATACGCCAGCGTCGAGGAGAAGGGTTGTGTCGCAGTCGAGGGCGCAGCCTGGCCTGAAAAGCTCGCATCGCAGACCAGCCACTGTTCGAGCGGAATCGCACTGCCCTGGGCCCGAAGCATCTCGAGAATCTGATGCGTGCTCAATGCTCCGGCAACGCAGGCATCCTCGGCAATACGTTGCACACGCGCGACACTGACCTTCGCCCGAAACGCGTCCGGCGAGGGAACCGGCACCGCGACTAGGCCGGCATACAACACGCCCCAAAACGCCTGGACGAATTCCAGTCCCGGTGGATAGACCAGGAGCAAGCGCGCTCCCGGCGCGAATTTGGTTTGCAGATGAGCGGCGATCAAGCGAGCCTTGGCGTCGAGCTCTCGGTAGGTCAGGACGGCATCAGGAGTGACCCCATCCCGTAAGAAGACGTACGCCGTCTGGTCGGGCTGGTGTATGGCCCGCCAACGCAGCACATCGAGAAGTGTCTCGCCGGGTGGAATGGTTACGGATGGATATCTGACCACAGAATGCTCAACCCCATTGGGACCGAGAAGCGCACGGAAGCCATGGGCCATAGACCTCGTATGATGCCAGTATGACGAAGCCTGGTTTTGTCACTGTCTCCGGACGGTCTCACGGCACCAAGTGAGTCTACGGCGGAATGGATCCATTACAAAACAGAATCACCATTTCCTCAATCGTGAGATATCCGTAATGGCGGAAGAAAGTCGCATCCAAACACATGATTTCATTTGAATCTTGCAGACGACCAGGGTAAGCTGCACGTCCTTGTCGTGCAGAGACCGGAGAGGTGCGAGAGCGGCCGAATCGGACGGTCTCGAAAACCGTTGTCCTGAAAGGGACCGTGGGTTCGAATCCCACCCTCTCCGCCATATCTGCTGCAACACCTCAAAACTCTGCGGGTGGGATTCCAACGGGGCCTCTGAAGGGGGTATGCCCCCTTCACGAAGTGACCGAAGCGAAGCGAAGGCGCGAGGGGCCCGGCCCCTTAGCGGGAGCGCGTGCGAAGCACCTAAGCGCGACTTTGAATTCCCACCCTCTCCGCCATACAGAGCTGGCTCGACCCGGAGCTGTCTGGACTGTTCTTGGCGACGGGATCATCCACCTTCAGTTTGTCCCTATCATTCTCGTCTCCGGCACCTACCGAGGCCAGGGGTTCCCCCACGTCTAGTGGTCTGTTCGCATCCAATGGTCCGGGCTAGTCTCTGGCTCAGACAGGAGGGTCGCATGTTTGAACAAACTGAAGCTGCGGTGGTGATGACGCTGTTGGCCTTGGGGGGAATTGCCCTGATGGCGGATGAGACCATCGGAACAACGTGCATGCAGATGGTGAAATGGATTCGAACCAGAGGCAGGCGCTAACCGGCTCTTTTCTTCAACTCCCTCCGCAACTCGACCATCGCAAGGGTGTCCCGTTCGCAGTACCGCAGTAACGCCTCTTCAATTTGCGCCTTCTCGATCCAGTCACTGACCGTAAAGATCATGCGAGCATATTCGCAAGCAGCCACGCCCCCGTCACGGATGGCCAAATCTGAGTAACTCAACGACGGCACCACAGCCGGCAAGACGGCCTTGATTGAGTAGCTGCCTTCGAAGGCCGGATGGTAGTAGTGATCCCTGATGACGATGTGCAGATCCCATAGTCGCGCGATGACCCGCTTCAAGTCTTTCCGGAGTGACGGAAAGTCCTCGGCCAGACGCTCGAGCACCGACCGTTCATAACTCGAATACACACAGATGCTGCCTTCCCTTCCCAAGGAATCCAGCAACGTGACGGCCAACTCTTCGCGCGGATCGCGCCCGTCTCGGCAGAGGTACTCGGCATGGTCGAGCCTCCCATCGAGATATTCGATGTGATTGGACCATTGGGTGGGAATTACCTGATACGGCCTCGTGCCCACGAATTTCGGCACCGCCGGCATGAAGGTCTCAAAATCCAAATGATGCACGGGGTACTCGATCTTCTCCAGCGCCGACCGCAGGCCGTCTCCGATCCATTCCCGGTTGTCCTTCACACGACGCTGCACCGGCGTCAGGGTCACATGGTTGGGAATTTCGTCGATGCTCTCCACTCCCAACTCACGGAGCTGGACGACAGTCTTACTGCTCCCGGGCAGATGGTAGATCCAGCGAGGCGGCTTCTCATGCGTGCAATGCGCCCAGAAGGGACATTCGTAAGGGCTGTGACAATGTTCATCCGGGGCAATGGTCGGCGCGGACATGTCGCCCAGCATCGCGTGCATCGAAGCCAGGCGTGACGGCACCTCCGGCAATCGCGGGCGTACCGTCTCGTGCAAGGAACGCATCCCAAAGAGCTGCGCCAGATCGAGCTGCAGGCCATCGAACACATACTGCGTATTCACATGCATCAGACAGATATCCACGAGCGGCAGGCCGAGCCCTTCCAGGACATAGCTTTGAATCGTGAGATCCTCCACATGCGTGGCCTTCACCTTCGTGGAGGATTTGACCTCGACGAGCCGCCAGGTAGCTTGCCCTGACTCATTCACCCCGACACGTTCCAAGACATCGACGCGAATCAGGACCTGGTCGAACTGAAACGCGCCCTCGAATATCGCCGGCACCGCAGGATCCTGGAGGAGTTCCGCCGTCTGCGCCAAGGCCTCCTGGGATTGACGGTACCCGGCCGTGACGAGACGGCCGCCGGGAAATCGCCGCCGCGCCAATTCGCCAAGATCCGTGCCCATGTCGAGAATCGCCTGGGTGGCCGCATCCGGCTTCGTAGCCAACGCCGGAGCGTGTATGTCAAAGTACAGCCGCTTGTGGCACTGCAAACCGGACAGGTATCGCGATTTTGAGAGCCGGTAGGATGAACGAGCGGCAGGCTCGGGGGTGATCAACATGGATGGGTCCAGGCTACCGAACGGGCGCGGCCCTTGTCCAGCCCCTGGCCAAGACTGTTCATGCCTACTGGGTACGTCGTCCGATCCGCTCGCCCGACGGACGTCTGTTTCAAACGCCTCTCGATCACATTCATGAATGCGCTTCGCTCGTCACCGCAGAAGGACATCCTCGCGAACAACCGAGTTCTGATAGGATGACGCCCCATGGCCAACGGCGTCGCACAAATCAGACGATCAGTGATGACCCTTGCGCTCCCGGTGACGATCAGCAGCTTGCTGCAGCGCACCGAGGGCATTGTCGCGGTCTTTCTCGTAGGGGGGTTGGGTGCGATTCCCATTGCCGCCGTCGGCTTGGGCCAGTTGCTCGCCTTTATCGCGACCACGCTGGTCTCTGGTCTTTCGGTGGGCACGAACGTGATCATCGCTCAACAGTGGGGCGCCCGTCGTTACGATGAAGCAGGCCAAGCCGCTCGGCACTTTCTTGGTCTCTCCCTGTTGGTCGCCCTCGGCCTGGCCCTACTCGGCCTCTCGGCAAATAGACACATCATGGAACTCCTCGGCGCGCAGCCTGAGGTCATCACCCTCGCGCTACCCTACTCCACCCTGATCTTTTTGGTGATCCCGTTCACGGTGCTTCTCGCCGTTCTCTCGTCGATTCTCCAGGGAACCGGCGACACCAAGACGCCGATGTATGCCATGATCGTGGTCAATGTGCTCCACATCGCCATTGCCTATCCGCTGATCTACGGCCAATGGGGCTTGCCGGCGTTCGGCGTGAAGGGCGCGGCCGTTGCCGTAGGAATCGCGGAGGCGACTGGGTCGCTCTATCTGCTTTCCCGTTGCCGGACGATCCTCAAACCGTCGAAGCGGCTCAGACTGGATCTGATCCACACCATCTGGCAGGTAGGCGCGCCGGTTTCTGGCGAACGGATCGTGCAGCAGGCCGGCATTCTGCTCTATACCAAGATCGTGCTGCTCTACGGCACCGTGGCCTACGCGGCGCATCAAGTCGGACTCTCGATTGAATCGCTCTCGTTTCTGCCGGGCTATGGCTTTGCCATCGCCGCAGCCACGATGGTCGGGCAAAGTATCGGCGCCGGCAAGTACACCAGGGCCAAGCTCGAAAACTGGGAAGCGAACCGGCTGGCGACCTTCATCATGTCCGCCATGGGTATCGTCTTTTTCTTTTTTCCCTACGTCTTGCTCCGCGCCTTCACCAGCGATGAGGCGGTCATTGATCTGGGGACCATCTTCCTGAAGATCGTGGCTCTGCTGCAGATTCCGCTGGCGCTCACGATGGTGTTGGCCGGGTCGTTGCGCGGAGCTGGTGATACGCGCTTCATCATGATCGCTACGATGATCGGGATGTGGGGCGTGCGCATCCCCATCGCCTTCGTGGCGGGCGACTGGTTGTCGATGGGGGTCTTATACGTCTGGCTGGCGATGATCGCGGATTGGACGCTGCGAATGGCGCTCATGCTGTGGCGGTATCGCTCGGAGCGGTGGAAATCGATCCGAATGCTTCGTTCATCGACGACGTGAAGTCTGACCGCTACGCCTCGGTCGAACACTCCGGAGGCCTGACAGAGGGTCGCGTATCCGTGCCCGATCCTGCCCGCACTTCGATGCGCCCCACGCCCTTTACGTTCGCACACAGGTCCCCCAAGCCGGGCGTGACCAATCGGTAAGGACCACCCTTGCCATCCGGTAGCGGCTGACCATCGAGTTCATAGAGCAGCAGTCCAAAATCCCGAGCCTGTTGCAGGGTAAGGGTCGCGGCATATTTCCCATCGGCGGAATGGAACGTGACATGGTCGGCATCGACCGCGAGGGCTGGAATGTCCAACAGACCGCTCACACGAATCGCTCGGCCTCGCATTGAGGGCATCAGCTGGCTGATATCGACGACCTGGTGTTCCGGCGGAAGTTGCGCCAGCGCCGCGCGCGTGAGTGAGACCGGCTGCACGACCGCGCCCTCGATCCGGACGATACCGGGACCCGCCAGTTCTCGCTCGGTGATGGCTTTCACCATCGCCGTCAGCGCCTCGTTCACCGGCGTGGGAATCCCCAATTTCTGTCCCATACGCACAATGTAGCCGTTCAGATACTCGATCTCGGTCGGGCGTTTGGCCTTCCAGTCATCGTACATCGAGGTATGAATGTCCCGCAGCTCCTGTGTCCACTTCACCACCTTCTCGGCCATATCCGGGGCCAACGGCACCTTCACCGCCGCCGACAGCGCCGCGACTTCACCCACGATTTGCCGAATCACGCCGGCCATCTCCGGGTGGTCCAGCGCCTTCGCCACCTTGTCGTCGATCAGCACCGTGAGAGGGTTGAAGACACAGTTCCAACACATCTTCTCCCATTTGCTCTTCCGAATATCGTCGCTGAGCTGGCAGGAAATGCCGGCCTGCTTGAAGATCTCCGCGATCTGCAGCACCCGTTCGCTCTTGTGGCCCATGAGTTCGCCGATGGCCACGCCGCCGCGCTTATAGTGCTCGATGACGCCGGGGGCGACGATCTTCGAGTAGATGAACGCCACGCCGCCGACCACACAATCGCGGTGCAGCCGGGCAATGATGCGATCTTCCGTATCGATGCCGTTCTGCAGCGTGAGGAGCACCGTGCGTTCGGTCAACACCGGCTCCAGCTGCGCCATCACCTCATCGAGATCGTAGGCCTTCACGGCAAGAATGATGAGATCCGGCTGCGCGAGTTGTCGCGGATCGGAGGCTGCCGGTGGATGCACGGTGAAATTGCCCTTGGCACTTTTAATCATCAAGCCATGGCGCTTGACCGCCTCCAAGGTGCGGGGTCGAAGAAGAAACGAGACGTTCGAATTATTTTTTGCGAGATGGGCCCCGAAGAAACCGCCGACGGAACCGGCCCCGACCACCATGATCTGCTTCATGAGACTCCTCACTCGTTGCGTTCGAAAGGACGGTACTATAGCATGCAGCCGCGCACCTGAAACAGAGACCGCTTTATCTCTTCGACGCCTATGGGAACCGGATCAACTCTTGGATTGATTCAACAGAAGCTGGCCTCGGCCCGATCGGTGACCGTGCTCACCGGCGCCGGGATTTCCGCCGACAGCGGCGTGCCGACCTTTCGGGGGGCCGACGGCCTCTGGCGGAATTTTCGCGCGGAAGATCTCGCCACGCCCGAGGCCTTCAAACGCGATCCCCGCCTGGTGTGGGAATGGTACAACTGGCGGCGCGAACTCATCGCGACGAAACGACCCAACCCCGCACACGATGCCGTGGCCAGCATGGAGCACCGATTCGACCAATTCTGGCTCATCACCCAGAACGTAGACGGACTGCACCGCGATGCCGGCTCCCGCAAACTCTCCGAGATCCACGGCAACATCTGGATGGTCCGCTGCACTCAGTGCCGGTGCGTAACAGACAATCGCGACGTGCCGATCGCGATCCTCCCCCTGTGCAGCAACTGCGGCGGACTCCTTCGTCCGCACATCGTATGGTTCGGAGAATCACTCGCCGAGCAGGATCTCGAGGCCAGCGAGGCCGCCCTAGAATCCAGCGACCTATGCCTGATCATCGGTACGTCCGGCCTGGTATATCCGGCGGCGGGTTTTGGCGCGATCGCCAAACAGGCCGGCGCGTTCATCGTCGAGATCAATCTCGATGCCACCGCGCAATCCAGCCTCGTCGATGTGGCCCTGCACGGGCGCGCTAAAGATATCGTGCCGTTATTATTGCAGGCGTGAGAGCAGCGGCACCAGTTCATTGAGGCTGGTGATCGTCGTCCCGCTCGACGGATGCGCCCGTTCGCCTCGTGCGAGCAACACTCCCGTCAACCCGGCCCCCTGCGCCCCCTTCACATCATCACGTTCACTGTCGCCCACATGGAGCGCGTCGTCCGGATCGACGGCATGTTTCTCCAGGGCCTGCTGAAAGATGCGCGCGGACGGTTTGGCGGCATGGGCCAAACTCGAAATCGTGATCGTCTCGAACAGGTCGGCAATCCCCAACCCTCGTAGAACGGAGAACAAGCGCGAGTCGAAATTGGAAATGATGCCCAGCTCGAACCCCTGCTGTTTCAGGGTCGTGAGCACATCCAAGGTCTCCGGAAAGAGCCGCCAGGACTCCGGCTGTTCAAAGCGCGCAAACACGTCTTCGAAAAACTCGTCGAAGGCCTCGAACATCCCCACACGATAAAACACGTTGTGCACGATGTCGAACCACCACAACCGTTCGGATTGCTTGAGCGCCGCCGGTTCCGTCGCGGCAAAGACCGGCGGCGGCGCATCACGAAAGGATCGGGAGAACGCGGCTTTGATCGCAGCGAGCGATTCCGGGGTTTTCCTAAACCCATGTTGCTCCGCATGCTGCAGATAAATGTCGGCCACTGACCCATGAATATGAAACAGGGTGTCGGCGGCGTCGAAAAAGACGACTTGAATTCGGCTCTGGGTCATCGTGTGCGGTTCCTTCCCCTGCTGTGGCTTCATGATCGCTGACGGGCCGTCCGGCAGGGTCGGCGGATTCTAACAGGATGGCAAAAAGGTCCGCCAGCGTTGTGTTTGATTCCCCTGGCGCGTGATGGACCGCTCACCACTGAGCTGGTTTCGGCGTTTTCTTTGACAGTTCGAAGGGCCTTTGTTAGCTTCGGCTGAGTGGGTATCTAGAGGTGATTGAGATGGGATTCACCATCTTTGTGATCGATCGCAGCCCCGCCGTGCACCGCATGGTGGAGCAACTGTCCGCACCGCATGGCTACAGAGTCATGGGATTTCCTGACGGTCCTTCGGCCCTCGAAGCGGCGCGCAAGCTCAGTCCCGCGCTCGTGATCGCCGACTTTCACCTCGAGAACATCACCTTCTCGGGACTCTGCAAAGAAATCGGCCGACAAGACAATTTGTCCGAAACGTTGATCGTCTCCATGGTAGACGGCTCCGACCGCTTGGATGAAAGTAAGTTGCGCGCGCTCGGGGTCCGGGCTTTTCTCAGAAAGCCGCTGCAACGGGAACAGCTTCTGGACACGATTCAAGTCATCCTGAACGGCGCGCCGGGACAACCGCGCGGCGGAAAACCTGCCAAAGCAAGGACGTGGCCCCCTGTCTCTACGGGAACGCACGAGGATGAACATGATGAGCCGCACGACGCGTCCACCGACGACCCCCCCCACAACGAGATGGAGAAGGAGCACGCCGACATGTCCCCATCACCGAACCAGGCTGCTTCCACGGCGACACCCGCGACGAACTCGACCGACCCCTCCGGGGAAGAGTTGATGCGGGGTCTCTGTGATTACATGTTGCACTCGGTCTCACTCCACGCCGACCGCAAGATCGGCGAGCTGCTCTCGGCCGCCGTTGCGAAGGAAGTCGCCGGACAAGTGGCGGTCGCCGTCGGGAAGACCGTACAGACGGAAGTGACGAAACAACTCGCAGATGCGCTGGCACCGGAACGGTTGCGCCGCGTCATGCGTGAGATGATTCAAGAGGAATTGACGCAGCAGGCTCAGGCACACCTTGCCGGGGTTGAGACGACGGTCCGTCAGGCCGTCGCACACGTGGCTCCTGCACTCGTGGAACAGTCCGCAGAAAAACTACTTGGCGGGCTCACAGAGACCGCGGTGAAGGAACAGCTTCCAGAGGCCATGAAGACCCACCTTGGCATGATCAGTCAGCTGGTAAAACAGGAAGTCGAGCAGGTGGCCGCCACCTGTGCGCGGCAGGCGGCCGATGAGATAGTGCACGAAATGGCAAAAGATCCGATCCAGCAGGCAGTGCAGCGGATCGTTCCAGACGTGGCAGAAACTCAGATCCGGGCCGAGATCAAACGATTGAGCTCGCCCGACTAACGTCCTCGGCCGCTTAACCTCGCTTGACCTTCTTGGCCGCGGCCCGACGGGCCTTAACCAACCCCTTCACACGCGCCACATTCTTCCGATGCTTCTTGCGAACCTTCCGATCCTTCTCTCGTCCCCTCGGCATAATCTCTCCTTCAACGGTAATGGGCTTTCAGGCCGGCAATCTCGATGCACATACTGAACCGCCGGATGTATATCACAGGGCTTCAGTCCGCTACAACCTTTTGAACCGCGCCGGACCAGTCGCCGTTGCCTTGTGAGCCCGCACCGCGCATGTTAAGATGCGCCCGCGTCGCGGCCCAGCCGCCTCTACGATCATGCCCACACCGCAACTCGACAAAACATACAGCCCACACGACGTTGAAGATCGCTGGTACCAGCGCTGGATCGACGCCGGTTTGTTTCACGCCGACACCACCCATCCCGGACAGCCCTATTCCATCGTGATCCCTCCCCCGAACGTCACGGGATCGCTGCACGTCGGCCATGCGCTGAACAATACCCTGCAGGACATTCTAATCCGTTGGCGCCGCATGCAAGGCCGCAATACCCTCTGGATGCCCGGTATGGACCATGCGGGCATCGCCACGCAAAACGTGGTTGAGCGGCACCTGCAGGCGGAAGGCACCTCTCGTGAGGCCCTCGGACGAGACGCGTTCCTCCAGCGCGTCTGGCAATGGAAAGAAAAATCCGGCGGAACCATTCTCTCCCAGCTCAAACGACTCGGCGCCTCCTGCGATTGGGAACGCGAGCGCTTCACCATGGACGAGGGACTTTCGGAAGCCGTTCGCGAGGTTTTCGTACGCTTGCATGCAGACGGCCTGCTCTATCGCGGCGAACGATTGATCAATTGGTGTCCGCGGTGCCTCACCGCCTTGTCCGATATCGAAGTCGAACACGAAGAGATCACCGGCAAACTGTATACGATTCGTTATGCCCTGGCCGAGGATCCCGCTCAGGTGCTCCTGGTCGCGACCACACGTCCCGAAACCTTGCTCGGCGATACGGCGGTAGCCGTGCATCCCGAAGACGAACGGTATCGCCACCTCATCGGCAAACAAGTCCGGCTTCCGCTGACGACGCGCACGATTCCCATTGTCGGGGATGCCATCCTCGTGGATCGTGAGTTCGGCACCGGAGCCGTGAAGATCACCCCTGCCCATGACTTCAACGATTTCGAAGCAGGCGAGCGGCATGGACTTCCCCGCATCAAGATCCTGGACGTGCATGCCAACCTTCGGCTGGAAGGCGCGCTGGCAGAGTCCGAAGTGGCGCACATCGTCGAAGGTCTTCCTGTCGCCAAGGCCCGGCTGAAGATCGAACAGCTGTTGACGGATCATGGCCTGCTTGAAACATCCGAGCCCCATAAGATGGCGCTCGGCAAATGTTACCGCTGCAAGACTGTTGTCGAGCCGCTGTTGTCGGACCAATGGTTCGTCAAGATTAAGCCGTTGGCTGAACCGGCGATTCAGGCAGTCGAGGATGGCCGGGTCAGGATTATTCCCGAGGCCTGGAAGAACAACTATCTCGGCTGGATGCGAGACATCAAAGACTGGTGCGTGTCCCGGCAAATCTGGTGGGGCCATCAGATCCCTGCCTGGTACTGCGAGACCTGTTATGGAAGCCCGTTTCTGCGCCGCTCCTCAGACGGGGCACCGCTGATTCCTTCCGACGCAGCCGTCATCGTGGCGAAAACCAAACCGGCCTCGTGCCCCAAGGGCCACTCAGATGCGCTGGTGCAAGACCCAGACGTGCTCGACACCTGGTTCTCCTCCGCCCTCTGGCCTTTTTCCACCTTAGGATGGCCGAAGCAAACGCCGGAGTTGAAGACCTTCTATCCGACATCCACACTGGTCACCGGGCTCGACATTCTGTTTTTCTGGGTGGCGCGCATGATCATGATGGGCCTGAAATTCATGGGCGAGGTCCCCTTCCGCGACGTGTATATCCATGCCCTGGTCCGCGATGCCGAAGGCCAGAAGATGAGTAAGTCCAAGGGCAACGTCATCGATCCCTTGCATGTGATGGAACAGTTCGGCACCGATGCCCTGCGCTTTACCATGGCGGCGATGGCGTCACCGGGACGCGATGTGAAACTGGCCGAAGAGCGGATCGAAGGCTACCGCAACTTTACGAACAAAATCTGGAACGCCGCCCGGTTCCTCCTGATGCATCTGGACGGCGAACGGGTTGAGGTACCGGCTGCGCAGCGATCGTTCCCCGACCGTTGGATTCTGAGCCGCTTGAACGCCACCATCGCCACGGTCACGCACGAGTTGGAGCAGTATCGCTTCGACCGCGCGTCGAGCGCACTCTATCAATTCATCTGGCATGAGTACTGCGACAAGTACATCGAGATGATCAAGCCTGCGCTCAAGGAACAGGCGTCCGAGCAGGCAAAAACAACGCGGCAGACCCTCGCCGAGACCTTCGAAACCATGATGCGGCTGTTGCATCCCTTCATGCCGTTTATTTCGGAAGAAATCTGGCAGACACTGCCGCACGAAGGTGCCAGCATTGTCCGTCAGCCCTACCCGACCACGAGACCGGATTGGGAATCACAGGAAGTCGAACAGGAATTCGCGCTGCTGGAGGAATGCAGAGCTCTGATGAACCAGGAACGCGCAATCCTCGGGTATCCGGCGGGCAAACGTCTCCATTTCAAAGCGCATGGGAAAGCGCCTGAAATTGCTTCAGCCCTTAACAAGCATAAAGCGCTGATTGAGTATATGGAGAATGTTAACGACCTACGGGTAGCAGAGACTTTTGACGTCGATAACCCAGGCGGCCTTTTGATCCTGACGGGCAACTCCGTCCAAGTGCGAACCTCGATGGAGGACGCGGATCTCCAGAAGGCCAACGATAACGTCCTCAAACAGATCAAGCTGCTTCAAAAAGAAGTCGATCGTACGCAGCAAAAACTGCTCAATCCCGATTTCGTCGCTAAGGCGCCGTCTGAAGTGCTGAGCGAACACCGCGAGCGTCTCGAACGCGAGTCTCAGATGATACAACTTCTCAAGGATGCGCTTGGCCAGATAGAGATTTTTGTCTTGGAGCGAAAACGGATTGAGCGCTCCTAGCCTCCTGACCATCCGTAAAGCGGTTCAGCAAGCGCTTGATGAAGACCTGAACCACGGCGACGTCACGACGAGCGCGCTGTTTCCTCGTGCTGTTCAGGCCAGAGCCGACATCGTCACCCGCCATCCTATGACGGTTGCAGGCGTGGCCGTCGCGCGAGAAGTCTTCCTCGCGGTAGACCCCTCGTTGCGCATCGTCAAAACCGTCAAAGACGGAACGACCGTCAAAGCAGATACGCTCGTGATCGTCGTTCAAGGTGATGTGCGGTCACTGTTGATGGCGGAACGCGTTGCCGTGAATTTCCTCCAACGGCTGTCCGGCATCGCCACGCTGACCGCCGAATTTTGCGCCGCAGTCCGACACACTCCGACCACGATTCTCGATACCAGGAAGACCACACCGGGGCTGAGGGCGCTCGAAAAATGGGCCGTCCATCTAGGAGGGGGCAAGAACCATCGTTTTTCTCTCGGCGACGGCATCCTGATCAAGGACAACCATCTCGCGGTCTTGCGCTCCATCGGTGTCGACGTGGGCGAAGCCTGCCGGCTGGCCCGCGCCCGTGCGCCACACGGCCTTCGTATTGAGGTGGAAGCGAAAAGCCTGCAGGAAGTGAAGGACGCGTTGGCCGGTGACGCCGACATTATCCTGCTCGACAATATGTCCCCAGCCCTCGTGCAAAAGGCCGTGGCCCTCATCAACCAACGCGCCCTGGTCGAGGTCTCGGGGGGAATCACGCTGCAGACCGTTGCAGACATGGCCCGCACCGGTGTGGACTTCATTTCCGTGGGTGCCCTGACGCACTCCGCTCCGGCAGCCGACCTCAGTATGGACCTCACCGCGTATCGAGGACGCCATGGGCGGACCCGTTGACGATCCGCCACCTGCTGCTCCGCTGGACATTGACCGCCTCCAAGCCAGCCTGCAAACCCACGCCTTCGGAAAAACACTGCGGTACACAGCCTCCACGGCTTCGACCAATGCGGATGCGCTGGCCTCTCTGCAGCGGCCAACCGGACCAGCGGCTCCACATGGAACCGTTATACTCGCAGACTGCCAAACAGCGGGTCGGGGGCGCCGTGGACGCACCTGGCATTCTCCGGCTCAAGGCAACCTCTACCTGTCCGTGATCGTCGTGCCTGCGCCGGGCGCCAAACGCCCCGGCCCCTGGCTCTCCTGGATTCCGCTGTTTTCCGCCCTCGCGGTGGCCGATTCCCTCTCCGGCTGCACAGGTCTTGCGGTCTCGGTCAAATGGCCGAACGATCTGTTGGTCGGCGACAAGAAAATCGGCGGCATCCTGTGCGAACAAACCACCACGCCTGATAAGACTCTGGCGATCGTCATCGGAGTCGGATTGAACATCAATGCCGCGCTCGACAGTTTCCCGGATGAACTCAGAGCCGGGGCCACCACCGTGTCCGCGGAGGCCGGTCATGCGTTCGACCGCGACATGATCCTAGCGGATGTCTTACTCCGGCTCGAACAGCGCATGGATCGGTTGTTCCACGAGGGACCGTCGGGCATGATGAATGAATTCACTCGACGCTGTTCGACGCTGGGTAAAACGGTCCGCGTGACCGTGGAAGAACAGGGGGTTGTGCAAGGCATAGCCGAATCGATCGGCCTCGATGGATGCCTCTGTCTGCGCGTGACGTCTGACGCCTCCCACGATCAGCCACACAGGCTGTTGGAAATCAGAAGCGCGGAGGTCATCCACCTGCGGGGATGAAATCCGGCGACTGGTTGGGGTAGAGTGGACACACGATGCTGCTGGCAATCGACATCGGCAACACAAACGTGGTGTGGGGCCTGTTCGACGGGTCTACCTTGCGCGGGCATTGGCGCCTGGCCACGGAGTCAAGGCGAACCGACAACGAATACGGCATGCTCCTGCTGAATTTGCTTCAGAACGCCGGCTTCACCCCGGAGCAGATGACCGGCTGCATTCTTTCCAGCGTCGTACCTGCGTTGACCGCTACCTTCGACTCCCTGGTGCAAACATATTTTCATCAAATCCCACTGATTGTGGGCCCTGACACCGACTCCGGCTTGACCCTTTGTTACGCCAACCCGAAAGAAATCGGCAGTGACCGTATCGTGAATGCCGCTGCCGCCTATGCGCGCTACCGTTCCGATCTGATTATCGTCGACTTCGGGACCGCCACCACTTTCTGCGCCGTGACCAAATCCGCCGAGTATCTCGGTGGCGTCATCGCACCAGGCCTCGGCATTTCAGCCGACGCCCTCTTTTCCCGTACCGCCAAACTTCCGAAGGTGGAAATCATCCGCCCCAAAACAGTGATCGGCACCGATACGATCGGAGGCATTCAGAGCGGGTTGCTCTTCGGATATGTCGGACTGGTAGACGGCATTGTCCGACGCATGGAGCGCGAGCTCGGCCGCCCATCTACCGTCATTGCCACGGGCGGTCTCGCGGCGGTGATCGCGCAGGAATCAGAAACGATCCAGGAAGTTCGACCGTTCCTCACGCTCGAAGGATTGGAATTCCTCTACCATCGGAACCGCCTGGCATGAGCCCGCGCCCTTGCGTAGGCCTGCCGTCCTTCCTCAAACCCCTTAGGGGCATGAAAAATCGACGATTTCTTTTTGTTCCCCGTTGACTTCTCTTCTCCGGTGGCTATCTCACTTTCCAGTAAAGGTGCAATCAATGGCTGAAGACGAGAAGAATATTCAGAGTATCGACAACTTAGACGCTTCCAGCGAGGTTTCTTCCGGCACCATCGAGGGCGCCAGTGAACTCCAGCAGGCGCTGGATGCCAAGACGGAAGAATGCAACGCCTTCAACGAAAAATATCTGCGGCTGGCCGCGGAGTTCGACAACTACAAACGGTTGGCCCAGCGAGACCAACGGGAGCAGATCAAGTTCGGCAACGAACAGATTCTCAAGGAACTCCTGCCGGTCGTGGACAATCTTGAGCGGGCCATTAAGTCGTCGAAAGGCAGCGGATCGGTCGATGCGCTGACCGAGGGCGTGGAGCTGACGTTGAAACAACTCGTAGGCGCACTGACGAAGTTCGGCGTCAAAGCGGTGGAGAGCGTTGGCTTGGCCTTCGATCCCGCCACACAACAGGCGGTCGCCCAAGTCCCGTCAAACACCGTCCCTGAGAATCATGTCGTGGAAGAGTATCAAAAAGGATATCTCCTCCAGGACCGTATCCTTCGGGCCGCCATGGTTACCGTTTCGACCGGAGCGGCACACTAGCCTGAATCGTAGGGTATGCAGAGCAGGTTTTATCAGAACAGCTGACTCAATCGTTCACGTATTGATATTTTTTGCGAAGGAGCCAACCCATGGGGAAAGTTATCGGAATCGACCTCGGCACGACGAACTCCTGCGTCGCCATCATGAGCGGTGGGGACCCGGTCGTCATCGCCAATGCGGAAGGAAGTCGCACAACTCCGTCGGTGGTGGGCATCACGGATAAGAACGAGCGCTTGGTCGGGCAAATCGCCAAGCGGCAAGCCATCACCAATCCCGAAAATACCATCTTTTCCGTCAAGCGTCTCATGGGACGCAAGTTCCGCAGCAAACAAGTACAAGACGCCATGAAGCGGCTCCCCTACAAGGTGGTGGAGGCGGACAACGGCGATGCGCACGTTGAGTTGCGTGGAAAGCGTTATAGCCCGCCGGAAGTGTCGGCCATGATTCTGCAGAAAATGCGGCAGACCGCCGAAGATTATCTGGGCGAAAAGGTCACCGAAGCGGTAGTCACCGTACCGGCCTATTTCGACGACAGCCAGCGCCAGGCGACCAAGGATGCGGGGCAGATCGCCGGATTGAACGTCCTGCGCATCATCAACGAACCCACGGCGGCCTCACTCGCCTATGGTCTCGACAAGAAGAAAGATGAGCGCATTGCCGTATACGATCTCGGCGGCGGGACGTTCGACGTGTCCGTACTCGAGATCGGCGAAGGCGTGTTTGAGGTCAAGTCTACGAACGGCGATACCTATCTCGGTGGCGACGACTTCGATGAACGTGTGATGGACTGGCTCGTCGAAGAGTTTAAAAAGGATCAAGGGATCGACCTGCGCAAAGACCGGATGGCGCTGCAGCGGCTCAAGGAAGCGGCGGAACGGGCGAAGATCGAACTCTCTTCGTCACAAGAAAGCGAAATCAACCTGCCGTTCATTACGGCGGATGCCAGCGGTCCGAAGCACATGGTCACGAAACTGACCCGTGCGAAACTGGAGCAACTCGTCGACGACCTCATCCAACGAACCATCGAGCCCTGCCGGAAAGCCTTGGCGGATGCCGGTGTGAGCGCGAAGGACATCCAGGAGGTCGTCCTGGTCGGCGGCATGACCCGCATGCCGAAAGTCATCCAGGTCGTGAAGGATTTTTTTGGAAAAGAACCGCATCGCGGCGTGAACCCCGACGAGGTCGTCGCCATCGGAGCCGGTATCCAGGGCGGCGTCCTGAAGGGCGAAGTCAAGGACGTGCTGCTGCTGGATGTCACGCCCTTGTCGCTCGGCATTGAAACGCTCGGCGGCGTGTTCACCAAGTTGATCGAGCGAAACACCACGATTCCGACCAAGAAGAGCCAAGTGTTTTCGACCGCTGCCGACAACCAGACGGCCGTCACCATTCGCGTCTTCCAAGGCGAGCGTGAAATGGCGACCGACAACAAGTTGTTGGGACAGTTTGACCTTGTCGGCATTCCTCCGGCACCGCGCGGAATGCCGCAGGTCGAAGTTTCCTTCGACATCGACGCCAACGGCATCGTGCATGTTGCGGCCAAAGACCTGGCCACGCAGAAGGAACAGTCCATCAAAATTACGGCCTCGAGCGGACTCAGCAAGGAAGAAGTCGATAAGCTCGTCAGAGATGCCCAGGCCCATACCGAGGATGACAAGAATCGTCGTCGGGTGGCCGAAGCTCGCAACCAGGCTGACTCCTTGCTGTACAGCACGGAAAAGAACCTGAGTGAGCACGGCGACAAGATCGGCGAAGACGATAAGACCAAGATCACCGAGGCCATCGGCGAACTCCGCAAGGCGATGGAAGGCACCGATCCCGCAGCCATCGAAACGGCGACCCAAGCGCTGACCACGGCATCCCATAAGCTTGCTGAAGAGATGTACAAGAAGGCCTCTGCCGCCGCCGGTGGCGGCGCGGATGCCGGCACGTCATCTGGGGACGGCGGTGCGCAAGCCAAGACGGATGAGAAAGTCGTGGATGCAGAGTTTGAAGAAGTTGATAAGGACAAGAAGTAACACCTTCTGACTGACTGCACGGCCGAGTTTCACTGTTGCGTGGAACTCGGTCGTGCCGCACCTAGAATAAGGCAATGATTCTCCGTGGCTAAACGCGATTACTACGAAACGCTCGGAATCGAACGGACCGCGTCCGATGACGAGATCAAGAAAGCATTTCGCAAACTTGCCCGCCAACATCACCCCGATCTCCACACCTCTCCCGAACAGAAGAAATCCGCGGAAGAAAAGTTCAAAGAACTGAACGAAGCGTACGAGGTCATCAGCGACCAGGAAAAACGGCGTCGGTACGATACGTTCGGCCATGCCGGCGGGCCGCAAGGCGCGGAAGGATTCGATTTCGGCGGACAGGGCGGGTTCGGTGACATCTTCAATGACATCTTCGAGGATTTCTTCGGTCAGCCGCGAGGTCGTGCACGAGCCGAACGCGGAAACGACCTGCAATACAATCTTGAAGTCACGTTTGAAGAGTCGGTGTTCGGGAAGGAAGCGAAACTCAAAATCCCGCGATGGGAAACCTGTGCCGATTGCAAGGGCACTGGGGCTCGTTCAGCCACGGCTATCAAGATGTGCCCCGCCTGTAAAGGACAGGGCCAGCTCAGATTCCAACAAGGTTTTTTTAGTGTCAGCCGACCCTGCGGCCAGTGTGAAGGGGTCGGACAAATCATTACCGAACCATGCCAGAGCTGCGGGGGACGACAACGCATCCGCAAGGAACGCATGCTCTCCGTACAAATTCCAGGCGGCATCGAATCCGGCATGCGGCTACGCCTCGCGAATGAAGGGGAACACGGTGTGCAGGGAGGCCCGCAGGGAGACCTGTATGTCGCCATCACCGTGAAACCTCACCCACATTTTCGTCGCGAGGGCCAGGATATCGCGTGCGACCTCCCTGTCAACCTCGTCACCGCAATCCTGGGAGGCCGTGTGGAGGTACCGACGCTCAAAGGCAATACCTTCATGAAGATCCCTGCCGGCACGCAGCCGGATAAAGTTCTGCGTCTTAAGGGTCTCGGCTTTCCGAATCTTAAGGGCGGCCATACCGGCGATCAACTGTACAACGTGAAAATCGAAATCCCGACCAAACTCAGCGCGAAGCAGAAAGAGTTGCTTGAAGAGTTTGCCAAGGAAAGCGGCTATACAAAAGATACCGAGGGCGAAGGATTCCTCGACAAAATGAAAACATTCTTCGAATAGGCCGAAGACATCCCCCGCCTGATCCGCCGACCACCATGCCGGCTTTTTTTGTCTCCTCATCCGACATTCATGGAACAGAGATCACCCTGACCGGCGATCTCTACCATCATCTGCGGGCCAGCCTACGCGTCAAACTCGGAGAGTGCCTGTGGCTGACCGATGAGCTACGGCGACGATATCGTGTGCGGGTGAGCCAACTGCTTCAGCAGGCATTGACGATGGAGATTCTCGAACAACGGCAAGGACCGGTCGAAACCGGCCCGCCCCTGCTTTTGGCACAAGCGTTGCTCAAAGGCGACCAAATGGATTGGGTGGTGCAGAAAGGAAGCGAGTTGGGTGTACGGACGATCCTTCCCCTCGTCTCCCGGCATAGTGTCGTACGGCCGCAACCGGGAAGAATCGCGGCTCAAGTGGCCCGTTGGCAGCGCATCGCTACCGAAGCCGCACAGCAATCGGAACAGTGGCGGCCTCCGGAGGTACTGGAACCGCTTGAGTCCGGACGTTTCTTTTCCACCCATCCGGCGACTTGCTCACTCCTCCTGGCAGAACGCCGCAAGGGGGTGGGATTGTCGGAAGTCTCCCTCCCAAGCCTTTCCACGGAACATCTTGCATTGATCATCGGGCCTGAAGGGGGATGGGCCGAGGAAGAGGTCTCCCTTGCCCTGACGCATCACTGTCACGCCGTGAGTCTGGGTGAGTGCATTCTCCGCGCGGACACCGCAGCGGTGACTGCGCTCAGTATCGTGCAGAGTCGATTAGGGAGACTGGGTTAGGCTGACGCTATTGAAACGAGGACACTACCGGCGAGTTGAGCTGATTGAAATGATGGTTCCCCCCTCGCCTGCCGCCCACCCGGCAGTGGCACGGGGAAAACTCAGGGCCATGAGGGAGCGTTTCACGGGACTGGCTTCCTCCACCCAATTGTATCCTGCATCAGTGGTTCGCAGGATCTGGCCATGCTCTCCCACGATCCAGCCTTGTTGCGCATCGGTAAAGCGAACACGGATCAGATCCGTCAGCTTGGTACAGGTCCGTCCGCAAGGCAAGGTGCGATCGATCCAATGGGTGCCGCCGTCGGTCGTTTGAAACAACGCGCCGGCGTTGCCGACCGCCCAACCGTTCGCCTCGTCCGCGAAGGCCACATCAAAAAATGTCGCAGAACTCTGACTGGCTTGAGGCACCCACGTCGTACCGCCGTCGGACGTCGTGAGAATCGTGCCCAACGCACCGACGATCGTCCCATGCTGCTCATTTATCAAGACAATAGAATGTAACGCGGCGTTCGTGCCGCTCGCTTGATCCGTCCAGTTTTCTCCACCATCCGTCGTTTGCAGAATGGTGCCGTTACCGCCGACCAGCCAGCCCTTCAGAGGCGACACGAACGCGATCCCATAGAGCGGGGCCTGCGTGGACACCACCCTCACGTTCCAGCTCTCCCCGCCGTCCAGACTGGTCCGTACCGTTCCATTGGCACCCACGACCCAACCGCGACGAGCATCTTGGAAGTACACCGCCGTCAAGAGCGAAGTGGTCCCGCTGGAGGCTTTCTTCCATTTGCGGCCGCCGTCGGTCGTCTTGAGGATCGTCCCGCCGGCCCCCACAGCCCAACCCAGTTGCGCGTCGTGAAAAAACATCCCCAGCAGCGTGGCTTCAGATCCGCTCTTCTGCATCGCCACAGTGGCCCGGATGTCAGGAGGGGCTGCCTCAACTGTACCCGCGCACAGGAAGGCCATGAGCAACCACGATACAACCGCCGCTGTGTGCAAGGTTCTACGCCTCATTGTTGGTGATGAGTATTCTCTTTGCTGGGGTTCCGCCAATAGCTTGCGTCCGGCAATCCCTTGGATTGAATGGTAAACGTGCCGGCCTCCAGCGTAAGCCACTTCTTTGGCGTACAGCAGGACCCGTCCGGCAAGAGGTCCCACGATCCACGGCGGACCACGAGCGGCCCCGACGTCAAATCCGGATTGAACTCGCCAAGCTTGCCGACTCCATACGAATGACGGTGGGGAACGCGAACTTTGATTTCATTGTCCGTCCAGGACTGCACAATCGCGCCGACTCCATTGAACAATACTTCGGTGCGTGACACATTCTCCCCCAACTCCGGAGCAGTCCTGGCGTAGACACTGTCCGTGATGAGCTTGCTTGCCTCGGCCGTCTTCAGAAACGTACCGAACCCGCTTCCCTTGATCGTGACCACCTCATCCAATCCCCCCGTGATCGGACTGTAGGAATCGATCCTCGGAGTGACCAGCGTAAACATGCCGACCTCGGTTTCAAGCACTTGCTTGTCGGCACAACAGGTTCCATCCGGCTTCGGGGAATTGGCCGCGCGCTTCACCACCACCGGACCGCTTTTTGCGCTAAAGGGCACCCAGACGTCAATCCGGTCGTTGCCCCATCGGTACACGATCGCTTGTGCCCCACCGATCTCGACGGTATTTCCACTCAATGAAAAATCAAGGAAGTTATACGGAGTTGCTCCGGCCTCGGAGTAAAAGCCGAAATTCTCTCCGGTAATCTTCAATAACGTTCCGATCGGAGCCTGAGACGGGGTGAGACCCGTCGCCTTGGGCGTCCGCACGGTATAGGTCCCAACCGTGCGCGCTTGGCCGTTTCGCGTCATCACGACGGGGCCATCCTGCGCATCCAACGGCACATGGACCACGATGGCCGTATCGGTCCATTGCGAGATCGTTGCCGGATGCCCGCCGAAGGAGACACGATCATCAGGGTTTCTCGTCGCCCCGAACCCTTTGCCAAACAATACCACTTTGGTTCCCACCGGACCACTCACCGGATCGACACGCACCGAGGCCAACACCCGCACCGGCAAGCTATTGCTCACCACCTGCTGGACCGGCGCACAGCAGGAGCCATCAGGCAGCGGGTCGGACGAGGCCATGCGCACCACGACATCCCCCGTCTGCACATTGGCCGGAAGTTCGACCTCGATCTTGTCGTCACGCCACTTACGCACGCGAACGGTCACGTCGCCGATCGCCACGCTGTTGACCCCGAAAATGGTGTTCGGATCACGCGGCCCGGCGGTATTGCCGAAATGTTCCCCTGTGATTTCCAGAATCGTTCCCGGCTCTGCTTCGGCCGGCGACAATGAGTGAATGACGGGCTGCAACCGGGTAAACGATCCGGCCGACAGGCGCTTCTTGCCGATGATGACGGTGACCGGTCCATTGGCTGCTCGAGAGGGCACTCGCACTTCAATGAGATCGGATTCCCAACGTTGGACCAATGCAGGCGCACCTTGGAAGGTAACCTGATTGAACGTAGTCGATTTATACGGTCCGAAACCCTTCCCGCTGATCGAAAGAGTCGCTCCCGGCACGGCGGCATTGGGATGAAGAGCCGGCGACTCTGCCCGGACCTCTCCGGAAACGACCGGACCGGCAAACAGGGCGACACCGAACATGATACGAACGATATATTTCATGGGATGACACTCCCTACCGACAACCTCTGAATGAGCCTACTAGCAGGCATGAGCGAGGCTGACATGATGGCACATCAGACGAACGCCCCGCACGTGGCACGGAAACCCCACGCAACTGAGGCAGCGAGGCCGGATTGGGGGGTACGGCAATTCACCAAGGGGCTCACGGACTATAACAAGCGGATTTTTTTGATGTCAAGGCAAGCCGGTGAAGCAGAAAGAGGGCAAGGAGAAGAGAGCCTCTCAGAGGCGGACTTGAACCAGCAATTCGAGTTCAATCGCCGCGTGCAACGGTAACTCTGCCGCACCCAGCGCCACGCGAGCATGTCGTCCGGCCTCGCCGAACACCTGCACCAACAGATCAGACGCCCCGTTGATGACCGCAGGTTGCTGCACAAACCCTGCGGCTGACGCGACATGCCCCACGACACGCACGATCCGCTGCACTCGATCCAATGAACCGAGTTCATGCCGTATCACCGCCAATGCATTCAACAGCGCCAGTCTCGCCGCCTCGGCTCCGCGCTCCACCGTGACCTCTTGCCCGAGCTTCCCGGTGATGACGACCTGCCCGTCTCGAAACGGCAGCATGCCGCTCAGATAGAGCAGATCACCAGCAAGCACCGCAGGCACATAACTCGCCACTGGTTTTGGAGGAACCGGCAACTCGATGCCGAGGGACTTCAATTTAGCGTCAACGGACACGGAAGATCCTTTCTTGCGCCCACACTATTCAGGAATACCGACTCCATCATCCGATTCTGTCGCACGCCATGGCGTTTCACGTGTGGTCACCTCGATCTACCACTGATGCACCGTGGCGCAGTCCCTGACAAGATGCTCTTCACGATCCACTCGTCATGGCGGTCGAGAACGCTGCCGACAGACTTTTGGGGCATCCGGCTAGCGAGACTGCAGCGCATCCAGGAAACTATCTCCCCAGGGCAGTCTGGTTGCGCCCAGAGCTTCACCGATCGTTTGGCCGAGATCCGCTGCGGTGGTCCGGGTCCCAAGATTCACCCCACGCGCGAGCCGAGGGCCGGTCACAAGACAGGGTACATACTCGCGCGAATGGCCCGGGTTCGGCCTGGCACAATCGAACCCATGGTCGCCGGTGACGATCAGCACATCTCCGACCTTGAGGCTCTCCTGCAGGTCCCGAAGTCGGCGATCGACCTGCTGGACCGTGGTCACCGTCGTTTGGAGATCAGGATTGATGACGGGGAGATTGGCGTATATCAACCCGCGGGGCACCTTACTGAACAGGCCCACGACTTCTTCCATCACAGCGTCCGCATGGAACAGCGGGACAGACCTCGTGACCCCGCGCCCACTGAATAAATCTCCGACCTTTCCCACTCCGATCACAAGTTGGCTGGCCCGGCTCAAGTGATCCAACAACGTGAGGCCCGGTGGTTCGACGGCAAAATCCCTCCGCCGTTCCGTGATGGCAAATGTGCCGGGGTGTCCAAGGAATGGACAGGCGACCACGCGCACAATGGGCATGAGTGACTTGAGCAACTTTCTGGCTTCACGCGCCAGCCGATATAGTTCTTCGGCCGGTACCACCTGTTCATGCGACGCCAGAAGAATGGTCCCCGCCGTATCGATCCAAGCAATCGGCATGCCGGAGTGCTGGTGCTGTGTCCCGAACTCAGCGATCGGCTCCAAGTTGACCGCCCGGCAATTCCCCAGAGTCTTCTGGCCCAACGCGGCCTCCAACGCGGTCGCCAACTCGGGGGTGAATGTCTCACAAGGACGTTCGCCTTCCTCGATCAGATATCCAGCCAATTCCCAATGCCCGGACAGTGAGTGTTTCCCTTTGGTCGCAAATCCAAGCGTCCCGTAGCAGCCTTCCGGCTGAGCCATCGGGCGAATGCCTTGAAACTGTCCCAGGTGCCCGAGACCGAGTTGCTCTAGGTTCGGCAGGGCCAGCCCCTTGGAAATAGCCGCTAATCGCTGCAGGGTGTTACAGCCGGCGTCCCCATACAATTCAGCATCGGGCAAGGCACCGATACCGAATCCATCCAAGACCAGCAGTACGATTCGAGTCATCATGGGCGCACTATAGCAAATCCACCGGAACGAGCAAGATTTTCACACCGCATACGCAAGGGGCAAGGACTTGGGGAGAAGAAGGCATGGTGGTTCAGCGCCCCGCAATCCGCGCGTTCCGCCATTCGGTCAGAATCTTCAGACTCGCGCTGGTGCCGATCCGGTCTGCACCGGCTTCCAGCAACTCACGTGTCGCCTTCCAATCTCTGATCCCGCCCGAGGCTTTCACCTTCGCCTGCCCGGCCACCGCCTCTTTCATCAGACGAACGTCTTCCACCGTCGCCCCAGCCTGATTGAACCCCGTCGAAGTCTTCACATAGTCCATGCCGGCTTCGACGGCCAGACGGCAGGCGGTGATTTTTTCTTCACGCGTCAGCAGACAGGTTTCCAGAATCACCTTATGGTTCACGCCCGGTGTGGCCCGAACGACGGCGGCCATATCGCTCCGCACGAGGTCGTAGTCGCCGGATTTCAGGCGGCTGATATTGATGACCATGTCGAGCACCTGTGCGCCATGCGCTACGGCTTCGATAGCTTCCGTCACCTTTGCGTGGGTCGTGTGCCCACCGAGAGGGAACCCGATCGGGATGCCGACCTGAACATCTGTCCCCGCGACCGCGGCCACCGCCTCATCCACATAGCAGGGCGGCACAAAGATCACGATGAACCCCTGCTCCTTGGCTTCCTCGCACAGGCGCCATACATCGGCCTTGGTCGCTTCAGGGCGGAGCACCGTATGGTCCAGATAACGCGGCAACGTCTCGTTCCAAGGCATCTCACCCATACAACGGTCCCTTTCAGGCTATACGATCAATGATGGAGAACGTACACGGCGTGTCGTGACAGGCTATCTCACCATCAGGCGCCGTGGGCGAGGAGATTCCCTCTGCTGCGCTTGCGGAACGGCTGTTTCTGATATTTCTCCACGGCTTGATTGTGCTCCTCCAGGGTGGAGGAGAATTGGTGGGTTCCGTCGTTACGCGACACGAAGTAGAGGTAGGACGTCTGGGCGGGAAAGAGCGCCGCGCGCAACGAATGGATCCCTGGGCTTGCGATCGGTCCCGGCGGAAGGCCCTGCACACGGTACGTATTGTAGGGGCTCATGATCGAGAGATCACGTTTATGGATGTTCCCGTCGAAGTCCGGCAACCCGTAGATCACCGTCGGATCGCTCTGCAGCGGAATTTTTTTCCGCAACCGGTTATGAAACACCGCAGCAATCAGGTCCCGCTCGTCTTTCGATCCGGTTTCCTTTTCGATGACGGAAGCCAGGGTGAGGACCTGATGCAGGGACAGTTTCATACGGGCCGCCTGTTCCTGCAGATCGGCTCCCCAGACCCGACGAAGACCATCGACCAGCGTCTTGATGACCTCCTTCGCCTTCGTGCCACGGGCGAAGGAATACGTTTCAGGAAAGAGATACCCCTCCAGTGAATCAGCCTCAATGCCGAGCGTCGTGATAAAGGCGCGATCACGCACCAGCTTCGTGAATTCTTTCGTATCCGTGACCTGCTGTGCCCCCAGGACATCGGCAATCTGCACGAGACTGTACCCTTCCGGAATCGTGACCGGATGCAGCACGACTCGACCGGCCAGCAGCTTCCCCAGAATCTCCCGCGGCGACATCCCGCCGTCCAACTCATACTCCCCGGGACGAATCTTTCGATCATTCTCTCGCGTTTTTCCGAGTAGGAGAAAGGCCGCCCGACTACGAATCAACTGCTCGTTCTGTAGAATATTCGCAACCTGCTGAAAGGTGCTGCCTTCAGGAATGAGGACGATATGGGAGGGAGGTTTAGGAATCCCGCTCGCGACGGGACTGTGAGCCCAACGCAGCACCAGATACCCGGCGATGGCTGCGAGCATCACGGCCGCCAGGACCAGTCCCTTGATCGATCTGATCTGCATCATCTGCATTATCGACTCGTAGTTCATCACACGCCCACGGATCCGCATCCTCGGGCTCATTCGAGCTGTTCGTCATGCCCGCGGGCGGCTGTTCCAAACTCGCCAAATAACTTTGCAACAGAATCGCCGCGGCAATGCGATCGACGATGCCCTTCCGTTTACGACGACCGACATCCGCCGCGATCAACAGATCCTCCGCGGCACAGGTCGTCATCCGTTCATCCCAGGTGATGACAGGAACCGACAGCGCCGGCTCAAGGAGCTGGATAAACGCCTCGACGACTTTGGCCGCGGGTCCGATCTCGCCATCCAATCGAAACGGCATACCGACGAGGACCTGCCCAACCTCGTGCTCCAGGACCAACTCTTGAATATGCCGAATATCCGCAGCAGGATTCCGCCGGAAAAACGTTTCCAGCGGCTGGGCCGTCCACCCGAGTTCATCGCTTAGGGCAAATCCGATCCGCTTGGACCCATGATCGATGGCGAGAATCCGTCTGCCTTTCATCAGTTTACCCTTCCAAGGCCTTCTGGACCAAGCCAAAAACTTTTTCCAGCGCGATTCCAAGTCCTTCGGGATTTTTCCCTCCTGCCTGGGCCATCTCGGGACGTCCGCCTCCGGTCCCGCCCACTTCAGTCGCCATCTCTTTAATGAGTTCGCCCGCTTTGAGACGACCCACCAAATCTTTGGTCACCACCACCAGCAACGACACCTTACCGTCATTCGCCGCCCCGAGCGCCACCACTCCGCGACGAAGTTTATCGCGCAGCTGATCGGCCAATGCCCGCATGCCGTTCACGTCGAGTCCGTCCGTGCGCTGCGCGTGGACCTGCACACCATTGATCTCGCGGACTTGGGCATCACCTGACGAGGTGCTCGCCATCTTGAGCTTGACCTCCGCCAGTTCCCGCTCCTTTTCCTTCAGTTGTTCGCTCACTTTGCGCGCGCGGGCAACCACTTCGCCCGGCGCCACTTTCAAAAGATCGGACAGTTCACGAACATCCGCTTCCAATCGTTTGAGGGAATCCAATGCACCGCTGCCGGTCAGACATTCGATCCGGCGTACACCGGCGGCAACCCCCGACTCAGACACGATCCGGAACAGGCCGATTTCGCCTGTGCGCCGGCAATGCGTGCCGCCGCACAATTCCTTGCTAAAGGAGTCGATGTGGACCACCCGCACCTGATCGCCATACTTGTCGCCGAAGAATGCCAACGCTCCGCCCGCCACAGCCTCTTGGACACCCATCACATCGGTTTGCACCGCCTGATCCTGGCGCACCTGCTCGTTCACGATCGACTCAATCTCGTCGATGTCGCGTGATGCCAGTGGACGGAAATGCGCGAAGTCGAACCGCAGCCGATTCGGCGCCACCAACGACCCATACTGCTTCACATGTGGCCCTAACAGGTCGCGCAAGGCCGCATGCACCAAATGGGTCGCCGTATGATTGCGTGCTGCGTCCTGCCTGGTACGGCTGTTCACGGAGAGCTGCAGCCGCTCTCCGTCACGGATGGAACCGGCCGTCACCACGCCTTTATGCACAATCAACGTCGGCACCGGCCTGGTGGTTTCACGAATCTCGACGCGCCCATCGGTGCCGGTCAGGAACCCTTGATCGCCGGCCTGCCCGCCGCCTTCGGCATAGAACGGCGTGACATCCAACACGACTTCGATCTCATCACCTTCAGCGGCTTCTTTCACGATCCGGTCACCCTTGAGGAGCGCCTGCACGACACCTTCTGAATTCAACTGCTCATACCCGACGAAGGCCGTGGTCGCGACACGAGCGGCCAGCTCACTCAATGCAGGGCGCGCCGTCTCGCTCTCGAAACCACCCGTCTTTCTGGCGCGCGTCCGCTGATCTTCAATGGCGGCTTCAAATCCGGTTTCGTCGAGCCGGATATCTTGTTCACGACAGGCTTCCGCAATGAGGTCCATCGGAAAACCATACGTGTCATACAATTTAAAGATATCGGCGCCGGAGAGCATCGTCTGTCCGGACGACCGCACCTTGGCGAGCATGTCTGTCAGAATGGGCAACCCTTGATCGAGCGTAGCGATGAACCGTTCTTCCTCACCACGAGTCGCCTCCGCCACCGTGCCGGCCGCCGGACGCAACTCGTGATAGGCCTCGCCCATGTGATCCACAACCGTCGCCGTCAATTCGTGCAGGAACGGCTCGGTAATGCCCAGCAAACGGCCGTGTCGGGCCGCCCGTCGAAGGATTCGACGAAGCACATACCCGCGCCCCTCGTTCGACGGCAATACCCCGTCGGCCATCAGAAACGTGATCGCGCGCAGGTGATCCGCGATGACCCGCATGGAACGGTCGGCCTGCTCCATCGCGCCGTACTGCGCTCCGGCTCTGGTCCCGATCGCCGCCAGGAGCGGCGCGAATAAATCGCTGTCGTAATTGCTGAGTTTGCCCTGTGCGACCGCCGTCAGCCGTTCCAATCCCATGCCGGTGTCGATACTCGGTTTGGGCAATGGATTCAGGGTTCCCGCATTGTCGCGATTGAACTGCATAAACACGAGGTTCCAAATCTCGATGACTCGGTCGCCTTCACCATTCGGTGTCGCATCGCCCGGCACCGCCGGCCCCTGATCGAAATGGAGTTCGGAGCAGGGACCGCAAGGCCCCGTGTCGGCCATCTGCCAGAAATTGTCCTTTTCACCGCAACGCACGATGCGGTTCGGGGACACACCCATCTTTCTCCAGAGACGGTCGGCCTCATCATCCTCGCGATAGATCGTGATCCACATCCGCTCTTTCGAGAGCCCCACGACCGATGTCAGAAACTCCCAGCCAAACCGGATGGCGTCTTCTTTGAAGTAATCACCGAAGGAGAAGTTGCCGAGCATTTCGAAGAAGGTATGGTGCCGCCTCGTGTACCCCACGTTTTCAAGGTCGTTGTGCTTTCCCCCGGCGCGCAGGCACTTTTGCACGGTCACCGCGCGGTTGTATGCGCGCGTCTCCTCACCCAGGAACACCCGCTTGAATTGATTCATGCCGGCGTTCGTAAACAGCAGCGTGGGGTCGGCCTGTGGAATCAAGGGAGCGCTCGGAACCGCCCGATGTCCCTGTTGTTCAAAATACCGGATAAAGGCTCGCCGCAGATCGTGTACACTTTGGCTCATAACTCGTCCAACCCCGTCTCCAAATCTACTTGAGTGACTTGCTGAATCGTCTCGTCATCGAACCCGCGCTGCCGTAGGAACCGAACCCATTGCATCGGACGCGTGCGGGTCGTACGCCCCTCGAGCGCCTGACAGGCCAACTCCTGCGCGGAGATTGAACGATAGGCCTGCCGTAACGCCCGCTCCGTGACGCTTTCCTCAAAGCCGCGCATGAGCAGCTCTGCCTTGAGCCGCTCGCGGCCCATCGGATGTCGCGACAGTCTCAGCTCCGCCCAGCGCGTCGCATAGGCCTGATCGTTCAGATACCCCCGGTGCTGCAACTCACGGACAATCACGCGCCCCTGCGTCCGGCTCGCCCCCTTCTCTTGCACATACCGCTCAACCTGAGCCGCGGTCCGATCCGTTCGCGCGAGATATCGGATGGCGAGCGTGAGGTAATCCGGCGTGGATTCCGTGCGCCGTCGTGGCCTGCGTCCTGTCGGCACTGACACCACCTATGTCGTGACCCTGGCGCCATGGCCGCGCTTGTCTTCCTGGCGTCCCTCGGCCTTCCGTTCAGGCTTCTCGTCCTTGGCCTCTTTGGCATCGACCTTCTTCTCAGTGCCTCGGGAAGGCAGACCGGCCAGGTCACGCACCTTGCCCTCGATCTCGTTCGCGATGGCGGGATTCGCCTTGAGAAAATCGCGGACCGCCTCACGCCCCTGTCCCAATCGCTCCCCTTTATAGGAGTACCAGGCGCCGGCCTTCTCGACCACGCGCTTCTCCACCCCGGTATCGACCAACTCACCGGTTTTCGAAATACCTTCGGCAAACATGATATCGAACTCCGCCTGCTTGAACGGCGGCGCCATCTTGTTCTTCACGACCTTGACCCGAACACGACTACCGGTCACATCCTGACCATCCTTGATCGATTCAATCCGGCGTATATCGAGGCGCACCGAGGAGTAAAACTTCAGTGCATTGCCGCCCGTCGTGGTTTCGGGGTTGCCGAACATCACGCCGATCTTCATGCGGATCTGGTTGATGAAGATCAGGGTGGTCTGCGACTTGGAGATCGCGGCGGTCAGTTTGCGGAGCGCCTGCGACATCAACCGCGCCTGCAACCCCATATGCGCATCGCCCATTTCGCCTTCAATTTCCGCTCGCGGCACCAAGGCCGCCACGGAGTCGACCACAATCACATCGATCGCGCCGCTACGCACCAGGGTTTCGGCAATTTCGAGCGCCTGCTCGCCGGTATCCGGCTGCGAGACCAGCAAATCATCCGTCTGAACACCCAGCTTTTTGGCATACGTCAGATCAAGCGCATGTTCCGCATCGATGAAGGCCGCCACCCCGCCCGCTTTTTGCGCCTCGGCGATCGCATGCAGGGTCAGCGTCGTTTTCCCGGAAGACTCCGGTCCGAAGATCTCGATCACGCGTCCGCGCGGAAATCCGCCCACACCGAGCGCAATATCCAGCCCCATCGAACCGCTTGAAATCGCCGGCACATCGGCCGGACGCTCGGCGGCGCCGAGCTTCATCACCGCGCCCTTGCCGTATTGCTTTTCGATCTGAGCCAGGGCCAGGTCCAACGCGCGCTTTTTGTCGTCTTTTTCAGTCATTCCAAACTCCTTCTAGAAGCATGACTCGTGAACCGTCCCTCGTCTCGAACGCCGTGGGAGACAACGCACCAGCCGGCGTTGAGTTGACTGAACCTGCACTGGATCGGACCCAGCCCATCAACAAGGAATGAATTGCGGATTATACCGGAGTCGGAAGGTAGAAACCTAGCCCATCGCGGCACAGGATACGACGAGATCTGTCGACGCGGGTTAGTGCTCCTGATCGGATAAGCCTGGTGTGGAAGCGCTACTCTGGCGATGCTTCAACCACTCGATGAGTTCAGTCAGTAACGTACGATTGAGACGTTGTTGCGTTTCGACGGGCAAGCGGACAAACTCCACGCCAAACTGGTGGCCCTGCACCCATTTGATCGTACCCATGTCGATGGGGAGCGCCGGCGGTTGATGGTTGAGCAAGACACTCACACGCACCTCACTGCCGCAGAGAACCTCCCGATCACACGTGACGGAACAGCCCGTCAGCGACAGGTTGGTCAAGACACCTTCGCCGACAAAGGGAGCCCCACCGAAAATGACCGGATACTGGAGCGGAAACCGGTAGTAGGTTCGAATATACTGCCGAGGCGCCATCATCAACCTCCCTGTCGGCGGATGGTACCCAGGCCGGCCCTGCGACCGATATCCTACCGTGGGAAGGTGAGGCGACAATTCGACCCTTGAGTCTCCTTGTTTTGCCTGGGAGATCTGAGTAGGCTTCAGCCGAATGCCGGAATGAGAATGTCGCATTCGCTGGGACAAGAAAGGGCTGTATGCGCAGGTATCTACACATTGTGATCTGGGTCACCGCTGCCCTGATGCTGCAGGGGTGTGTCGGCTTCGGAGCCTGGACGCTCGGCAGCCGTATCGAATCGAGCGACCACCCGAACATCGCTCAGACCAGAGGCGGGCTCGACGTCCACAAAGTACCAATCGACACGAGTCTCAAGACAGCCGCTGAGTTACGCGCGACGTGGGGTGAGCCGGATCGGATAGAACCACGGGAGCTCGGCAAGGAGGAATGGATGTACAAAACGAACGGCTTACGGTGGTCCGGCCTGGTCCTGTATGTCGTCGTCATTCCCCTGCCCGCGATGATTCCGGTCGGATCACAGTACGTATCCTTTCTCGTTCACGGCGAACACATCGAACGCGCCACTCGTGCCGATTGGGCGTTCAAGGCCGGAGCCTACTGCGGCTTCTTCGGCATGATGTACGGTGGCCTGGGCTGTGGAACCGGGACCTTTGCGGAGAACCGGGCCCAGGCGAGTGGTTCGTAGGCGCCCCCCTATGTCGGCAGACCATAGTGAGCTCACTCATCGTAACGCTTGGCGATTTCGTACAACATGCGGGCGCTGACCTGGTCGAATTTTGACGAGCGCCGTAACGTTCCCTGCAGCGTACGGCGCGCACGCAGACTCACGTTGATCACCGTGGCCAAGGCAAATCCGACACAGGCCCCTTCCTGTCCCTGATCGAGGACAGGGATTCCAATGGGGGGACGCTTCTCGTGCGGCAACAGCGTGAGGCTCGGTTGAAAAATATAATCCCGCGCATCGGAATCATCCGCGCGCACGTCGAGCGTACGCAGCCGAGATCCTTTCGCAGCTCGAGCAAATTTCACGACTGGCATCGGTGCTCCCTCCTTCACACGGTTGGGCGACTGCAGTAGTGAGACGGCTGAGATTGGCATCGGTCAGGAGGACTCGCCGCAAGGGATTCCGTGAATCTCAGTTCACTATTGGTACAATTCGACCCGACGGATGAAAAACTGATCCCACACAGGCGCCAGAAGGAAGACGAAAGAACCGTTCACGGCTTGTTTGGACCCACTTCCGGCACCACCACGCGCTCGCCCGCAAGGCGGAAGATTATCCGGTCAGAAAGGAGAGGTCAAGAAACCATTTAGCTTGAAATACGTGTGTGGCATTCCATTTTTCGATCATCCCATGCGGGCCGACACATCACCCTGCGCCCACGGATTCGAGAAAGAGAGGAGAGCGAATGTTGCGGAGGGTGCGACGCGATTGCGCCGCTGGGAGAAGGGCGTCCGTCATTGGGAGCAGGTGCACAGCGACGACGGGTATGAGGGGGCGGAGGACACGTCTCACGTCGTTGACACTGGAGCGCCTACCCATCGGCACTCGCCGTACACCAACACTTACGCGATCGGTGGGGGTCGCCGACCGATAAAAAAACTGACCAAATATGCGAGAAAAAAGAGGACGAACAGCACGTACGACAAACCGGTAGCAGTGCCTGCGATTCCGGACAATGCCAGCACCACCGCCACCAGCGCGAGGAACAGAAAGACCCAGGACCAATAGACTAAGCCAGGTCGACGCATGAGATCCTTTCCGGAACCGATTCCATACCGCATGATTCGCCCCTGACGGCCCGCCAGTTGCCTGTGCGGAACCAACGACGTCGATACAGTCGCTCCATCCACGCACGCACTCACAGTCCGACGAGAGCCATCTCGCCTGATGATCTTCTTCGGTTCCTTGCCTTCCGTTCGGCGAACCGGACGCGGGATGAGCGTTGGATTCCCGCTTGGAGGCGCTTGAGAGGCCCTTGTCGGAGGGAACATCCGCTGGACGTCCCCACCGACAAGACACACATCTCGTTGCGGCCGACCAGGCGGCGGTCGAGCAGCCTAGTTGGGAAGCTGAAGGTCCGCTGCCTGCGAGAGTCGCATGATGGCATGCCGGACGTGTTCAGTCGCATCCGCCGTCTGTTTCTTTCCGCCATGTTCTATGGCTTCGCCCAATTCGTACACACCTTCGTTCAAGTAATCATTGAGGCCAGCCGCTTGAGCATGCTTGGCCTTGGAGAGTGCCTGTTCCGCATGTCCCACGAGCGCCTTCGCATCCCCGTGTTCTCCCGCATCAACAGCTTTTCTCGCATGGGTGAGCGCCTCACTCACGGTCGGCTTAATTTTCTCGGCGGTAGCCGCGGTCATGTCACCTGCTGTTCCCTTCATGTGCGCCGTCCTCGACGAATGACTGCCCGTTGAGGTCGAACTCGTCTTGTCCGTACCCGCCTTTGGAGCGGGAATGTCATAGAATTCATAAATCACCACATGAGTCGCAGGGTCGGCAAAGTTCGGCCATTGGCTCTTGTCGAAACCGGGCGCTTCTTCCAGCTTCTTCTTTTTGACATCCAGCACGAAGTGGTGCCGATCATCACTGAGCAGCATGGCTTCCCATGGAACAGCAAAATACTTATCACCAAGACCCATGAAACCGCCGTATGACAAGACGGCATAGACAATGCGTCCGCTGGTCTCATCCACGGCCAAGTCCTCAATGTGGCCGATCTCTTTTGCGGCTAGGTTATACACCGGCTTCCCAATGATCTTTGTACCCTTGACGATATCCGAGCTTGATCCGTCCGCCCAGACCGAGCCGACGAGGGCCAAAGAGATTGCAGCCATTAACAGTCCTATGCGGTTCACGCTTTTCATGTTATTGATCCTCCTTCATCGATTCCGTTCTTCCTATTAAGACTATCCCCTCTCTCCCCGATTCTGTTCCCCGTCATAGGGTCCTTCACTCGGCTGCTCGCCCTCCTGATAGAATCGGTCCCGACCGCGCTGATGCTGTGCGCGATCACGCATGATCCGGGAATCGGTTTCTTCACGATACCGGTCACCTGACCGGGATGGCCTGTTGGCATCATCGGGATAGTAGAAGTCATCGGTATAGTAGCGCGATGTCCCCCCGCGCTCTCCTCGGGCCTGGCCGCTTCGGCCCTGCAAGACCTGGGCGTCCCTCCGCCGGTCGCGGCTCTGGCGCCGATCCGAATTCGATTCGCCAGTGATGTCCGCTCTGTCGCCTCCATGTATCCGAACATACCGTTACCAATCCTGCAGGAGAACTGGACACGTCCCTAGCGAAATGTCGCCGCAGCTTTGGTCCGGGCTCTGTCAGTGAACCATGGCTGGACAATCTAAGCGGCCTAATACCAGCACAGTAGCGGCGAATGTCGTTGTCAGGCGGCATCGGTACAGGGGCGACAGCCGCTCCTGTGAGGGAAAGCCGGTGGCGGCAGACCCGCGATTGTCGGCCCTCGACGGCTGGTTCTGGGGGATCTCCTAGTAGCGATCTGAGAGGGAACGTTCCACACTCAGTACTGAAGGCGAAAGATTTCCAGGGAAGAGTCAGTGAGTTTCGAAGATGCTAGAAATAGGAGGGCAGAAGATGATGGGAATCCCAACGAGATATCAACCGTTGCCACGATGCGCGCGAGACCTTCGTAGCATCGTCACTGTCACATGTGTCGGGGCCACGTTGGTCCTGACGGCTGCTTGCAGTAGCGGATCCTCCACCATGTCGCATCCGCAAGAGAGCAGCCAATCCTCTACCCCCAGGCACGTGGCCAAGGCCCAACCCAAGGGTTCTTCCAACGCTCAATTTACTCCCGTCACGCGTTCGGAAGGGCAGAAGCTTTTGTCAGGTAGTCGCGTCGTGATCGGCACTGTCAAATCAATCCAGGGCGGGCAGATCAAGGTAGAATATGCCGATTCGTTACAGCCCCGGTTCCTCCCGCTTGAGCAAGCGAAAGAAAAGGGCATGGAGATTAAGGAGGGGGATAAGATCAAAATGGTGTTTAACGCCGAAGATCTCCTTGTGGATTTCCATCCGCTCGGGCATGCGGAGGGCCACCATCAGGTCGTTCGTGGAGTCATCGAGCAACAGATGCCTGTCGGCCAGGAGCACGTCGTCATTAAGACCGCGAACGGCGACACGGCCTCCTACCCGGTCAGACCGCTTGCGCGCAGCAAGATGGCCTCGATGCCTGTCGGAGTGGACGCCGTGTTTCTGACTGATGAAACCGGAAAGATCGTCGACGTGACATTCGGGAGTCCGGATGCGGTGGAGCAGGCCTCGCAGGAGTATCAGCGGATGTCGAATCCGAAGTCTCCCCACAAACAGATCAACGGCATGGTGTTCGACCCCCTCGACAACGATAAGATCACCATCGAGACCTCGGCAGGAACCAAGTGGACGTATCCTGTGCGACCATTTGTTCACGATCGGATCAGCGCCTTTAAAAAGGGACAGAGTGTGACGCTCTTGGTCGATAGCGACAACCATGTCATCGATGTGGCCGAGTTCAACCGAGCGGCTCGATAGCGCTGTCGGCGACCAGTCCTGCGCAGGCACCACGAGTGCCTGCGCGCCGGACGCGCAATCCAGGCGAGCAGCGAGCGAATCAGAGCGGACACGCCACTGTGATTATGCGACGCACACTCATGGGACGAACAACCGTTCCGCAGGCTGATCTCGTGATCGTTGGAGGACTCTCCTACCGGCTCTCCGCATTCCTGATTATCATGCTCTCTCTAGGCCTCGGCCTGCCGTCTCGCTCCAACAGCAGCGATTCCACGGCCTCCACCGGTCAGGACGATGTAATAACCGAACGCATTAAGACCGCTCTCCTTCGAGATCCAGTCGTCAGGGGCTACCTGGTGCGCGTCTGGGTACGCCAGGGCACAGTCATTCTCTCCGGACGGGTCGGCTCTCCATTCGAGCGGAGTCGAGCCGGCGATGTCGCCTCGCAAGTCGAGGGAGTCCTGGTTCTGAAGAACCGGCTTATCGACCCAACCAGCTGGGCCTGGGACTCTGATGTGCATGTGCGCGAACGCATCGAGAGGGCGCTCGGCAGGCACGATCGCCTCTCGGAACAGGTCGGCGTGACCGTGACAGACGGCATGGCCACCATCCAGGGTACCGTCCCTTCAGCCGAAGCGTATCGACAGGTCGAAGAACTGGTGTTGGAAAACGGTGCGTTTACGGTAAATAATCGACTACGAATCGAGACTCAGGGAGAAGCGGCCGTTCAGACCGCTCCACCCTGATTCTGGCGAGCCTGGAAGCACTTCGCGAAAACTCTCCTCATGACTTAGAGTGCCGGCACTCCCAGCTCCATCCGTTCTTCCACCATTTTCCAGTTCACATTTGAGAAGAACGCCTCGATATAGTCCGACCGCTCCGACGGCTTGTAGTCCAGCAAATACGCATGTTCCCACACATCCATGACCAGCAACGGGAGGAACCCGGCAATGTTCCCGTTTTCATGCAGACTGACCCAATGGTTGGACACCCGACCATTCGCCGGATCAAGATAACAGATCGCCCATCCGACCCCGCGCATCATGCCGACGCTCGCAAAATCGGTCTTCCAGAGATCGAAGGAGCCGAAACTGTCTTTGGCAATATCCGCGAAGGCGCTCTGTGGCTTTGGCCGTCCACCGGAGCCTCGCGTGAGGTTGCTGAAGTAATATTCATGGAGCACCATGCCGTTATATTCAAAACCGAGTCGTCGGGTGAGTTCCGAGTAGACAGGCATTTGTTCCTGATCAACTTTTCCGTCTTTGATAATTTCGTAGAGTTGCGTCCGTAGCTTATTCGTCGCTTTGACATAGCCTTCATAGAGCTTGAGATGTATCTCAAGGGTCTGGTCTGAAATGCCTTCTAGTCCG
Source organism: Nitrospira sp. (assembly GCA_031315995.1). GTDB lineage: Bacteria > Nitrospirota > Nitrospiria > Nitrospirales > Nitrospiraceae > Nitrospira_A. The sequence continues at coordinate 141,621 of JALDRG010000004.1, forward strand.
TGCAAATCGAACGAATGCGCCTGATGGGGTTCATGCAGTTTCATCGGTTATCCTCCTCTGGTAGCTGAGTAACGGGACGCTCCGGGCGGCACCTGGCCCTGTCCCATGTCTTCATTCCACATTTTCTGCTTCCTTCCAAGAATAGGTACGCGGTAAGGCCGGCTTCGGCATCTGCCGGATCACTGGATCTTGTAGTGATGCCACGGCATCGCCTCACCTTTCCTCTCACTTACCTCTTTACCTTTCGCGGAAACACTGGGCAGAACCCTGGAGCGCTTCTCTTCGGCGTATGCTTTCGTCGTATGCTAAGGTATCTCGTTCACGATCAGTCTGACAAAACCCTCTCTAGGGGATCTCCTAGCTCGACCATGAGACAACACCTGGATACCATGAGCCGTCAGATTAGTTACTCCTTCCTGCTATCCACCTGAGCTCTCCTACTGAAAGTAGCCGCATATTCCGTCGGCTGGTACCGAATACGATGGCGAAGAAATCCGGAAGGGGTTAATTCATGACATGAGTACTATCAGCGAGACAGCATCATCCGACCGTCGGGCGCCGATTCAAAAAGCGCTGGAACCGCTCCACAGCTTCGTTCGGCACGAGGCCACAGGCGGAATCGTACTGATGCTCGCGACCGCGGTCGCACTGGGATGGGTGAATTCACCGTGGAACGCGTCGTATGACCGGCTCTGGCAAGTGCCGATCGGCATCAGTATCGGAGAGTTTGAGCTCGCGAAGCCTCTGTTGCTCTGGATCAACGACGGGCTGATGGCCATGTTCTTTTTCGTGGTCGGGCTGGAGATCAAACGCGAGTTCTTGGTCGGAGAACTGGCGGAGCCTCGTCAGGCAATCCTCCCGATTGCCGGCGCCATCGGAGGAATGGTCGCACCCGCCCTTTTGTACCTGGCGTTCAACCATGGGACACGGACGGGATCCGGATGGGGCATTCCCATGGCAACCGACATCGCGTTTGCCATCGGCATCATGGCGCTGCTCGGCAAGCGCGTACCCTGGTCGTTGAAAATCTTCCTCATCAGTCTCGCGATCGTCGACGACCTGGGAGCCGTGTTGGTCATTGCGTTGTTCTATACATCCGACATCTCCGTCGGCAATTTGGTCGTCGGCCTCGGCTTCTTGGTTGCCCTCGTCGTGGCCAACCTCGCGGGCATCAAACATCCACTGGTCTACTCGGTGTTGGGCATCGGCGGACTGTGGCTCGCCTTTTTATTATCCGGCGTCCACGCCACGGTCGCGGGGGTCTTGGCTGCCATGACGATTCCGGCCCGCCCGCGCTTAAGCCAGTCGGAACTGGTCCAAAAGGGCGAGCACTTTCTTGAAAAGATCAAGCGATCTGATCCGGACGGAGACGGAGTGTTGGCCGACCCACAGAAAGCAGAGACTTCCCAGGCGCTCGAAACCTCCACCGCCTTGGCGCAGACACCGCTCCAGCGGTTGGAACATTCGCTCCAGCCGTGGGTGGCACTCGGAGTCATGCCGCTTTTTGCGTTGGCGAACGCCGGCGTCATCCTTCACATCGATCCCGCCACCATGTTCACTGAAATGGTGTCCCTAGGAATTGTGGCGGGGTTACTGCTTGGAAAGCCGGGCGGAATCATGCTGGCCCTGTGGCTCTGCGTCCGTACGGGCCTAGCGGAATTGCCTGGACACACCACCTGGCGTCAGGTCTTCGGAATCTCCGCGCTGGCCGGCGTCGGCTTCACCATGTCGCTGTTTATCGCGAACCTTGCGTTTCGGGAAGGAGAGGTCTTGGAGTTGGCGAAGATCAGTATCCTCTTGGCATCGCTTCTTGCCGGGCTGGGAGGATGGGCTCTGCTCGCAAGCACCGCCCCAAATAAGGTCGAGGGAGACGACCTGGGTTGATGGTGCCCTCTCGGTTCGTGGAGCGCCCGTAGCGCTTTGCTACTGCCGACCAGCTGCCGACGCATCCGCAGCCGACTCGGGATGGGATGTCAGAGGAGGCTTCAAGATTGGTGCGCTTCCATGTACGCCCGTCACAGCGCCTTGATTCGCGTCTGATAACCGGGGATGGCTATTCGGTGCGAACCGCCTTACACCAACTACGCACCGCGAAAAACATGAAATACCCGGCGACGAGGAAAGCGATCCCGCCCAGCAACCAGCCCTCCCAGGGATGACGTTGCCACCCAGGAGCATCGACCCAATTGAAGACGGCGCTCGCCCCGAGGCCAGCCATGCAGGTCCCAAAGAGGACCGCTAGCCAGGGTCGTTCCATCATCCAGCCGTGAAACACAGCTCGGTTGTGCCGTTGTTCAGCCAGGTCATACCGGCTGGCTTTGATGTAGCGATCAGCAGCGCCCATGGTGCTCCCCTCCTCGACATGACCGGTGCATGAAAACAAGTGTAGCAGAGGCGGCAGGAGGAGGAGCGAATAGCCGAGGTTGAGGGGCGAATCGGGATCTCGTTGATGCAATCGTCTCTTAGAACCCGAGCTCTTTCTCGAGATCGGCCTTCTTCTTGTCGAACGTCTTCTGCTCGGCCTGACTCTGTTCCGCGAAGGCCCCCTTCACTTTCTCGCCGGACTTTTCCAACGCACGACTGGACGCTTCCATCTTCTTCTTCACCTGCGACACTTTGTCTTTTGACTTCGTAGAGCCGGCGAACTCGTAGTACATCACGGCATTCGCCTGGGTGAACGTCGAATCGGAGCGCGCGGCAATCGTATCGCCTCGTTGCTCGGCCCGTTCCCTCGCCGCCTTGTCGCCGACCGGCGAGAACTTCATCCACTCGGCGGCGATTCTGATTTTCTCAAGGGACTTGGCCGTGGCCGTCGCCACCTCGGTCGTACTGCCCGAGAGTCCCTTCGCATCCTGCTCTTCCGCTTTCATCAACCGATCGGCCCTGGCGGACGCCATCTTCAGCAGCTCTTGCCGATAGGTCTGTGGCGAAACATAGGGCTGACGCTCGCCCGTTTTCGGATCCGGCGCGCCAGAACGGCCTTGATCTATCCCCCAGGCCGCCGTGAAGAGCGCAAGATCGTCCGGTTTCGCCTGCAGGGCTTTCACCATCACACGATTGGCTTCGGCATACTCGCCGATGGCTTCGAAATAGCGAAACGCCGAGGTCTGCCCGTCGACCCGCACCGGGTCAGCTGAGTACCAAAGACCCTTCGCCTCAGCCGCCTTGGCCAAATCACGGCCCAGCTTCGGCACGCTGGTTTTGGCCCGAGACCAGGCGGTCTTGTCGTAGCGATCGATGCACTCGTTGCCAAGGATGGATCGATAGGCCACGAACAACTCGGCAGGGCGGCCGGCCTGTTCGGCCTTCGTCAGAGCGGCGACCGCCGCCTTGGCACTTATCTCTTCCTGATCTCCCAAACAGGGATCGTCGGCACGAACCGGGGACACCATCACGGCAAGCAGCAGCAAGGTAGAACCCAGAATTCTGACCGTAGGCATCGCGCACCTCCCCTATCGGCCGAAGAGACCTTTGAGCATCTTGTTCACTTCGGCAGCAGGCGTCTCACTCTCCTGGCTCTTGCTCCCGCTGTTGCTCCTGGACGATCGTGTTTCCTTTTCTCCTTCCTGCCCGGCGTGCTTCATCATCTCGTCCATGTTCGGCATTCCGCCCGGTCCCATCATCGCGCCCATATCGTTCTTCGTCGCACCGGCGGGAACTTCGAACAGCGCGGGATCCTGCTTCGCGATTTTCACATTGGTCAATTCGCTGGCCATACGCATCTTCTTACCACCGTCCTTCGACAGGAGATCCATTTTCACCGTGATACCCTCTTTGGTGGTCCAGAAAAACCCGCCGAACTTCGCCCCGTCCGGCTTGGTCGCGATGATTTTCGTTTTCGTGGTCTTCATGCCGTTGACGGTCTCTTCCCCGACCTCGGTCTGTTCCTGAATATCGAATCCGCCCATGTCGGACCCGCTCGATTGATCCAACGGCATCTCCATATACATATCGCCCATCATCTGCCAGACGACCTTCTTGTCTTTGCGAATGATGGTCACACTGCCGTCCGCCCCGCCCATTTCCATCCGCTGCTTCGTGGGCGTGTGATAGACGCGGGACTTCATCGTCATGCCACCTTCGGTTTCCATCGTGCTGTCCGCCGAATACTCCACGGTCGGCTCCGGCGGCGGCGCAGCCGTGACCGTCAGAGGCACAAGAACCAACGAGAGCAACATTGCGGCAGATCGAAACAGCGTCATGGCTAACCTCCTGGTGAACCGGGTACCTGTCTAAGGGCGCTAGAGGCTAGCGGGGTTTTAGGAGGGAGTCAATACGGGCGGAGGGCCGGCCAGTGAAGGCTGAGCCCTAGTGCAAGAGAGGAATAATATAGGTTCGGGGCTGGGAATCCCCAATCGGACACCTTGGGCCGCTATTAAGGCATGAACCGACATTCAAGTCGAGGGAGTCCTAAACTCTTTCATTCTATTCGCCGACAGAGCGCCCGTCTGGGGAAATAAGAAAATCTTCCACCATCGGAGCAAAAGCTCGAAGCGCTCGATCATCAATGGCTGCGATGACTCTCAGCACACCGTTGTGCTCGTCGTCCCACATTGATTGAATCTCTATTTGGTAAAGATTCCCCGAGGACCGTTGATCTCGTAACAATCCTGACATCTGCAATGAGTATGGAATGCACTTCGGCACTATTCATGATGTGATGGGCGCCTTTACGATCAATGTATTGGTATTGCGGTCGACGCCCTGGTTCGCATGCAAACAATGCATCAATTTGCCCCGTGCATCAACCGAGCGGACTGTATGGTTCCAGCCCTTTCCATCTCTGGCATCGCGAACACTAAACCAACTTGTTCCCGTTAAAGACTTTTACTATTCCTGCGACAACACCGCTCTCCTGAGAACGATAACCCATGATCTTGGCGCACTCGGCAAAATGAGCCGCCCATCCACACAATCCCAGCAAATTCTTCGGCTTTATACACCATCTCACCACATGGGCTAGGCTCTTCAATCGTCAATAGCCAACTACATGGTCTATGCGTCTCCTGTAACTGAGAGTTAGGGACATTCAATCAAACGTTTGCCTCTGCCTGACATGACCACGTGGCCTCCACCGCTCCCTGTATTGCTGCTTGAATTGGCTCTGTAGCTGGAGGTTGCAGTCGATCTGTGATCAAAACACCGACTCTTATCCCCGGGCCAACCGATATTCGAACATGGGTCCCCTTGCCCTGAGCTTCATACTCAATCAATCCACAAGTGGATCGAAATAGATACAGCTCTTGTCACTTTGCCGATCCCATTCGGGTCCGACTGTCATATCCCTGTGATTTGCGTCATGCGGACCAGCCAACAGGGGCATGTCCGGTAGGGAAGTCCTGTGACACCGCCAGGGTAGAAAGATGCCGTTCCTAGGGTCATGGCGAGCGACATCCTCGCGCTAACTGTATGAAAATATGTTCATGGTAGGATGAATCATGAGCCGTGAATCCTCCGTTGGGCATTCCGGCCAAGAAACCTTACTGATACAGAGAACAGAAGTGCTGATCTGGCACTAAGTTTGCTCACTTAATCAGACGAGCGAGCATTGAACGGTCGTCTCACAGAGGGAGGATCACATGCGACAGGACATGATGAAGGACGAAGGCCATCGAAACACGGTGGAGTCGAAACACGCAGACAGTAACCGACAACGCGGCCTGACTTATGATGAAACGAAGGCCGCCGAAGCAGCATTTAAAGGCGAGCCCTTCAACCCGGCTTGGTCTGCTGCTGCAGCAAACGTATACGCTGGAATCCTGTCGGCCATGGAGAAGCGAGGGATGGTTGCCGTTGTTGAGGGCGAAATGGCCGAGGAATGCCTCACCGGGCGATAAGACGGAGCCATTGCTATTGATCGTCTCGCGCGGCAGCTTGCTGAAACCGCTTTTCGGTCATTCCTTCACAGTGACCGTCCCATCAGTATCGGAGCAGGACATAACGCGAGTTACGCGACCGGCTCATAGGTCAGCCCAACGGGAGCATCAGCACCCTTACCGCAGGACCGAAGGCCTTTTGGTCAGTCTCTGAACCAGATCACGTTTCCATCTTCGGCATTGGCTCGATCATCACGGCTCCCCGACTCAAGCCCCAACGTTGTCCGCGCACGTCGGCGAGACGGTGAGCCGGCAAGGTCCCCGACGATGACCCAGGCCGCGCGTCGCCTTCCTCAAGTCTTTCGCTTCTCCATCCGATAAGAGGCCAGGGATCCCACTTTTTTTCCTGAGGAGGTCGCATGTCCAACATCAGCGAGCAAATCGACAAGGCAATCGGTGCGCATGGCGCATGGAAGGTGAAACTTCGCCAGAACATCGACGGCACGCTGGCGCTCGTCCCGGCCGAGGTGGGCGTGGATAACCGATGCGAATTCGGCAAATGGCTCTACAGCCTCGCCGGCACCGCCACCGCCTCGGACCCCCACTACAAAGAAGTCTTGGAGCTTCACAAGGCTTTCCATAAGGTTGCTGCCACGGTGGTCACCAAGGTGCAGGCGGGAGACAAAGCCGCCGCCGAGACGTCGATCGGACTCAAGGGTGACTATACCTCCGCCTCAGCCAAGTTGACGGCGAAAATGATGGAGTGGAAAAAGACGAGCGCGAAGGCCGCCTAGGGGGCACGGCATCGTCAGACTCTAGAGGAACTCCATGGCCCCCTGACAAACCCAGGGGACAGACCCTTTGCGTTGGTTCGAATGGATGCAGCCGGTTGCCACATGGCAATCAGATTGTCTCGCGCCGTAGTCCGATGAACGAGGGTACGGCCAGTTATCTTGGATACGACGAACCAGAATCAGGAGAGGATCTAGAAACGTGCCTTCTTTCATCTTGTCCTGCTGATTTCACTTGGCTATTTCAGCGATTCCCCGCACCAATCCGTTGCCCAAACCAGGCACTACCTCCTGCCAATGTAAACATGACTCCGCCGATACCGATGATACTGGCGATGGATCCAAACGATTCCGCCACCCATCCGAACGCACTCATGCCGAGCATTGATGTCGCGGTCGCCACTGCCGTGTAGACCGCCATCACCCGGCCGACCATCCCCGACGGAGCCACTTCTTGAATGATGCCCCAGGCAATGGGAGTCCATGTGCCGAAGCCGATCCCGATACAGGCCACAAGAACAGAAGCCACGCGTAAATCATGCGTCCACGTCAGACCCACCACGGCCACCCCCGCGAGGACACAGGAGAGAGCAATCACCCAGAGCCGTCGACCAAGGTCCCACGCACTCAACCTGATCAGCCCAAGTGATGAGAGTAGCAACCCCCCACCGAGCCAGGACCAGAGATACCCAACCTCGACTGGTCCGAGACCGAGCAGATCGCGCCCATATACCGGGAACAGTGTCGTGAAGGCACCGCTGCCAAACGTATAGACGGACGCGAGGAGAATCAGGATCAGTATGTTGCGGTGAGTCAGAAAGGCATAGCGTATGCCTTCCAACAGGTTTCGGATAAACGGTTTCCAACCCGCGCCGTTAATCTGCGCAGCCTCTGTCGCTCGCAGCCTGATCGGTAACAGGCAAGCGGCCGAAGCGAAATAGGTCACGGCGTTCACGCAGAGCACGTCCTGCGAACCGGACAAGGCAATCCCGAGTCCGCTCACAGCCGGCCCGATGATGATGCCGAGACTCGTCGTGCTTTGGAGGAGCGCATTCGCCGCCGTAAATTGAGGGCGAGCGACCATGAACGGAACGGCGGATGACAGCGTGGGCACAAACACAGCCGTAGCGACACCATACAGAAAAGTAAGGAGGTAGAGCGACCCGACGGTGAAATTCTCCACCGAGACCAGGCAGGGTATCAGCCCTATCAAGACTCCTCTGGCGACATCGCTGGCGATGAGAATCGTTTTTTTAGGGAAACGATCGACGATCACGCCGATGAACGGTCCGAACAGAATCGGCGGCAGCGTCTGCAAGAGTCCGATCACGGTCGTCTTGAGCGGCGATCCGGTCACCGCATACACGAACCAGAGCAACGCCAGTTTGCTGATTCCCTCGGCAACCTGGGACAGCACCTGGCTCCACCATATCAGGCTAAAGTCGCGTGTGAGCAGCCACCGATTGGCCTGTGCCATCCCGCCAGTATAGACGTTTGCAGAAGGAGAGGAATCAGCAGGAATGGGTGGCGCCGAGAAATGTCCCACGCATCGTCCTTCCGATCACTAGGGCGTGCTTGCAATGCATCATACGCGTTCGTTCAATTCGGGGAGCACGTAAACCCGAAGGGTGAGAATCATCCCGCGTGCGCGACAGGAATGGGGCAAGCCCTACGCGCGCATGCCACCGCTACCGCCGCGGTGAGCAACAGCACGAGGCCCAGCCCCACCAGGCTCGCGGCCGGACCGATCGTATCGGCCACCCAACCGAAACCCGTCATCCCGGCCATCGCCGACGCCATGGAACCCACACTGAACGTCGTGAGCACGCGGCCGATCAAATGCTCCGGCGTCACTTCCTGGAGCAGCGCCCACACAATGGGGTTGAGCACGGCCGTGCTGCCTCCCACGATGATGACTATCCCTGCCGCGACCAAAGGGGTATCCAGCAGGCTCAAACTGCAGACCGCCAGGCCGCCGATCGTCATGCCGCTGACGACGATGCGCAATCGCCCTTTGATGTCGCTGTGTTTTTTCCATGCCAGCCAGGTCGAGGCCGCCAACATCCCGACGCCCAGCGCAGACCATAACCAGCCCAATTGAACGGGCCCGACTTGGAGAAACTCCTTGGCATAGACCGGCAAAATAAACACGAATGCGCTCACACCGAGGTTGTAGAGCGATGAAATAATCACCAACGTGAACACCATGGATTGCTGCCCGAATACGAAATGAAACCCCACCTTGAGCTCCTCCCAGATAGAGGAAGAAGACTCCGTCGCTCTCACGTGGGGTTTGGTAAACCGGATCGGCAACAGACACAGTGCCGAAATGAGGAACGTGGCGGAGTTGACGAACAACACATTCTCCGCATTGATGAGCGCGATCATAATGCCGCTGATCGCCGGACCCAGCAACATACCGATGTTGTTGGTGCCTTGTACCAGCGCATTCGCCGACATGAGCTCTGAAGGTCGAACCAATAATGGAACCGCCGAGACCAACGCGGGGCCGAATACGGTCGACACGACCGATGTCAGAAAAATGAGGCCGTACAGTCCCTCGATCGAGAGAAGGTCCATGGCGTACAGAGCCGGAATGAGAAAGGTGAGCAGCGCGCGAAGAACATCCACCCACACCATCACCGCCTTTTTTGGCAACCGATCCAAGTACACGCCGATCAACGGGCCGAATACGAGCGGGGGGATGGTCTGGAGCAGTCCGACCATGGTCATCTTCATGACTGAACCAGTGAGGTTATAGACAAACCACAGGAGCGCGACCTTATTGAGTCCTTCGCCGATCTGAGAGGTGGTCTGTCCCCACCACAGCAGCCCAAAGTCTCTTGTGTGGATCAGACGCCAACCACGACTTGGATTCGAGACTGAATGATCCTCGGCCATGATGCGATTCCTCCTGGACGTCACCGAAGCAGGGCGTCCACGTTTTCGACTCTCGCGTTACTGGCCTATGGTAACCATTCCAACCATTCGACCAGCCTAGGAAACCCCCTGGAGAAGGATCGACAAATGCCCGGCAGAATCCTGAAATTCGTCCAGTGCGGAGGTGATCTTTTCCTCAATAGGCCGGCCATTCCCATGGTGCCGCTCTGGTCCACTCCATTCCCTCTGGAATTTCTTCCCTCTCCTCTTGAATTTCTCCCCAACCACGACCGCCTGATCACTCAGTCGTCATTCGTCAATTACACGAACTATATTTCTTAACTAATTGTTATTGCACACTATTCAATCATCTAAACACTACGGCCATCGGCCCGGCACAATCTCTGCTTTCTGTCTGGTAGACATTGGGAATTCGTACACCATGCCTGCTTCCATTTTGCTCATCGACGACAGTCCCGGCGAATGTGAACTGTTTCGCCAGGCGCTCACGCAAGCCGGGTACAAGGGCCGGTTGGATATTACAGACAGCGGTCGCGCGGCGATGACATACCTCGAAGATCATGTGCATATCGATGAGCCAGCCGTAATCCTGCTCGACCTCAAGCTACAGGGCGAACGCGGCGTGGATGTGCTGAAGCGCCTCAAGCAGGATGCGCAATTTGCGCCGATTCCGGTGGTGATTCTCACCAGCTCCGACGACGCCTTGGATGTACGCGCTTGCTACCAGGCTGGGGCCAACGGCTATGTAGTGAAACCCGGCCGGTTCGATGACCTCGTGAGCCTCTCCTTGCACCTTTGGAAGTTCTGGCTCGAGCATAACTGCACGCGACGAATGACCACCCGATGCTGACCCGCGCCGCCCTCAAGAACCCCTATGCCGTCTTCGCCCTTTGCATGATCGCATTGATCCTGGGAGTGGTGTCCTATCAGAAGATGCGCGTGGATATCTTCCCCGAGATCAAGCTGCCGTCGATTCTCGTCACCACCTTCTACCGAGGCCTGAGCCCCAGCGAGATGGAGGGCGCGATCACGCTCAAGATGGAGCAACGGTTCGTCGAAGCGAGTTACGTCGAGCACATCGAATCCCAATCGTTATCCGGCATGAGCTACATCAAGGTCTTCTTTCAGCCGGACTATGGGATCGACGCCGCGCAATCCGAGTTGACCAGCCTGGCCTACAGCATCATCCGCCTCTTGCCGCCCGGCGTGTACCCGCCGTCGGTCTTTAAGTTCGGCGTGTCGAGTTTGCCGGTGGGCTACCTCTCCATCTCCAGCGAATCGCTCGGCGCCAAAGAAATCCGCGACCTGGCCTACTTCACCGTACGCCAGCAGATCGCCACCATCCCCGGCATTTCCTTCGGCCCCCCGCTGGGCGGCAAGGTTCGGCAGATCACCGTATTCCTCGATCAGCAACGCCTGCTGGCGCGCGGCGTGTCTCCCTCCGAGGTGGTGAATGCGCTCAATTCCCAAAGCGCCATCATTCCCGCCGGCAATATCAAGATCGGGGATCTCGACTATTACGTCTACAGCAACAGCCTCATCGATGTGATCGACAAGATCAACGACATCCCGATCAAAATCGTGAACGGCACGCCGGTGTTGGTCCGCGACATCGGCACCGCCGCCGACAGCGCGGCGATCCAGACGTCGATCGTGCGGGTCAACGGCCGCGAGGCGACCTACATTCCGATCACCAGACAGGAAGGCGCCAATACGCTGGAAGTCACCGACGGCATTCGCGCCAAACTCTCCAAACTCACGGAAATTCCCGCGGACACGACCATCAAGTTTATCTACGATCAATCGCTCTATATCCGCCAAGCCATCGCCAACTTGCAGAAAGAGGGCCTCCTCGGCGCGGGATTGGCCGGCCTCATGATTTTCATTTTCCTGGCCAGCGTGAAAGCGGCGCTCGTGGTCGGGCTGGCCATTCCCCTCTCGCTGACCGCCGCGCTGGTGGCGCTGTATCTCACCGGGCAAACCGTGAACCTGATGACGCTCGGCGGCCTGGCCCTCGTCATCGGGACCCTTCTCGACAACAACATCGTCGTACAGGAGAATCTGCATCGGCACCTGGAAATGGGCAAAGACGGGCGCTCGGCGGCCGAAGACAGCGCGATGGAGCTGACGCTGCCGATCCTGGTCGCGACGATCTGCATCCTCATCGTCTACCTGCCGATCATGTTCTTCACCGGCATCGTCAAGTATCTCTTCGTGCCGTTGGCCATGACGGTGGCCTTCGCCATGTTGGCTGACTACGTCGTATCCATGTCGGTGACCCCGGTCGTGCTGGCCTGGCTCTATCAAGCTGGGCATGCCAAATCTTCCGAGCCTGAAGCGTCGGCCGACGAGGGATGGTTTCGATATGTGCTGACGGTCTACGAGCCGCTCCTGAAAGCCGGCGTGCGGTTCAAACCGCTCGTGATCGGCATGGCCGCGCTCTTCCTGATCGCCACCGGCGTCTTTCTGCTTCCCCATCTTCACACCGAGTTTTTCCCCAAAGTCGACGCGGGCAATTTCACCATGCTCGTCGTGGCGCCTGAAGGATCACGGATCGAAAAGACGACGGCCATCGTGGGGCAGATCGAGCAACTGGTGCACGACACGATCCCGAAGGCCGACCTGGAGGAAGTGATCTCGAACAGCGGCCTCTATTTCGGCGATGCGGCTCGCTTCGCCCCGAACACCGGCAACCACACGGCGTTCGTGCTTGTGAATCTGGTAACCGGTCACGCGGGACGCACGGAAGATTACATTGCGGACCTCCGCAAGAAATTCAAGGCTTCGCTGCCGGGGGTTGAGATTGCCTTTCAAACGGGCGGCATCATCAGCGACGTATTGAACTTCGGACTCAAAGCCCCGATCGACATCCAGGTCAAGGGCCCGAACCTCGACGTCATCAGGCCGGTCGCGGAGCAGATTCAGCAACGGGTCGCGCAGGTCCCCAATACGGTCGATGTGCGGATCAAACAGGGCAAGAGTTATCCCGAGCTGCATATCGATGTGGACCGGACCAAAGCCGCCTACTACGGCATCAATCAGAACCGGGTGGTCGTGGACGTGATCACCGGCATCAGCTCGAACTTGGCCCTCTCCCCCAATTACTGGCTGGATCCCAAAACCGCCAATGGGTACTTCTTGTTGGCGCAGTACCCGGAGCAATCACTCACCACGACCGAGGACCTGCTGAACATCCCGATCATCGGCGCCCGCACGCCGCTGCTGCCGACCTCCAGTCTCACGGGAGGAGGCATGCAAGGCTCCACGCTCGCGCTGCAGAATACGCCCTTTGCCGGACGGCAGATGGACATGACCAGCGGATACTATGCCGCAGGAGACGACCGGCGCGGACCGCCGGTCATGCTGCGCGATGTGGCGTCACTGAAGTTCAAGACCGGCCCGGATTCGGTAGACCATTATGACTTGGCGCGATTGATCAACGTGCTGGTGACGCCGGTCGGGAACGATCTCGGCCGCGTGGCGAAAGACATCGAGCATGCGCTGGCCGGCATCACGCTGCCGAAAGACGTGACGGTGCAGCTGCGCGGCGAGGTGGCCAACATGCGCGGCGCCATCCAGAACTTCGCGCTGGCCCTGCCTCTAGCCGTCGTGCTGATTTACCTGGTGATGGTGGCGTTGTTCCGCTCGTTCGTCGATCCCCTCATCATCCTCGTAGCGGTCCCGCTCGGATGGATCGGTACGGTGGTGACCCTCCATCTCACGAACACCTCGGTCAATGTGGAGTCGATGATCGGCACGCTCATGATGATGGGCATCGTGGTGTCGAACAGCATTCTGCTCGTCGATTTCGCCAATCGAATGGTGCGCCACGGATCGACCGCCGAACATGCGGTGCTGGAGGCTGGACGGCGACGCATCCGGCCGATCCTCATGACGGCCCTGGCGACGATCTTAGGCCTGTTGCCCCTCGCCCTCGGCTTCGGCGAAGGTAACGAAACCATGGTGCCCTTGGCCCGCGCGGTGGTGGGCGGGTTGGCGGTCAGCACGATCATGACCCTCTTGGTCGTCCCCATCATGCACTCGCTGGTCCTGACTCGACGGGAACGTCCGTCGGTGTCATCGACACCGAGCGCGACCTTGGAGGAAATTTAATGACCGAACAGATAGTACCGCCCCCTCTCGTAAATCGTCCCAACCGCTGGCCGGTCTGGATTGGGATGCCCGCGCTCTTGCTTCTGGCGATCGGCGGATACCTGTATTGGCACGAGGCCGACCAGGCCGCCGCACCGGCACCGGCAGGAACATCCTCGACCCCACAATCGGAATCGGCCGCTCCTGCAGCGGACATGGATGCGGCGCCGGTCGATGTCCAGGTCACCAAGCCGACCCGGCGCGACCTGATCTATACGATCAAACTGCCGGCCAATGTGTCGCCGTTTTACCAAACCACGCTCTACGCCAAAGTCGCCGGCTACCTGAAATGGATCGGGCCGGACAAGGGCGATCTGGTCAAGAAGAACGATGTGGTTGCCGTGATCGACGCGCCGGAAGTGGAGGAGCAGTACCAGCAGGCCGTGTCGGATTACAAAATCAAAAGATTGACCTACGAACGGCTCGCCAAGGTGTGGAAGGAATCGCCGGACGTGATCGCCAAGCAGGACGTGGATGTGGCCGAAGCGGCCTATGAAGGGGCTAAACACCTCATGGAACAACGCGTCGCCATGCGGGACTATACCAAGGTCCGCGCGCCGTACGATGGTATCGTGACCGCACGGTTTGCCGATCCCGGTTCGCTGATTCAGATCGCCACCTCCTCCGCGACCAGCGCGATTCCCCTCTTTACGATCATGAACCTCGATACGGTCCGCGTTTACACGAACGTCCCGCAGGACGACAGCCCCTGGATTGTCCCCGGCAAGACCCCGGCAACCGTGAAAGTGACCGAATTACCTACGCGGACATTTACCGGTACGGTAACCCGCTCCACCCTGGCGCTCGATCCCGCGACCCGAAGCCTCCTGGTTGAAATCGATTTGCCCAACGCAGACCATGCGCTCCGACCCGGCACATTTGCGGAGGTGACGCTCGGCTTGCGCGAGATTCCCCAGGCTCTCGTCGTGCCGCCGCAGGCGGTGAGCAGCACCCCGAAGGGGAAATTTCTCTTCATCCTCAAGGACGGCAAAGCCACCTCGATCCCGGTACAGACCGGTATCAGCGACGGCCGCTGGATGGAAATTACCTCCGGCTTGCAGGGCGACGAAGAGGTGGTCGCCGTCGGCAAACGCCGACTGCTCGACGGCATGCCGGTTCAAGCCTCGCCGTTTCATTTGCCCGACGCCAAACTCTCCCAACAGAAATTCGAACGACGGATTCCCGGTGGCACTCCTCCGCCGTCGACGTCCGCCTCGAACGGGAGCTCGCAGAAACAGGGAGATCACCCATGAGACGCTTCTTGTCCCGCACGACGACCATGCTGCTGCCGGCCCTGGCACTAATCACGCTGTTGGCCCCCGCCGCGCGCGCGGCCGACACAGACCAGTCCATGACGCTCCCCCATGGCAGTTTTCTCGGCGTACAGCGCGCCGTCGATATTGCCGTAAAAAACCACCCCCTGCTGCTCGAAGGCGCGGCAAACTTAAAAGCATCGGAAGCGCGCACCGAACAGGCCCGCTCACTATACTATCCCCAGGTCTATGCCAACGCCAACACCGTAGCCGGCGCCGGGGTCAGCAACCCACGATTCCTGGTCGGCGGCGGACTGCTCCGAGAAAATCAAACCACCTTCACCGGCGGCGTGATCGCCAACCAGCGCATCTACGATTTCGGATATACGAGCAATCTAGTGGAATCGAACAAACTCGCTGAACGCGCGCAGGGCCAGGATGTCAGCGCCCGACGCGCGCTCGTGTTGCTGTATGTGCAACGCGCATATCTGAACAGTCTGAAGCGACGGCGGCTGGTCCAAATCGCCGAAGAAACCGTTCGGGAGCGCGGGATCATCGCCGGCCAGATTGAAACCCTCTATCGCCAACAACTGAAATCCAAACTCGACTTCGACTTGGCCCATGTGGAGCTGGTCAATGCGCAATCACTCCTATTGCGGACCCGCAACGATCTGAAATCCAGCTTTGCCGACTTGAACCGGACCATGGGCATCGTCGGGACGGACGACTATGTCCTTGAAGATATCTCTGTGGATGTGCGTCCTCAGAAGACCCTGGAGAGCCTGATCAACGAAAGCCTGTCGCACCCCGAAGTCAAGCGCGCGAAAGAACAGACTGCGTCGGCCGAGGCCCGACTGACCGCGACCAAGCGCCAGTACCTGCCGACGGTGTCGGCGATTGCCAGCGGCGGGACCTTCGACCCGTTCGATGCCCGTCAGAATCAACAGACCGGCGGCTGGTGGATGGCCGGCGCCATGGTCTCCATGCCGCTGTTCACCGGATTTCTGATCGAGAATCAAGTCGTCGAAGCCAATGCCAACCGTCAAGCGGCGTCCGCCGCCACCAGCAACATCGAACAGGCGTTGACGCAACAGGTCACCAACGCCTATCTCGACACCCTCACCCTCGCGCAACAGATCAGCTTGTCTGAAGAACAGGTGAAGACGGCACAGGAAGCCTTGCAGCTCTCAAAACAGCGCTACAAACTCGGGTTGGGCACGGTGGTGGAGGTGACGCAATCGGAGGTGGCGGTCACGGCCGCACAAACCAGACTCGCAGAAACCAGATTCGACTACAAAATCGCGGAAGTCACACTGGCCTATACCTCTCAGGGAGACGACACCGGACGCGTTCTGCTCGTGAGCCGCGCGACAGCCTCTCCGCCTGACGCAGCGATCAGGCTGGATGGTCCCCGCACACCAGCCAACTAGACAGTCCGTGCGAGGCAGCCCTAGGTTGTCGGCCGACGAGCCCGACGACGGCACTTAAATGGTCGGACCGGGAAAGACTCTGGCGAGATCGATTACCAGTTCGTCCTTGGAGTTGGCGAGGAGCCAATCCCAGATGCTCGTGTGCTGACGCACCATAGCCTGGTCGAGATCAAAAAACAGATCGAACCCTTTCGAGACAATGGGATTCATCGGATACCGTCGATCGTAAATCATGCCGTAGGCTGGAATGCCGTACACGGTCTGCCAATTCCCCAAAATAAAATGGAGCTCCGTGCCTTTGAGATAGAGTCCGCCCGACGTGATGATCCGTTTGACCGACGTTTGCGGCTGGCTCAGATAATAGGTCACCCGCTCGTTCTCCCTGGCCAACCGCAAGGCTTCGACCAATTGCGGCACCAGGATCACAATCTCGTCGTCACGAAACATCGGCAACCGGATGGAGTCTCCTCCGATCCAGCGCTGAACTGCAGCCCGGTGTTCCTGTACCGTCAGGCCCATGAGCAACCGCCGCATCTGCTCGTGGGACAAGTCGGCCGGATGGCTAAAATGACCCGGCGGCCATTCCGGCAGCACAGTGGCATCCAGCTCCAACCGAACAAAATTAACGGGATCTTCGTAGACCGTTCGCGAGGGGACCTGCGGGATGGCACATCCGGCGGCGAGCGCGCAGCACGCGAGCACTCGTGAAACGTGGAGCGTGAGGCGCAAGAATCGCACAGGCACGGTCGGCAGGGATGTGGTCTTCTTGCGCCTCACGAACAACGCTTCACGCTAGTCTGCGATGGTCACGGTCATTTCAACGCGCTCCAGTGGGTTATCTCGCCCATCGCGCTTGGCGCCGACGACCTTGTCGACCACATCGAGCCCGCTTTGCACTTCACCGAACACCGTATACTGCAAATCCAGAAAGTTGGCGTCGTTGACGCAGATGAAAAACTGCGAGCCCGCGCTGTCCGGATCGTTCGCGCGCGCCATGGACAAAGTACCTCGCTTGTGCGGCTTACTGTTGAACTCGGCCTTCACGTTGTGCCCGGGACCACCCATCCCGTGCGAAGCACGGTCGGGATTCTTGCTGTTGGGATCCCCGCCCTGAATCATGAACCCGGGAATGACCCGGTGAAAGGTCGTGCCGTTATAAAATCCCTTTTTCGCCAAATCCACGAAGTTCTTCACGTGATTCGGGGCGACGTCCGGAAATAGGCGCAGCACGATCTCGCCCCATGGTTCATTTTTCGATGTTACGGTGATGGTTGCCTGTGGTGAACCCGCTTGTGCCGTCATCTCGTATCCTTTCCTACTCAGTTAAACTTGAAGGGCGCGATGCTCTCCCCTTCCAATCCTTGGCTCACCGCCGTCCAGGTGAGGCCATCGTCATCGCTGCGAAAGACCCCCGAACTGGTTCCGGCATAGAACGCCCCTTTTCCAGCTTCGATCAACACTTGCACCGACAGATTGTTGAGCCCCTTGTTCAAGGGTACCCATTGCCGCCCCTTGTCGACGGTCTTAAAAATGCCCCGGCCAGTGGCGACATAGACGCCGCGCTCATTGCTGATGAGTCCGCGGATGGAATCGTTCGGCAAGGCCCGGCTGATCGGCAGCCAGGTCTTCCCGGCGTCGGCGCTGCGGAAGACTCCGCCGTCAAACGTGCCGGCATAGACCGCCTGCTCCTTATCCACGGCCAACACACGGATGAAATTCTCCACTAATCCTTCATGGTCACGCAGTCCCTGTCGCAGACGCGTCCATCCCGAGGACCGTTCCTTGTAACTATGGACGCCCTTCCCGGAGGTCCCGGCGTAAAGGGTGCCGTCGTCGGTTCGTGCCAGGGCATGCACGAGAATCTCATCCAGGCCGGCGGTCACGACCTTCCAGTGATCCTGCGCGGCGTTGAGCAGATAGACGCCGTCGCCGGTCCCGGCATAGAGCCCCTTGGCATCCATCATCAAGGCCTTGACCTCCAGACGTTTGAGCCCTTTGTTGATCGGTTGCCAGCTCTTGCCCGCATCACGAGAACGGAAAACGCCGCCGCGAAAGGTGCCGGCATAGATCGCGCCGTCTTTTCCGGAGGTCAGACAGAGCACAAAGGGATCGGTCAACCCCTCGTTGCTCGCCACCCACGACCCGCCCCGATCGGTGCTTCGGAAAATGCCCATCCCGAAGGAGCCGGCATAGACCACTCCTCCGGAGACGGCTGCCAGCGCCTGAATACTTGTATTGCCGATATCAGCAGACGCGGCCGATTCTGGCCCCGGATGCGCCTGCTCCAGATTCAACGCCCCGCCGCCCTCGCTCCCGCTTGGGGAGGATGCGGCATGGACGAACCCCTGCAGACCACCGAGCGTAAACGCCGTCAACAACAGCATGTGACGCAGCATAGTCTGATCATCCTTCCTCAATGGTGAGTACCGGATCACCGCACGCGATGACCGGCCGTACCGACCGGTATATCAGGATCGACCGGCACGTTCATGTCGGGAGCCGGCCGCGGAGGCCGCCCGAATATCTTGGCGCCGAGAATCCCGATCTCGTAGAGTACCATGAGCGGGACGGCCATCAGCAACATAGTGAACAGCGTGGCGTCAGGGGTCACAATGGCCGAAACGATGAGCGCCGCCATGATGGCATGTTTGCGATAGTGCGCCAACACCGCCGCCGACACGATGCCCACGCGGGACAACAATGTCAGCACCAGGGGCAGTTCAAAGGCGCAGCCGAAGATCAGAAGAAATTTGACGTTGAAGTCGATATAGGTCCCGACGCCCAAAGCGGGGGTAATGTCGCGATCCATGCCGAAGCTGATGAAGAAGTCGATGACGAGCGGTAGAATGATGAGATTACAAAAAACCAGCCCGAGCGCAAACAACCCCGCGGCCAGCAGGAAGAGGGGAATCGCCCAGCGCTGCTCCTTAGGGAGCAACGCCGGCTCGATAAACTTCCACACCTGATGGAACACGACCGGCAGACTCAGGATGATGCCCGCCAGGAACGAGACTTTAATGGATGCAAACAGGGCTTCCGTCGGCCCGTAGAACACCAATTGATCGGGAAACGGGCGGTTGAGCCAGGCGACCATCTCGGAGGAGTAAGCAAACGCCGTGGCGAACGCGACCCCCAAGGTCACCACGATGATCAGTATTCGCTTCTTGAGCGACTGAATATGGGCGGCCAGTGGTGCGAGCATTGCCTGTCTGAATCACCGACCCAGTCCTCCACTTTTCCGATCACACACCGGTTCGCTTCGAACACCGGCGAAAGGCGACCGAAACGGAGGACACAAGACCCTCGCTAGCGCGAGGATCGAATGAGTTCGGCTATTTTGTCTTTGGTGGCCAGCTTCTCTTTTTGCAACTGCTTCTTCAGCACTTCCTCCGCCGGCGTCAGCACATGTCGCCGTTGGAGATCGGCTAACTCGGCATCGAGGCGATGGTGAGATTCTTCAAGCGCCCGAAATTCGGTGTTCGATTGCCGTAACCGCTCAGTGATCGCCGTCTCCGTCTGCATGTCGCACCTCCTGGTTGACTACATACGTTCGTGGATGACTGTCGTGTTGTCCGGCTGCCGGGGTTCCTGCTGTGGCGGCTCACACCAGGGACCTAACTGGAGCGGAGACATTTCCATCAGCACCGCGTCCTCCTCGGGATTCACATAATAGCGCGTTCGCGTGGCGGTCTGACGGAAGCCCAGCCGGTGATAGAGGGTCACCGCCTCCTGATTCGACGCCCGCACCTCCAGCATCGCCCGACTGGCACCACGCTCCAACCCGGTCCGCAGCGCCGTGCAGACCAGTCGCGCCGCCACGCCCTGCCGACGAAACCGCGCGAGCACGGCCAAGTTCATCAATCTCACTTCCTCGAACACGATCCAAAAACAAAAAAAGCCTCCAATCACGAGGGATCCCGATAAGGGGTCAGGACACTTCGCGATCAGGAAATGTGCAAATTGATTGCCGGACAACTCGGCTGCCAACATTTTGCGCGTCCAGGGGGCAGAGAAGCAAGCCTGTTCGATGGCCAATAGGTCATCGAGGACCTCAGCGGTCGCCGGTTCAATGATCATCGAATCTACCGCCATTTCAGAACCAATTCCCAACCCCATTGCCGAGCAGGATGCAGGCATGCTCATACTGATACGGCCCATGAGCCCATGAGCTGATGCCGCGCAGTGATCAACGATCGAGTACTACCGCAGCCCGCTAGCGCTTGGCCCTCGGATCGGCACCTGTACCCTTCACTCGCCGTCGGCCTTGTGCCAATTTGTCCGCTACCCGTTGTCGACGCCGCTCAAGCGCCGACACCCCCTGGTGTTCGTCGAACTTCACTTCCGCTTCCGTGCGCTGTACGTACCGGGGGACCAATTCCTGCTCCACTACCTGCCCCGCCTCCAGGCGCATACGCCCCGCAAGACCGACACTCACGGCGGAACAACGTTGTTGCTCGACGCTGACTTCTCGCACTCGCCCACCGACGGTCTCAACGGACTCCCGGATGTCCTTCCCATAGGCTTGCCAACCGTCCCCGAACACCGTGCACGTTTCAGCACCCCGTAGCGCCCGGGCGACGGAAGCAGGAGGCCCGACCTGCTCGGCCACGTGTGTCCGAACACCAGATCCCGGCAACCACTCGTATGCGGCCCAGTACACCTCATTGTGCCGGCTCTTGAGAACCGGCACCAGCAGACCCTTTACCGCGCGCAGGTTCCACGCCATGGCTTCCAACGTCGGCACCGGCACAATGGGTGTGCCCAGAACAGCGCGAAAGCCTAACATGGTGGCCAGCCCCACACGCAGACCGGTGAACGACCCGGGCCCAATCGAGACCGCCAACCCCTGCAGATCCTTCAACGAGAGTCCGGCCTCTCGCAACAGGCGATCGATGGCACCCATCAACGAGCGTGCGTGGGACCCTTCGGCATCCTGCTCGACCAGGCCCAAGACCCGCTCATCCTGCAACAACGCGACGCTTTGCCACGCCGTCGCCGTCTCGATCGCAAGGAGATACCGCGCGGACTTGGTCTTCATACCCGTCCAAGCTCGCTCGGCTTGATCGGTTCATTGGGAACCAATTCATGAAACGTCACCTGCAAGCGGCCTGACCCCAGGCCGTCGGTCATACGAATGCTAAAGGGGCGCATGATCCGCTTGTCCATCTCAGGGGTTTGAACATTGACCGGTTGGGCGGTCGCGGCAGACCCCACCGCCCGGTAATCGTCGAACTGCATCGTCGCGTCGACCTCACCGGACGGCGACATTCGCTCTTCTTGCACGACCAGCAAATGACGACGCTCGAACCAGATTCGCCTGATCAGGAGAGGAGCCGCGCCATTCTTGTCCGGCGGACTCCACACATCGAGGCGATACTGGTCGCCGTCTTCCTGTAATCGCACCGACTCGTGAGTTCCCACCGCTTGCGTCCCGATGATGCCGCTCATCGCCCAAACACTCAGCTCGAAGGGGCGCGTCAACTGGCCGAGACGATCCGTCTCGGACGGGCGACCGGTCACCTCACGACCCATGGTCGGCAATCGGAGCTTGAATTGATCCTCGATCTGCACGAACTCGAACAACTCGCTGCCTACCGCCGAGAAGCCTCGCAGCCGGATGGCGTTGGGACGCTGATAGAACACAGTGCCCTGCACGCGCTGTCCGATCGGGAGGATGCCCCCGGCGGTGATCTTCGCGCTGAAGAGCCCCTTGATCGTCTGAACCTCTCCCGCCTGTTTCTGCAGGAGCGCGGTCAGTTGCTCAACCGTCGCCTGCTTGAGCGGGATGGTCTCAGACGAACCGAACAGCGCGCAGCCGGAGAGGCTCACAATACACAGTAGAACGGCGACCATGCGGATCGAGGCAGTCATACGTGTCATCTCTGCCCTTCTACCTTTTCCTTCACGCCAAGACGGCATCCAACGCATCTCCGACTTCATGAATACCGATCAACTCAATCCCCTCGACCGGTTCCAGTTTCGCAACATTCCGCTCCGGCAGGAGACACCGTTTGAATCCCATTTTTGCGGCTTCGCGAATCCGCAACTCGGCCTGGCTGATCGCCCGCACCTCTCCACCCAACCCGACTTCGCCCATGACCAGCGTCGTGAAATCGATCGGGCTCTCACGCAAACTCGAAGTGACTGCGGCAACGATGCCTAAATCGATCGCCGGTTCGTCGATATGGATCCCGCCGACCACATTGACATACACATCCTGACCCGAGAGGTGCATGCCCAATCGCTTCTCCATCACGGCCAGCAGCAAGGAGAGGCGATTCTGCTCCACGCCGTTGGCCATGCGCTTCGGCATGGCGTAATTGGTGCCGGATACCAAGGCTTGTAGTTCGACCAGAATCGGCCGCGTCCCTTCCAGACTGGAGACCACCACGGAACCCGTGCTGCGCTGCGGCCGTTCCGCGAGAAACAACTCGGACGGATTGCTAACTTCCTCCAAGCCACCGTCCTTCATCTCGAACACCCCGATCTCATTCGTCGATCCAAACCGGTTTTTCACCGCTCGCAGAATCCGAAAACTGTGACTCTTATCCCCTTCAAAATACAACACCGTATCGACAATGTGTTCCAGCAGCCGTGGTCCGGCAATGGCGCCTTCCTTCGTCACATGCCCGATGATGAACACCGGCATGTTACTGCGCTTGGCAAACCACATCAGCTGCCCGGCCACCTCCTGTACCTGGCTGATACTGCCCGGCGCCGACGTAAGCTGCTCGGTATAGACCGTCTGAATCGAATCCACCACCACGGCCGCCGGCTTGATCTCTTGGATCGCTTTCAAAATTTGTTCGAGCGAGGTTTCCCCCAGGATCAGCAGATGCTTGCCGTCGATGCCCAGACGCTGACCACGCATCTTGATCTGCCGGGGAGACTCCTCTCCGGACACGTACAGCACCTGTTCGCCCGGCGCCGCAAGCAGCGATAAGGCTTGCAACAACAGCGTGGTTTTGCCGATACCGGGGTCGCCGCCGACCAACATCACGGAGCCGGGCACCACGCCGCCGCCCAACACACGGTCGAACTCACCCATCCCCGTACTGTGCCTGTGTTCTCCCACGATTTCGATGTCGGAGATCGGTGTCGCCACGGCCATAGCTGTTTTGGGCATGCCCTGGCGGCCTTTTGGAGCGGTCGGCAAGCGCTCTTCCGTGAGCGTGTTCCAGCCTCCGCAATCGGGGCATCGCCCGAGCCAACGCGGCGCCTGATGGCCGCACGTCTGGCAGTGAAAAGACGTCTTCGCCTTCATCCGTCCTCGCGTCACATTACAAGATCATAGCCCACGGCATCGTAAAGGAAATAGGAGAGAAAAAGGAAGGAGGCGGTGGGCACAAGAGCGAGGGGGAACTTTCTCGATGTAGATTGCTCTCAGGAATTCGAACTCAGGCTTTCCCCGTTCTCTACAGGTAATCCTGAAACATAGAAGAGTGCGATGGCGGTGGCCGCCGCGGCATTCAGGGATTCGACACCCGGTTTCAACGGAATGGTAAAGCGAGTTTTCGCCGCCTTGAGAGTCGCCTCCGACAGACCACGACTTTCGCTGCCGATGGCGAGCATCGTGCGCGCGGGAATGCGCTGAATGGTTCGGATGGGTACGCTTCCCTCGCTGGTTCCGGCATCGGCTGCCAGGATCACACAATCCAGATTCAGCAATTCCTCGAGACTGGTGTGAGGAAAGATGGGCAAATGAAAGAGAGCACCGGCGGTCGCCCGCACGACCTTCGGATTGAATACATCGACTGAATGGGGTGCCAGCCACAATGCGCTTACATTGAGTCCCGCCGCGGTTCGAATGATCGTCCCCATATTCGTTGGGTCCTGAAGCATGTCCCCATACAAACCGAAAATTCTGGATTGAGCGAGCACGGCAGACTGGTTCCAAGTCGGTTGGTGAACGATGGCCAGTACGCCGCTCGAGGTTTCGACATCGGACAATTGCGCCAGCTGGTGGTCCGGGCAGCTGTGGACGGTACAACCGCTGTCAAGAATCTGCTGCCTGACTTCCTGCGGTTGACGACCAAAAAAACTCGGGGCAACCACGAGGCAGACCACTTGCTGGGGCGCCGACCGCAATAATTCAAGGATGGGCTTCGTGCCTTCGAGCACGAACACCCGCTCGCGGTCACGCGTACGCTTCGTTTTGACGACATCTCGTATATGCGAGAGAAAGTTGCGAGAGACGGTGCGAGGTGAGAAGGACAACAGTTACCCAGGGTCGGCGACACTGCGGGGAGGCCTTACTGAATCAGCAACGCCTCCCCGACATTTACCTATTTGCGTTTCTTACCGGAAGCCGATTCTGCAGCTCGGAGACGTTGCGCTCGGACCTTGGCTCGCTTCAGAGCGGACAGCTTACCTCGCGTACGATCCCGCTCGGCCTTCAATCTCTCCAGCTGAGCACGAAGGTGAACGCGCTCCTCTTTGTAAATATTGGCACATTCGGCGGGGGATAGGTTCGTCCAGTCTCCTGTACTACGTGCCCGCTTGATCCGCGCCTCTAATGATTCACGCAGCAGCCTCTCGCGCATCGACATCAATGACTGCAAGGCTTCCTGCCGCCGCTGGACTTCTTCCTCTTCGGCCATAATGCCGCGAATATCGGTTCCTAACATCGGCTGATCCTCCTCGCTCGGGACAACAATTAGAACGCCTCATTCTACCCGATTTGGCGCGCTTTGTTCTACCTAGGAGAATGGATCATAACGCATTGATCTTACAGGCAAGTACCAGGGGGACCTCAAAAATGCGCCGTTGCAGAGGCGGAAAGGGATACAGTAAGATCCGTCCATCATGTCGAACATCGGAATGCTCATCCGCGCCTGGCGGATCTCACAAAAGTGCTCCGAGCAGGCGCTCGCGGACCGAGCCGGGATCGCAGTCTCTGTCCTGGAATCGCTGGAGTCCGAAAAGGCCGATCCTCAGGCCTCCACTCTGGAGGCATTGGCCGGCGCACTCAAGATTCCCCTGCCCTGGCTTTTAATTCACCCCACGGATTTAGACCTGTTGTGCAAAGACGATGACGATCAGCCGGCCCCCCTCTCCACACTGACCGGAGCCGACCCCGTCTTGGAGAGAATTCTGGTAGCGGCCGGACATGACCGTTCGCTGTATGTCCTCCTTACGGCACTCATGCAAAGTGGTGATCCCAAACTCCTACGTGCGGCAGAAGTGAGCCTTCGAAGCCTCGTGAAACAGTCCAAGCAGGCGACGGTCCCCTGGCAATCCCGCCCGCCGGGGCATTTTGAACCACCAAGCGATTAACGAGGTCTCACCGGCCTCCATGCCGGCGCCGGACATCACCGTCGATCCACGATCCCCGAACCCTTCTGAGCGAATGCAGCCGATTGAGCGGCGCGCATAAGCCACAGCCCGACTAGAACCAGCGCAGCGAGACCCGGCCACCCGCCCAACGGCGGATCAGCAAACAATTGGAACGGATCTCCCGACAGCAGAGGCCACAGAGAGCTGAGCGCGATGGGAAGGGCTAAGAAAATGCCCACCAATGCCTCGCCCGTCACTAATCCTGCAGCACAGAGCAGGCCTCGATCTTCCGTCTGGCCAGACCGTTGAGCGATACGCACCAACTCGGCCAGTAGTCCACCGAACATGATGGTCGTGGACAACTTGAGCGGCAGGTACATACCCAATGCCACGGCCAGAACAGGGAGGCGAAGGGCGGCCCCCCGTCGAGCTTGTCGTACGTCGAGTCCGATCACGGCCACACCCAGCAACATTCCAACCCCGACCAGGTGCCAGGGCAATGACCCTCCGAACACCCCAGTGGCAAGATTGGCCATGAGCGTCGCCTGCGGGGCCGTGAGCGGATGGGGATACGCGGGTGTGACCTCACCGATTCCGTATTTCGCCTGCAGCAGAGACAGCACCGGAACGATGACGATCGCGCCGGTCACCACCCCGATGACCTGCATGACCTGCTGTTTCCAAGGGGTCGCACCGACTACGTGTCCGGTTTTTAAATCCTGTAGATTGTCGCCGCCCATCGCAGCCGCGCAACAGACGACCGCCCCCACCAGCAAAGCCGCCGCCGGACCGGCCGGATTTCCCTGTCCCAAGATTCCCAACAGCAGCAGGGACGCGAGCATAATGGTGGCGATCGTCACCCCGGAAACCGGATTACTCGAACTGCCGACGAGACCGGCCATGTAGCCGGCCACGGCAGAAAAGAGGAACGCCGTCACGGCCATGAGAAGGGTCAGCCCTACACCAGCCCACAGGTTATGACCCAACAAGCTTTGATACAGCAGGGCCATGGGAATCAGCGCCACGATCGTGAGACCGATCAACCAGAGCACTCCCGCGTCACGCTCAGTGCGCGGCAGGGCGGATTGCGCGCGAGGTTCCTGACGGATGCGGTATAGCCCAATGAGTTGGCGGAGGCTCTGTAGAATCGGACCGCGCACCTGCAAGAGGGTCCACACCCCGCCCACCAACATCGCTCCGATCCCGATGTAGCGAATTTGCCCGCTCCATGTAGCCTTCGCCGCGGCCACACCGGTCAGCGCCTCCGGCGAAGCGATGATCGCCTGATAGAGCGGCAGCAAGACCAGCCATCCGATCGCGCCACCGAGAAACACGACGACAGCCGTATTGAGCCCAATGATGTATCCGACAGCCAACAATGCGGGTGAGAGGTTGAGCCCCCCGTAGAACGTCGAACGGCCGAGTTGGAATGCTCCTTCCAACGACTCGCTCCACAACTTCAGTCCTCCTTCGGCAAACTTGAAGCCGCCGCCCAAGATCGCCGCGCCCAACAAGAGGCGAACCCTGCCCCCGGCATCGGCATCCGACGAAGCGCCGACCTTCAGGACTTCGGCCGTGGCGACACCTTCGGGAAAACGCAACCGGGCGTGGATGATCAGGGCGCGGCGCAAGGGAATGGTAAATAGTACCCCGAGCACCCCACCGACGAGCGCCACCGTGAACGTTTGCCAATAGTCGAAGGACTCCCAATACCCGATGAGGATCAGCCCCGGGATGGTAAAAATCACACCGGCCGCCAGCGCTTCGCCGGATGAGGCAGCAGTTTGAACGATATTGTTTTCCAGAATATTCGACTGCCGAAACAGACGCAGCACCGCCATGGACACGACGGCGGCTGGAATGGACGCGGACACCGTCATCCCGGCAAATAGACCCAGATAGGCATTGGCTCCCGCCAGAACGGCCGCCAACAGAATCGACAGCACGACCGCTTTGGGGGTGATTTCAGGAAGCGTGACCGTGGAGGGAACGAGCGGCGCGTCCACGGGCTCTGTCGGCGCATCCGGCTCGCGCATCATCGCCTCAGAACACCTGCACGATCAAACATTTGAGATACCGCGTTTCCGGCATGCCGGCGAGCACCGGATGGTCCGTCCCCTGCCCACGCTGTTCGAGGAGCCGAATCTGCCGGTGCGCATCCCGCGCCGCGGCTTGCAGCATCTTCCAAAAATCCGCATCCGTGATCGGTTGCGAGCAGGAGCAGCTGACCAGCACGCCCCCCGGCCGAAGGAGACGGAGTCCGCGCAAATTGACTTCTTTGTACCCGGCCAAGGCATGGGGCACCGCCTTCTTGCTGCGCGCAAACGCCGGTGGATCGAGAATGACCAGGTCATAGCGTCGACCGTTCCGATCAAGCACGCGCAGCTCCTCGAAGGCATCGGCCGGGCGGTAGTGACAGCGGGCGGCCACCTGGTTTTTTTCTGCATGCGCCTGGGCCAGGGTCACGGCTCCCGCACTCACATCCAATCCCTCCACCGACTGCGCGCCGGCAAGCGCCGCCTGTATGCCGAACGCGCCCGTGTGACAAAAGGCCTCCAGCACACTGTTCTCCTTGGCGAACACAGCCGCAGCCAACCGATTCTCCCGCTGATCGCAGAACCACCCGGTTTTTTGTCCCTCCGCAATATCCACCGTAAACTGGGCGTTCCCCTCATGAATATTCACGGTCGTTGCGCCGTCTCCGCGCAGGAACCCTTTCGACAGCGGCAGGCCTTCCAACGTCCGGCTCTTGGCATCATTCCGAAGGTAGACGGCGCGCACGCCGGCTTCTTGCACCAGCAGCTCCCCCAGTAAATCTTTCCGCAGATCCATGCCATACCCCAGCGTCTGCATCACCGCCACATCCGCAAACCGATCCACGACCAGGCCCGGCAGGAGGTCGCTTTCGCCATGGACGAGACGGCAGGCATTGCTGTGGGAGACGACAGTCCGGCGCAGGGCCGTCGCGGCCCGGAGGCGTGTCGCGAAAAAGGCGTCGTCGATCGGTTCGTCCTGAAACGTGAGCATGCGGACACGGATCTTGGAATGGGGGTTGTACATGCCGCGGCCGAAGAATCGTTTTTGATGGGTATAGACATCAACGAGATCGCCGGCGGCCGGATTCCCAAGCACCTCGGCAACGTTGCTATCGAACACCCAGAGATGGCCGTAGTAGCGCGGCGTCTCGCGTTCGGCGGTCAGACGGACTTTCGCAGTCGCACCGGTCACAAGCTGTGTCATAGTGGTTCGTACATCCGGGATAAGGGGTTCGATTCAGTAGGCACGTCTCTGCGCAAAGAGCTCACGAGGGTGCCTGAAATCATTCCACGAAGCAACCGAGTTCGATGGCTCTGCGACGATCGTTCCGATGCTTGACCTTCCCTACCACCTATGGTTTGCTGCAAGAACACGGGCGGACTCTCCGCCGACCGACGACGTCCATTCCACGCCGAGGCACCATGACCACACAGACGATTGGAACAGCAGTCTTGGATCGACTCCACCGGCTCGGAGTCCGTCACATGTTCGGCATCCCCGGCGACTATGTCCTCGGATTGTATAAATTAATGGAAGCCTCCCCCATCCAACATGTCGCCACCACACGG
Source organism: Nitrospira sp. (assembly GCA_031315995.1). Taxonomy (GTDB): domain Bacteria; phylum Nitrospirota; class Nitrospiria; order Nitrospirales; family Nitrospiraceae; genus Nitrospira_A. The sequence continues at coordinate 170,845 of JALDRG010000004.1, forward strand.
GAAGACTGCGCCGGCTTTGCCGCTGACGCCTATGCGCGCATTAACGGCATCGGCGCCCTCTGCGTCACCTATTGTGTCGGAGGACTCAATACCGTCAATGCCATTGCCTGTGCCTATGCGGAACGATCGCCCGTCGTGCTCCTGACCGGCTCCCCCGGGCTCTCGGAGCGTGCCCGCACCCCCTATCTGCACCACATGGTGCGAGAATTCTCCACGCAGCGAGAGGTGTTCGAAAAAATGACCGTGGCGGCCGTGAGTCTGGAAGACCCGGTCACAGCCGAGCGGGAAATGAATCGCGCCTTCGCGGCCTTACTGCGCTATCGACGTCCGATCTACATCGAGATTCCGCGCGACATGGTGCATGTTCCCTTAGCTCCCACCTCGCACCAGAAGACGACCTTGAGCGAGCCGACCGATCGGGCGGCCTTGACGGAGGCCATAGCCGAAGTGCGCGCGATGTTGGAGTCGGCTAAACGGCCGGTGATTCTGGCGGGCGCCGAGGTGGGCCGCTTCGGGCTCCACGACGAGTTGACACACCTCGTCGAACGCTTGAATGTGCCGATCGCCTCGACGCTGCTCGGCAAATCGATCATTCGTGAAGACCATCCGCTCTATGTCGGCGTCTACAGCGGCCTGGTGGCCCGCGACGAAGTCAAAGAATTCGTCAACCAAACCGATTGCCTGCTCATCCTCGGTTCAATCCTCTCCGATGTGGAAGACCTAGACGCGCGCAGCACCCTGTTTTCCGACGGGCATACCATCCATGCCACGGCGGATCGTGTGGCCATCAAGCATCATCGCTATGATTCGATTTTGTTCGAAGACTTCGTCAAGGGGTTGGCCGGGGCATCGCTCCCCTCCTTCCCGACCCCGCAGCTGCCGGAGCCGCTGAAGCCTGAAGAGCCCATGCCTCCGCCGGAGGCCTCCGTCAGTCTCCAGGGAGTCTTCCGCCATCTCGATACGGTGTTGGATGAGAAGACGCTCGTCATCGCCGATGTGGGCGAATCCCTCTTCGCCTCCGTCGATCTCCACGTGCACCGCCGCTTTGAATTTCTGTCGCCCGCCTACTACACTTCCATGGGGTTCGCTGTCCCCGCCGCCATCGGCGCCGGCTTCGCCGACCCGTCCCTGCGGCCGATCGTCCTTGTGGGAGACGGCGCCTTTCAGATGACCGGATCGGAACTCTCGACCGCGGTCCGCTATCGGCAGGCTCCGGTGGTGATCATCCTCAACAACCACGGGTATTCGACCGAGCGTGAGATTTTGGAAGGCCCCTTCAACGACATCCACGAGTGGCGGTACGAACGGATCTGCGACTTGATCGGCGGCGGACAGGGCTCCCGCGTGGCCACCCACGGAGAATTCGTCCAGACCCTGGCCAAGGCGTTAGCGGATCCAAGCCAGCCCTATGTCATCAATGTGTTGCTCGATCCAGCCGACCGCTCCCCGGCTATGATGCGCCTGGCGCGACGGTTGGCCAAACGACTCTCGACCGACCGCCCTTAATACGTCGCGCATCATAGATAGAATGAAGCAGCCCTTCCAGCGGTCGCCGGCCCTCTCGCCACAACGGGCCAGACGATTGTTTCACCCTGCTACAGGGCAGAGTTTCGACCTCTCACCCCATTGACCGTCCGTAGACAAATATGGTCTTCTATGGGCGTACTTGTCGAATGTCATTTGACGAAGAATTCGCCACTATGTCCATTAAGTTACCGGATGGAAAGGCCATGCGAGACAGTCAGATCTTTTCAGCAGGACTGAACAATGTCGTAACCACGGAACGAGAGTTCGACGAGTTGGTTGCGAAGTCGCTGCCGGAACTGCTGGATCGGGCCACCGGTCAAACCAAGCGGTTCCTCCGGGAAACCAATCAGTGGGGCGACGACATTACGCATGAGAAGATGGCGCTGCGCTGGGGGTATGAGTTGGTGGAACGGTTTGTGGTCTTCGGTCGCACCGAAGTTCCCTGCCGCCCATTCTTTCTCTTGGATAGCCTGATCGCTAAATCGTTCAGTCAGCCCGACCCCTTGTGCTATCACAAGGAGTTGTTGACCCCGGTCGGGCGGTTCCTCGACGGGTTGGCCTCACGCGCCGTCGTCAGCCGGGATGCGTTGATCGCCCTGTTCTATCACTTTTATGGGTTCAGCCAAGCTCATGTCGTCAAGCTATTGGGCTTTGGGCAAGCGGAGAGCCAGCGGGTCTACAAGAATTTCGAGCGGTGGCGCCAATCGGGGTGGCAACGCACGATGAACGAAACCGGATTGAGTGTGTCGGAGATCGAGGTCTTGGAGCAGGAATTACGCACCAGGCCCGACCACCTGAATCACGAAGTCGACCGGCTGATGCCGATCTTGCAATCCCATTATCGAAAGAGCGAACCGGAACATTACCCCTGCCTGTCCGAACAGAAGTGGGGCCAACTATTTCACGATGACTACGGCCACGACTACCGCGTCTGGCATTTGGCGTTTTGCCGCAACTGCTTTCTGGAAGTGGCAGATCGCCGGCAAGCCGAGGTCAGCAGCGGCTTGAAGCCACAGGTCAATTTGCAGATACATCCGCTCAAAAAGGGAGGCGTCTTGGCTCTCTTTGGAGGCGATCGAGGGGGACGGCACCATGGAAACACCAGAGCTCAACGACTATCGCGCACATCTGCTTGACGCCCTGGATGATCAACCGCGTCGCGCGGCGGAAGAACGTCCGGGTTTCTTCCAAATATTGGTCAATCATGAAGGTGTCGGTACGCTGAACTGCGCCCAAACCGATCCGTCCTTCGCCTTTACGGCCCGCGAACGGAGCATTCAACACCTCGAAATCCGCAGCGAGTCGGGCGTGCTGATCGGAGGCTGTGTCGCCCCGGAGGCCGGTCAGAAAAGCCTGCGTATCCCCATCGGCAAGGGCAGCGTCACCATTCATGTTCAGAACCATTTCGACGGCGGGTCGCTTCGAGTGCGTTACGAGGCGGCTCCCGGTTGGTGGGCTCACCTCGCCGCGACGGTCGGGCTGTCCTCAAGACCAGCCGCGCCGGCAGTCGGCAGAACCCCCGTCTGGACCATGACGACGGCATTCGCGCAAATCGTGCTGGCCGTGGGCGTCGTTTCCCTGCTGGCTGAACGGATTCCGCATTGGATGGGCTCGGACGATCGGGCGCATCAGCTCGAAGAAGAGCTGGCCGCCCGGCACTCCGCTCAAGAGCAAATCGACCGTGTGCACCAGCAGCTCGCGCAGCTGGTGGAAGCTCAAGCGACAGCCGTGGCGGTGTCTCGATCTGAACAGGAACGGATCGCTCAGTTGAATGCGCTCGTCGATACCGTCGCCCAGACCCAACAGAAACTCAACACGCAAGTCGTCACGGTTCAGGAAGACCTCAAGACGGTCAAGACGGATGTCGCTCAGGAAGTGCAGACCGGCATGCGTGTCGCCGTCAGTGCGGTAGAAGCCGATCGCGAGTTGGTGCGCCAGGATCTCCAGTCGATCAAATCCGTCAATGAAACCCTGATCAAGCAGGTCGCCCTGCTTGAGAGCCGTAATCGGGAGTTACACGCCCGTCTGGCGCTCACCTCCCTGGAAGTGGCCAAAGCCAATGCCTCCGCGCCCAAGGCCACGGTACTGGCGAAGAACGACGCCGCGAAAGACGTCGCCATCCCGACCACGGTGGCGGACGGGCATCGCGAAGCCGACCGTCAAGCCTTCATGTTTTGGGTCGCCTTCGAAGATGGGACCACTGAGAAGAGCATCGAGGATTTGGTTCAGGAACTGAACGGGATCAAAAAGGGGCCGATGAAGTCGGGCTGGTACTCCGTCGAAGTCAACTTGCCGAAGCCGGAACCTCCAGACCGTTTCCTGGAATCCGTCAAACGAGCCAAGATCGTCAAGTCGGTCGTGACCAGCAAGGCGATGCCTCCGGCTCAGTAGACGCGGGCCTCCCTCAGCAGATTCTGCGCTCGGGGCAAGACACCTCCGCGTTGTCGTGTTGAGATCTCCAGGCACCACCGTCGCTCATACGCCATTCATCATCCGCTCGCACTCTGTACTGGAGGACTATGTCGGATTTTCATCAGAACGGACTCGTGACGGTGCTGCACCGTCTGGGCGCATCCAATCTCGATCAACTCGAAAAAGAGCTGGAGCGGCACGCGGCGACGAATCCGATTGCCCTGGTGCTCCCCTCCCTCTATTCGGAACTGGAAAACCCTGCGCTCAAGCACATCGTGCAGGTGTTGAAAGACATCCGCTACGTCAATGAAATCGTGATCTCACTGGATCGAGCCTCCCCGCTGGAATTTCGCCTGGCCAAACAGTTCTTCTCGGTCCTCCCTCAGCGGGTCCGGATCGTCTATAACGACGGGAATCGCATTCAGGACATCCTCAAGCTGCTGGCCCAGGCGGAAATTGATACCGGCCTGCAGGGCAAGGGCCGCGGCTGCTGGATGGCGTTCGGCTATGTCCTCGCGCGCGGACAAAGCAACGTCATTGCGCTCCACGACTGCGACATTCTGAGCTATAACCGGGAATATCTCGCGAGGCTTTGCTACCCGATCGTCAACACCAATCTCGGGTACGAATTCTGTAAAGGCTACTACAGCCGGGTCACGGATCGCCTCCACGGTCGAGTCACCAGGTTGTACCTCACGCCGCTGATCCGCAGCCTCCAACAGGTGGCGGGATCCCATCCGTTGCTGACCTTTCTGGACAGTTTTCGGTATCCCTTGGCTGGTGAATTCGCGATGGTCCGGGATCTCGCCTGGATCAACCGGGTTCCCGGCGACTGGGGACTCGAGGTCGGAGTCCTCTCCGAAATCTATCGCAACTGCGCGCTCAGGCGGATCTGCCAAGCCGACATCGCCGACGCGTACGAACACAAACATCAGGCGTTGTCGGCGGACAATGCCGATCAGGGACTGCAGAAAATGTGCGTCGACATCACCAAATCGCTCTTCCGCAACCTCGCGAGCGAAGGCGTGGTGTTATCGGAGGCCATCCTCAAAACCTTGCGGGCCACCTATCTCCAGACCGCGCAGGAAGCGATCACCCGGTATCAGAATGATGCGGCCATCAACAGCCTGCAATTCGATCGGCACGAAGAACGGATGGCCGTCGAAGTCTTTCTCAAGGGCATGAAGATCGCCACCGAGACATTTTTAGAAGACCCCCTTGGAGTGCCGATGATCTCGAATTGGAATCGAGTCACCGGCGCGATCCCCGATATCTTCGAGCGGATGATCGACGCCGTGGACCGCGACCACGAGTGGGATCCCGTCGGAGACCGGGTGTAGCGGGCGTGAGATCACCCAGACGAGTCTTCACCACGAACCCATGCTGCGTCTCCGGCGGAGAACTGCAGCGGCTGCTAGGAGCGCGCTGAAGCGCGTGGGATTCGTCCGCAAACCGGGATACGTTTCCGGCCAGACACCCTGCCAATCATGGCCGATGAGCATCTTGCCGCCTTCCCGCCGATTGTCGTAGGATCCCCGTAGAGGACGAATCACAGAACACCGACGAAGAAAAGTATCGGCGAGGAAACAGAAGGACGAGCACCAATGGCAGACGACTATGCGGAGAGAAAAATTCACGTCATCCGTGAATTTCTGGCCGGCGAATTTACAGCTCCTTATATCGTCGAAGCAGCGCCGAATCGACGAGACCCGTTGGCCGACACCAAATTCAAAATTATCCTCAATAATCAGGTGGAACGGACCCTCGCAGTCTGCGCCGCCGTCATGCTGGACAGCCTTCCCACCCCGGATCAACTCAAGCACCTGCTGGTAACGCAAGGCATTTTGGAACAGGTCAAATCATCGACGGACTCCCGGATTTGCCATGAAGCCTTGGGAACTGAAGAGTCCTCCACTGCAAGACCGATACGGTCGGTGCGCGGAACGTAACAGGCCGCTTCGAAGAAGAGTTTATAACCGGCCTTTCCCCGATGTGATCCAATCGAGTATCGTCAAGATTCCCCCGGGCATTCTCTCCGTATCGTCGCTGAACCAATAAAAAATGAGGCGAAACTTGCAGCCTCACCTCCGTCTCATCGCAATCGCAGGCGATGTACTTGTTCGAAAGGCCCAAATTGCGACTGACTGCAATTTACTGCGCTAGCCTATGGAATATAAAGAGAAAGTGGCCATCGCGACACCAACTCACTTACGACCATTTAGGACCAAATTTGACCTTGAACCGTGACCAAAACCGTGACCAAAAAAAATACTTAGATCAGGAAGACAATTTAGAGATTGAAGTAGGGAATGGCTTCCTCGACCCCAACCTTTGGGAATGGTAGTATGTATGCCCCAGACTCAAGTCTTCTTATATGGCATCCTCGGTGTAAAACCTCAGTTTATGGATAGACAGCCATTAAACTCAATGGATCTTTAGCTATGCAGACATTCTGCAATGCCTCAACGGCCTTCATTATGCGATGGATAAGGATGAAGCACTCGCAATATGTTCCTAAATCCCGCTGCATTAAGTCATGCTGAGATTGATCGCTCCCGATTGTGTCCAGCCTTATCCGACTGCGTAACAAACCGGAGGATTAAAGAGAGCGATGACAATGATGGAAAAATGTCGGCGAGTACGTTGAACAGTTATTTTATACCGGAGAATGATACAGTTTGCACCGGTAAGATTTATGAAACCGCGACATGTTTACCAGAGGTCCTGGTGAAGTACTCCATCTGACAACAAAAGACCGATCGATAAATTGCGGGACGGAGCTCCGGAGATAAACTCCCCTGATGATGATTCCCAGCGTAAGATGATTTCGTTCGGAGACGACTATTGGTGGTGAAAGCCAGAATCTCGAGATCAAACTAGCAGACCAGGTGGACTTTGATGGAGCGAACATTTCACCTAACACTATTCAAAGGTTCTTCCCATGGAGGCAGATCCTGGGTAGGCGCAGATGTGGCCGCGCATCGTCTTTCTCAGGATCCTGCGCTCCAAGCAATGTTGACAGGAAGCATTCGGCCTAGTGCTCGAAATGCCGAAGATCACAGGGAGCTCTCAATTGGTGGAGAACTATTGCGAATCCGAAGATCTCGAACAAAGTCACTCGTCCTAAGATCCATATCGGATCGAGCTGTCCCGCAATGGGAAATCGAGGATGCAACCAATTTATGCGAGATCCGATCATTCGACGAGAACTGTTCAGAATCGTAAAAATGCTTCTATCCGGTATCGGCTCGTGGATGGGATCGCCAAAAAGAAGAAGATCGATGGAAGCCACAAGGCTCGATAATTTCTAATTTTGGAGCACGGTTCCGCTCTCCTGATCCGCAACGCCCAGGTGCGTGGAACATCCCAGGCCAGAACGGAAATTGGGCGTTGCAGATTTCAGCACGTCGATCGCCAAAACGTGCTCCCCACCGTACTCGAAATTTTCATTCTAAGACGCCCATCGCCATTAGGACGTTTTTTACAAAATACTCCAAAACATTGTCAGAACGGTTGAAATGATGCTGGTTTTTCTCTTTGAATCATGTGACCTCATTCACAGGCTTTCCTATCCAAATAGTCAATTCCCACCTGATCAGCGAAGCTCTCCACACATAAGGTACGGTTACGGGACTCTAATCGGAGACCGTATTATCTATGTAACCGAAAGCTTGAACTCTTATGATGACGGCTGAGGGCGATGCCTCTCCGAAGCCCTAGCCAATTCATCGCTTCTTCGTAGAAACACTTAAAAGATTTGCAATACACGTCAGCGAGCGCTGTAGAATCCGACGCTGAATCAGCATTGTAAGCCAAACTTAGAGCGTGAACACACACGGCTCATCCCCTACAAAACCACGGTAATATCCGACTGCACAAAAGAGTGTTTGAAGGCGTTCGACGCCTCGTTTAATGCAGTCCAGAAGATGGATGCTCCTGCAAGGTGGTGGTTACGTCCTTCTAGCGCGTGCGGACAGCATCGATGCAGTCTATTTTGACACCTGGGATAAGATTTTCCGTTTCCCACTCTGACGAGCACCATGTCAATGCCAATATGTGTCTCAGTCGTTGGAGCAGGTCGCGAGATCAGTGCGGAATGGTTGCAGAGTTACGAAGAACGGCTCGACGACGCGCCAGATAGGCTTCTTCGCTTCACCGCGCACGATTTCGCGAGCCTTCCATCCGTTGAGGCTCAAAGTCCATCTTCCGCAGATCAAGCCGAAAGTTTTCGTGCACATGGCGAGAATCGACCGTGTCAAACCAAGTCTCGCGTTGTATGGTTCGTTGGGACTTTTGCCGTTATTTATCAGGACTGGTTCCACATTCCCTCCTGGAGGTTAGACAAACGACGATGATCATTTTTTCGTGCGCAGCGCGAGCTAACCTTCGACCACTCGAGTCCAAAGATCTCTTAAATCATCTGAATTGTGAGTATCGAAACTATAGTGCCCAGCTGGAGCTTTTGATTCCTTCCTAAAATTTTTCCTGGATTCATGCATCAAACGATTCTGCTAGCACCGTCAATGACCGCCAGAAATAGTATTCTGATTTCGGGAACAGGATAGTCTTTCTACTCTGACCATATGAATCAAGTGAAGCCGGGGCTGCGCTCCCAATCCCCAGCCGTCCGGTCCGGTTTGTCCGGAACGGCCGGCGGGTTCTTGGGGTAAGGTTCCTCCGTGGACTTCTCTCCTCATGATCTGCATTCTTCCTTTACCTTCAAGCAACGAGACATGGACACAGCCAGATGGACGGCCAAGCTGACGCATCGCCGCCATGAGTTCAGGCCGCGGCGAACCCATTCACGTGGATCATGGAATGAGTCTGAAGCAAGTCAGGGAGGGTTCGCTGCCGCGCGCACCCCTCCCTGTGCCTAGACATCCTGCTCTAGACTATTGCCAGCCTAGCCATGACAGTAGTTGAGTTACTGCTCCCCAGGGGCAGTAACCCAAGGCTTGTTCTAATGGGCACATCGTTCATCACCTCCTTCCCTGCGGAAACGGCACAATACCCGGCGCGCGTAAGTATCGTGCTCGTATGGCAGACCTGACCTCCGAACGTCCTCATGGCACATTCAGCCGATGGGGACGCATGAAGTCGCTATGGAATGGGACGGCTAGGGATCAGATGCGTAGGACTGTGGTGATGGAAAGGACATCCGGTGGAGAACTACCTGACAGGCGATGCACACCACTTTGGTTGAGGAGGAAAGAATTCTGGAGCGAAGTCGTGAGGGGCGTCGCTGAGCAGGAGTCAACGGTGTGGGAGAAGAAGGGATGAGGGGAGTCTGAAACAGACTGAGGTCCGAGGAACTTGAAGGTGTCGCAGAATTGCCGAATGGGTTCTTGTTTCGGTTCAGTACACCCATTCTCCATGGTGACATCCGAATAGACAGGAACAAGGCATGCCTGGGCATTGAAGCTAAAGCCAAAGAAAAGGATCAGCGCGAAGAGGATAAGGATCTGTTTTACATTCATGGTGCCATGCGAATTGAATGATAAAAATATGCTATGCCCCCATGGTTTCGGTGTCAATGCATGTGAAGGACGCTCACAACCATACAGCAGAACCCGCTTACCGACGCCACACTCATCACAGCCATCTGTGAAGCAGGAGATCACTCCACGTCCAATGGAACTGATTACACCGGCCGAAAACCGTGACCGGAACAGCGAAGAATCCTATACCTTGGCTTTCTGCGCGAACACCGTCGCATCACAGGCGATGTATTTGATCTGTTTCATGGGAACGATGATGACTTCTTTAGCCGAATCGACTTCCAACACTTCCATGTCTTCGCTGATCGTGTGACGAATCGCATCCTTCACCAGCAGTTCCTGATTGTCGGCAAACACCACTTTCACCCAATATTGCACGAGCGACCCTCCTTGTTAGAGACCATGACCCTCTTCCTGCCCCAGCTCCTGCGATCGTTGCGTCGCCGCGGCGACGGCTGACATCAAGGTCGCGCGGAGCCGCCCCTGCTCCAGACGGGAGAGCCCGGATATCGTGGTGCCTCCGGGCGAGGCCACACGGTCTTTCAAGACCGCCGGGTGTATCCCCTGTTCGAGTATCATGCGCGCCGCGCCGGCCAGCGTCTGCGCCGCGAGGAGTTGCGCGGTGGCCCGAGGCAATCCCATCAACACCCCGCCGTCCGCCAAGGCCTCGATCATGGCGAACACGTAGGCAGGTCCGCTTCCACTCAGGCCCGTCACGGCATCCATCAGCCGCTCTTCCACCACGACCACCTGACCGACGGATTCGAACAGGCGCCGCGCTCGGTTCTGGTCCTCGGAAGACAAGCCCGGCATCACGCTCAACGCCGTCACGCCTTCCCCGATCGTCGAGGGCGTGTTCGGCATGGCACGAACCAGTCTGGTCGTCTTGAGCTGAGCCTGTAGCCGAGAAAGAGGATACCCGGCCGCGACGGAAATCAGCAGAGGCTGAGCCTTGAGACTCGGGGTCAATTCAGTCAGCACTGTATCGAGTACCTGCGGTTCGACACAGAGCACGACGAGCTCCGTGCCCCGCACCGCCGCGCGATTGTCGGCCTGGACCGCTACCCTGTATCGCTCAGCGAGCAGCTTCCGGCGATCGGATTGAGGATCGCTGACGGCAATCTGTTCGGCCGTGGCCACCCCTTTTCGCAGCAGGCCGGCCAGCAAAGACTCCGCCATATTGCCGCCGCCGATAAAGGCGAGTCGTGTTCCCGTCAACATGCGCGATTATACGGACGGCCCTCCGGTTGGCGCAACTTGCAACAAGCGGAACTGGTTGTATAGAGTGACCTGAGGGTTCCTGATCACCGTCCTTTCAGCAGAACGGAGCCGATATGAGATGCATCTTCTCGCTCATTACCCTGGGGGCGCTGTTACTTCTTGGCGATACGAGTTGGGCGCGCCGCGACGCCCTGTCCGCCGAGCAAAAAACTCACATGGAGCGAATCGATCGTGTGTTGATCGATGTCATCGCCCTCTCGGACAAGGGCAGCATCGATGCGACACCGCTGGTCGAAGTGGTCTCCACTCGCATGAAAGAATTCGGCTACACAACCGTCACCGATCCGGCTCAGCCGCACGACGTGGAGTTGAAGGTCAAATGCGAGCAACGAAAGACCTGGGAAGGCAGCACGACGATGGGCAGCGATGCCGACCTGCCGGACTCCCCGTCACGGCTCTGGAAAGGGCCGGCCTGCCAGCTCGGCTATGTCCTCGATGGAAAAAAAATGGCCTGGCGCAAGGAGGTCCGCACGGATTTCCAGGATTCCCACGCCGCGGCGACGCTCGCCAAGGCCGACGATCCCTCGACCTATGCCATGGCCAAGTTGCAAACCCGCCTGGAGGAGTACGATTTTCCCGCTCTCCTCACTGCTGAATGGGGACAGGAAGCCCGTCTCTTCCGCCTCTACGACGATCCGAAGACCCCGGTCGCGCGCAAGGTGAAGCTGGTGACGCTGTTCGGCGAGCTCTTCTCCGTCGACGCGGTCCCGCGCCTCCTGGACGGGCTGAACGGCGCCGACCGCAGCATTGCGAAAGCCTCGGCCCTGGCGCTCGGGAATATCGGCCAGAAAGACACGATTCCTGTTCTCATCAAGACGATGCAACAAGGCGCGCCAGATTTGCGCGCGCCGGCGGCCAAGGCCCTGGGAATCGCCGGTGCATTGCACGGCGATTTCACTATTGTGGATCCTCTGCTCGAAACCTTGAACACCGAGGATGTCGCGGTGAAAACCGAGGTTGCGTGGGCGCTGGGGAAATTACCGGACAGGCGCGCCTATGAGCCGCTGTTCAACCTTCAGAAAGCGCTGTATCGAGTCCGCGAAAACGATGCCGATCCGAGTCTCGTCAAATTGAAGGAAGCCGTCAATTGGAGTATCAAGCAGATCGATACCTGGGAGTACGTGCAATAGCAGGCCCGCGCGGTACCGAAATCGGCGGCGGCTGGACCCTGCCCGGACACCGCGTCGCCGTACTGGTCCTGGCCATGGCCCTCCTGGTTTGTGCCGCGGGACCGGCTCAGGCTCAGGTGATGGGAGAGGCAGCGGAACTCGACCGTCTCCGAGCGAAGGCGGAGGACGCCATGGGCAATGACGACGCGGAAGGCGCGGCGATGAACATGGGACGCGCTGCGCTGATGGCCTCGCAACTCGCAAAGCGGCAGACGGAAACGGGGCCGCGGCAGGCATTCAAAGCAACGGAACACCTCTATCGATCGCAGGAGCACGGCTATCGAGCCGTCGCCCTATTTCGTCGAGCCGGAGGTGAGCTCCCTGCGTCGGCCGGTGTGTGCGGTAGTCTTCAACTGGCCAGGCTCGAATTGCACCACGCGCAAGAGGCGCTCGGTCGGCCGGATGATACGGATGCGAACAATACCGCCGCCTCCCGACGGAAGGCGGCGCAGCAGAGTACGGAAGATTGGGCGATCGTGCTGGACTCGATGCAAGGGGAATTTCGTTGTCCCAGCTAGCCCGGACTATTCATGAATACCTGCTCCGTCGTCCGATCCTCTCGTCCGCAGAAAAGAGCTTATGGCATATAGCTCATAGCGTATGGCCAGAAATCGAGAGTGGGCTTCTTTACTCTCAGCTATACGCCACCAGCCATATGCTCTGACCCTGACGAGATACGCTTCACGATTCACCCTTCACGGATGTCGAGACCGCCGCCGGCGGACTGTTCCGCATCCCGCTCCTGCTAGTCGTCTTCCGGATTGATGATGTGCAGGCCGGCTGGACGACAGGCCGCCAATAGCTGCTTGTCCGCACTCACGACCGTCAGCCGGAGCGGCTTGAGCTCCAGCGCCAAGGCGAGGTGTAGAAGCTGCGGCGAACGCAGGGCCGGATAATCCAAAATCAGCTCCTTCGCCGCCAGATACGTGTCCATCGTCGGAGAAATAAACTGAAACAGTCCTTGCGAGGCTTCCATCTCAAACTTGTACAGCACCGAATAACAGTCGTCCCGGGTGATTTCCCCCTGCTGCGCGCGGACGGATAACGCCGAATAAAAGTCCGTGACGCTCCACATGGGCAAAATGGCGACCTTGCCCCGTTTCACCATCAGCTTGTTGACCACCCGCGTCCCGCGTTCCATGCTGTACCGCTTGACCAACGCCGTCGAATCGAAATAGTAGTACGGCATCCTACACCCTCCCCTTCAAGAGACTGTCCGCCAACGGCGACTGGAGCTTGGAGAGGCGATCCTGTAACTCATCCAACGGCAATTCCTCGTAGTAGCCCTGCTTGCGAAAAATGCTCACGATGGCGCTTTTCAGCACCTGCTGCGTATCTGCCGTCAACCGCTCGCGCAAACGTTTCTTCATCGCCTGGCTGGACAGTCGGCGTGCGCCGTTGCCTTGTTCGTCCGACTTCCGGGTCCCTAATTTACTCATCCCCTCTCCTCTCTCCTATGGTTGTCTCTCAGCCGTTACCGACTGAGCGGCGGCTGCCCCGCCTCTCTCGGGCAACCGGACGGCGTCGAAGCCGAAACCGGCAGATCCATCTCTCCATACACATGCGCGGCCACAGAACGGGCGAGATCGGACGCAAACTCCTGCTGCATCACGCGAACGGCTTTCGCAGCCGCCTCGCGCTCCGTCACATGCCCTTCCTTTCCGCCTTTCGAAACGGCGCCCACCACGCGATGGGTCGCCACCTCCTCAATCACGGACTCCGCGCACCAACGAACATATCGAAACTGTGGATCGTTCACCTCGATCGGCCTAATGCGTACCGAGCCCGTGATGCGCAATTCCGCCGGAGCGGCACCGGAACCGGCACCGGACTTCACCACCGAGAAGCCTTCCTGCGCGAGACCGTCCATGAGCGCGCGTTCAAGCGGTTCGGCCTGGTCGCCCGAGATCTCCACGGCCACCCCGAGATTGGTGGACAGAAATTGCTCCAATTCAGCGGTCAACTCGGCCACACGATAGGCGGATGGATTCCCCTGCCCGTTCGATCGAACGATCCGAAGGTCGGTATTGTAGGCCTCGCGGAGGACGAGGTTCTTGGCGGCCCGTTTGAGATTGCGCACGTGCGAGAGCTTGTCCTGGGTCTGATGCGCTTCGGTCACTTGCGTCTGGATGGTGCGATCGAGTTCACTGAGGCGCTCGACCATCGCCGCTTCGGCTTGCGCCCGGTTCATGCCTGCCAGAGCATAGTACTGTCGCGTCTTTTGGTCAAACCAGGTATCCAGGACCTGCACGTTTTCCAGCACCTTGTCCGTGGTGACACGCGTCACATTATCCAGTGTGAGCCGTCGTTCCGTGCGCGTCTGGCCCCGGGCCTCCACAACCAAGTACGATTCCCAATCCTTGGCCTGAGCCGTAATCTCCGCTCTGAAAATCCTCGATACGGCGGCATAGGCTTGCTCCGTGGCCTGCGGGCGCGAATCGGCCTGGCCCACCCCGACTAAGTACTGTTCGGACGGATACGTCACGGTTCCGCCGTCGATCCAGGGAGGGCGAGACGATCCCATCCCCCACCCGCATCCGGCCAGGGACAGCGCCAGAAGCGTCGACACACCGGCTTGCTTCAGACGACTGTTCGTGACCGACCCCGGCAACCTCATAACACCACTCGTTCGAACAGGAAAACCGTCTGCCCGGCGCGTAGCACCAACGGACGAGACACGGCAGCCTGAGGCGCCACCCCGTTTCGAACCACCGGCTGAATTCGACTGTCGTATTCGCCGGCCGGGACCCACAGGCGAGACACTTGAATTTCATCCGGCAAGGTCCGCCAACTCCTGGTATCAGCGACTTCCGTGGCGACCGCCAATCCGTGGGTGAGCACCCCCACCAATAACCCGACCCAAGGCGCATCGCCCTTGTTGACGGCATGCTGAGATCCGCGTGTCGCCGCTTCGGCTGCGGCAAATTTCATGGCGGCTCGCGCAAGCGCCTTCGTCGTGATGCCGGTCATCCGATCCGACAAGGATCGTTCCGCCAATGCCGTGCCGTTATACATCAGTTGAGATGGTTCCGTAACCGGCTCGCCACCCCGGGGCACCAACGTAACCGACTCGTGCAAGACCTGTGTTTTCTGCGGCACCAATCGAGGCAAAGCCACTCTCACGACGCGTCCGTTCAAGCCGTACAGCACACTGTCCGCCGCGCGACGTTCCTGGCGACCGGAGGCATGGATGACCCCTCGATTCAGCAATACCAGTTGAAGCGCGCTTAAACTGACCGGAATATCAAGGTGGACCTCTTCCTTGCGCGGCGCGCGGCCATTATAGCCGATCACCACGACCTGAGCGAGATCGGCTTGCTCCTGCGGCGACCTCCACCGCTGGTCTGGAAACTGCCGACGATACTCCTCAAACTCGGTCGTCATGTGCAGCGCCTCGGTGGTTCGTAGGAGATCCCCGCGCAGCATCGGCGGCATAGGCGTACGAGCCCATCCCCGCGTACGTTCATAAATGTCGTACGCCTTGCGGTACGCAATGAAGGCATTGTTGAGGTCGCCCGTCGCCTCGTATAAGACGCCGGTCAGGTACCGGGCAAACGCATCCTCACGATACCCGTCTTGCTCTCGGACGCGGTCGGACAGCACATTCAATCGATGGTCGATCTGCCGGGCTTCCACGACGGCCTCCATCAGTTGCCCCATCGCCGCATAGTTGAGCGCCTTGATGACGTTGATCATCACGTGTTCGTAGGGGTCGCCTTCGTACGGCAGCAGGTTGTCGTTCGTGAGGAAGGCGGCGGTTTCGGTGCGGATAGTCCGCGTATACAACCGCTCCACTTCCAGAGAGGCCTGCTCGAGAAAGATGTTGCTTTGGACGTAGTCGCCGGCGAGATGGAGCGTCATACCCCGGTCCATGCTGTACAGCAGACGATTGCGTGCTCCGTACTCGGATTCGGCCTCCGCCATGATGGCATCCGCCCGACGGGGGTCGTTCGCGAGCAGACTCTGGTCGATGAGAAGATAATGATTACTGGAAAGCCCGCACCCAGCCAGTGTCCACAGCAGACTCACGAAGACCACGGGCATCCGGAGAGAAGAAATGAAACGGCCTCCCGTGAGGGAGGCCGTGATCGATGGGAAGTGGCGTCTCAACAGAATACGCCGGGCTAAAAGATCGTTCGCTTTTTCTCGACGACTTTCTTGATTTTCTTCTGCCCGAACCAAGCCTTCACATTGTTTTCCATATCCACCATTTCGAGATCGACCTGGTAGAAGACCGCTTTGGCGCCGTCTTGCTCATCCAAGATGGTAGCGATGCTGCCGCGCATCATGTAGTCGGCGCCGATTTCTTTGCCGGGTGCTTTTTGCGTATCTTCGCGAGCGTGCACGGCCTGCTCACGCCGCTCGTCTCGCACCTCTTCGCGCTCACCCTTGCCGGCGACGAACGTCACTTTTTGAGAGTTTGTCAATTCCCGCTCTAGATCACTCACGAACGTTTGCACGTTGATATGTTCGTGGCTCCGGTTGAGAACGGTACCGACGATGACAACCGGCTGGCGATTCTTTCCTTTGGTGAAATTGCCGAGCCAGGGATTGGCCAACGCTTCTTTCACCATCGCTTCGGCCACCATTTGTGAGTCGGTGTCGTTCCAACGCCCGCTGAGGTCCGTGACGATGCCGGTATCGACCCGCGTCACTTTTGTTTCATGCCCGCAGCCGCCGACCGCCGAGGCTACACCCACAAGAACCACCGATGCGAATGCCAGGCCCACAGAGCGATTCCGCCACTCGATCATGCTAGCTCCTCCCGTCCCGCGCGCACCGGCCCATCCGCGATCACTTCGTCGCCCGCTTGTCTTCTTCCTTCTCGAGACGCTCGAACAACCGATCCGCATTCTTCCGCACAAAATCGCGGACCTGGCCGTTTAATTCCTTCGCTTGTTCCAGGTTGGTCTTCATGTCTTCGAGGCTCAGCTTGGTGAGGACGTAGTAGGTTCCTGATTTCTCGTCTTTGTAGCGATCCATCGGTTTCACCCCGTTCAGGGTCACCGCCGAGAAGGTCTTCACCGCCCGCTCGATGTTCTGCTCTTCACTGTTGCGGGAAAAATCGCCCGCGGTCGTCGAGGCCGCATAGTCGCGCATGAGATAGGCGGTATAGGTCTCAAAGGTTTTCGCGATTTCCGCGCGGCTGCGGTTCTCAGCCGTGTCCCAGGCTAAGGGTTCGTTCCGCACACCCACCACGGAACCGACCCCATAGAACGACTTATCGTTCTTTTCGTTATAGGCGCCCGATCCCTTCTTGACCCAATTCGGAGGACCGCCGCAGGCAGTCAACCCGATGAGGAGTATGAGCGCCAACGCGCCCCCGGTGAACTTGGACAAAGCCCTCTCGACTCTGCGCATGCGATTCCTCCTTGGTGTGACGCCTATGAGAGCTGACGGCTCTATTGTGGGTGGCAAGATGATGGGAGAGAGACGTGTGTGGTTCACTGGCACCAGACACAATTGGGAGAAAAAAGCAGATTTTATGCTAACATGCACCCCTAACACTGTCAACGCGCCGCGACTGTTTCGGTTGACGACATGGCGGATGCATCTACACCAGACACAGGTTTTACGGAGGAGACAGACGCATGGCTGATGTTCAGATTGAAGACGGCATCATTCGAGTCCTTCAACTCGATATCCAGGATCCCAAAGCGGCCGCAGTGCTGGCGGAATACCCCCAAGTGCGCTGGCCGGAAATTACCCGCCGGGCATTGAAGATCGGGCTCGGCTACTTGAAGGGCGGAGGTAAGGACTAAGGAGACGGGTGATCAGCCGAGGGAGCGCTGGATTGAACCGCGCGGATCGCGCGCTCACTTTGCCCCCCCAACTCCAGATACCGACGGAACGCGTCGACTGATTTCTGCGGTTCGTTCAAATGGTCGGCGTAGAGGGCGCCGAGCGAGAAATAGACATCCGCATAGGCCGGATTCACAACCAACGCCTGCTGCATGGCCTGCTCGGCCTCCTGATACTGCCCCTTTTTTTCGAGGGCCAGCGCAAGGGAGTAGTGGGAATCGGGATTCTGCGGCGCATGTTGTACCGCCGCGCGCGCGGCGGCCAACGATTCATCCAGGTTCGGCAGCACCTCCAGCCGTAGGTAGCTCTTCAACACATAGGCATCCCCGAATGATGGATCATAGGTAATCGCCCGGTTGAGCCGCTCCAAGGCCTCTTCCGCCGATTTTTGCTGCTGCAGCAACGCAAACGCCTGTTCATATTGAACGCGAGCTTCCTTTACGCGGTCCGCTTCGCTGGTCGGCTCTTTTCCAAGTTGGAACGCACCCTTTTTCCCTTCAATCAATACGACGTCCCCGTCTCCCTCAAGCTGCACGAACTGCGGATGCTGGGCGCCCTTGGTCGCCCCTTCCACTTCCTGCCTCACCTGCGTGGCCAATTCGCTGGCCATGATCCACCCGTTCTTATTGAGATCGGCCGCCCCCTTGAGACCCGCCACCAGCGCGGTCGCAAACGGACTCTGACCGGGCGCGTGCGCGATCGTGTCACCTTTTCCGGCCGCCGTCAGAACTTGGACCGCCCGTTTCTCCGTATCGTCTTCCGGCGATAAGCGGCCTTCCAACGAAAGCGGCTGCGGCGCCGTCACCTCCCATCCGCGAACACTGGCGTCGAACAACATCAACAGGTGTTTTGAAGCCGACCGCCGGCTGAAGTCTTTGAGTTGGTCGAGGGTGATGGCCTTGGCGGGATTATTGAGCTGGGCATCCCAGGGAACCAGATAGCCTAATTCCGTGGATTGAGAATCCTGCGTGATCCCGGCATGACCGGCAAAAAAGAACACCACGCGATCCTGCCGCCCCACCTTACGCGGCAAATAATCGTTGAGAATCTGGAGGAGCCGCCTTGAGCTCGCCTCTTTATCCTGCAGTTCGATGACCTCATCGAACCCGAGTTCACGCAACGCCGCCGCGACCGCTTGCGCGCTCTCCAAGGCACCGGGCGCTTTCGGCGCCACGAGGTAGTTTTCGACCCCGACCACGACCGCCCAGGACTTGTAATACAGTCCTTCCGGCTTTCCCATCTGCGCGTGGACAATGGGCTGACTTCCAATCGTAACTGCGGCATACACGGCCGCCAGGCAGGCAACGATCCGGCAAAAACAGGCCAATAGAGGTACGCGCATCAAAGAGATGATCCGGTGAAGTGCAACGCATTCAGCCTACCCTCGTCTCCTCCTGACTGTCAAGAAAGACAGAGGCTGCCGGCCTTGCGCCATGTGGTATTCGCTCGTGTTGGGACAGGCCTCGCGACCGCGCCAATGGTTGCAGTTCCTCCTCTCCATCCGCATAATGCCGTTAATGAATGATCCGCGCGCCGGACTGGCCCGCGCTTTGTGGAGGCATGGCACCGATGGACGAGAAGATCGATACGCTCTTGAAAGAAGGTCGTGTCATTCAGCCGACCGCCAAGACGAAGGCGGCCGCGCATATTCAGGATTATGACCAAGCCTATAAGGCGTCCATCGCCGATCCTGAAGCATTCTGGGACGGCGTGGCCAAGGAACTGGACTGGTTCTCGCCGTGGAACCGGGTCCTCGAGTGGAACTATCCCTGGGCGAAATGGTTCGTCGGCGCGACCTGTAATATCGCCTATAACTGTCTCGACCGCCATGCGAATACCTGGCGGCGCAACAAAGTGGCCATCATCTGGGTCGGCGAGAACGGTGAGGAACGCATCTTCACCTATGGAGAATTGTTGCGCCAGGTCAACCGCTGCGCCAATGCCCTCAAGGCGCTTGGCCTCCGGAAGGGCGACCGAGTCACGATTTATCTCCCGAAAATTCCCGAACAAGTCGTCGCGATGTTGGCTTGCGCCCGCATCGGCGTCATTCACAGCGTGGTATATTCCGGTTTCAGCGCTCCGGCCCTGGCCAGCCGCATTCAGGACGCCGAAGCCCGGGTCGTCATCACCGCCGATGTCGGATACGATCGCGGGAAAACCCTCGCGCTGAAAAGTGTCGTGGATGACGCGGTGCGATCCTGTCCCTCGGTCGAAACCGTCGTGGTGGTGCGGCGCGAAGCCCTTGGCATCGCCCTCACCGCGCCGAAGGAAGTCGATTGGGTGGAGTGGCTCAAGGAACAGGGCACCGTCTGCCCAGCCGAACCGCTTGACTCAGAAACACCTCTCTACATTCTGTACACGTCGGGCACCACCGGAAAACCGAAGGGTGTTGTTCATGTCCACGGCGGCTATATGGTCGGCACCTATATCACGACGAAATACGTGTTCGACCTCAAGGAAGATGATGTCTATTTCTGCGTCGCTGATCCCGGCTGGGTCACCGGGCACAGTTACATCGTCTATGGCCCATTACTGAACGGCGCGACGATCCTGATGGCCGAAGGCAAGCCCGACTACCCGAACCCCGGCCGCTGGTGGGATCTCATCGCGCGCTACGGCGTCTCCATTTTCTACACGACGCCAACCGCCGTCCGGCTCCTGATGAAATACGGCGAGGACTGGCCCAAGAAATACGACCTGTCCACCCTGCGCATTCTCGGGAGCGTCGGGGAACCGATCAACCCGGAAGCCTGGGAATGGTTTTTTCGCGTGACCGGCAGCGACAAGCCCATCATGGATACCTGGTGGCAGACGGAGACCGGCTCCATCCTGGTCACTCCCCTGCCTTCCGTGCCGCTTAAACCCGGTTCAGCCACCAGACCGTTCCTCGGTATCGAAGCAGACGTGGTGGATCGAGAAGGGAACAGTCAGCCGGCGAACGCCGGCGGTTTCGCCGTCATCAAGAAACCCTGGCCCTCGATGATGCGGACGATCTACAAGGATCCCGATCGCTATAAGGTCTACTGGAACACCATTCCCAACTGCTACACGGCGGGCGATGTCTGCCGGAAGGACCACGACGGCTACATGTGGTTCATGGGTCGCGCCGACGACGTGATCAAAGTTGCCGGCAACCGAATCGGAACGGCGGAAGTCGAAAGTGCGCTCGTGAGTCACGAGGCCGTGGCTGAGGCCGCCGTGATCGGGAAGCCGCATCGGACCGCCGGCGAAGCGATCAAGGCGTTTGTCATCCTGAAGCAGGGGTACCAGGACTCCAAGGAACTCGTCCAATCGCTGAAGGATCACGTTCTGAAAGAACTGGGCAAGATCGCCGTGCCGCAGGAAATCGACATCGTGTCGTCCTTGCCGAAGACGCGCTCAGGCAAAATTATGCGGCGGGTGCTCAAGGCTAAGGAATTGGGCCAAGACGTGGGCGATATTTCGACCATCGAAGACTGAGCCGGTTCGCAGTCGATCAGGGGGCAGTGGACATACCGTTCTAGATCAACCCCCTCCTCTTTAAGTAATCGTTGTCGATCACCGGAGCTGGTTTGGGCGGGAGAATGCCGCGTTCCTGGAGCAGGCGCTCCACGTACTTGCCGATCAGATCCGATTCCAGGTTCACCTTGTCGCCCACCTGCTTTAACCCGAGCGTGGTGACTTTCGCCGTGTGGGGAATGATCGAGACGACGAAGGCACGCTCGGTGACGTCGTTGAGCGTCAGGCTGATGCCGTCCACCGTAATCGATCCCTTCGCGACGCAATACCGCAGAATGTCTTTCGGCGCTTCAACCTCCAAAATCAGCGCGTTGCCGTCCTGATACCGGCTGCCGATGGCCCCGACCCCATCCACGTGCCCGGACACCATGTGCCCCCCGATGCGCTCGTTCAATCTCATGGCGCGTTCCAGATTGACCGGCGAGCCGGCAGTGACGCTGCCGAGTGTGGTGACCTGCAAGGTTTCCGGTGAGACGTCGACTGAGAAATCGTGATCCGTCCTGGCCACCACCGTCAAACAGGTTCCGTTGACACTCACGCTGGCGCCGATGGTGAGGTCGCTCATAATCGTCGAGGCAATGATGGTGAACCTGGTGCCGGCCAACCCCCTGTTCAGAATGGAAACCGCCCCCATCTCTTCAACGATACCGCTGAACATGACTTACGCTCCCTTGCGAGTCTTCAAGAGGTACAGACAAAACCCCAGCAGTCCGATGCCACCCACCACGGCGATGGCCCGCTGCACAATTTCGATAAAATCAGTGTCCATCTTTCTACACGTCCTTTTGAAAAATTTGGCGGGCTCCTCGAGCAACGGCGGCGGGATTATACCACTACCGTGGGCTGATCCTCATCGTGGCCCAGAAGGCAACGGCTGCCAAGACCTGAAGACCGGCAATGACCGCGAAGGCCCCTTGGTAACTCACATGCGCGATCAGCACACCGGCCAACAACGGCCCGCTGGCATGGCCGATGTCCATCACCGTCCCCTGCATGCCCATCCCCGCCCCCAGGCGTTTGAATTCGGAGCTGTCGGCGACCAGCGCAGCGGACGACGAAGAAACCACCGCCTCGCCGAATCCAAACCCGGAAGACAGCAGCAGCAGCACCGTGAACGAGCCGACATGAGGCATCGTGATAAAGGTCCCGGCGCAAATCGCCAGGCCGATCACGATCAACGGCTGCCTACCCACCCGATCCGACACACGCCCCATCACCGGCTTGGAGAGAAATGACGTCACCGCCTGCACACTGAACAACAGGCCCACTTGACCGGCGTTGAGTCCCACCGAGAGACCGTAGAGCGGAAGAAACGCCATTAGGGCTCCGTTGGCGACCATCTTCGCTGCATCGGTGGAACTGGTGATCAGCACCTTCCGATTTCGAGCGACGGCAAGAAACCCCTTCGCCATTTCAGCGAGAACCGGCGCCAGGCCCTTCTCCCGGACACGTGGAGGTGGTTCATCCAGGTGGAGACTAAAAAAAATCAGGATCGCGATACAACCGAACAACCCGGCTGTCACAAAGGCCGTAGAAAATCCCGCCGTATAGGCCAGCCAACCGCCCAGAAACGGGCCGAGCAGGGAACCGGATTGGGTGCAGGCCGTGTAGGTCCCCAGCGCCGCCCCGCGCCGTTCTTTGTAGAGATCGGCCACGGTGGCGAGGGCGCTCGGCGCAAAGATGGCGGTGGCCAGGCCATGCACAAACCGTAGCGCCGTAAGGGCATTGAGGTCCGAGATGAAGGGGTAGATGAACGGCGGCAGACCGAATGCCACCACGCCGATACGCAGGAGCATCTTCCGTCCATAGATATCGGAAAGAGCGCCAGAGGGCAATTTCAGCAACACGCCGGTGATCGTCGAGACGGACACGATCAACCCGATCCGCTCCGGTCCGGCACCCAATGATTCGGCAAACAACGCCAGCACCGGCATGCGGACGAGGTTGTAGCTGATGAAGCAAAACACTCCTAGGGCACAGAGAGAGAAAAAACTGCGGGAGGTGGTCATGAACGTCTCATCAGGGTGTGGGGCGAGGTGACTCGCTGGGATTGTGCAGGCCGGCGAGGGCGGCTTTCAAGAAGGTCAGCTCCTCATCCGGCAAGGCCGGTGGATCCGTCGCTTCGAACCACACTTGCTCAGGATGTTCCCGCATCGCGCCACCCAAGCGGCGAGCGGCCTCGAACGCTTTGAAGATCTGGCGGTTCACCACATTGCCGATCAGGGGACGCAGCAAGGAAAGAATGCCGGACAAGAAGCGATTGTCGAGCCGCAGGTAACTCACCATCGTACTGTCGATCGATTCGACACCCCGGCTGTCGGTCACCGACCGCAGGGTCAGCAACACCACCGCTTTGCCGCTCACCCGAGGCAGAAACCTTCCGTCATGGCTCCCCTCCACGTAGTAGATCCGGGTCTCCTGATCGTGAAACAGGGGATGCACAATCCCGTCCGTACCTTCTCCGTCGGTGGCCCAAAACTCTCCCTGCCCCCGCGGCTCGGCCTTATACAGCCCGAGGTCGAGCCGATTCACCAGGGCAGCAGCCATCACCGGGTGATCCAGGAGATACATGAAGACATGGTGCGGCAAGGGCGTGCGCTCTGGCCCGACCTTATTCGCAGTGGTGTAATGCGTGATGATCGGCTCCAGCCGACAAGCCCAGACGGCCTCAACCTGGTCCAGAGGAAAGACGACTCCGGCATGGTGCGAAGGGAGGAGGCACCGGTCCGATTCAGCCCGCCCAGCGGAAACGAGCGCAGCCAGCCCGGCCGTCAGAACGACCGCGATGAGGCCGGTTCGTCGCGCGACCAGCCGATGCCTGCTCATGAAGGCCGTTGTGGTACTGAAAGCGTGAGATGGGCGGGATAGAGTTGTCCGGGGTCTGCTCTGAGACGGGCCTGCCGCAGGAGCGTATCGACCTGTGACGGAATGAGACCGTCGAACGAGGCCTGTCCATCGGTGGTGATGACGATCGGCCTCGACAGATCGACGAGATCCTCATTCAAGAACAACGTGTATTGCCTGACGTGGTCGGTCCGGACGTCGATCCGATTCGGCCCGGTGACTTGAACCGTCAACCTGGCGTAGGCACGCTGCCGGATGCTGTCGTCTCGTTTATCGATCAAATCCTCGGAAAAGGATGCGATCTGATCCGTCGCATCGATCCGCACCCAGCCGAAGGGCAGCAAATGGCTCGCATCACGCACGACCGTCAGAGCCTTCGGGACAGATGTCCGGCGCCGATTGTCGAACCACTTCACCAGATCAGGAAGTTCTTCACGCGGGAAAAAATGCCCCCCGGCCATGGCATGGGTGCGATCGTGCTCGCGATAGATGAAAGGATACCCGAGATTCTTGAGCTCTCCGGCCAGCTTCCGGCTCAATTCCACGGGCATGACTTGGTCTTGCGATCCATGAATGATATAGACCGGCGTTGCACGAAGGTTTTCCAGAAAAGGAAACAGAACATCGTCGATCCCGCTCGCCATCGGCGCAAGACCGGCGAACATGGGCGCATGATGCATCCCGATCAACCAGGCGCCGATCCCGCCGTTGGACATGCCGCTGAGGAAAATTCGGTTGGGATCGATCCGGTACCGCTGTTGCACCGCGCGCACCGTCGCCAGCACCAGATCCTCGGCGCGCCTGGTGAACCAGGCGCCGGCAGGATAGGTCGGACAGACGAGAATGTAGCCCTCCCCCAACCGAGATTTCCATCGATCTAAGTAGGCCTCCCCGGTGAATCCCGCTCCGTGGAGACAGACCACCAGCGCATACGCTCTGGTCGGTTCATAACTCTGCGGGACAGAAAGGCTATACCGATAGGCTCGGTCCCGTACGACGATCTGTTCATCCGGCATCAGGCCCACCGGCTGCAGGCCATGGAGCGGACCGCTTCGCAGCAGGTCCTGCACCGCCTGCACCGTCGCATCCGGCCGCTGCAGAATGGACGTGAGGATGGTACTCGCCTGCTCACCATCCTGCGTCGTCATGTAGTGCCAGACCTGTGAGGCAAGATCGGTCGTGGAGCGTTCTTCTGCGGAGTGGATGGCCGAAGTCGGAATCTCCGTCCAGAGCAGACAGGAGACAAGCAGCGGGAGAAGAACGCGTCTGGATCGGAAAAGTCGGCGGAAGGGCCGGGAAGAAAGTCGCACGACGCTCCTAATGAGTCGGGAAATCAGCCTGCACCAGCATATCACGCCCTATCGGCTCGATGCGCAGATTCTTCAGAGACACGGCGTCCCGGAGGCGGCGCGGCGACGGTCCGCCGAAGAGCCCCTTCGCATCTTGCCCACCGAGCAGCAACGGGGCCACGTAACACATCAGCCGCTGGGGCAGTTCGGCACGAAGCACCGCCGCGTTGAGGTCGCTCCCGCCTTCAACCAGCAGACTCGTGATGCCGAGTTGTCCGAGACGCGTCCACAACACCGGCAAGCTCACGTGACCGCCGGTCGTCGGCAGCACCAGCACATCGATCCCCTGAGCTTTCAGGCGCGCCACCTTACGAGCCGACGCACCTTTCGTCGTAGCGATCACGGTGTGGGCCTGCTGCTGATTCTGTAACACCGCGGCCTGGATGGAAATACGCAATCGGCTATCCACCACAATGCGCAGCGGCTGCCGCGGGAACGGCCGCAAGGGGTCGGCGGCCAGTCTGGCGGTCAACCGGGGATTGTCGCGCAGCACCGTGCCGATTCCGACGAGGATCGCGTCCACGCCGGCGCGCAACTGATGGGCATGCGTTCGGGCCGCCTCGTCGGTAATCCACTGGGACTCGCCTCCTGCGGTGGCAATCTGTCCATCCAGCGTCATCCCCGCTTTCAAGATGGTGAACGGGCGGCGGGTCCGTACCCAATGGCGGTAGGCCTCATTGAGCTGCATCGCCTCGGCCTGGAGGCATCCGACATCGACTCGTATCCCGGCTCGCGCCAGTTGCGCGAGACCGCTGCCCTTCACCTGTGGATTGGGATCGACCATGGCCGCCACGAGGCGGCGCACTCCGGACGAGACGATCAGCGGGACGCAGGGAGGAGTGCGTTTCTTGACGTGGCTGCAGGGCTCGAGGGTGACATAGAGGGTGCCGCCTTTCGCTCGCGAGCCGGCCTGACTCAGGGCGATGACTTCGGCATGCGGCCCGCCGGCTTTGCGATGGGAACCCTGACCGACAATCTGTCCGCGACTGACGACGACTGCGCCGACCATGGGATTGGGGCTGGTGAAACCCCGGCCTTTCGCCGCGAGGCGAAGGGCCAGGGTCATGTACTGCAGATCGCGTGCGGACGACCTCACCGCTTCGTACGCTTTGGTCGGCCTGTGATGCGTTTGCTGCTCGGTTTCGCCTTCACGGAAGTCCGGGTCGCAGCCTTCTTGGCCGGCTTGGGTGTCCGCTGCTTCGTTGGGCTCGGTTTGGTTTTCTTCGGCTTGGCTTTGTGCCTCTCGGCCTCCGCCAACGCCGCCTGCGCCGCAGCCAGCCGCGCAATTCCGACCCGATAGGGCGAACAGCTCACATAGTCCAAGCCGAGCTCATGGCAGAATTCCACGGAACTGGGATCGCCCCCATGCTCGCCGCAGATACCCAGCTTGATCGTAGGACGAGTCTTGCGCCCGCCGGCGATGGCCGTGCGCATGAGCGATCCAACCCCTTCCCGGTCAAGCACGGCAAAGGGATCGGTATCGAGAATATTGGCGGTCTTGTAAAAGTCGATGAACTTGGCCGCATCGTCGCGCGAGAATCCGAACGTCGTCTGCGTCAGGTCGTTCGTCCCGAAAGAGAAAAACTCGGCCTCCTCCGCGATGCGATCGGCGGTCACGGCGGCGCGCGGCAATTCGATCATGGTGCCGACCAGGTACGAGAGTTTCACGCCATATCGCTTCATCGTTTCCGTGGCGACCTCGCGGACGAGATCCTTCTGGGCTTTCATCTCCGAAACCATTCCGACCAGCGGAATCATGATCTCGGGAACGATCTTGGTGCCTTCCTTCGCGAGTTCACAGGCCGCTTCGATGATCGCGCGCGCCTGCATCCTGGTAATCTCGGGCATCGTAATGCCGAGACGGCACCCGCGCAGACCCAGCATGGGGTTAAACTCATGCAGCTCTTCCACGCGAGCCAGCAACCGCTTCTTTTCCTCCAACACCGTCGGCGCGCCGCTGGTGAGTTCGAGCTGCGCGATTTCGACCATCAGGTCTTCGCGCTTGGGCAGAAACTCATGCAAGGGCGGATCGAGCAGACGAATCGTGACCGGGAACCCCTTCATCTCCCGGTAGAGACCGATGAAATCCTGCTTCTGCAAAGGCAACAGCTGGTCCAGATACCGTTCCCGCTCTTCCCGTTTCCGAGCCAGGATCATCCGCTGCATGATCTGGATGCGATCTTCGGCGAAGAACATATGTTCCGTCCGGCACAGGCCGATCCCTTCGGCACCGAAACTTCGCGCGATACGGGCCTGATCCGGCACATCCGCGTTCGCCCGGACCTTCAGCTTCCGCACGCCGTCGGCCCACTTCAGCACCGACTCGAACATTTGATACTTCTCGGAAGCCGACGCCTCCATTTTGCCCTGCAGCACCTGGATGACCTCGGACTCCACGACGGGGATATCACCGCCGTACACGTTGCCCGTTGAGCCGTTCACCGACAGATATTCGCCCTCGCGAAACGTCTGGGTCCCGATTCGCACCGATTGATTGTCCAGCACCTCGATGGCATCGCAGCCGGCCACGCACACCTTGCCCATCTGCCGCGCCACGACGGCCGCGTGAGAGGTCATGCCGCCGCGCGCGGTCAGAAATCCCAAGGCGGCATTCATGCCGTGAATATCGTCCGGGCTGGTCTCCTGTCGGACCAGGACGACGCGATTGCCCGCGGCTTTCATCTCGACCGCACGGTCGGCCGTCAACGCGAGTTTTCCAGCGGCGGCACCAGGACCGGCCGGCAACCCCTTCCCAAGCGGCGTGCAATGCGATTCTTCCTTCGCGTCGAAAATGGGATAGAGGTACTGCGCCAATTGATCGGGTCCGATGCGCTGGAGAGCCTCCTTCTTGGAGATGAGGCCTTCCTTCACCATGTCTACCGCAATCCGGACGGCCGCCACGCCCGTGCGTTTGCCGACGCGCGTTTGCAGCATATAGAGCTTGCCTTCTTGGATGGTGAACTCCAAATCGAGCATGTCGCGGTAGTGGCGTTCGAGTTTTTTATAGGTCGCTTCGAGATCCTTGTAGGCTTGCGGCATGTACTTTTCGAGTTGATTCACCGGCAGCGGAGTCCGGATTCCGGCGACGACGTCCTCCCCCTGCGCGTTCGTCAAACATTCGCCGAAGAATGCCCGTTGACCCGTGGCGGGATCGCGCGTGAAGGCGACGCCGGTGCCGCTGGTTTCACCCATATTGCCGAAGACCATGGCCACCACATTGACGGCGGTACCCCAGGTTTCAGGAATATTGTAGAGCCGCCGATAGGTCACGGCGCGGGCTCCGTACCAGGAGGAAAATACGGCGTTGATCGCCATGCGCAATTGTTCCAAGGGATCATCGGGGAAATCCCGCTTGGTCTCCTCTTTCACCAGCTCTTTGAAACTGATGACGAGTTCCTTGAGCGCCTTGGCATCGAGGTGTGTGTCCTGCGTCACACCGAGCTCCCGCTTTTTATGCTTGAGGATGTCCTCGAAATGCTCGCGGTTGATGCCCATCACGATGCTGCCGAACATGCCGATAAAGCGCCGGTAACTGTCCTGCGCAAACCGCTCGTTCTTCGTCTTCAGGGCCAGGCCGTGCACGGTCTGGGTCGTCAACCCGACGTTCAGCACAGTATCCATCATGCCGGGCATCGACGCTCGGGCGCCCGAGCGCACGGACACCAGCAAGGGAGTATCCGGATCACCGAAGCCGGCCTTCATCGACCGCTCGATCCGTTTGAGGGCCTGCAACGCCTCGTCCATCATGCCGGGAGGATAGGCCTTGCCGCGCTTGTAGTATTCAACGCAGGCTTCGGTGGAAATCGTAAACCCGGGAGGAACGGAGACTTTAAGATTCGTCATCTCAGCCAGCCCGGCGCCCTTGCCCCCGAGCAGTTCCTTCATCGTGCCGGTGCCTTCGGCTTTGCCATCTCCAAAATAATAGACGTATTTCTTGGCCACGCGACGCTCTCCTTCTGCTATGAGGTCAATGAGTCGGAACCGAATGCCGGGCGGCGGCTTCCAGTCGCATGCGGTAACGGTTGACGACGTGCCTGGTCACACGAATGCCGCACACGATGATGCCCACCACGAACGCGCCGACCGCAAACAGCCGGTAGTCCACGAACGGTCCATAATCGAAATAGAATTTTCCGTCTGCGCCCTGCTTGATTTGTGCGTCTTTCTCAAACGTATGGGTCTTCCCGGTTGGATCGGCAAGATTGAGCCACTCCGAACAAAACTGTACGGGATTGACCGACCCTGGGACACGTTGGTAGGCCAGTCGCAAGCAAATGTCTTGTCTGGAATCATAGATATCCGGTGTCCGCACCAGCCGTTCGAAGTTGACGCCGGTCACCCAGATGCCGAAGAGGAACACCGCGTTGCACACCACCATCATGACGACGCTGATGCCGGACGCAAACCGCCGGACCTTGGTCGCCCTCAGTTCGGCCGCGGCACTCGTCTCGAGTGACTCGGAGAGGCTCTCTGAAGTAGAGTCCAAACACTCACCATCCGCTACGTCCCTTGTACCATAATCTGAGAGAAATCAGCGAATGACATGAACAAATCGTCGACGCTCTTCAACAGGGAGAGCCGGTTTCCGCGCACCGCCGGATCCTCGGCATTCACCATGACCGCATTGAAAAAGTCGTCGATCGGACCCTTCATCCGAACCAGCACATCGAGCGCCTGCCCATACTGCCCGGCGCCCATCGCCGCCGCATAGGCCGCATGACTGGTCTGCACGGTCTCATATAAGGCGGACTCGGCAGCCTCCCGGAATAACCCGGACTCGACCGGCTTGCGATCCCACTGCTCCTTCTCGGTCAGCCGATGCGCCCGTTTGAACCCGACGATCAACGGATCGAACTCGGGCCGCGCGGTAATCTGCTGCAACGCCGTCATTTTGTCGAAGAGATCCGCCAGGTCGATGGTCTGACGATCCGCCGACCTCAGGACGGCCTCCATGACATCGTCCCGCAATTGGTGCGCGCTCTTTCCGTAAAAGCGGACCCGTTCAAACAAAAATCCGAAGATGTCCGGCATTCCCCCCTTGCCTGACTGGGGCGTGGCCGTCACATTCTGGCCGTGCAGCACGTCCTGCGCCGTCCGCACGGCTTGTGCGAGATTCAGCCGCAACCTGCTCTCGATGACGATGCGCACGATGGCCGTAGCATGGCGTCTGAGAGCAAAGGGATCCTCGGAGCCGCTCGGCACGAGGCCGACGAGGAAAAAACCGGCGATGCTGTCCAGGCGATCCGCCAACGAGAGCACTTTTCCGGCCAGAGACTCGGGCAACTCCCCTTCCATAGCACGGGGCAAATATTGCTCACGAATTGCCGCGCTCACCGCCGGTGACTCGCCGTCGTGTTTGGCATACTCCCCGCCCATGAGGCCCTGCAGTATCGGAAACTCGCCGACGATGCCGGTCAACAGATCGGCCTTGCTGAGTTCTGCCGCGCGCCGGCACTCCTGAACCAGTCGATCGTCGCCGAGTTGTTCGGCCAGATGCGCCGCCATCGCCACCACACGCTGCGTTTTCTGATGCAGACTACCCAGCTTCTGGTGAAAGGTCACCGCCTGCTGTTTTACCACTCGATCAGCCAACGAGGTTTTGCGATCCTCATCGAAGAAGAACTTGGCGTCCGCTAAGCGCGCGGACAGCACCCGTTCGTTCCCTTCGCGGATCAGCTGCATGTTCGACAACTTCATATTGGTGACGGCAAGGAAATTCGGCAGCAGCGCACCCTTGTGGTCGACCAACGAGAAATACCCCTGGTGTTCCTTCATGGAGGTCATGAGGATTTCTTTCGGGAGCGAGAGATAATGCGGCTTGAACGTACCCAGAATCGTCAGAGGAGATTCCACCATGTAGATGGCCTGTTCGAGCAAGTCGTCGTCCTGGTGTAACTGTCCGCGGGCAGACTTGGCGAGCGACGCCAACTGATCGAGGATCATCGCCCGCCGCCGCTCCTGATCCACCATCACCCCATGCCGTTCCGTTTGCTTCAGATACTGCGCAATCGACTTCACGGCAAAGCCCTTGGGGCTGGACACCTTGGCGCCCAACACCCGATGACCTTGGCTGAGATTCCCGGCTTTGACGCCGGCGAATTCGATCGGCAGCACCTTGCCGCCGCATAAGACCACCATCCAGCGCACCGGCCTGGCGAAGCGCACACCGGTCTGGTTCCACTGCATGGCTTTGGGAAACGATAGTTTGGCGAGCACCTGCGGCAAGGCTTGCGTCAGGACCGCCGCCACCGCCTGTCCCTTTTCCTGCTTCACGGCAAAGACGTACTCACCCTTCGGCGTCTGGCGGACTTGTAGCTCTTGAACCGCAAGGCCCTGGCCCGCGGCAAACCCGATGGCCGCCTTGGTGGGTTGCCCTGCTTGGTCGAACGCCACCGCCTTGGAAGGCCCCATCGCCTCTTTCACGGCCGAGGCCTGTTGCCGCGCAAGCCCTTCGATCAACAGCACCAGCCGCCGCGGGGTGCCCATCGTACGGACGGCGCCATAGGTAAGACGCAAGTCTTTCAACAGCGTCTCCGCCGATTGCTGCAGGGCGCGCATGGCCGGAGCAACAAATTGATAGGGCAGCTCTTCCGTCCCGATTTCGATAAGCAGCTCCGTGGTTGCCGAAACCGCGGGGGCTTTGGAGCGGGAAGCAGTCTTGGTCATGGTCTTCTTGGATGGCATCGTCGGGTGCTACCTATGAACTACTTAGTCGAAACAGGTGAGTGGACGGTCGTGCCCTTGCTTATCCGAAGCGGTTGCTTGATCAAGGGGTGCCCCATCGCTTCCCGGTCGGCCAGGTACGATTCCGCGCAGCGACGTGCCAAGGCCCGCACCCTGGCGATGTAGGAGGTCCGCTCGGTCACGCTGATGGCCCCTCGAGCGTCGAGCAAATTGAACATGTGCGAGGTCTTAATGCAGTAGTCGTACGCCGGCAACGTGAGCTTACTATCCAGCAGCCGTTTGCACTCTCCCTCGAAGGCCTGGAAGGTGGCCATGAGCATGGGCACCTCCCCCTCTTCGAAGTTGTAGCGTGAGAATTCGACTTCGCTGCGGTGATGCACATCGCCGTAGGTCACACCATCGGTCCAGGTCAGGTCATAGACGTTATCGACCTGCTGCAGGTACATCGCGATACGCTCGGTCCCATAGGTGATTTCGCCCGTGATGGGATTCAGCGGAATGCCGCCGATTTCCTGGAAATAGGTGAACTGGGTAATCTCCATGCCGTCGAGCCGGACTTCCCATCCCAACCCCCAGGCGCCGAGCGTGGGCGACTCCCAATCGTCCTGCACAAACCGGATGTCGTGTTTCTTCGGGTCGATGCCCAGCTGCTTGAGGCTCTCCAGGTAAAGCCCCTGGATATTGTCGGGCGCCGGCTTCAGCACCACCTGATACTGGTAGTAGTGCTGCATGCGGTTGGGATTTTCTCCATACCGGCCATCGGTCGGCCGACGGCAGGCTTGTGGATAGGCGGCGCGCCAGGGTTCCGGACCGAGGGAGCGGAGGAACGTGGCCGGGTGGAACGTCCCCGCGCCCATTTCCAAATCATAGGGTTGGTGAATCACACAACCGCGGTCCGCCCAAAACCGATGCAGGGTCAAAATGAGGTCTTGGAAATTCACCGGATATCCTGATCTAGCAGCAGACTGCTGGTGATGGCTGATGAAAATCAGGCTGAAGCTAGCAAGAACGGTGAGAGGGTGTCAAGAAACTGAAGCTCCGATTTCAATGAGTTGCAGCGATGATCGCGGCACAATGGAGGTGGCGCCTCTCTGACGCATCGCATCCGAAACGCTTGAATCACAGCACGCGCTGGTTTATTCTGCAAAAACTTGAGCAACTCACTAGACAAAATATTCTGGCATGAAGTTCTCGAAGAAAAGTGAATATGGACTGCGGGCGCTGCTCGAACTCTGCGGCACGTATGGGGGACGTGTGCTCCAGCGCCATGAAATCGCAGAGCGACAGAATATCCCCGTGGAATTTCTCGAACAGATTCTGCTCGCCTTGAAACGCGCCGGCCTGCTGGCCAGCCGTCGAGGAGTCCGCGGCGGGTATGCACTCATCAAATCGCCGGAAGACATCACGCTCGGCCAAGTCATCCGTATTTTGGATGGCCCCCTGGCGCCGATCAGCTGCGTGAGCAAGACCGCCTATCAAAAATGCGCCGACTGTCCCTACGCAGCCACACCCTCGTGCCCGTTGCAACAGGCCATGGGTGAGGTCCGGGATGCCATTGCCAACATTCTCGACCATTACACGTTGAGTCGATTCGCCCATTCCAAATAGGCGGAAGGAGCCGCAACCGCTATGACTCGTCACACACACCTGACTCTCAGCTTCGCGATCGGCGCCTGGATGGCCGCGCTGGCCTGCTCGTCTACGCTGGTGGGCGCCGCCGAAACTCGTGATCTCATTTTGGCCGCCTACAGCGTGCCGAAGGAGGCCTACGAACGGCGCATCATCCCCGCTTTTCAACGACAGTGGAAACAAAAGACCGGGCAGGAGGTACGCATACGCAGTTCCTACGGAGCCTCCGGCGCTCAAGCTCGCGCCATGATCGGGGGATTCGATGCGGACGTGGCCGTGCTGTCGTTGGAAGGAGATGTCGATCAGATCGTTAAAGCCGGTTTGATTACCCATGACTGGAGGAAGGCTCCCCACGGCGGCATGATCTCCGCTTCGGTCGTGGCTCTCGGGGTCCGAAAAGGCAATCCGAAAGGGATCAAGGGCTGGGAAGATGCCGCACGCCCCGGCGTGGAAGTACTCTACCCGAATCCGAAAACCTCCGGCGGCGCGATGTGGGATGTCATCGCGATTTATGGCGCCGGCATGAAACTGGCCGAGCAGCGCGCAGCGGGAAAGCCGGTGGCTCCAGATGCGGCAGCCGCGCAGGCCGCCGACTTGCTCACCCGCATTCAACGCAACGTGAAGGTCATGGATAAGAGCGGTCGAGAGTCGGTCACGACGTTTGAACGCGGCGTCGGTGATGTCATCGTGACCTACGAAAACGAATTGCTGCCGCGCGTGAAGAGTGGACGACCCTATGAAATCATCGTCCCCGACGAAACCGTCTGGATCGAAAACCCGGCGGCGGTGCTGGATACCTATGCCGACCGCCACAACACCAGGGATCTCGCGGAGGCATTCGTGGCATTTCTCCACGGACCGGAAGCGCAGGCGGCCTTTGTCGAATTAGGATTTCGCCCGTTGGACCATGGCGCGGGCACCCCGGCCTCGACCGCCACGCTCCCGCAACCGGCGCGACTGTTTACGATCGCGGACCTTGGCGGCTGGGACCAGGTGAGCAACAAGTTGTTCGGGCCTCAGGGACTCTGGACGAGAATCGTCGAGGATGTGGCAGGAAAACGATAACAGAGTCTGGAAAATTGTTTTGGCACGCAAGAATTCAACTAGCTCGCAGGTACGGCACAACAAGTACATTCTTTTACAGGATGCTCAAAATGCCCGTCCAGCAAGGCCGCAGCGAGTGAAGGACCGAGGCGTACCCTTGCGGTACGTTGAGGGCCTGAACGATGCGAGATCGCCGCTGGCGGACATTTTCGGCATCCTGCAAAGCGGAGCGATCGCGTGACATCTCCCATGTTACTGAGCCTGGCACTCCGATCCGCCGCGGTCGGCTATGTGCTGGTCCTGATCTTTCTCCCACTCGCGGCGCTGGCGCAACAATCGGTCGCAGCCGGGTTGAATGGCTTCATCCAAGATCTGTCGGCGCCCCAGGCAGCGGCCGCGCTCTGGCTCACCGTGGAAACCGCCGCCATCGCAACCGCTATCAATGCCCTGTTCGGTACCTTGTCGGCGTTCGTACTGGTGCGGTACGAATTCCCGGGCCGATGGCTCCTCAATGCGCTGGTGGATTTGCCCTTTGCGATTCCGACCCTGGTGGCCGGACTGATGATCGCCGCCATCTATGGCCCGACGAGCCTATTGGGCACCTGGCTCCAACAGGGCGGTATGGCGGTGCTCTACAACCAGCCGGGCATCATCTTGGCCATGGTGTTCGTCACGATGCCGTTTACCATCCGTTCCCTGCAACCGGTGCTGATGGGACTCGAACGCGATCAGGAAGAAGCGGCCTTTACCTTGGGAGCCAGCCCCTGGACGACCTTTTGGAAGGTGACGGTCCCGTCGGTCTTGCCCGGCCTGTTGACCGGCGTCTTCCTCACCTTCGTGCGGGCGCTCGGAGAGTTTGGCTCCATCGTGATCGTCGCCGGCAATATCCCCATGAAGACGCAGGTCGCTTCGGTGTATGTCTATGGCGAAATCGAGAGCTATAACCCCCAGGCGGCCACGTCCGTCTCGGTGTTGATTCTGCTCATTTCGTTTGTGGTGCTGCTCTTATTGGAACGGTTGACTCGGCGTCCAGGGGAACGGCTGCCCAGACTGTTTCAATGGTCGAGGCCGACGTACGAGCGCGGCCATGATTCGGCTATGCCGAAAGCGGCCGTTTAAGAATGTGACTCTGGCGGAGCCCATCGTGATTGTTACGGGAGCCGGTGCATGCGTTGGCTGATGATCGGGATCGTCTGGCTGTACTTTCTCGTCCTGCTGGTCGGACCGATCCTCTACATGGCGACTCAGAGTTTCAGCGAGGGGCTGACGGCATTCTGGACTGAGATCTCCAGGCCGGAAGCCGTACATGGCTTTACCCTCACAGCTGAAATTACTCTGATCGTGCTGGTGCTGAACCTCATCTTCGGCACCATGACGGCGTTGGTGCTGGCGCGCCAGCAGTTTTGGGGCCGCAGCCTGATCAGCGGCGTCATCGATCTGCCGTTTGCGGTCTCGCCCGTGATCGCCGGCTTCATGCTGATTCTGCTGTTCGGCCCGGACACCTTGCTGGGCGCATTCTTCGGCCAGGCACAAATCAAGGTGCTGTTTGCCTTGCCGGCCATGATTCTGGCGACCCTGTTCGTGACGTTTCCTTTCATGGTGCGTGAACTCACGCCGCTGCTGCAAACCTTGGGCACTGAAGAAGAGGAAGCGGCGAGGACCTTGGGAGCCGGCGAATGGCAGGTGTTTCTGAAAGTGACGCTGCCGGCCCTTCGTTGGGGCTTAGTCTACGGCGCGACCCTCACCGTGGCGCGCGCGATCGGCGAATTTGGAGCTGTCCTCGTCGTCTCGGGAAATATTCTGTTGCTGACTCAGACGGCCACCTTGCACATCTACCAGAGCTATGTCGATTTCAACTACGTGGCGGCGAATGCCGTGTCGCTGACTCTGCTCGCCGTATCCTTCGCGATTCTCACGGTGTTGGAGATCGCTAAAGCCCGAGCCGAAACGACCGTAGCGGAAGCGGGAGCGCATTAAGCCAGTGAAGATTGAAGTATGCGGGCT
This sequence comes from Nitrospira sp., assembly GCA_031315995.1. Lineage (GTDB taxonomy): Bacteria > Nitrospirota > Nitrospiria > Nitrospirales > Nitrospiraceae > Nitrospira_A. The sequence goes on from JALDRG010000004.1 coordinate 207,586, forward strand.
CACGAAGCAGTTCGGTTCGGCCACGGCGGTGGGCGGCGTCTCGTTTGTCGTCAACGAAGGAGAGCTGCTCGGCCTCCTCGGCCCAAGCGGCAGCGGAAAAACAACGGTGCTCCGTTTGATCGCCGGTCTGGAAGTCCCGACCGCCGGCGACATCTTCATCGACGGCAAGCGGGTGAACGACCTCACCGTGCAGGAACGCAATATCGGCTTCGTCTTCCAACACTACGCCCTCTTCAAACATTTGACCGTCTACGACAACATCGCCTTCGGACTCAAGATCAAAAAGTGGACTCGCCGTGACATCGAGCAGCGCGTCCTGGAACTCCTCGGGCTGATGAGCCTGGAAGGACTAGGCGGTCGCTACCCGCACCAACTCTCTGGTGGACAGCGACAGCGTGTCGCCATTGCCCGCGCCCTCGCGCCCCGTCCCAGCGTGTTGCTCATGGACGAGCCCTTCGGCGCGGTCGATGCGAAGGTGCGGCAGGAATTGCGCGAGTGGCTGATCCGTCTGCATACGGATCTGAATGTCACCAGCCTGTTCGTGACGCATGATCAGGAAGAAGCGATGGAAGTCTCCGGGCGAATCATTGTGTTCTCGAAAGGCAAGCTGGAGCAGGCCGGGTCTCCCGCCGATGTGTATGAGGAGCCGGCCACGGAATTCGTGGCCCGGTTCATCGGCTCCATGAATATCGTGGAAGGCGTCGTGCAGCGTGAACAGGTGCAGGTCGGCTCGCTCGAATTTCCAGCGGCCGGCTTCTCCGACGGCCAGACACTGCAAGTAGGATTTCGTCCCTACTATGTAAAGGTCGCGGAAGATCCCGCGCGCTATCGTCAGCCGGCGAAACTGCGGCACATCTATTTCCTCGGTGTGGCCTACCGGCTCGAAATTGAAACCCCGGATGGACTCATCCTCCGCTCCCGTATGAACAAGGAAGAATTCCGACGCTGCCGCTTCACTGTGGGACAAGCCGTCTCCTTCGCCGTCACCCATTTTCGGATCCTTCCGCAAGAAGCCACGGCGCCGTCCATGGGCTCAGAACCGGGGAAACCCGTCACGGGCCCGCTCACGCCATAACAGAGAGCGGCGGCACAACCGTGACTCAACGAACCAGCATCGGTTGGAGAGAGTTTCCTGGCGCACTCCCCTCTCATCAGCCTGCCTCCCAAGACTTCGCGGCGGCAGAGAGACACCATGGCGCCCGAGCACGACACATGGGCTGGGGGTTAGTGGTACGTGATGCTGCGCGATCGAACAGAGGAGTGTGTGAGCGTCTCGCGCCCGTCGTTCAGATTCCACCAGTCGAGCGTTTCCTTGGTCCAGTTCCCGATGGCATCGTATTCGTACCGATAGGCCTTGCGCTCGATGGCGCGTTCATTCGCGTCGAAGATCCGCTCTTCGATCTGATTGCCCTGCTCGTCGTAGCGAAACTCGGATCGGCCTTGCCGTCGCCCTCGAAGGTCGGACACGATTTTCTCACGAACATGCCCCCGCTCGTCATAGGCGCTGGCCACCTCGTAACCCGTCTCAAATCGATCGGTCATCACGATCTGATTCCCGGCTGCGTCGTAGCGATAGTTGCGCTCGAAACGCTCCCGCAGCAGACGTCCCGCGTCATCGTAGACAAACAGGTTTCGATTGATCACTCGGACGGCGTTATAGTGCAGGCTTCGCGTGCGCCGGTGCGCCTCATCGTATTCATACAGGGAGGCATTCTCAAAGGTACCGTCACCCCAGGCCGCCAGCTCGGCGGACCGATTCCCGTGGTCATCATAGACCGAGCGTGTTTCTTTCAGGAGGTCGTTTCGCGCATCGTGCACCGCCTCGGCGATCCGCCTGCCCGCCCGGTCATAGGTATACACGAATCGCAGCGGCCACAGACCCTGAGAGATCTCTCGGCCGCTCTGAATGCGTTCGATCAGGCGACCGCGCGGATCATACCGATCGGTTTGCACCAACAGGCTTTCTCTGGTCTCGACGGACCGGACGGCGCCCACCAACCCCGCTTCTTCTCGATCGGAGAGCTCCGCAAGGCAGGCAGGGTCGGCCGGACCGAAATTGAGCACGGGAAGCAACAGGAGGAGGAGAACGGACACAAGAGTGGCCCGGCTGCGCCACGGCATCACGTCGGCCTGATCAGGCAACACACGCAAACAGGATCATGGAGCGAAACCCCTGGCCTTCTAGTCAACAGAGGCCAATGACCCGAGAATGTGATATCCCCCATCGACGTAAATCACCTCTCCGGTGATGCCGCGGCCCAATGGACTCACCAGGAACAATGCCGTATCACCGACTTCGCCCTGCTCGGTCGCCCGCCGAAGTGGAGCGACGGCACGATGGTGATCGACCATTTTGCTGATGCCGGAGACGCCGCGCGCGGCCAATGTCTTGATCGGCCCGGCGGAGACGGCATTCACCCGGATGTTCTTCGGCCCCAGATCGTGGGCCAGATAGCGCACCGTCGCTTCAAGCGCCGCTTTCGCCACACCCATCACATTGTAGTGCGGCACCACCCGTTCGCTGCCGAGGTACGTCAGTGTCACGACCGATCCACCGTCCGTCATCAACGGCATCGCCGCCCGCGTGACGGCGACGAGGGAATAGGCGCTGACGTCGAGGGCCGTTGCAAATCCCTGGCGGGTGGTGTTCACGAATTCTCCGGTGAGTTCTTCACGCGGAGCAAAGGCCAGTGAATGCACCAGAAAGTCCAGCCGCCCCAGTTTCTCGGCGGCCTGCTTCATCATCGCATCGATCTGGCTGTCGTCGCCGACATCACACACACACGCCGACGCGCCAGGCAGGGTCTGCACCAACTCCTCGACGTTTTCGCGCAACCGCTCGTTCTGATAGCTGAACAGCATCTGTGCGCCTTCTCGCGCAGCCGCCTGCGCGATGGCCCAGGCGATGCTGTGCTTGTTGGCCACACCGATGACGAGCCCCTTCTTCCCTTCTAACAACATACCGGCTCCTGCTCCTTCAATGAGATGACGCCCTGATGGGCGCTGAACATACCATGATTTGATCCCGGAGTGAATCGTCCCTTGTCGGCACGACGGCACCTCTCTTTGAACTGCGCGCCCATCCTACCGTTCCACCCTGGACCGCGCCGAACCACACCCGGTGCCCAGGCGATGAACGGCTGAGCCCGCGCATGGCACGAGCAAGAAAGGGATCGCCGGCGCTGTCACAACTTCTTCCTCACTTCGTTCCATGCCTTCGCCGCCTTGGCCTTGCGCGGCAACTCCCCCTTGGGCAATTCCGGAATCACCACCACCTCCATCCGGTGCTGCAAGAGGATTTCCGCAAAGAGCCGCGTGCGACCAATGCCGGTTTTCAAGGTCGTCCACCCGTCTTCCGTAAAGGTTTCGATCGTGGCGCTTAACCCGCCGGGCGGAGGCATCACCACAAGGCCGGTCGGGAATTCATGCAACGCCAGCCATCGGCGTTCGTCTCCGATAGAGGCCGGCTCGGATTTCGAGTGATCGCCTCCGGATACATAGACCACGTTGTAGTAGTATCGAGTCAGCAGCGATAATTCGTTCGCCGCGTCAGGCGCGGGCTGTGCCGACAGACCCTTCGTCCCTGCCGCGGACGACACGGGAGGAGCCGATGCGGGCGAACCGGGCTGCATGAGGGCGTCCATCTCCACCAACAGAATTGGCCGTCGTCGCTCCCACACGCACAACGTTGCCTGGGCCTTTTCCGCCGAGACCGGAGCCGTGTCATCAACAGACACCGTGATCACGTACATGCCACGCATCTTCGGCAGATACTCGAAGGAGGCCCGCCCGCCCTCAGTGGTCTTCGCCGTCGCAACCGGCTTGCCGTCGATCTGCAGCTGCAGCGCGACACCGCTCCATAGAGCCCCTGCGGCTGAATTCTTCCCAGCAAGATGGGCCTCGATTCGAACCGAACGATTGGGCAACGTCAACGCATCCCGTACCGTCAGGATACCCGAGACCTTCTCGGCGGCCGCGCCGGTGCCCATCAGCGTCCAGCAGAGCAGCAGAAGCAGTGGGATGGGGCGCGACCCGAGACGAAGCCATTCTGCCATGATATGGTCCAATCTTCCTTTCGGAGCGCAACCGGTCCGGCTAGGCAAGGAGTCCACGATCGCGGGTGACGGTGAGATACGTATCGCCCATACAAAACAGCACCAGGCCGATCAACGGCACGAGGGCAAGGGCGAACACTGACATCCAGAGGACAATCAGGAGTATCCCGGCCAGGAACAGGAGGCCACCGCGCTTCTCCCCGATATAGAGATGTCCGAGTCCGGGCACCAAGGACAATGCAGCGGCACGGCAAGCATGCGAGGTTTTTTCCAGGGGATCCATGTTATTCAGCGAGGGGATCGAGGGGCATCCAGGCCGCAGCGCTATCCCTTGAGTGCCGCTAAGACTTCGTCTACATGCCCGGGCACCTTCACCTTCCGAAACACGGCCTTGAGCCTCCCCGTGGGATCGATCACAAACGTACTCCGTTCAATCCCCATATACTTACGGCCGTACATGCTCTTTTCTTTGTAGACTCCGAAGGCCTTACAGACCACCGTCTCCTCGTCGCTCAACAAAGCAAACGGCAAGCCGTACTTGGCGATAAACTTCTGGTGCGAGGCCGTCCCATCCTTACTGACCCCGAGCACGACCGCCCCGGCCTTCTTGATCGGCGCGAAGGCGTCCCGAAAGTCACAGGCCTCTTTCGTACAACCCGAGGTATCATCCTTGGGATAAAAATATAGCACCACCTGCTTGCCCTTGAGACTCTTGAGGGTGACGGTGCTTCCGTGCTGATCCGGCAAGGAAAAATCCGGCGCCTTGGCTCCCACCTCTAGTTCGTCGGCCATGTCTTCATTCCCTCCAGTCAACCTCTTCATGCCGCTCGACTAGCGCGGCCCGCTACCGATGACCGGGCGCTGGGTCCCATACGGATGTTCCCTGGATGGGCCCTTTTGCGCTTGAGGGCTTCCGAAGGGACGCAAGGCCGGAGAATCCCAGATGACCTTATCCCCGGGAGCGAGATTGGCCGCTTCGATAAACTCTTGGCGGGCTTGGTCTGTCTGTCCCAACGCGTTCAAGGCAAGAGCAAAATTGTAATGGGCCTGTCCTGAATCCGGCGCCGCCTTGACGGCCTGTCCGAAATAGGTCTTGGCCTCCGAAAGCTGACCGGTCAAATAGGCCTGTGTCCCTTGATTGTTCAGCGCGATGGCGTCGGCCTTCGCTCCATAGGCTAATTCCAAAGGAACCAGCGGTTTCGGTTTGGAATGGGTGCAGGCTGAAAACGACAGTACCATCACACAGAGGGTCATCCATAACGCCACTCTCATCGTATAACCTCTTCGGAATATTTCGCCAGGCACGACTAGGGCTTGGCGCGTTTTTTTTGTTCTTCTTCAGATGTTTTCCGATACATCACATCCCATTCCGAACTCCCCTCCACGATCTGCCTGGAGTAAGAGGCCAGCTTGGCGCGCACTTTCTTATCAATCTCCGCGTCCAGGACCAATTCCGCTGTCACGACCCGCTTGATCTCGCGCAAGACCTTGCCATCATCCTCAGCCAATCGGCAATGCGGGCTCTTCTTGAACGCACCGAGCGCGAGATGAGCAAGATGGCTGGCTTTGTCGTCACTGATCATGGGTTAGGCTCCGGTTCCCCGCGGTGACGTTGGGGGGTCTTGGCACGAACGTTCACACATGACTCGGGCCTTATAATACGATGCCTCGTTCACGCACGAGCTTCTGTTTGATCATCGTGAACATCTTCTGGTAATCGACTTGCCCTTGCTCAATCTGCCGCTCATACGGCTGCATCATCCGACGCACCTCGGCATTGAGTCGATCCTCGACGCCAAGCTCTTCCGTCATCGTCTGCTCCAACGATTCCCGAAGCGCCTTCCGATCACCGGTGATTTCGAGATAGCCCAACTCATGCAGCCGCGCGATCATCGACTCTGCCATATGATGAACCCGCTCTTTTGCCAACCTCATCGTGTGAGACTCCCAACCGACGATCCAGTGTGGTCAACCACACCGATGCCCATGAGCCTACCCGACCGCCGGCCCCGGTTCAATCCGTTCGACACGAATCGTGGTCGCAGTCATCGCATGCCGCAGGGTCGCTGCGTCTCCCAGGACGCGTCCCACCACATTGACCCGGTCGGCCGGAACCGGGTCGGCGCCCATGCTCATCGGCGTGCGCCCGAAGAAAATCGCCAACACCTGGCCGGCGCCCCAAAAGGCGACATCGCCGACTTTCACCTGCGTGGTCGCTGTTTCACGATGGTCCTTCACACCAGGAATCTTAAAATAGAACTCTTCGCCCCATACATTCAACGGTCCTTCGGCGGGCAGCGCCCGGTAGAGTTCTTCCGCCGTCCTCGTGCCTTTCAACTCTGCCTCCAACTGAATCCCGCCGACTCTGATTCGAATACGTTTCATCGGTCCGTTCGTGGTCATGATCCCTCATCTGCCGCGTGATACACTGCGCAACTCAAGAGTACGAAACTCCGCACCAGTCGCGGACTCTAACTTGTTTATCCCCTGAAATCAAGGTTACAATCCAGCCGGGAGTGCGATCGTGACGGAGCTATGCTGACATCAACATTCGTGCATCTGAAAGGCATCGGCCCCTCCACGGAGCGGCGGCTTTGGGAGGAAGGCATCGCCGATTGGACGGCCTTTCGCCGAGAGTCTCACCTCTCAGGCATCTCACCCTCACGCAAGATCTTGTACGATGCCGACCTCGCTTCGGCGCAGGAGCAGCTCGACCTCCGCAATGCGCGATACTTTGCCGACTGTCTGCATACCCGAGACCATTGGCGGCTGTTCAGAACCTTCGGCGCTCGAGCGCTCTATCTGGATATCGAGACGACCGGACTCTCCGCTCACGAAGGGCAGGTGACGATCATCGGCCTCTATCGCCAGGGTCGCCTACGCACGCTAATCCAGGGCGACGACCTGACGCAGGACACGCTTCAAGAAGAATTCGATCAAGCCGATCTACTGATCACGTTTTTCGGGAGCGTGTTTGATATCCCCTACTTACAAACCTGCTTCAAGGGCCTTCGGGTTTCGATTCCTCACTTCGATCTCTGCTTTGCCGCCAGACGCGTGGGCTTGCGGGGAGGGCTCAAACCTATCGAGCGGGAATTGGACATTGCACGGGATTCCGATCTACTGACACTCGATGGCATGGAAGCCGTTCGGTTATGGCATCACTATCGTGCAGGCGACGAGGCCGCCCTGGATCAGCTCGTCCGGTACAACGCCGCCGACACCAAAAATCTTGAGCCGCTCGCAGAGTGGCTGTATGACCGACTCGCCCTGCGCGACGGTCCGCCGTCTCTTACTCCGATCAGATAGAGGGAGCACGCGACAAGGCATGTGGGAATCGACGGGGTATGGGCAGACGAATCGCGGCTTGGTCCGTCCTACGAATCAAGACACGTTCCTGGTCGATAACCGTCATCGCTTGTGGGCGGTCGCCGACGGGATGGGAGGCCACGCGGGAGGAGATGTGGCCAGCCGGCTCGTAATGGAATCCCTTGCCGAGTTTGCACCCACCCTCGCCCAGACCCCATCTGCACCAAACACCGACGAAGAGGAGCGCCTCACCCTCATCCTGACGACCATGGCGCAGCAGGCCCATGCATCCATTCTTGCCCACGCCGATCGCCACCCGCCACTGCGCGGTATGGGAACCACGCTGGTGATGGCGCATCTCCTGCCCCTGCCTACACCTCGCCTCCTCGTTCTGAACGTCGGCGACAGCCGGGCCTATCTGCTGAGGGCGGAGACCCTCACACAATTGACGCGGGACCATACCCTTATTGAAGAGCAGGTCCGTGACGGGCGCCTCACCCCTGCCCAGGCCGCGCGCCATCCAGACCGTCATGTGCTCACCCGAGCCATGGGAATTGGCGCTCACGTGGAGAGCGATCTCTTTTCCTTCGACCTCCTTCCAGGAGACCTCCTGTTGCTTTGCTCCGACGGCCTCACGAAAATGTTGACCGACGAGCGCATCTTGCACACGGTCCTACCCCATCGGAACCACCCTTCACTCGCCACGCGAACTCTCATTGAAACGGCTCTTGATGCGGGAGGAATCGACAACGTGACTGCGGTCGTCTGCCCCATTACGGAGATACCCGATCAGGCAAATATCCATTGACACCACCTCCTGGCTCCAGGTAGCCTTCGTAAATTGTCTCCTCGTGAAATCACGAGGCTTGGGACCACTTATCTCTCCGACATCTATGCACCCTGACCCTATTGAACCTCGATCCGGCCGCATTTCATTGCGCCACTGGCTCTTTGTCTGCTCCGCCACCGTTCTGCTGTGTGGTTCCCTCGCAGCGGCCAAAGAACCACTCGATCCGGAAGCCACCCTGCGCCTCATCGTGCAAGCAAACGCAAACCGCGATCTGCCTACGATGTCGAAATACATGTCACACGATGCCGATGCTGTGGGGTATACGATCGACGGACACAAATATGTGGGCTGGACGATCCTGGCTGCCGAGATGCGCACCGAATTCGACTCGGTCGCCAAACTGGAGCTTCCCATCACCTACCTGCAATTCTGGCGCAAGGGTGATGTCGCTTGGTTCGCGATGGAATTGGACTATATCCGTTATCTCGACCCCGTCGATCACACCCAACGCATGGTGCTCCCGTTACGTGAAACAGGGGTAATGGAACGGCGGGATGGCAACTGGATCCTCGTGGCCTGGCACGAATCCGCCAGGCAGCCTGACACCGGAATGGGCATCGCCCTGACAGAACCCGCCACCTTGATGCATCGCATCGCGGACAATCAGGCGCCTGGGCCGAACGGCGTCGATTTGAGCGGCGAATGGGAAGTGACTGAAATCGAAGACAATAAGAAGTACGTCGCCACGCTCGATGCACAGGGCAACGGCTCCTACACCTGGCAAGGGGGGCAATTTTCCACCACCAGCTTCAACGATCGGCGCTGGCAGGGCACCTGGAAACAGACCGGTAATGACCGAGAAGGCGCGTTTGAAGTTGTGGTCTCCGAGGACGGCACCGAAGCCAAAGGAATCTGGTGGTACGTCCGCGTCGGTACCAGAGACAATATCCCGCCCCGACAACATGGCGGCAGCTACCTGTGGAAACGACTCACCCCGCCCCCCGCAACTCCCTAGTGGGCGGCGGATTTATTACCCGACATTGCCAGAAACACATTCACGGGCGGCTGGTCTGTCACAACGAGGAGGGGCTATGAATCGTGCGTTATTATCTCTGGTCATGCTGCTGATGGCCACCAGTCCGGTCTATGCCGACGGTGGCCATGACCACCATGCCATTCCCACCATGCCGAGTTTAGGCGATACGAAAATTACCATCGACGACCATACGGTGACTCTCACCTTCGGTCCCATTGATCTCCCGACTGGACACGACGGCGATCTGGCATCCAGCATGCCGAAAAAAGTATTTCAATTGCCGGACGACACCTACATGATCGGCTATAAGTCCGAAGTGTTCACGAAGGAGGGCAAGCCGCTTCCGAAGAACTACCTGCATCACATCCTCATGCTGAACAACGACAAACCCAGCGTCTCGTGCGACGGAGAGCCGTTGTTTTTCGCCGGCGCCGGTTTGGAAATGACGGAGGCTCGTTTTCCAGACGGATTCGGGGTGAAGTTGGGGAAGGGGGAGAATCTCATGTCGGTTGTCGCGTTCTACCACAAAGCCCCGCCAACGAAAAATGTGATGGCCCGGTTCACGATGTATGTGGCGCCGAAAGGCACGAAGGTGCAGGAAATGGATGTCTACCAGGTGGGCGTCAACATCGTCTGCTACAGCAAATTCGCCCAGCGGGGCGCGGACCAGACCGACGAAGGCATCGAAATCAAGCCCGGCGTCTCGGTGCTCTCAGCGCCCCTGAAATTCAACATGGACGGCTGCGTCAAATTCGCCTATCCCCATGGTCACGACGAACTCCTCATGGTGGCCTTGGAAAACAAGACCTCAAAAGAAACCCTGCTGCGGACTGTCCCTGAGGTGGGCGCCGACGGCACGTTTCGTGATTTTCGACCGCACCAGGTATATCGGGACGACAAGGGGTTTACGGTGACCAAACGCGATGATTATGAAATGGTCATGGTTCACCACCACCCGCTTCAGAACCCAGATATTCAGCATGGCATGGGAAACTATCTACTGTATATGACCCCAGGCGCTTGCCAACAGGCTGCCAGCACCGCCTCAGCGCGCTAGACACGTTCGGTTCGCTGCCCACCGCCGTCTAACAACGACGGTGGGCCATCCCCCCTTCTTGACACTGCTCGGAAGACCAGCGGCCGTCGAGACCCACGACCCAGTACAATTTCCCCTCAAATTGCACCCAGGCTCAGGGTGTGATCAATATTGCTTCATCACGACAAGACCCTTCCCCTACTGAAGTAACAGCGCCCCCTCAGGGAGCGGGCTGGGATTCTCAATAAGGTGTATGATATTGAATCACCCATGCATTCGGACCGACTTCTTGAGGACACAATTGTCCTCCCGGCAGGGAGAACATGTTCATCACTGTACGGTGGTGCGTTCTCGGGTGCCCGCGCAGCAGTATCCGAGCGGAGTAAGCGCACCCCTGCATGAGGACCATGAGATCTTCCATGTCGTTGTTTGAATCGTCGCTCAACATCCTGCTCATCAACGAACATCCTGACGAAATCAAATTGGTGACATCCAGCCTGAGAGGCTTTTTCTCCGGTTGTCGCATTGAAGCCGGATACTCATCCGAAGACGCTCTTGCATTCAGTCATCAGGGCGAGTGGCAGATCATCCTTATTGATCAGGATTTGAGCCCGGAACAGGGTCTCGACATTTTGACCCGCCTTCGTCGCAATGCTCCCTCTGCGGCTATCATCCTCCAGACAAATGAGAGCGACTCGCACACCGCCGTCCAAGCCTTGCAAAACGGAGCTGACTTTCTCCTTTTCAAACGATCGCCAGGCTTTATCACTGAGTTGTTATTTTCCGTACAGGAAGCCGTCGAAAAGCGATCGCTACAGATGAAGCTGGATCACACGTTTCAGCGATATCAGCGGTTCATTGAAACGCTGAATGACCTAGCCTACGAACTTGATCAGGATGGTCGATTCACCTACGTGGGCGCGGCCGTCACCGCCATGCTAGGCTATACGCCCGAAGAACTTGCGGGTCGACACTATTCACTCCTGCTTCCTCCCCTGCTGGAGACAACGGGACGCTTTCGATTGAACGAACGACGGGCAGGTAGCCGCTCCATACGTAGACTCGAACTCACACTGCACCGGAAAGGCTTGGCGGATGGTCCTGGCACGGCGATCACTGTGGAGGTGACAGCCAAAGGGCTCTTCGACTCGGCCAATCGCTATCTCGGGACCGTCGGGGTGCTGCGCGACCGTTCACAAGAAAAGGCGCAGCAAGATCGCCTCGCCGAACTAGAGGCTCGACTTCAGGAAACCGACCGTCAACTCACGCTCTCCCGGGAAGCAGTCCGGGTATCTCGTCAGCTGCAACAACCCCTAACCACACTGCTACAAGACTCACAACGATTACTGAGCACCATTCAGCATAGCAAGATTGAGCAGCATGCTGAAACGATGGTCGCCAAGGCTTCGCAGGCGAGCCGGCTCGGCAATCAACTGGCGCAAGCCATACATGCCCACCCATCGGAATTCGCCCCGCTCGATCTAAACGGGATAATTCAAACCATTGTACCGACGGTCTTGCGCGAGACAGAAGGGTCCGGACTCCTCGTGACCACGCACTTCGCCGAGAACCTCCCCCTCATGTTAGGGTCTCCTGATGCCCTCGAGAAGCTCCTCCGGATCCTTCTCGACTATGCCCATCGATACACATCCGAACCTCTCATGCCTGCCCACCTCATCCTACAGACAGAGTCACGGACCCCGCCCGACCTCGCGCCCATCCGATCCGACACCGCGCTTGAGTCGAACGCCTCACACCCCTGTGCGAGCTTCAGCATCCGTGCAGCCACCAGGCACACCGTTTCTGCCGTCCACGAGCAGCCTGATTTCCATGTCTCTCCCGAGGAGTTCTTCCAGGCTCACCAGATTGTCCAGGCGCACGGAGGCGCCATCGAGATTGAGCACGCAGTCGAAAGCGGGTTGACCATCACGGTTCGATTTCCGGCGCTAAGCAAGCGCTCGGCGGCATCCATGACCGGCGAGCATCCTGAATCTGTGACGGCCCCGCTCCCGTCCGCCGAAACCGACATCGTCCACACTCGAGCTGAGCACGGCGCCGGACAACGGCCCGACCGTCGCCGATCGGAACGGAAGCTGTTCTCACTCCCAGTTCGATTATCTATTGGAGGTGAGACCCTGCGAGGCGTCCTACGAAACATGAGCACCGGGGGGGCACTCCTGACCGTGCATGATCTGTCGACCACGGTGCACTTGCAACCAGCATACGTCGTCATCAAGACACCGGTGAGTTTCCTGGAACTACAAGGCATAGTGCATGAACGCTCCTCCTCACTCGTAGACCTGCGCCTCCCGGCCGTCAAAGACTTCGTGATTTCCTTTTCCAGCAGCGGTGAGCGTGACCGCAATGTTCTCCGTTCACTTCTCGACGGGCTGCAGGACGGTTCGACGACCGTCACATTCGAGAGCTTGATCCTTCCGCTGTTCGCCACCCCAGAACGCAGCCCCGCCGATCCCCTCTCATCCATTGCGGTACCGGCAGATCGACGTGAAGGCATCCGTCTGAATGTATCATGTCCGATTCGATTGATCGGCTCGCCGGCCACGCCGGCCCGCCCTCTGGGGCTACTCCTTAATCTAAGCCTGGAAGGGGCCTGCATCGACCTGCCTGAGGAAGCGGATTCGTTTGAGGTTCAGCAGGTGCTTCGCATGGTTCCTATCGAGCCGATCAATCCATCAACCGAAGCTTCCCAGCCGGATGGTTCGGAAGACCCCTGGTCGGCCCGTATTCTCTGGACACATCGCCATCGGGCTAGGGGGACGTCTCGCCTCACGCCGGCAGAGGACGGGCGCCGCCACGTCGGTGTGCGCTTTGAACCTCTGTCACCTGCGCAGGAACATAGACTCCGGAGCCTCATCGCGCCAAGGATCGGCACCTCACAGGACCTCGCCGAACCGACGACTGACTCTCATGTCCGAACGGTTTCACACATCCTACGCAATCGTGAAGGGCACCGGATTGTCCTGTGCCACGATTCTCCCAGCCGAGCAGAGAGCAAACAACGTCCACTGATACTACTCTGTCCTGGGTACGGAACAACTCAACTGGCTTACGTGGCCTTCGCCTATGCGCTGACCGGTTACGGGCTCCAAGTCCTGCGATACGATCACAGCCGCCACATCGGACTCAGCGACGGTGATCCCTCCCACACTACATTCACCTCCATGGAAGATGATCTCGATACCGTGCTGGTCTTTGCGCAAAAGGAATGCCCCGGAGCAACCCTTACAATCCTGGCACCCGACCTCCTCGCCCGAATCGCGTTACGCCGCCAAGATTGGCACAAGCGGATCCGTCGCCTTTTACTGCTCAATCCGACACTTGATCTCCGACACTGCCTGACGATGCTCCATCAGCGGGATCTGGTGCAGGAACATCTGGCGGGGACCCGGCTGGGGCTCGGCAATCTTCTGGGCATTCCACTCGACATCGATCACTTCCTGGCCGACGCCGTTGCCGCTCAGTATACGGAGGTGAGCGCGCTTCATGAAGATCTCACACACTGCGGAACCGACGTTGCGTTTCTCGTGACCAGCCCGGGCGCCCTGGCATGTCCGATTCCATCGCCGGCACCAACGCTCCTGGACGATGTGTCGAATCGGCTCGGACCAAGAAGCAGTCGCGTGAGCTTGCCGTCTCCTCTTTTGACTTCCGACAATCTTTCGTCGACGTCCTTGCGCGCAAGCTGGCAACGAATCGCACAGCTCTGCCTTACACCGGACACGTTCCCGCATCCCATCGCCTCACCCCGCCAGGACCTCTCACGCGTCACCTCCATTCGCGCACGATTTGAGCGCGATCAACTCCGCATCAAGTATGCCGCCGGAACCGCAGGCCGCGAGCGCCTCTGGGCCGCACAAACGGGCCTTACACGAACTTTCGATGAACTCCCGGCACACTGGCAATATGTCGATCAGCTGTATCAACTCCTGCAACCACTCGACGGAGGCCTCGCGCTACTGGATGTCGGATGCGGCATTCATTCCTTTGCCAGATTATTGCTCTTGAATCTCGCCTATCGCCTCCGCGCTCAAACCTGGCGCCCTAACCAACCGCTTCGGTATGTCGGCATGGATTATTCCGTTGCCGCGCTCCATGCCACGCAGGTCGCGACCAGGGACGCCTTGAAACACGTGGACCAATTGTTCTCCGGGCGCATCTCAGGGCCGACACCCGTCACCCAACAGTGGGTGCTCGGTCGATCCGTTGAAACACTTCCTTTCGCAGACCATTCGTTCGATTGCATTGTGGCAAGTCTGTCTCTCAGTTTTTCACGTTCCCCCCTTCATGCCCTGCGAGAGCTTTTCCGTGTCCTCCGACCTGGGGGAAGACTGATCGTCAGCGCGGTAACTCCCTCGGCAGATATAGCTCTCCTCTACCGTCCTCGTTTGCAAGAGCTCGGCCTCGACGCATTCACTGGAGACGCTCGCTTAGCCCTCAATCGCATGGCACAGTGCTGCGTCGCATTGCGCATCGGGCAATTGCACGCGTTCCAAGAAGATAGTCTCGCAGACCGCCTCTCCCAAATCACTCCTATCCCGGCAAGACTCGTGCGGGCGCTCTCCGGACAGATCCTGCTCGCCGCCGCTGAAAAACCCGATTCCTCTGGCTGAAAAAATAGCGCGCATATATACTTCACTCTCCAGCAGACAACATGCAGATCGGCGGGCGACACCACGCACGGTGGTGCCCGGAGTGATATTCTCTGCGCAGGACTATGGGACTCCACGAACACAGCCAGTACCCCCTTAGCCGTTCTAGCTCCGCGGAACTCATCAGAATGATCGGCGACTTTGCCGACGCTGTGGGACACGCGACGGATCTCTCACGTCTCGGCATTGGCATTGTGACGACCCTCGCGCAACAGATGCGACTCCCGGAAGCGGCCATCTGGATGCGCGAGTCCGACGCCGGACAGTACCGGCTCCTAGCTTCTCTGGCGCACAGCATTCCTTCGGACTTGCCGTCCAGCCTGCCGCATGATCACCCCCTCATCTCTTGTTGTTCCGATCGCCTCCCCGTACTCCGATACCACCAGGATCCTACTTCGCCGGCCGGCACAGCCATGAGGACAATCAACGCAGCAGTGTGCCTTCCCCTCCGGAACCAAACGCAGGTTCTCGGAATCTGCACCCTCGGCCCAATCAGCGCAGACGTGCATCTAGACGAAGAGACCGTGGCCGTTGCAGAGACCGTCGCACGCATCGCTTGTAATACCCTAGAACAATACCTGGCACAGGAGGACCTCCATCGTGCCTCTACGTTAATCCGGCGGACCGATCGACTACGGTCGTTGGAAATTATGGCCAGCGGGTTTGCTCATGAGATCCGTAACCCCCTCACCTCGATCAAAACCTTTGTTCAACTGGCGCCGCAACGCCAGCAAGACCCGGTCTTCATCCGCGAATTCAGCCAAATCGCCATCGAGGACATCCACCGCATCGAGCGGTTGCTTCATGAAATTCTCGACTATGCCAGTTACATGGCCCCCCAGCCGAGCCAGGTAGACCTGAACGAACTCGTCGTATCCTGCCTCGGCTTCGTATCGTCTACGGCGTCGCATCGAGGGATTCGTCTGCACACCACGCTGGCTCCCGAGTTGCCTTCTCTCTCACTTGATCGCCAGCAGATCAAACAGGTCCTTATGAACCTGCTCCTGAATGCGCTTGATGCCATGCCTCAGGGCGACGGCGTGATTCATATCCGCACTCGATTACTGCCGCAGGTGGGCCGGACATCCTGGGTACAACTGCAAGTGGAGGACGAAGGATGCGGGATCGCGTCCGACCATCTGGAGCATATCTTCGATCCGTTCTTCACAACCAAACACTCCAACAGCGCCGGCGACGGGTCCGGTCTTGGCCTGACCACCGCGCATCAGATTGTCCGTGAACATGACGGCACCCTGTTGGTGGAGAGTCGAGTCGGCGCCGGGTCGACGTTTTCCGTGCACCTTCCAGTACCGGATATGCGCACCACAGCTTCAGCAGCACGGGAGTAACATGAAAAAACGGGTACTACTTGTCGATGATGAGCCACGCGTCCGCGCCTCGCTGAGGACGGTGTTGGAACCGACCTATGAAATCCTCGAAGCGGCGGATGCCGCCGAAGGCCTCCGGAGTTTCAAACACGACACTCCCGATCTCGTCCTGCTGGACGTGATCTTGCCGGGAACGGACGGGCTGACGGCGCTCCAAACGATGCGCACCGAGAATCGTGCCGTGCCAGTGATCATGCTGACCGGCACCAAATCGGTCAAGACGGCCGTGGATGCCATGAAGTTGGGCGCAGCCGATTATTTATCCAAGCCCTTCGACGTGGAGGAATTACAGATCGTCATCGAGCGCGCACTGGGGAAGCAAGAATTGGAGCAAGAGGTTCGGCAACTACGCGCGCAAGTCGTGCAGCGATATGCCTTCCACAATCTGATCGGCAAAAGCCCGTCCATGCAGGAGATTTACGCGAAGATCGAGCAAGTGGCCGACAGTCGCACGACTGTGCTGGTGACCGGCGAGAGCGGTACCGGAAAAGAACTGGTGGCGAAGGCCATCCACTACAACAGCGCGCGACGTGAACGTCCATTCATCGCGCTTAATTGTGCGGCCTTGCCGGAAACCCTCATCGAAAGTGAATTATTCGGCCACGAAAAAGGCTCCTTCACCGATGCGACGGCACGGCGAGTAGGGCAGTTTGAATTGGCTCACACGGGCACTCTTTTCTTGGATGAAATCGGCGACCTCAGTCCGGCGACGCAGGCCAAACTACTCCGCGTCCTACAGGAACGAGAGTTCACTAGGGTCGGAGGTGTGCAATCCATCAAAGTCGATGTGCGAATTGTGGCGGCCACCAATAAAAACCTGGATGAGATGGTCCGAAAGAATCAGTTCCGTGAGGACCTCTATTACCGCATCAACGTCATCGCACTGTATCTGCCTCCCTTACGCGAGCGGGGCGAAGACATCGCCCTCCTGGCCAAGCACTTTCTGGCAAAACGCATCGAAGAAGAGAAACGCCCTCTTCAGGAATTCAACAAAGAATCATTGGAGTTGATTTCACATTATCCCTGGCCAGGAAACGTGCGCGAAATGGAAAACATCATCGAACAGGCGTTCATTTGGTCCAAAGGTTCCACCGGGATCACGCCGGAGCACTTGCCGAATATCCTCCGGACCGACACACGATCGACCTCTCTCCGAGACGACACACTGGCGGGGCGACTCTCGCTCGAAAAAGCAGTCATGGAGTTCGAACGGGAAATCATCTTGGATGCGCTGAAGCGAACGACATACGTACAAACCCATGCGGCCGCAATGCTGGGTATCAGCCGCCGTATGCTCAAATACCGCATGGACACGTTGGGAATCAGCAGGCCTGATCATGGGGGGAGCCCTGAGCCTTCACCGAGTCAGGAATGACACAGGTTGGCGCAGCAGTGCACTGCAATGTGTCTCATTTCTTCAATGGTGAAAACCCTTGCATCAAATATCTAGTAGCCTGCCCTCACAGGACCTGCTATATATTGGCTCGATAAGCGGGAGCATGAGGGGTATAGGATTTGCGTTATAGCGTTCTTGTAGTTAGCAATCCACCTGGGAGCGCTTTGGATGGGAACCCATACACCAGTTGAATACGTAGGCACAAAGCCGTCGGTGCTGGTCGTCGACGATGAAACAGGCCCACGAGACGCGCTCAAGGTCATCCTTCGTCCCTTCTTCACCATTCACTCAGCCGACAATGCCAAATCAGCCCTACGGATTCTTAAAGACCAACACATCGACTTGATCACGCTCGATCAGAAGTTGCCCGACCGTCAGGGCATCGATCTGCTGCAAGATATCAAGCAGGACTATGCAGATATCGAGGTCATCATCATTACCGGTTATGGCAGTTTAAAATCTGCGATGGAAGGCATCCGGCACGGCGCGGCTGGGTATCTGCTCAAGCCGTTCAACGTCACGGAACTCATCACCCTGATCAACCAAACGTTGGAAAAAAAGCAGCGGCTGGACTACTTACGTTCATTCCTGAAGACATCGACGGCGTTGTGGGGCACGGAACAGGAAGTGGTTCAAGCGTGGAAAGATCTGCAATCCAATTATTTCGCCATCGGCAAATCTGCTCCCGCGGCCGACGCAGGTGATGTCACAACCTTGATCCCCTTATTATCCGATCTCCTAGAAGCCAAAGACCGTCAACTCTTAAACCACTGCAGCCGAGTCAGCTTTTACGCCTCGCTCCTCGCCAATCAACTCAATCTTCCGATTCCAGATCAGAAGGCGCTTGCGCTGGGAGCGTTTCTCCACGATATCGGCAAGATCTGCCTGTCCGACTATAAGTATTCAGCGGATGAAGACGACATCCAGAACAACACCCGCGCCAAGGAATATTCCGAAGCCGGAGCTCGAATGCTGCTGCCGCTTGGTTTTCAAGCTGAAGTCGGACAGGTGGTCGCGTATCACCATGAGAGGTTCGACGGGCTTGGCAACCCTCACGGCTTGAAAGGCGAAGGCATTCCGCTCTTGGCGCGCATCGTCGCCATCGCGCAAGCCTTCGACAATCTGACCGTCGATATGCCGGGGCACCTTCCGTTATCCATCGACGACGCCATCCTCAAAATCGTCCTCCAAGCCGATACTCACTTCGACCCGAAACTGACAGAGCTGTTTGCCCAGGTGGTGCGGGACTGTAAGTCTTCCCTCCCCGCCCTCGCCATCGCGAAAACCTCGCCGACGAACTAATCCGGCCGCGACCGCTTCTCCTTCGCACTGCCGATCATTTCAGCTGCCGCCGCACGCGCGTTTTTGGTCACGGTGACTCCGGCTAACATCCGCGCCACTTCCTCTTTCCGTTCGCGCTCTGTCAGCAGTCGAACGAGCGTCACGGTACGCTGCTGGTGAACCTGCTTCTCGACCACATAATGCGCGTGCGCTTGAGACCCGACCTGAGGAAGATGCGTCACACACAGCACTTGATGGTGCCGACTCAGATCCCGGAGACGCCTCCCCATCACCTCAGCAACCGCCCCGCCGACGCCGGCATCAACTTCATCAAAGATGAGGACGGGTACCCGATCGCTCTCCGCCAATATGGTCTTCAACGCCAACATGACACGGGAGAGTTCCCCCCCAGAAGCAACTTTGGCGAGCGGCTTGAGCGGTTCGCCGGGATTAGCCGAAAAAACAAACTCCACGGTATTCTGTCCCGCCGGACCATAGGCCATCTCACCGCTCAACGGCACCACCTCCACCCCGAAGCGGGTACGCTCCATGCGAAGCGCGCTCAATTCTTTCGTCACCTGGCTCGTGAGTTTCTTGGCCGCCTCCACCCGCTTACGCGACAGGCGTCCGGCGAGGTCACGCAGGAGGAGAGCTCCCTCCTCAACGGCTCGTGCCAGCTCCTGCAACTGAGTCTCCGCCGTATCCAATTGGTCAAGCTGGGCGCGCAGAGAACCCTGCAGGGCCAGCATAGCATCCAACGATCCGCCATATTTCTTGCTGAGACGATGCAACCGATCCAGCCGCTGCTCAATTTCCATCAATCGTTCCGGGTTGGCTTCAATCTGATCACGATAGTAACGAATTCGGTCGGCCAAGTCCCTCAACGGTACGATCGCATCGTCTACGACACGAGTCCATTCGACCGCGGTCGCATCCATTGCCTCCATCTTCGAGAGGAGTTTGCGCGCGGCCGCCAGCAAGCTCAGCACCCCCTGATCACCCGCATACAACAACTCATGGAGTTGATCAGAAAGGTCTCCTAGTTGCTGGCTATGCATGAGGCGGGGACGCTCATGAGCAAGGCTCACATCTTCTCCTGCCTCTGGAGCGGCATCGGCGATCTCCTGAAATTGAAAGCGCAGGAGTTCCTCCCGTTCTCGACGCTGGTCGATCTGTGCAGTCACTGTTTCAAGTTCAGCCACCCGTTCTTGCCACGAGCGATAGGCAGCCTGATAGTCCTGACGCAGGTGTTGGAGTCGCCCGAAGGCATCCAGGGCTTCCAGCTGAGCAGACGAGGATAATAGCGACTGTTGCTCGTGCTGGCCATGGACGTCCACCAACGCACCGCCCAGTTCCTCCAGAAGATGAACCGGACAGAGATTGCCGTTGAGATAGGTTCGGTTTCGCCCGGTGCGAGAGATCACCCGCCGGATGAGAATCTCAGACTCACCGGGACGCGCGAACTCCTTGGCCTGGAGCAGATGGAGAATCGGATGATCGGAGGACAAGGCAAACGCCGCTTCGAGATCGGCTTCATCGGCCTGGGCGCGGATATGATCGGCGGAGGCGCGCCCCCCGACGAGGAGGGTCACCGCATCTATGAGAAGAGACTTGCCGGCTCCGGTTTCACCGGTAAATACGATAAAACCGGAGCCGAAGCGTACGGCCAGCTGCTCGATCACGCCGAAATTCGAGATGCGCAGCTCGGTCAGCATGCCGCTGAGTGTCAGACGCTAGGCAGCGCCGGAATGTTGTGCAAGGAGCGAGTCGATGATTTCTTTAAATTGGCGCTTCGGGCGAGCCCCTACCAGTCGCTCCACCGCTTGACCGTTCTTGAAGAACAGAATCGTCGGAATGCTCATCACCTGATATCGGCCTGCAATTTCAGGGTTCTCATCGGTGTTCAGCTTACGAACCTTGATCTTGCCCGCATATTCCGTTGCCAATTCATCGACAATCGGGGCGACCATCTGGCAAGGCCCGCACCAGACCGCCCAAAAATCCACCATGACCAATTCAGATGCCTTCATGACATCTTCGTCCCACGTCGCATCAGTCGCCTTCAACGCATCGCCTGCCACAGTGCCCTCCTTCGCTCAACTGACCTACCATGCCGTCGTTCTCGATGTCCTCAAGAGGCTTCGAACACCGTTCGTCATCCTATAACAGGGTTTTGCGGAGAGTCAAATCATGGCCTGTCCCAGTGCCACGCAGGCGGGGCACCAGACCACCAATCGTCCGGCCTCGCCAGCCGCCAGGCCGCCTGCTCTTGCCAAAGCTGATTCACGAGCGTCTCGTCCAAGCGCGCCGCCATGGCCGCTGTCACATCAGCCTGTCGCTGCACCGATTGCTGGATTAATTCCTTCGCGATACGCGCCAGCACATCCGGTGGATCAGTCAGGTCCTCAATCCCTCCAGCCGCGAGGTTCAGATACAGATGTTCCACGCGCACCCATTGATCAGTGGTCGACAGATGTCCAAGGTATCCGTCGAGCGCGTGGTACACATAGGTGAGGAAGACGTACGCACGAGCCGAGGGCGCATCCCGCACTTCCGCCTGGCAAGCCTCTACCGCCTGGCGGTAGTCGCCGGCTTTGAGAAACACCGCAGCCCGTTGGAGAGGTGAGGCCTGTTCCGCCGCAGACAACTGAGACGGGATCATACACTGCGTCGCAACCCAGACGACCCACCCGACCAACAGAACGAACCGCTTGTGCCTCGTCAGCATGACGCCTCCTCCCAATGCCCGCATCGCCCCAGACGACCATACGAGCGTTCCATTCCGGCGAACGGTCTCGACTCAATACCGACCCATCGGCATCGACTGCGCCGGCAGAGGATTCACGGATCGACCATAGGGTCCGCCCGGGGCAGCCCACGGCAAGCCGCGATCCCCAACCAACAACGGGCCCAACACTGTCCGTGCCACGATCGTGCCGAAATTCTCCGTCCATCCGATCCCGGTCATGCTCAGCATGAAGGAATAACTCTGACGATCCGGGAACTGCAGGTAGTAGAGCCCGAGCGACCAACACTTGCATGGATTTTGATAGAGTGCCACGACATCAAACTCCGGGCTGCGTCCTCCTTTGACATCGTAATATCCCTTTGCCCCCACGGTCCAACCCCAGGGCGTACGGAATCCTCCTCCCGCCGTGACAAACTGAATTTCATTCGTCGGAGCATAGACTTCGTTGAACGAGACCGGATTCCAAATATCCCCGCGCCGAACCCGGTTTCCGTCTCGGCTATACCGCTGCCCCACTTCAACATACCAGTAATTGGATTGCTGAACGCGAAGGTCGGTATTCCACTGACTGAACGTCCCGCGATAGGGATCGAGGAAGGCATCCACGGTCAGGTATGAATTCGTCGGCGGAAGAATCTGTCCCCCCGTCACGTTTTTCCCGAGGGCCTCGTTCATACCGGGCGGCCGAAAGAACTCGGGCGCGGTATTGCCGATCACGGCTCGCATCCACAAGTCGGACATTTTCCGCCCCTGCACCTCCACGGTGGCCGGTTGGAGCGGCTGCGTGAGCGATCCGATGAACGGCAACACCCCGGAAGAAAAGTCGCGCGCGCGGGTCTGCACCGCGCCTAAATGGTAACTCTGCGCCAGAGTCAAATCCAGCCAGTTGAAGGATTGACCGTTCACCTGCTGTTCGAGCAGCTTGGTCCGGAATGCATAGGTCAGCAGGTTTTTTTTCGGGATGTCATCGACCTGATCAATTTGGGCAATCTGGGACTGGTTACTTCCCGGGACGTATTCATATATCACGCTCGGTTCCATCGTGTGCAGAAAGCTACCTCCGTCGCCTCCACTATACCGGCGGCTCAGTTTCGATGAGGCGTCGATCGCACCCCAAAACGTGTCCCGATGCAACGGGCTGGCCTCTTGAATGCCACGCGTGTAATAGACCTCCTTGAATTTGAAATGCGGCGTCAGGCCGATCACATGTCCGACGTCGATCACCTCGGTGGTGATGCCCGGCATGAAATCCATGCGATTCACTGCAAACCCTTGTTCTCGATAAAAATTGACGAAATTTCCGTCGAGGTTCATGAGGAGCGGCAACCCGAACGGCGACGTATTCGGCAGTACGTATCCGACCTCCGGCAACCGCTGAAACGTGTCGGGACCGCCGGAATTCAACGGCTGGAGGTACTGCCCCAGAAAGTAGGCGCTTCCGTAGGGCAAACGTTGGGTCGCCAGCAATGTCGATGCGCCGCTGGGCGACGCCCGCTGAGTCCCTGAATTGCTGAGCTGTTGGAGATACTGCCGATCCGATACGAATGACGCCTGCCCGCGAACCAGGAGGGTGTCCGTGACCTGCTGCACATGCTGGCCGGAGATTAAGCCCCGCAGCCGCCGTTCGTCCGAGCTGGTCTGATCGACGCCTGCCACGTTCGGCAGTTGGGTCTGCTGCAGAAAGCTCGCGAACCACTGCCCGCTCGAGCGCCGGTTGAGATAATAACGATAGGTTAAATCGCTGCCGTATCCGAGATTGGAATAGTACGAGGGTGCGATCGTCAGATCCTGGCTGGGGCTGATGGCCCAGAAATAGCCTTGCTGGTAATGTAGTCCAAACCGGTTGTCGTAGCCTGGCGTGGGGATGAGGAACCCGCTATGACGATTACTCAGTGGGTACGTCAGGGTCGGCACGGGTATGATCGGCGTATCACGCATGCAGAGCCATGCTCGCTTCATGCCGATACTTTCGCCCATATTTATGTCAAGGTCGTCGAACTTGAATCGCCAGGCCGGAACTTCGCCGTCTTTGGCATCGCAATTGGTGAACGTGCCCTCTTTGATGCGATAGTGATCTTCGGAAAGCCGCCGGATGCTGCGTCCGGTAAAAAACGAGTTGCTCTGCCTGATGTACATCGACCCCTGGGTGATGACTCCGGCTTCGGTATTCACGTTTAACTCCAACCGCTCCGACTTCAGATCGGCGTTCGGATCCTGAAAATGCACATGCCCGGTCGCCACCAGCGTGCCCGGCAGCGAGTTGATCGTGACATGATCGGCCGTGAGCCGAAACGGACCTTGCGTGACCACCACCGAGCCGTCCGCCTCGTACACTTCTCGTTCCTGAAGATGGTCGATGCGTTCGGCGGTGACCGTGAGGGGCTGATTCGACTGTGAGGATGTGGTGATCGTCGACTGCGCCCGGGCAGACTCAAGCAGCAGGCATAACACCAAGAGGACAGAGAGCAGGACCACCGAGAGCGGACAACCGCTTGCCCGCCACCATATCGAAGCCGAGTCGCGGTCTGGCCCCATCTCAACCACGAACAGGTGAGAGGGAACACCCTCGGAGAAGGGCCTTGATCTCGCCGACCAGCATCAAGGAGCCCGTGACACAGATCAGATCGGACGGAGCGGCGGCTCGTTTCGCGGAGGCTAGGGCGTCAGCCGGAGTCGCCGCCACCTCGGCGGAGGGCGCACAGCTTCGAAGTAACAGGAGCAATTCCGATCCCGTGGAGGCACGCGGCAGATCCGCCTGTGTCAGAATAAGCCTATCCACCTGCGGCAACAATGGCGCAAGAAATTCGCGCGGATGTTTATCGCGCATCATCCCCACAATCAGGCTGATCCGCGCATCCGGCCTGGCACGCCGCCAGTCGGCAAGATACTCGGCCAGCGCAGCCGCGGCAGCGGGATTGTGCGCCCCATCAAGCAT
This sequence comes from Nitrospira sp., assembly GCA_031315995.1. Classification (GTDB taxonomy): domain Bacteria; phylum Nitrospirota; class Nitrospiria; order Nitrospirales; family Nitrospiraceae; genus Nitrospira_A. The sequence continues at coordinate 232,231 of JALDRG010000004.1, forward strand.
CACCGTCGGCGCATCGCCGACAATTTCCAGTCGGCCTTCCCACGCGACATGCTGCAACCCGCTCCGTACCGCCGCCTCCGGCACGACGAGCCCCCTCTCGCGGGTCAACTCGATCAAGGCTAGGGCGCAGGCGAGGTTGTCGAGTTGAAACCGTCCCTGAAGCGGCACAGAGAGATGCTCGTACTGCGCGGCCATCCCGACATACCGACAATCAGCCGCCGAGATACCGTGACAGTGAAACTCGCGATCCAACCCATAGACGGGAGCCCCCACCGCCGATGCGCGCTGTTCAATCACCCGACGAGGCGAGGCCTCGAGACGACCGAGCACCACAGGCACGGCTGGTTTGACAATGCCCGCCTTCTCAAAGGCAATGGCGTCCAACGTCGAACCGAGATAGGCTTCATGGTCCAGACCGATCGTCGTGATCGCGGATGCCAGCGGCTCCACTACGTTGGTGGCGTCGAATCGTCCACCCAACCCGACTTCAAGTACCGCCACCTCAACGCGGCATTCGCAAAAGTATTGGAACGCCAGCGCCGTGGTGAACTCAAAAAACGTTGGAGCAAGATCCGGCTCGGCGGCGCCCCGCAACGTCTCGACCAGCCTGCTGACGCGCGCCTCCGGAATCATGGCGCCGTTCACACGGACACGCTCGCGGAAGTCGATCAGGTGCGGTGAGGTGTAGAGGCCGACACGATATCCGGCCGCCTGCAGCATGGCGGCGGTCATCGCCGCCGTCGAACCCTTTCCATTGGTCCCGCCGATGTGGAGGATCGGATACCGGCGATGCGGCTCACCCACCCTGGTCAGCAAGGCGCGAATCGTCTCCAGGCCCAACTTGATGCCGTGCTGCTGCAGGCCAAAGAGAAACTGTACGGTCGCGGAATAGGTCATCGTGGTCATTCGAAAGCGGCGGTCCGCGCTAGAAATGTCCGACCAGTGTGCTGACCGCTTCTTTCAACTGCTTCCGTTCGACGATCATGTCGATCATCCCATGATCCAGCAAAAACTCGGCCCGCTGAAACTGGTCCGGCAATTGTTGCTTGATGGTTTGCTCAATGACGCGCGGACCGGCAAACCCGATCAAGGCTTTTGGTTCGGCGATGATGACATCCCCCAGCATGGCGATGCTGGCGGTGACGCCGCCGAAGGTCGGATCCGCTAAGATGGAAATGAAGGGAACCTTGGCCTCGCCCAACTTCGCCACCGCCGCGGACGTCTTCGCCATCTGCATGAGCGACAGAATCCCCTCCTGCATGCGGGCCCCTCCCGAAGCTGTCACGAGGATCAACGGCCATCGTCCCGCCAAGGCTCGATCGACGGCGCGACAGATCTTTTCGCCGACCACCGACCCCATACTCCCGCCCATAAACCCGAAGTCGAAGACGCACAGCGCCACTTTGCGCCCATTGATCGCCCCTTGGCCGATGACCATGGCGTCTTTGCGGCCGGTCTTCTCTTGTTGCGATTTGATCCGGTCTGTATACGGGCGCGTATCGTGGAACTGCAGCGGGTCTTGCGGCTCCAACTCGGCATCCCACTCTTTGAAAGTCCCGAGATCGAGCAGCAGATTGATGCGCTCAATCACCGAAATGGGAAAGTGATAATCACACTTCGGGCAGACCTTGTTGTTCCGGTCCACCTCCTTGCGATACACGATCTCTCGGCAGTGGTTACATTTCAGCCACATGCCCTCCGCCGTTTTGGAGCGCTTGGGGGGCTCGGCTTCTTCAGTTTTTCCTTTTTTAAACCATGCCATCTGTGGTCACCTATAGTACAAGGGTTTGGCCCTCTTCCAGCGCGGTCAAATAACGGATGCCCAGTTGCCCCAGCTCCTGCAGGATTTGCTCGCGAAACCGCGGCTTGAGATGGTAGGCGTAGACGGGCAACTCAGGTCGCGCCAACTTGGCGAATTCCTCAGCCAGTAACGCCGGAGTCAGGTGTTTCGTCAGCCGCGCCAATTCGCCGAGCTCATTGGGAAACGAACTTTCAATAAACGCTGCCCGTAATCCGGTCGCATCCTTGGCCGCATGCCAGAGCCTGTCTGTTTGATAGGTATCGCCGCTGTAGAGCACCGTCTGCGCCCCTTCGCGCAGGAGGAACCCTACGGTCGGAACGACATGGTTGACTCGAATCGGCGTCACACCCAGCCCGCAGAATAGATCTTCTCGTCCCGCCCGAAGCTCGTGCGGCACAAAGACCGGCCTGGCGGGATCCGGCAACTGAAAGAAATCGGGGTACACCGTGCCATTAAAAATGTGCGCGCGCAACCCATCCAAGACTTCGGGAATGGCCGCGATGACCACCGGCGCATCGATGTCGCCGACCAAGTTATCGGCCAGCGTCGGCAACTCACGAATATGATCGAAATGCAGATGGGTCAGCAGGACCACCCGGATCCGCCGCTGCTCAATAAGGAACAATCGCGACCCGATGGTTCCCGCATCTACCAGCACCTGGTCATTGACCAGAAATCCGCAGGTCCCGCACTGAATCGGACCCTTCGCCCCATGCACCATCTGCCCGGAGCCATGACAGCCCAGCACGCGGACCTTCATGGCCATGGATCACCGGCACGTTCCTCGTATCCCAGCGCTCCCTCGGAAGTTTGTGGATGAGTGCTCCGCACTGCGCGGCAGAATACCATACCTCTTTGAACCACGCACACAGATTTGCACGATCGGCCGAGTATCGACCGATCCAAGCTCGATCACAACACAGCCCTCACCTGTCCACGAATGCGACAGTGTCGATAGGAACAGGATCGGCTAGGACCAGCCGCCGCCCATCCCGATCCGAACCATCATCAGCAGACCCAACCCGATACTCGCGAGACAAGCCAGTCCCTGCACCATCCGATAGGCCCGAGGTCCGAATGCCAGCGCATAGACCACCGGCAGACTGAGTATCGCCCCAACGCCGACCATCCCGAGAATCGACCCGACGCCGAATACCACGATATATCCGATGCCCTGGCCGATTCCCGTGACCGTCGAGAGCACGATCAACATGAGCGCGGCCGATCCCGCCAGCCCATGCGCCATCCCGATCACCAGGGGCCGGAGGGACCCCTGATACCAATGTCCATGCGCGTGATCCGGCTGCCAGTGATGGCTGTGCAAATGAACATGCGGTCGCCCCTCATGCTCATGTGTATGGAGGTGCCATTGCTCGCGATACATCCGTCGGGCCAGCGAAAGCCCGAGCACCACCAGCATGACGCCGACGACAAATTCAAACGCGGTGGCCAGCGTGTCTGGAATCGTGAGGTTCAACGCCAACAATAGGGTTCCGACACACAACAACATCAGCGTGTGTCCGAGCCCCCAAAACAATCCGATGGCGGTCGAGGCCTGAACCGTCGGACGTTCGGCCAATACTGTGGAGAGCGCAGCAAGATGGTCCGCGTCCAAGGCGTGACGAAGCCCCAGCACGAATCCGAGACTCAAGATGGTCAAGGTATGAGGATCGAACATCCGCTGCTCCGCGAGAGGTGAGGCGACTGCCCCGATGACAACAGCAGCAGCATCAACTGACGATCAGCCCCCTCGCGCATGCATTTCCAGGTGGGGATCTTCGCGTAGACGATTGATCTCAATGAGTCGTTGCTCCCGCAGACCCAGCGTTTCCAGGGCTTTGCGCTCTTCAGCCCCTCGATCCGCCCGTCCTTCCCAGGCGGCGGTGATCAACGCCTTCAGTTCATCGCGGGAACGGCCCTGTCGCAGCGGCGCCCGCAGGTCCAGGCCGTCCTTCGCATACAGACAGAGATACCACATGCCGTCCGCCGTAAGCCGGCTTCGATCGCAGGAGCGGCAAAAGGGCGTGGTGGTGGACGGAATAATGCCGAAGCTGGTGCCGTCCGGTAATAGGAACCGCTCCGCCGGCGCGACACTGTTCTCGACGATCGGGTGCACCTCGCCGTAGTGTCGGCCGATCTGTTCCAGCATCTCCGCCCGCGAGAGTACCTGGTTCATGGACCAATCCGTCGCTCCGCCGACATCCATGTACTCAATGAATCGCACCTCGCCGCCGACCGTTTTGCCATACTCGATGAGATCGACGAGTTCGTCGTCGTTGTACCCTTTGATGATGACCGTATCGAATTTCAGCGACGGGAACCCTGCCTGCACCACCGCCTTGATGCCGTCGAAGACCTGATGATGGAGATCACGCTTGGTCAAGGTGCGGAAACGGTCGGCGCGCAAAGTATCCAGACTGATCGTCACGCGATTCAAGCCGGCGAACGACAGATCGGCAGCCTGGTCCGCCATGAGCACGCCGTTGCTGGTGAGGGCGATCTCGGTGATCCGGCGGTTCTCAGACAACTGCCGGACGAACCGCGGCAGGTCCCGACGCAACAATGGCTCCCCGCCTGTGAGCCGAACCTTGTCTACCCCCAATTCCGTGAAGATCGACGTCAATTCAGCCATCTCTTCAAAGGTCAGGATAGTATCGCGCGGCAACCAGGCGTAATCATCTTCGGGCATACAATACTTGCACCGAAGGTTGCAGCGGTCGGTCACGGATAGACGCAGGCTGCGGAGCGGACGCCCTAACCGGTCGACAATCGTGGGAGCGGGTGTATCAAGAGTGCGGTGGTCCATCATGACTCGAAGGCGCGAGCCTCTCCCTCGGACAGCTGGCCCCTGACAGGGCTATGGGTGCTCCTCGACCCACACCTCTCCTTCAGGGGTGTGCTCGAGTTTCCAAATCGGCGTAATTTGCTTCAGTTCGTCGATCGCCCATTGACAGGCGCGGAAGGCCTCGGCGCGATGCTCCGCTCCCGCGATGATCAACACAATGTTGTCTCCGATACCGATCTCGCCGTACCGGTGTAACACCAGGACTTCGATCACGTCGAAATCCTTCAGGGCGCGCTCCCGAATTTCGCGTAGTTTTTTCTGCGCCATGCCTTCGTAGTGCTCAAACGTGATGCCGTCCACATCCTTTCCCTTCGAACGATCGCGGGCTGTGCCGAGGAACATGGCAATGCCGCCGATCCGCTTGGAGCGCCGGCGCACCCGCCTCAGCTCCTCGTCGATCGAGAAATCTTCTCGTTGCACGCGGACCAGCATCGCCTCGTCATCGGTCGCGGGCTGATCAGCCTTGGTAATGTGCTCAAGACTCATCGGATGCTCCTATCGATTGCCGCCGGCAAAGGGCGGTAACAGCGCGATTTCATCTCCGTCCTTCACCTCAAGGTCCTCGTGCGCGATCTCCTGGTTGACCGACACCAGCACCTTTTTCTTCTGCAGCAATTCGCCGATCTTCGGATAGGCCGCGTCGATCACGGACACCAAGTCTTTCACCCGCTTCCCGTCGGGCAGCGCCAGGGACAACGTGCCCTGATTACCGGCCAGCATCTTTGTCATGCCGAAGAGCTGTATCATCACCATCTCAGCCGACTTTCCGTGTATAGAGGCCGGACTTGCCGCCGGACTTCGTCAAGAGGCAGATGTCGCCGAAGCTCATGCCCCGATCCACCGCCTTGCACATATCGTAGATCGTCAACGCGGCGACCGAGGCGGCGGTCATGGCTTCCATTTCCACGCCGGTCGGACCGGTGGTCTTCGCCGTCGCGGTTACGGTGATCGAGCACCGTCCCTCACGATCCGGATGAGAGTCCTCGTGAAAGGAAATGTCGACGCTGGTGAGGAGAATAGGATGGCACATGGGAATCAAGTCCGGGGTCTTCTTCGCTCCCATCACCCCGGCGACTTGGGCGACGGACAGCACATCACCCTTGGCGATTTTTCCGTGCTGAATCTTTTCAAGCGTGTTCGGTTGAAGAAAAACGATGGCTTGCGCGGTCGCAAGACGCTCCGTCGAGGCCTTCGCCCCGACATCGACCATCCGTGCCCGCCCCGACTCATTGAAATGCGTGAACTCAGCCATTCTCTACGCCAAATCAGTTGGTTGTCGCGTTAGAACCGCCGAATTATAGGAGCCCCTGAAAATGGGAGTCAAGCCAGGTTCGGCTGATCATTTCGCGTCACGCTCTTTGGGAGCATAATGCGTAGATCCCTGCCTGAACCCCGCGGCGGCCCAGACCAACAGGCGTCCTCTCCACCTCGCCGCGGTGGCATCTGCCTCCTCCACCTCATGAGATGCCATGCAATCGCCACCAAGGATCGAGTAGAGTGAGCCCGAGAGTACAGACGAGCCTGACGAGCCTGATGGTTTGGAGGAACAATGGCGAGATCGAGAAGACCTGAGTTGGAAAAAGATAACCCGACCGCCCCGCAGCTCTATGTCGGGCCCCGGAGAAGGCGCGCCCTATCCCGCGCGACCTCGTCGACGCGGCCCTACGCGCAAGGCGGAATGGCCGAGACATTGCAGGCCTTGACGGGAGCTGCGGAACGGTTCGTGAATGGCGTGCCGTATGTGCAAGAATTAGACAAGGAACGGAACGCACTGTTGGAGGCGATCACGCAGGCACACCAGATCTTGTCGGGCGAACAGCTTCCTCCAACGCGACCGGCGCGAGGATCGAAGAAGCAGTAGCCGGATAGCGACCGGGGGGCAGCCACATCAGTGACTGCCCCCCGTTTCACACCTGGGCCGACGTACCCTGCCTGACTCTATGGCCTACGCCACCTGCTGAATCGCGGACAACAACCACTTCCCATGTTGGTACCGCGCAAAGGTCCAGACCTCCGTCGTTTCGATCGGCTTCTCGGCACTCCCCTCGATGAGATACCCTGCGTCACCCGGTGACTTTGACAAGGACACCGTGTAGTCGCGGGCGCTCCAGTGCAGGCTCACGGTCGCGTACTGCACCGTATTCTCGACCCACGTTTCGCGGACCTCGGCTTGGAGGAGCGCCACATCCTCCACATGGTTCGCCTGATCCTGGCTGGTCAGTTCGGCCAAGCCGGTGCTGAAGTACTCCAACATCTCCGGCGTCACCAGGCGACGCAATGCGGACACATCCTGCTTGCCCCAGGCGGTTTGAATGTCGGTCAGCGATTGCTGAAAGGCCGCCTTGTCGACTGCGGTGATTTCGCTCTCGATCGTGGCGGTTCGGAGCGTCGAGACAGGCGAGTCTGACAGCAGGGTTCCACTCGCTGTGCTGCTCCGCGTGAGGCCGGAAAAGTTAGGCGCCACCGCGGTCTTGCGGGAACGCATATAGAAAAACAGAGCCCCGGCCCCCATGAGCATCAGAAGAATGAGCATGCCGCTCGGACCGGAACTCCCGGCGGACTGACCGTTCTCCCCGACCTGCTCACCCGCTTCGTTGGTGCGCGCGCTGCTGTCCGTCGCCCCGAACAGCATATGGCCGATCCATGATCCGGCGAGACCACCGGCGATACCCGCCAGCAGGGGATTCCGTTGCAGCCACGACGGCTGCGCGGCAGGCGTCGGTCTGGCCGTGGAGGCCGGGCCGCTGGCCATGGAAGGCGGCGGGCTCGTGGCCTGCCTGGCGGTCGTCGATTGGTCGATCGGCTTCGCGCCGTTGTCCTGATAGGTGCGTGAACCGCGACTGCCCATGCTGCCCGAAGAGCTACTGCCGCGTGAACCGCTGGAGAACCCTCCCCCCGATCCGCCCCGCGCCTTCGCGAAGGAAATCGTCGGCACCCCGACCAGGGACAAGACGAGACATGCAGCCATGACTTTAGTTGTATTCAAGCGATACGTCCTTTCTGTTGAACGTCGGAATCCGTCTGGAACCAGACAATATCCTAACAGCAATACCGGAAGAAAACCTAAGTTTCGTTCCTGCTCCAGAGTGAATCGCATCGCGGCCGGCTTCCCTGTAAGATGGCCTGGGCGCATCAGCCCAATTTTTATCGTCTCCGGGAATTAGTCGGATGTCGCATCGAAAGGAGTCGCCGTGAAACAGGGGTATCGTTTGATCGTGGTGGATAAAGACGGGGTGCTGGTATCTGAATTCCAACTGACGGAGCAGGCGTTGGCCGCGCCGGAGGCGTTCGTCGCAGCGCTCAAAGAATCGGTCGAGGCCATCGAAGAGGCGGAGCCGTGACATAGGAGACGACTACTCCTCCACGCGACAGTCCCTCTCCTGTCCTGCGAACCAAGCGATGAAATACCAGCATTATCCCCGGCAATCCGTTGACAGATTTCTCCTTAAAGACTACCGTACCGCCATCTTTTGATCGTCGATCGTTTCATCCTGACAACTTTCCCTCGACCAAGGAGGTACGTATGGCCAAAACCACCTCGTCATCACGCAGCACTGCGAAGGGATTGTCTCTCCACATTGGGTTGAACGCCGTAAGTCCCGCCGCCTACGGTGGCTGGAGCGGCGAACTCGCGGCTTGTGAGTTCGATGCCAAAGATATGGCGGCGATCGCCACGTCGCGCGGCATGAAATCCACCGTGCTGCTGACCAAGAAGGGAACTCGCGCGCAGGCGCTGGCCGCCATGCGCAAGGCCGCCAAGCAGTTGCGTAAAGGCGATTTCTTTTTCCTGACCTATTCGGGACACGGCGGCCAGGTGCCCGACGTCACGGGCGAAGAGGCCGACAAGCAGGATGAGACCTGGTGCCTCTACGACGGCCAGCTCATCGATGACGAGTTGTATTTTGAATTGAGCCGTTTCGCAGCCGGGGTACGCATTCTCGTGTTCTCCGACAGTTGCCATAGCGGCACGGTCACCCGCAATATGCCGCCACAGTTCGACGCGCTGAAACCGGTCGGGCGCTCCAAGATGATGCCGATCTCCGTCGGCCTCCGCACCTATCGCGAACACCAGGCGTTCTACAATAAATTGCAACAGGACGTGGCCAAGGCCGCCGGCAAGGCCTCGGTGGTAGACCCGGATAGCGTGCTTGCGCAACTGGCGGTGAACCCGCGCCTGACGGCGATCGCAAAAGATTTCAAAGCCTCCGTCATCCTCATCTCGGGCTGCCAGGATAATCAAACCTCCATGGACGGCGAGCACAACGGCGCCTTCACGGAACAAGTGCTCAAGGTCTGGAATCATGGCACCTATCGCGGGAACTATGCCAAGTTCCACGCGGCGGTCAGAGCGGCATTGCCGGCTAGCCAGTCCCCCAACCTATTCACGCTCGGAGCGGCGGGACGCTTTGTGCGTCAGCAGCCATTCACAGTCTGACGACCGGACGCGACGGGCCTATCACCCTGGAGGGCTGGGTCATGAGGATAACGCATCTTGTGATCATCGCGTTGGTGGCCGTCGTGCTGGCCCTCCCCGGCACCCTGGAGGCGGCGGAACTGACCGGCGCGTGGAAAGGTCTGCTCACCAGCACCGACGGCAGCCAGGCTGAAGTGCAAATCGATTTCAGCCCGCAGGGTTTTCCTCTCTACTCGTACACCAACAACAAGGGGCTCTCGCGGCAAGTTGAATTGTCACACGTCGGACAAACGGTGGAATACGTACCTCCGGGAGGCGGCGTCCAACGGATGGTCGTGAAGAGCTTCGAGAAGGCACAAGGGCGATTGTCGGTGAGTATCGTCGGCTCGTTTGAACGAGCGAGTCAGGGGTATTTGGACCAACAGCAGGAAGCCGCCCTGTTTGAGTACCGCCTTGAGCCAGGCGGCCTAAAGATGCGGGTGACGACCCGATCGATGTCCCACTTCGGCGACAAGGATCTGATGGTGGGAGGCGATCCCAACGCCACCGTCGCGGAGGGACTGTTGCAAAAACTGCGTTGAAGCGACGCCTACCGTAGAGGGCGCAGATCGGCAGCCAGTCGGTCGACGCACGCACCGAAACGGGATCGAATCACCGACCCTTTTTCGCACTTTTTTCGGCGCGCTTTTCCATGAGGGTTTTGGTCGGTTTCTTTTTGGTCGTCTTTTTCTGTTGCATGCCCTTCGCCATAGCCAGCCTCCCGTGGTAGATGAATGCGTCTTGCCCTGTCGGCATCGGTGTCCCACGTTCATACACGCAATCCGGACGTAATGGAATAGGACGCACATTCCCATGGCACTCCAGTCTCCACTCTCCTTCACCGAGTCGCTCACGTCGGCCCGGCGCATCGCCTTCTATGAAGGACACAAGCGGATCGCCATCGTGATGATCCTCATCGTCTTCCTCCTTCCCTTCGTCGGCGTCTTCCTGCAGGGTTTGATCGGGGCGGTGTCGGGCGTGATCATTTCGGTCGTCTGTTATTTCCTCACACCCTATTTAGTCCTCAAACTGGGCGGACAGGCCCCGCAGTAGCCGAAGACGACTCACGGGTCGCGCGAGGAGAGGCCTGCAGAAATTCCGTCTTTTCTATTCCGAACAACCAACCTGCTCTAAAATGCCCACTGGACGTGAGATGATGCACGACAGGAGGTGTTGGGAATGTGGCTGACCGCGCGAGTGTTCGGTTCGAAAAACCGTCGTACGTCCCTACAGATGACCCCGCGCAGACTCACCGGCCAATCTCTGGAGGAACAGATCCGACGGCTCCAGTCCGCCTGGGGCGATGTCCTCTCGCTACCCCTGTGTCTAGTGACCCTCGCGCTGTATGAATGGTGGCGATGGTTGTTCTCCATTCCCTCGAATCCCTTCCTCCTCACCGTCATGGCCGCTGTGGCCGTTCATGCCACCTGGCGCCGCCGCACAGTCTATAAGGCGGAATTGACGTTGCTTCGTCCCGGCCGGAGCGACGAACCAATGCTGAAACATCTGGTTGACCTCCTTAACCTGGCCGGCACAGGCCTATTACACCTGATCAGAAACATCCCTGTCCCCGCGACACTGCTCTCCCCCATCCGCCGGGCCCTGTCGCCGGCCAATGGGCTCGTGAAACGGCTCGCCGCGCGCTTGTAGACGAAGGCCTCGCCCTCGCCTTGCTTGACAGTCCGAAAGTCCATCCACGACAATGCCGCCATGGCGCAGCGCATCATCATCGAACGCCTGGAGCTGTATGCCCACTGCGGCGTGACGGAAGAAGAACGTCGCAAGCCGCAACTCATCGCGATTGATCTTGAACTGGAGGCGGCGGTCGACTCCGCCGGACTCTCGGATCGACTGGATGACACGATCGACTATGCCCGGGTAGCGGAACGGCTCGTGGCACTCAGCCGCGCGCTGACCTGTCGGCTCTTGGAATCGCTGGCGGAACAGCTGGTCGGAATGCTGTTCAGCGAGTTTCCGGTCGATCGGGTACGCATCTGGATTCGCAAACTCCACGCGCCGCTCGCCATGATCGCCGGATCCGTCGGCATCCGATTCGAGCGGACACGCGCCGCCCAACCGACACAGCCTTCAGGTCCTGGCCCGGCGCCTTTTTTGGTGCAACAACTTGGACAACTGCCCAAGGGCCGCGTCCTGGATGTCGCTGCAGGCCGTGGGCGCCATGCGCTGCATCTCCTGTCTCATGGCATGCAGGTCGAGGCGATCGATCGGGACTCGGACGCGTTGACGACGCTGGAAGCGGCTGCGGTGACGCGACACCTCTCCGGCCTCACCACGCGAGTGCTCGATTTGGAAGAACACCCGGACCGCCCTCCCGGCCTGGGCCAGGAATGTTATGATGCCGTCGTGGTCTTTTTTTACCTGCATCGCCCCTTGTTCCCCGTCCTCATGGATGCGTTGAAACCGAACGGCCTCTTGCTCTACGAAACCTTTACCATCGACAACTACTTCCGCCATCAGCATCCGCGCCGATGGGAATTCTGTCTGGCGCGAAACGAATTACTCCGTTTGACCGCCCCGCTGCATGTGCTCCATTACGATGAGGGCGAACATGACGGAGGCCATGGCAGCGGATTATGCTATACCGCGCGCTTAGTCGCGCAGAAAGCGGGGCCTGAGACACCACGATGAGTCGCATTGATCTTCATCTCCATACCACCCATTCGGACGGCAGCTTTTCCACCCGTGAGGTGATGGCCTTCGCCAAGCAGGCCGGCCTGACCGCGCTCGCGATCACCGACCACGACATTGTCGAGGGGATCCCCGAAGCCGCGGCCATCGGTGCCGAACTCGGCATCGAAGTGGTCCCCGGCGTCGAAATCAGTTCGCGTCTCGGCGAGAGCGAACTTCACATTCTTGGCTACTTTATGAACTGGACCGATCCGCTGTTCGCCCGCCGCCTGAGCACCTTGCGAGACAGCCGCCACGCGCGCAACCCAAAGATCGTCCAACGCCTCAACGAGCTGGGCATCTCCATGACCTATGATGAAGTGCGGGCACTCGCCGGCACGGAATCCGTAGGGCGACCCCACATCGCCCGGCTCTTAATGGAGAAAAAAGTCGTCACCTCGGCCAAAGAGGCCTTCGACCGTTACCTGGCCAATGGCCGTCCCGCCTTTGTCGATCGTGAGCTGCCGAAACCGGCCGAGGCGGTGCAATGGATCCGTGAAGCCGGCGGCGTCCCGGTGTTGGCCCACCCCACCTGGGTCAGAACGTCAGCGGACGGCTTGCGCACCCTGGTGCGTGAACTGAAAGCCGCCGGGCTGGGAGGCATCGAGGTTCACTACAGCACCCACACTCCGAGCCAAACCACCGAGTACCTTGAGCTGGCCAAACAATGCGGCCTCCTCGTCACCGGGGGAAGCGATTTCCACGGCGTGACCAAGCCGGATATCGAGGTCGGCATCGGACGGGGCCAGCTAACGATCTCCGAGAAACTGCTTGATCCGCTCAGAAAAGCCGCCACCGTCGCCTGACCGCTCCATCCTTTCCCGCAGACCAGACCGATCCTCTTCCCCGGGCAGGACTCGTCCCGCCCGTTGGATGCACCAATCCTTCGTTTCATTGACACTCCGGATCCTTCCGCTACACTGAGACACAACCACGCTCGAATCCAACACATGACCACATCCTGGGGCTGGATCGGCCCGTATTTGATCGTCATTATTCTTGCGATGATGGTAGGCCCCTTACTGGCCACCCTTCCGCTGTTCACGCATACCTTCATCCAGCCATTGAGAATGAATGCCGCACAAGCCGTGCGGTTGATCGCCGATGGTATCTGCCTGCTCATGATCTGGCTCGCCGCCGCCCGATCACGGCGCGACCTGTGCGACAACGGCAAGGGCCAAACGTTTTTCCGCGCCGTGCTGTTTCCATCGGCCTTCCTGCTGATCATCCTCGTGGCCTCCCGCGCCTACGATGCGCACGGAATACCTGTGCTCGGCCCCCCGACACAACCGCTTTATAACTGGCTGCTCACGGGCGGCCTCATCGGTTCGGCTACGTGGCTGACTTTCGCCTGGGTCCGCCATGCCGACGCATTGACCCGAGCCTTCGCCGGACGTCCACGTCCTCGTCCGGTAGAGGCAGAAGCGGAGTCAGACGAGACGGCCGACGAGGCGCGCACCGCCGCCGAAGTCTCTTCCTCCCCGGCGCGCGCGTCCGGCACCGTGATCGTCCGCAACGGCGTATCCGTGCCGACCTCGCTGGGACGATACCACGTGGTGAAGGAACTGGGTCGCGGCGCCATGGGGGTCGTCTACCTGGGAAAAGACCCGACGATCCAACGCCACGTGGCCATCAAGACCATGCGACTGGATGATATCGACAACGAAGAAGAGCTCAAAGAATTCAGGAACCGGTTCTTTCGTGAAGCCGAATCGACCGGACGCCTCTCGCACCCTAATATCGTCACTGTGTACGACGCCGGCGAGCAGGAGGGCCTGGCCTATATCGCCATGGAGTACCTTGAGGGCACGCTGCTCAGCTGTTACTGCCAGAAATCGACCCTCCTCCCCGCCAAACAAGCCTTGCAGATCGTCGCGACCGTTGCCGACGCCCTGGATTATGCCCACAGCCAGGGCGTCGTCCATCGCGACGTCAAGCCCGCCAACATCATGATCCTGAAACAGCGCCTCGTTAAGGTGATGGATTTCGGAATCGCCAAGATGGCCAGCGCCTCGAAAACCCAAACCAGCATGATCTTGGGCACCCCGCGCTACATGTCGCCGGAACAGGCCACCGGAAAGGATGTGGACGGTCGGTCGGATGTGTTCTCATTGGGCATCGTGCTGTTCGAGTTGTTGAGCGGCGAACGCCCCTTCGACGCCGAAAACATGGCCGCCCTCGTCATCCGCATCGCCAAGGCCCCGCACGCACCGCTGCTCAAATACCGTCGCGATTTGCCGACTCGGGTGCAGGCCATTCTGGATCGCGCGCTCCAGAAAGACATCCCGAATCGCTACCGACATGCCAGCGACATGGCGCAGGACCTCCGTGACGTCTTCCAGGTAATGCCGAGATAGGCCTGCCCATGCACTCCTTGCACGTCACACATGGAGCGACCTCGGATATCGGGCTGACCCGCTCTCACAACGAAGATCGCTTCCACGCCGACCCCTCTACCGGCCTGTTCATCGTGTGCGACGGAATGGGCGGCCACCGAGCGGGCGAAGTCGCCAGCAGCCGCGCCATCGAAATTATTCCTCATCACCTGACGGAGGCCGACGCCGATCCATCGCTTCCATTGATCGGGGCCGTGCGACCGGAGTTTTCGTCCGCGACCAACCGGCTGGCGAGCGCCGTCCGACTCGCGAATCATAGGGTGCATCAGGACGCGGTGCGCCACGCCGAATATGCCGGCATGGGAACCACGGTCGTGGCGGCCTGGCTCGTCGGACCGATTCTCTCGATCGCCCACGTGGGCGACAGCCGCCTCTACTTGATTCGCGGCGACATGTTGCAACTCCTGACCGCAGACCATTCCCTCGTACACGAGCAGGTGCAGTCCGGACTCCTGGCCGCCGATGACGCGACGCACGTGCCCCACAAGCATGTGTTGACCCGCGCCGTCGGAGTCCATCCCCTGGTGGAGGTCGAGTTGGGAGAACTCCCTGTCCTGAACGGCGATATCCTGCTCCTCTGCTCCGATGGCCTGACCACTGGGGTGCCCGCCGATGCCATCCTGCGCGTCAGTCAAGAGTCATCCGATCCACAACCGATCGCCGACCGTCTGATCGACCTGTCGAATGCGGCCGGCGGCACCGATAATACGACCGTCATCGTTGTGAGACTCACGCAGCGTCAGCCAGGCATGTGGGCTCGTCTGTGCACGCAGTGGTTTGCCGGATCGACAACCGAATCATCGTAAGGAGCGACCATGTCTCTGCCCCACCCCGCATCCCCCACGCTCATCGTGAGAGCGCCGCACGGCGGCACAAGGGAGCTCCAGATCGTCTGCACGCCCTTCACCATCGGACGGAAGCACGACAACGACCTCTGCCTGGAAGACCCCGCGGTCTCCGCCCACCATGCGCGTATCGTCAAGGTACAGGAAGTGCTGTTTCTCGAAGATCTCTCCAGCACCAACGGCACCTTCGTCAATGAGCAGAAAATCGACCGGCGGCAACTTCAGGACGCCGACAGCATCCGTGTCGGCACCCACCGGCTGATTTTTCGCGGGGAACAAGCGGCCACTGCGGACCAGGTTGTCACCGAGGAGAACCTGGTGGCCGACAAAACGATGGTCGTGTCACGTCCGATCGGCAGTGACCGACCAGCGCGGGAGGAAGCGATCGGCGTGGTGGAAATCCTCTCGGGAAAGAGCGGGCAATCGCAGTATCGCCTGACGAAACACGTGTCGCTGATCGGAGCCCAGGACGACGCCGTGATCACCTTGACCGGTTGGTTTGCACCGAAGACCGCCGCGATCATCAGCCGGCGAAGGGAGGGATACGTCGTGAGCCAGACCGAGAGCGGGAAACGGATCCTCGTCAACGGCCGCCCGGTTCAGGGAGACCACCCGCTCCGCAATGGAGATGTAGTGGAAGTGGCCGGCCTCACGATGCGGTTTCTGCTGCGTGTCCCGAAGAGCAGCATCGCAGCATGCTAGTTCAACAACCGACCCCGCTTCGGCAAGAGTTGAAAACACTGGTCCGAGACTTCCTGGGCATGGGACTCCAGGCACTGCAGCAACGCCCCGCCTCCGACCGGCACTTCGCGACAAAACTGCCTTCGGTCCGCCTCGCAGGCTGCGCGCATGTGCTGCATGTTCGCTTTCATCCGCACGAGCCGCTCCCGCAACATCGGCCGGCAGGGAAGGGAGAGTTGAGCAGCCTTACGTTCCAGACAAGCTTGTCGCTCTCCTTCTTCCTCGGGACACAGCGACTCAATTTCTAGTTCGCATTTCACGTCCTTCCCAAGCGGCACTCTCACGAATTCAGCCGCAGGAGGCCCCTCCGTCCCGGGATGAACCACCGACGCGTCCTCCTGACCCATCACTGCTTGAGCAGGCGGATCGGGCAGATGGGGTGGAGCACTGACGATTGAAGGAGGGCGTGGCGACAGTGGGGGCTGAGAAGACACCGGCGCCGGCTCAGGCACCATCTCGGTCTGCGGCACGGTGTAGAGCACCAGTCCCCAGACTGCGCCCAAGACGGCGCAACTGAGTACAGTCACGATCATGATGGCGCCGAGTCGCGATGGACCAGCCAAGGAACTCCTAGGCGGATGTGAGATCAATCGTTCGATCAGCCGGATGCGGGAGAAGGCTTCCCACGAGCCGTTCGACGCCTATTACGCCTCTGCACCCTCGAACATCACGCGGCAACCACGAGCTCAGTTTTCAGGCGCTTCGACGATATGGTTCTCGAACCTGGTGCAGCCTTCAGCCAACAGTCGGTTGGTGAGCATTTCCCCCGGCCACTCGATCGGAAGATCCGCCGTGAACACCCAGACGTCGGGAGATGTCCACACAGGACCGTGGTCCTCCGGCAGTTCCGGATCGAAGAGATCGGTCCAGACCGGCATATACACCCCATTACCGCATTGCGTGTGCAAGTGGGCGATCGTGCGGGCTCGCACCATGGGATCGAGATCCCGCCACACTGCGGCGGTCTCGTCGGCCAGTCGATGTAGTCGTACGGCATTCTGCGCGTCGAACAGCGCGTACGACGCGTAGACGGGCACCTCCAAGGTGTCCGGAGCCAGGGCCAATTCGGCGCATTGTGCGACGAGGCCTTCGAGCAATGCCCGTCGTTCCGGTTCCTCTAACGAATCGGGCAATCCCGGATCGGGCATGCCGATCAATTGGAAAAAGAGGAACGCGGTGTTTTCGACCGGAGGATAGAGACGCGATGCAATCGCCTGGGTGCGCTGAGAATCCGCGATGCTCACGAGATGTTCATTGAGGGTCTGGAGCGTCAGTCCCTCAAGCGTGGCATCGGTCAGGAGACGGGGTTCGACCCGCACGACGACGCCGGCTGGAATCTGCAAATGGCGATGCAGCAGATCCGCGGTCGCCACGGGATCGATCTTCAACCCCAGCGGCTGTCCCAAATTGGCCTGGAGCGGCAACTCGAGAGCCGCCATCAAGGCATACGCCCCCTTGTCGTCATCCGGTCCGTCCATGATGACAGCGCACGAGGCCTCCGCCACCAAATCAAACATCCACTCCGCCATCTCCTCGTCGAGGGCCGCCAGGACCGTCAAGAGGTCCTGCTCTCGCCCCTGCTCGATAAAGGCTTGCAGGGTATCGATCGCGGCATCCGTGTCCCCATGGTCATGCCGACGGGCGTTGATCAAGTGGATCAAATCCCTCGTCAACGGATCCGGTCGCGACCAACTCAACATGGCCGACCTCCCGCGTCGATACGAAGTCTTGCTAAATGGTATGTATTCATCCTGTTGTCCATGTTGCCAAACTTTCCAGAACGTGGCAAGCGCGAATGCGGTTCTTCGTCCACCACTCGGGCAGGCTCTTCGAGGCAGCCTCGCCACATGGCGTCCGAGGGATCATTCCCCGATCACCTTGACCAGCACACGCTTGCGCCGCCGCCCATCAAACTCTCCGTAAAATATTTGCTCCCATGGCCCGAAATCCAGCTTCCCCTCCGTAATCGCAACCACGACTTCCCGTCCCATGACCTGTCGCTTGATATGCGCATCACCGTTGTCTTCACCGGTGTCGTTGTGTCGATAGGCCGCATCACGCGGCGCGAGTCGTTCGAGAAAGCTGTCATAATCGTGGAGTAACCCCGCCTCGTCATCGTTGATATAGACGCTCGCGGTGATATGCATGGCATTCACCAACACCATCCCTTCCCGCACTCCGCTTTTTCGTACGACGGCGTCGACCTGCGCCGTAATATTCATATACGCGCGCCTGGTCGTCGTTTCGAACCAGAGTTCCTCTCGATACGACTTCATCGGCTTTCGCACTCACGGTGGTTCGCGATTCTGCAACGAGGATGTTGGAACTTGCAAGCCCTGCGCACGAAGTGAGGTCTGCCGTTTCCTCACGGTCCGACCTGCGACCGACTCACCGGTTTCTCATCCCGCATGCCCGCCCGTTGACGTCTCCGAGGGGCGGGGCTTCTCGGAGGGCACGCGTGCAGCCTGTCGCTTTCTTGAACAAAATTGACAGGCTGTGGGGCCGGTGCTACATACCTACGAATAGACAGACCAGCGCTATTGTTTCGAATGAGGAGGTCCTCTGATGTTTTCATCGACGGGCATTCCTGCGATAGGCAGCGAGTGGACGAACTGGCATCTCCTGTTCGCAAGTCAACCCGAGCCGGATCTGGAATTCACCGAGGAAGACCTGGATGAACCCATGCCGCCCCCGACGCCACCAATGAACTCACCGAAACGATCCGGGAAACGGCCGCTGCTCTGGATCCTGCTGCTCCTGCTGGTGGGAGCGATCGGCTATGTGGCCATGGACCCCGACGGGGTGATGCAACTTGTCGAGCCCTATCTGGAAGGTGGTACTGACACTCCACAACCCGCAGCCCAGAAGCCACCGGTCATCACTCAGATTCCGACGCAAGCGCCGACCGTGGCCCCGCCCATTCCCCCAGCGATGCCCGACAGTGGCTCCCCGGCTCCGACTGATGTGTCCACCCCCTCATCCGCTTCGCCCGCAGCCACCACACCGGAAACCGCGCCTGCACCTCCGATCGTGAGCGTCGCGGACCCGCGCTTTGCCGAAGGTCAACGGGTGACGGTCATCGCTGATCCCAACCGGCCCAAGTCCCCGATGCCGCTCTTCGTCGATTCGGTGGGCACCAAAACCAGCACCACGGTCCTGGCCGGCACCACGCTCACGATTCGGGACGGGGATTACCAGAAAAACGGGTGGGTTTATGCCGTGCGAACTCAGGACGGTCGAAAAGGATGGATCCCCGAACGTAATCTGAAACTGAAACGTTAAGCTCTACGCTATCGTCCCTGCCGCACACGACGGCCCGTTCCTCGAAAGAACGAGCCGTCGTCTTTTTTTGTCGGGACTCCCTTGTTATAATGCCGCGCCTACACGACTGACAGCCCGACCTCCACCGAACTTTGCACAGGGATGTTCGAACGACGACGATGAGCGAACTACGCGCCATTATTTTTGATTTCGACGGCGTCATTGCCGACACCGAGCCCCTGCATTTTGCGGCCCTTCGACAGGTCCTGGCCGGCATCGACATCTCCCTCACCGAAGCGGAATACTATACCGACTACCTCGGCTTCGACGATCGCGGCTGCTTCATGGCGGCCTTGCAGTCCCATCAACGCCGGACGTCTCCCGCACTCCTCAGTGAACTGATGGAGCACAAGGCTCACGCCTACCTGGCCGCCGTCCGACAACATCTGGCGATCTTCCCCGGTGTGCGCGAATTGGTGCAGGACGCCGCTGCTCGATTTCCGCTCGCCATTGCATCCGGGGCCTTGCGCAACGAAATCGAATTGATTCTAGAGGAAGCAGGCCTCCGCAAGGCGTTTCTGCACATTACCAGCGCCGAAGACGTCACCCGTGGCAAGCCGGCTCCGGACCCTTTTCTGCATGCGATGGCCGGCTTGAATGCGCAACCGAATCAGCCGACACTCTCCCCGAACGACTGCCTGGTCATTGAAGATTCCTTACCTGGGATCCGAGCCGCGCGCGCAGCCGGCATGAAAGTGCTCGCGGTGGCCAATACGCACACGGCGCAGGACCTCGGGGAAGCCGATGCCATCACCCATTCACTGGCGAACACCAGGCTTTCTGACCTGCAGGCACGCCTGTGGGGAACGGCTCAAGGCCGCACATGAAAATTTGCTCGCTGGTCCCTGGTGCGACGGAGGTCGTCGCGGCATTGGGCCTCCAAGACAATCTGATCGGTATCAGCCATGAATGCGATTTTCCGCCGAGCCTCGCGCAGATCCCGGTGATGGTGCGCCCGCGCATCGAGAGCCATCGACTGTCCAGCGCCGAGATCGACAAGCAGGTCGGCGCGTTGCTGTCAGCGGGAACCGGCCTCTATGAGTTGGACGAGCCTCGGCTCCTGGCGGCAAAGCCTGAGCTGCTGATCGTCCAGGCCCTGTGCGATGTTTGCGCCGTAACCCCCTCACAGTTGGAGCAGGCTCTTCACACCCTCTCGCCGCGACCCCGCATGGTCACCCTCAGTCCTCGCCGTCTCGGCGATATTCTGCGGGATATTGAAACGCTTGGGGTGACCTTGGAGCGGGCAGAAGCCGGCACACAGCTATCCGCGACGCTGCGCAGGAGGCTCGACGTTGTACGGACCCTTGTGCATACGCAATCGACGCATCCCAGAGTCGCCTGTCTCGAATGGCTTTCTCCCTTATATACTGCAGGCCATTGGGTTCCTGACATGATCGCCGCGGCGGGAGGCATCGATGTCTTGGCACAAGCCGGCACGGCGTCTCGGACAGTCGACTGGGATCAGCTCGCCGCATCCGCACCGGATGTGATCGTCCTCATGCCTTGCGGCTTTACCATCCCGCGTACGAGAGCGGAACTCGCCACGGTGACGAAACATCCTTCATGGAAGAGTCTTCCCGCCGTCCAGAAAGGAGCGGTGTATCTGGTCGATGCGCTCTCATACTTCAGCCGCCCGGGTCCACGGCTGATCGACGGCGTGGAGCAATTAGCCGCGATCCTGCACCCAGCCTGCTATGGCGGCCACCTTCCCGCGTCCGTCGAGCGGCTTGAGTTGCAGCCGACGCGACCAGATTGATGACACGATGATGACACCAGCGGAAGCTCAAACCTACTGCACGACCCTCACCAAACAAAGTGGGAGCAATTTTTACTACTCCTTCCTGTTTCTGCCGAAAGCCCGTCGCGACGCGATGTACACGGTTTACGCCTTCTGTAAGGAAGTGGACAACGCCGTGGACGAGCCGCCTCCCGGGAGTCATCCGCAAGAGGAGCTGGCGCGCTGGCGGCGGGAACTGACCGCTGCCTATGACGGCACCCCGACGCTCCCAGTCACCATCAGCCTCGCGCGGCATGTACGAGAGTTGTCCATCCCGCAAGCCTACTTCGACGAACTCATCAAGGGCGTCGAGATGGACCTTACGACCACGCGTTACGCCACCTTCGACCAATTGTCGTCGTATTGTTATCGGGTCGCGTCGGTGGTCGGATTGATCTGCCTGCACGTGTTCGGCACTACCTCTCCGCGCGCCCAGGACTACGCGGTCAATCTCGGCATGGCCTTTCAACTGACCAATATTCTTCGCGATCTCGGCAACGACGCCGAATGCGGTCGTGTCTATGTGCCGCAAGAAGACCTCGCGCGCTTCAGCTACCGGGAAGAGGATCTCCTGCACCGTCGATATAAGCCGGAATTCACCGAACTCATGCGGTTTGAAGTCGGTCGTGCGCAGGAGTTTTATGCCAAGGCTGCGCGGGCGCTCGATTCGCTGTCGCGCGCCGAACGCCGGGCCTTGACGGTGGCGGAGATCATGCGCAGCGTGTACAGCCGGATCCTGCAACGCATCGAGCAGTCGGGGTATCGCGTATTGGGAGATCGAGTCACGCTGTCTCCCGGCCACCGGTTGGCCGTGGCGGCGGGCGTGTGGCTGCGCTCCCGACTTCCCTCTTCGACTCCATGAATCGAACGGTGCTCATTCTCGGCGGCGGGATCGCCGGTCTGACGGCAGCGTTACAACTTGCCGCCGATGGCCATTCCGTCACGGTGATCGAGCAGGCCGACCACCTGGGAGGTCGCCTCGATCACGCACCCCCGCCGCTGCTCCTCGAAGCCCACACGGCCACCTGGTCGCTGCTCAAAACCCTCGGCAAAGACGCCGCCGCCAGGCGGCTCCGGCACACTCCACTGGAATTCCTGCAATCGACCGGGGCCCGTATCCAATTCCTGCACCTTCCCTTGCCTTCTCCGCTCAACACCCTCCTCGGAACCACCCTCTTTCAGGGTCTGTCGATGCGGGACCGTTGGCATCTTCTCTCCTTTCTCGAACGAACCTGGGAGCAAGACCCTCCCCTCCCGAACGACCTTGATACACGCGTGGCCGACGAATGGCTCGCGAGCATCGGCCAGTCCGAACAGGCCCGACATGGTGTATGGAACAGCCTGGCCCGATTGCTGTTGGGGGCGGCGCTGACGCAGGTCTCCGCGGGCCTCTTCATGCGCACGCTGCGACGCTGTTTTTTGACCGGCGCCCGTGCCACGAAGTTGATCGTCCCGCCCCACGGGCTCGATTCATTTCTGCTCGCGCCGCTCAAAGCACAACTCGACCGGCTGGGGGTCCGAGTTCGACTAAACACGACGGCCGCTCAACTGCAGTTCTCCCAGGATCGTGTCACCCACGTCGAACTGGCGGATCGTACCAGGCTCACCGCCGATTGGTATATTGCTGCGCTTCCGTACCACCGGCTCACCCCGCTGCTGCCGGAACGGGTCGTCACCCACTATGCCTATTTCCAACAACTCAGCCGGTTGAGCGAATCTCCTATGGTCATGATGCGCCTGCACCTTGCACAGCCGGTCGAACAGACCCAACTCGTCCTGCTGGAGCGCAATACGTTCCATTGGATGATCCGGCATTCGGATGAGGAACTCCACGAGCAGGCGGCTGTGTTGTGGGCCCTGTCGGTAGGTGAGCCGAGCCTGTTGCCCCAGTCGAAGGAAGACCTGATTCGTCTGACCCTCGAAGACATGGCGGCAGCATTCCCTGCCGCCTCGGTTCCTCGGCTCATCGATGCGGAGGTCGTTCGCCTCCCGTCCGCCATACTCACCACCAAACCGGGCATACAACAATACCGACCGCTTTCACACAGTCCGTTTGCCAATTTTCTCGTCTCCGGCGCCTGGACGGACACCGGCTGGCCGGCCAATCTGGAGTCTGCGATTCTCAGCGGTCAACGTTGCGCGGCCCTCGTTCCAGCCGACGCGTCATGACTGTTCGGATGCCCACACCGCTCACGACACAACGTTGACTTCCCACAGTGCCACGACTAATATTTGTTGCTCCACTCAAACGGAACGCACATGTCTTCCCCCCTGACCACCCTGCAGGCACTGGCCGCGTCGCTTCACGATTGCCAACGCTGCCCGCTCGCCAAGCTCGGTCGACGCCAGGTCGTCTTCGGCGTCGGGAATCCGCACGCATCGGTCATGTTTGTGGGAGAAGCACCGGGATTTCACGAGGATCAGAAGGGCGAACCGTTCGTCGGCGCCGCCGGGCAATTGCTGAACGACTTGCTGCAATCAGCGGGACTGTCGCGTGCGGATATTTACATTGCCAACGTGATCAAATGCCGTCCGCCCAATAATCGCGACCCCGAACCTCAGGAGGTCGATACCTGCAAACCGTTTCTCTTGCAGCAGATCGCGATGATAAGGCCGAAGCTGGTCTGTTCCCTGGGCAACTGGGCGACACAGACCCTCTTGGAACGCAAAGTCGGGATTACAAGGGTGCGCGGGCAGGCGTTTTACTTGAAGGAGTTCGTCCTGTTTCCCCTCCTCCATCCCGCCGCCGCATTGCATCAAGGGAGCATGCTGCAGCCCTTACGGGAAGACTTCCAGAAGCTGAAGGAGTTTCTCGACCGACACAGTCAAGCTCCTGCTACGGAAGAGCGCGCGACTTCCACGACGACCGGAACGCTACCGAGCACACCCCCAGCTTCGACTGCGCAACAAATGGATCTGTTCGGATCGTAACAGCCTGACTCCGAGCGCGGAGTGTGCGGGAGGGATCAGGCGTCGCGACTAGGTGTTCCTCCCGTTCAGGTGCGGGCAGGATCTTTCACCTCATCGGCGGACGGAGCCTCTTCAGCGGTGGTCTCTTCCGACAACTCCTCTTCTTCAGGAGCGCCGAACCAGGAGACCAGCATCTCATCCCACCAAGCCTCGTCGATTTCCGGTCCGGGATCAACACCGAGAAACGCCACCGCGTCGGCTGACATCCCTTCTCCGACCAAATGCGGCTGAAACTTCGCGCGATCGATCACTTCCTTCGTGGCATATCCGCCCAAAATCCAAGAATCCGGATCCGCCCGTCTGGACTTGTACGCCTTCAGATTCAGCTTCAGGTACATGAAGATCTGCTGCTGATGCTCGTCACCCACCCCGCTCTGGGGCAGGCTGAGCGTCTTCTCGATCTTTTTTCTCCAGTGCCGATCATCATATCGCGACGTGATCAGCTGAAGCATGGTCTTTCCCAGGTCGGCATCAAGAGGCATGGTTGTTTCCTTACTCTGTTCTGAAAATTTCCCGTTTACCGGCCGTAGGTGCCGGTGAAGGACGCTTTTCCGATGGCATTCTGATTGAGGTAATAGCCGACCATTGCGCCGGAGGCCTCTTTCTTCAGCGGCAACTGCTCGGCCTTCAGCGCAAACACCGTAAAGATATATCGGTGCGGTTTATCGCCCGGCGGGGGACAGGGCCCGCCAAAGCCAGGTTGTCCAAAATCCGTCATGCTCTGGACGCTCCCTTGTGGCGCGCCCGGACTGTCTGGTTGTCCCGCACCGGCAGGCAAGTGCATGACACTCGGGGGAATGTTGAAAATAAGCCAGTGCCACCAGCCGCTTCCCGTGGGCGCGTCAGGATCATAGACCGTTACCGCAAAACTCTTCGTCTCCTTCGGCGCATGTTCCCATCGCAGCTCAGGAGACACATTGCCGCCCGTGCAGCCGAAACCGTTAAAGACATGTTCGTTGCCGATCGGGCTCTGATCCTTGATCGTCGGGCTCGTCACTCGAAAATCAGCCCCCATGCCGACCGCAGGCACCACAAGCAGGGCATAGATCATCGTGGCCATCAGTCGTCGCATCGCCCTTCCCCCCTTCATCTCCTAGTTCCCTGCCAGCATCATTTCTGCGAGTTTGACGGTCGGGCAGGCGATCCGTCCACGAAAGACGAGGTCTGTCCCGATCGTCTCGATATTGGTATACATCTGCTTCAGATTGCCGGCGATGGTAATCTCTTCGACCGGGTAGGCCAACTCTCCATTTTCGATCCAGAAGCCGCTCGCCCCGCGCGAATAGTCGCCGGTGACCATGTTGATCCCGAACCCGATCAGATCCGTCACGTACAAGCCCTGCTTCACAGAGGCCACGATCTCTTCCGGTCTCGTGGTGCCCGGCACCATATAAAAATTCGTCGGCCCGGCAGAAGGACTTTCGCCGATGCTCCGTGCCGCATTCCCGGTGGAAGGCAATCCCAATTTTTTACCCGAATAGGTATCCAACAGATACCTGGTCAATCGACCACGTTCGACCATCGCTTGTTTTCTCGTCGGCAACCCCTCGCCGTCGAACGGGCGCGTGCCCAATCCGCCGGGCATGCGACCATCGTCATAAATGGTGACAAAGTCCGGAGCAATCTGTTGGCCAAGCTGACCGATCAGAAAGGAAGCTCCTTTGTAGAGGGCATACCCCGAGAGGGCACTGCAGAGATGCCCGAGCAAACTGCCCGCCACTTCCGGATCGAAGATCACCGGCACACGGCAGGTGGCCACTTTACGGGCGCCCAGCTTCCGAACCGTCCGTCTCGTCGCTTCCTGCCCGATGGCTTCCGGACTCTCCAACTTCGCAAATGCCCGATTCACTCCGTACCAGTAGTCTCGCTGCATCCCGACCGCGTCCGACGCGATCGGCGAGACGGACAGGGAGAAGCTACTGTTGGCGTACTGCCCCATGAATCCGTGGCTGTTCGCCAGAATGATACGGCCGGACGAGGAGTCGCATTCACCCCCTTCCGAGTTCGTAATGCGGGAATCGGCGGCAAACGCGGCCCGCTCGGCACGCATGGCAAGGTCGATCTGCTGATCGGTCTGAAGCTTCGTGGCATCGTGAATATGCAACTCAGGGAACTCGGTGGCGTATTGGCCCGTTTCAGGAAGACCGGACACCGGATCCTCGACGACGGCTTGTGCCAACGCACAGGTTTCGCCGACAAACCGCTCCAGGGAATCGCGAGAAAAATCGGAGGTCGATGCACTGGCGGACCGCTGGTCGAAAAACACCCGCAAACCCAGCCGCTTTTCACGCGCCTTCGTCAATCGATCGACGGCTCCCATCCGGACCTGGACTGAAAGCGTTTCCCCGTCGGCCACCATTACATCCGCCGCCGTCGCTCCGTGTTTCTTCGCGCGCGACAGCAGATCCTGCGCGATATTCGTATAGTCTTGCTCCCCGATCATGCGTGTCATGGTTATGCTTTCGTCCCGCCGACGGTGATTTCGTCGATGCGAATGGTCGGCAAGCCGACGCCGACCGGCACCGACTGCCCTTCCTTTCCGCAGGTGCCGATCCCTTCGTCGAGCTTCAGATCATGCCCCACCATCGAGACCTTCGTCAGGATCTCCGGTCCGTTCCCGATCAATGTCGCGCCCTTCACCGGCTTGGTAATCTGCCCATCCTCTATGAGGTAGGCTTCACTGGCAGAGAACACGAACTTGCCGTTGGTGATATCGACTTGCCCCCCGCCGAACGACACGGCGTACAAACCCTTTTTGACCGATTTGATGATGTCTTGCGGATCGGACTCGCCGGCGAGCATGAAGGTGTTCGTCATCCGCGGCAGCACCACACTTTGGTAACTCTCACGCCGTCCGTTGCCGGTCACCGGAATGCCCATCAGTCGGGCATTCAGCTTGTCGGTAATATACCCGCGCAAAATGCCTCGTTCGATCAAGACCGTACGGCTGGTAGGTGTGCCCTCGTCATCCACATTCAGCGAGCCGCGCCGAAATGGAAGAGTCCCATCGTCCACGATCGTGCACGCTTCCGAGGCCACTTTTTTCCCCAGCAGGTTTGAAAACGCCGAGGTCTTCTTCCGATTGAAATCGGCCTCCAGCCCATGTCCGATCGCTTCGTGCAACAATATCCCCGGCCATCCGCCGCCCAGCACCACCGGCATGACACCCGCCGGCGCATCAACGGCGCTCAAATTCAGGATGGCTTCCCGGGCTGCGTCCCTCGCGAACTGCAGATACCGCTGGTCGTCCTGAAAATACTCCAGTCCGATTCGCCCGCCTCCGCCGAAAGTCCCCACCTGCCGGTTGCCGTTCTCTTCTGCAATACAGGTCACCTGAAGCCGCGACAACGGCTGGATGTCCCCGACCATCAGACCATCGGAGGTCGCGACCAACATGACCTTGTATTCGGTGTTGTAGGCCGCCATGACGTTCTTGATCCGTGGATCGTACCGCCTGGCTTCGGCATCGATGGCATTCAGCAGTGTGACCCGATCACGCGTGGCCACTTCAATATCGGCACGATCATGCGGATAAAGATTGCGCGGCAGAGCCGGCCGGTTGGTGACTGGAACCGGCTTCGTACCCTGTGCGGACTCGGCGATATACCGCGCGGTATCGGCGGCGATGTTCAAATCTTTGGGGGTGAGTTCATCGGAGTAGGCAAATCCTGTTTTCTCACCGGCGGTCGCCCTGACTCCCACTCCTTGCCCGATACTCTTCGTTGCCCGCTTGACGATCCCCTCTTCCATGGAGACCGACTCCGACTGGCAATACTCAAAATAGAGGTCCGCATAGTCGACGGTCGAGACCTTGACCCGTCCCAGCGCCTGCTCGATTTCTCGATCGGTTACCCCGAAACGCGCCAGCGCGCCGGACTCGTCATTGGCCATGAATGTGCTCCTCTCATGCGGTGGGTGAGTATAACGCACTCTTTTCCGGAGGCGCAATCCAAACACGTTCGAACCATCTGCAAATACAGCGAAATTGGGAAATACTGTTTGACATTCAGATACCCCACCGCTAGACTCGCCTTACTTGTTCGAGAATTGGCACGTTAAAAGCAACAGTAAAAGAAAAGAAAGGTGCTCACGCCGTTCCATGAACGATTCTCGATCACGCGCTATCGAGCCTTCCCCTGATTACGATCTGCTCTCGCAACTCGAACCGGACCTGCTGCCGAAACATCTGGCCGTGATCATGGATGGCAACGGCCGATGGGCTGAGTTGCGCGGCCTGCCGCGCATTGCCGGGCACCAGGAAGGCATCAAGCCTGTACGGGAACTGATCTCCCTCTCTCTCGAACTCGGCATCAAGGTCCTCACGATTTATGCGTTTTCACAGGAGAATTGGAACCGGCCAGCGCAAGAGATCACGGCGTTAATGGGCCTGTTGGAACATTATCTTTCAACAGAGCGGTCGAGCCTGGTTGAAAAGGGCGTCCGCTTCCAGACCATCGGCCGGGTGACGTCCCTACCCCCCTCTGCCCTGCAATGGGTCCGCACGACGGAGCAGGAGACCTCGCACCTGGATAAATTGATCCTCAATGTCGCCCTGAGCTACGGCGGGCGCGCGGAACTGGTCGATGCGGCCAAAGATCTCGCCCGCGCCGTGCAGGATGGACGACTCGCGCTCGATCAGATCGATGAGCAGGCCATGCAACAGGCCCTGTATACTCACGACCTCCCCGATCCGGATCTCCTGATCCGCACCAGCGGAGAGACCCGCATCAGCAATTTCCTGTTGTGGCAATTGGCCTATACGGAACTCTACTTCACCCCCACACTCTGGCCGGATTTTCGTCGGCGCGAAACATTGGTCGCGCTGATTGAATACCAGCGACGCGAGCGCCGTTTCGGCCGAGTGTTCAGCAGCGTCTCCTCCTAGCCTCTTTGTGGTGAAACCAGGAGCTTTCCAGTGCGAGGAGCCGATGCCGCCCCCCATGGATACCGCTCGACCACGCTCTTCATCCGAAGCGGTTCGTCGCGTGCTGGCTGCGGTGGTGTTTCTTCCGATCTTCTACTACCTCGTTCACGACCTCGGATCGGTCGCGTTCTTCGGTCTCGTCGCAATCGCCGGCATGCTGGCGGTGGGAGAGTTTTATCGACTCCATTTGGGAGAGGCCTCCTGGCCATGGTGGAGTTGGCTGGGCATGGCAGCGACCGGATTGGTAATCAGCAGCGCACAATGGCCGACCCTCATCACCGATCGTACGGTGTTGCTTGGGGTCACCGCGATTGCCCTGTGTATGCCTCTGGTGTCGAGCAAGTCGCTGCGCGACGCCCTCACGGACGGCATGGTACTGGTCATGGGCGTGCTCTATATCGGGCTCGCCCTCAGCTACCTCGTACTCACGAGAGGGCTGCACGACGGCGCCTTGCTCATTTTTTTCGTCGTCATCGTCACCTGGGCCGGTGATACGGGGGCCTATCTTGTCGGGAAATCCATGGGACGGCATGCCCTCGCGCCGATCGTCAGTCCGAAAAAAACCTACGAGGGATTGGCGGGCGGCCTCGGCCTCGCCTGTTTTCTCGCCGTGGTCGCGCGCGCCTGGTTCCTTCCCGGCCTCTCGCTGATCGATTGCCTGGCGCTCGGTGTGATCCTCACCCTCACCGGCCTCATCGGCGACCTGGCGGAATCGGCAATGAAGCGAAGTGCGGGATTCAAAGACTCAGGCGCCTTGATCCCCGGCCATGGAGGCATGCTGGATCGCCTGGACAGCCTCTTGTTCACAGGTCCGGTCTTCTACTACTATGTCACGATCGTCAACAATGGGTGAGAGATGATTGTCCGCCCGTTTTGGAGCACGCTATGAAAAACATCGTCATTCTTGGATCGACCGGTTCGATCGGAACGAACACCCTCGATATCGTGGACCGATTTCCGCAAGAATTTCGCGTGATCGGCCTGACCGCCGGTTCGAATGATGACAAGCTCGAAGCGCAGATCCGCCGGTTCCGTCCGGCCTTTGCCGCACTCGCCAACGAGTCCGCCGCGGCAAGACTGCGCCAGCGGTGCGCCGACCTCCCGGTTACGATTTTCGCGGGCAACGAGGGCGTGGCACAAGTCGCGCAGTCGCAGGAGGCTGAATTGGTCATTTCAGCCATCGTGGGCGGCGCAGGACTCGTCCCGACGCTGGCCTCGATTCGTGCCGGCAAACAGATCGCACTCGCCAATAAAGAGCCGATGGT
Source organism: Nitrospira sp. (assembly GCA_031315995.1). Taxonomy (GTDB): domain Bacteria; phylum Nitrospirota; class Nitrospiria; order Nitrospirales; family Nitrospiraceae; genus Nitrospira_A. The sequence continues at coordinate 262,257 of JALDRG010000004.1, forward strand.
CATGGCCGGCGCACTGATGCAAGCGGAAGCCAAGAAACATCAGGTCCGCATTTTTCCAATCGACAGCGAACACAGCGCCATTTTTCAGTCCCTCGAAGGGCACCGCCGGGCGGACGTCAAACGCCTCATCCTGACCGCTTCAGGAGGGCCACTCTGGGGATTCTCCAGCGAGCAACTCCAGGACGTCACCCCGGAGCGGGCTTTGCAGCACCCGAATTGGAAAATGGGCTCCAAAATTACGATCGACTCGGCTACGCTCATGAACAAAGGGCTCGAAGTCATCGAGGCACGCTGGCTCTTCGATATTCCGGAAACTCAAATCGAGGTACTGGTGCACCGCGAGAGCATTATCCATTCCCTGGTAGAATACACAGACCGGTCGGTGATCGCGCAGTTGGGCCTTCCGGACATGCGAACCCCTATTTCCTACGCCATGCGGTATCCTGAACGAATGCCGTTAGACCTCCCCTCCCTTGATCTGACGGAAATCAGTACGTTAACGTTTTTCAAGCCGGATCATGATCGGTTTCCCTGCCTGCAGCTTGGTTATGAAGCGTTACGGATCGGCGGAACCATGCCGGCGACCATGAACGCGGCCAACGAAGTGGCCGTGGAAGCGTTCCTCCAGAATGGAATTCGTTTTCTCGATATTCCGGAGATCATTCGGAGTACAATGGAGTCTCATACACCGCATTCGATCGACGCTCTGGATGATGCGCTGGAAGCCGATCGCTGGGCTCGTGAAAAAGCCGAGTCCCTCGTGCATGCCTTGACGCGGTAATACCTTGAACACAAGGAGTGTTGTTGTGGGAACAGCTTTTGCGTGGTCGCCCGATGTAGTCTCCGCTCTGACCCATTGGGCACTTCCGTTCCTGGTCGTGCTAGGGGTTCTCGTCGCCTTTCACGAAATGGGGCATTTTCTCGCCGCGCGCTGGGTCGGGGTTAAGGTCCTGAAGTTCTCCCTCGGCTTCGGCCCGAAGATTTTCGGACGCCAAATCGGAGAAACGGAATATCTCTTGTCGGTCGTGCCCCTCGGCGGATACGTCAAGCTCTTCGGCGAAGACGAACACGAAACCCTTACGCCGGAAGACAAGAGACGCGCGTTTGTGCATCAATCGCTTTGGGGCAAAACGCTCATCGTGGCCGCCGGGCCGATTTTCAACTTCATCCTCGCCTATCTGATTTATACCGCCTATATTGGGCTCGGATACACCCTGCCGGTGCCAAGTTTCAAGGACATCATTCCTGAAATCGAAGCCGTCCTGCCTGGCTCACCAGCCGACCAAGCGGGTTTGAAGCCGGGCGACCGGGTCATCCGGGTCAATGAAAAGGAAATCTCGACCAACGCGGAACTCCTCAAGTACATCGCCCAAAGCAACGGGAAACAACTGACGCTGGACTTGACGCGCGGAGAACAGATCAAGACGGTACTTGTCACCCCGACCAAAACGACCGTGCAGGACAATGGGAAAGACGCGACCATCTTCCAACTCGGCATTGAAGAGCGGGCGCCGGTGATCACGGCCGTAATCCCAGGGTCGCGGGCGCAGGATGGAGGCCTATCTGCGGGCGACCGCGTCGTCCGCATCGAAGGGCACGACATCTTCACCTGGTCCCAAATGACCACCCTTGTGCGGGAAAACCCAAATCGCGCGCTTCAATTTGACGTTCAGCGGGGCGGCACCACTCAGACGCTCTCCGTCACTCCGATGGGCGAAAAGACCACCGTAAACGGGCAGCCGGCCGAAGTCGGAAAAATCGGTATCTCCGCCCAGAACCAGACCATTTTGCAAACGAACGATCCGCTCAAAGCGCCGTGGCTGGGAGCTCAGGCGACCTGGGGGTGGACCGAGCTCACGGTCGTTGGAATCTACAAAATCATCACTGGGGATATCTCCCGTAAGAACATCGGCGGACCACTGACGATCGCCAAAACCGCAGGGGATGCCGCTGAACAGGGTGCCTCCAGCCTGGTATTCTTGATGGCCATGCTCAGTATCAATCTGGGCGTGCTGAATCTTCTACCCATACCCATTCTCGACGGCGGCCACCTCTTGTTCTTTTTTATTGAGGCCATTCGTAGAAAACCACTTGAAGACCGGCAACGGGAACTGGCACAACAGGTCGGGCTGGTCCTGCTCGTCGGTATCATGATTTTTGCTTTCTGGAACGACATCGAGCGATTAATTTCACCATAAGCCCACATGCGCGTCTCCGAAACTTTCATTCCCACATTGCGCGAAGATCCGGGCGAGGCTGAAACGGTCAGTCATCGCCTCATGCTGCGCGCCGGTCTGATTCGAAAGGTGGCGGCCGGGATTTACACCTACCTCCCGCTCGGCCTGCGAGTGCTCCGGAAAATTGAGCGCATTGTTCGCGAAGAGATGAATCGCGCCGGCGCGCAGGAACTGCTCATGCCGGTAGCCTCCCCGGCCGAACTCTGGCGTGAAACAGGGCGCTGGGACTTTTACGGCAAGGAGCTGCTCCGGTTTAAGGACAGGCATGAGCGCGATTTCTGCCTGGGGCCGACACATGAAGAAGTGATTACCGACCTGTTCCGACGAGAAGTCCGCTCATATCGGCAGATGCCGTTGAATTTCTATCAAATCCAGACAAAGTTCAGGGACGAAATCCGTCCGCGATTCGGCTTGATGCGTGGGCGCGAATTCATCATGAAAGATGCCTACAGTTTCGATCGGGATGAAGCCGGAGCCAGGCTGAACTATCAAAAAATGTACGACGCGTACAACCGTATTTTCACGCGCTGCGGGCTCACCTTTCGCCCCGTAGAAGCCGACACCGGGCTCATCGGAGGCACTTCGTCGCATGAGTTCATGGTGCTGGCCGAGACGGGCGAGGAGACCATCGTCTACAGCGAGGACGGCACGTACGCCGCCAACGTCGAACGTGCTGAAGTACTCCCTCCTGAGACATCCGACCAGGCCGCTCACCGCCCGCTCACTCCGGTCTCAACTCCGGGACGACGGAGCGTTGAGGAAGTCACTACCTTCCTAAAAATCGAGCCACAACACCTGGTCAAAACGTTGCTGTACAGTGCAGGCAAGGAAACGGTGGCCGTCCTGGTTCGAGGCGATCACGACGTCAATGAAATCAAGGTCAAACGCCTTCTTGGCGTCCCTGAGCTGGAGCTTCTCAAACCTGAACTGGTTCCCGGTCTGACCGGTGCGCCGGTCGGATTTGCAGGGCCGGTCGGACTGAAGCAGGTCCGCATCCTGGGTGACTGGGCCGTGAAGGCCATGGCCAACTTCGTTGTCGGAGCCAATCAGGCCGACACCCACTTCGTAGACGCCAATTGGGAGCGCGACTTCAACGTGGATCAGTTCGCTGATCTCCGCAATGCGCGGGCCGGCGATTGCTCCCCTCGCAAAGACGGCACCCTGAAGACCGCCAAAGGCATCGAAGTCGGCCATGTCTTTATGTTGGGTACAAAGTACAGTCAGGCTATGAAGGCCACTTTCCTGGATGCGCAGGGACAGGAACAACTGGCGATCATGGGCTGTTACGGAATCGGCGTCAGTCGAACCGCGGCCGCCTCAGTCGAGCAAAATCATGACGCGAAGGGCATCAAGTGGCCGGTTCCCATTGCGCCCTTTCATGTCACACTGCTTCCGCTCAGCCAGTCTCAACCAGTCACTCAACTTGCCGACTCCCTCTATCACGCCATGCAAGATTCCGGCATTGAAGTTCTGTGGGACGACCGCGACGAGCGAGCCGGGGTCAAATTCAACGACGCCGACCTGATCGGCGCTCCCTATCACCTGGTCATCGGAGAAAAGGGACTGGCGCAAGGCCAGGTGGAACTCAAATTTCGTCACACAGGCGTGACCCAAAAAATCGCTCCCGACCAGGTTCTTTCACTATTGGGGTCGTTGCTCAAAGCCGCCTCCTAAATCAATTCCCAGCCTCGATCGTTGCCGCCTAGCGACGCGTGCTCTCCCCTCCAGACACATGTGAACGTACCCGGTACAACCGGTTTGGGAAAGTGGCTTTTGCTTGCCTTGACTGTGCATTGCGATACACTGACTCACACGGAAGAAGCCCGGCATTCGGTTCTCGGCCGACACCGCAACGTTCTTCGTGCGAACCGTTTTGGAGACCACTCGATGCAGCCCAAAGCCCCGCTGCCTAGTGTAGGCGATGCCGCACTCAAGTCCGGCTTCGCCGAAAGCGTCAAGCGGATCAGCGCACAAATTCTCGCTGCGTCCGACGTGGACCACATCCTCTTGGATCTGCGCCATGAAATCCTGAGTTGTTTCGACGCGGAAGATCTCACACTGTTTGTGGTGGATTCGGAAAAGAAAGAGATCTTCTCGAAAATTCCCCACCTCGACACCGTTCAGGAAGTCCGCACCCCGATCACGGAACAGAGCCTCCCCGGGTTCTGCGCCAAATACCTACGTCCGGTCAATGTCGGCGACGCGTATAGCCTGATTGAGCTCAGCGCGATCCACCCGTCGCTTTCCCACGATGCCACGTACGACAAGAACACCGGCTTTAAGACCAAGCAGGTGCTCACGTATCCCGTCGTCGCCGAAAATAAATATCTCATGGGTGTGATCCAGCTGCTCAACAAAAAGAGCGGCGGACGGTTCACGCGCAAAGATGAAGAATGCGTCGCGGAGATAGCCAAGGCTCTTGGGACCGCTTTTTACGCGCTTCGAAAAACATCAAAAAAACCTCCCTCAAAATTCGACTATCTGCTGACCAACGGAAAGATCGCACAGAACGATCTGGACAATGCGCTCGCAGAGGCCAAAAAAGGGACTGCCGACATCGAATCTCTGCTCATTGAGAAGTATAAAGTTCCGAAGGCCGAACTCGGCAAGTCGCTCGCTAATTTTCACAAGTGTCCCTATATCGAGTACAACGAGCGGACGATCGTCGATATTGAGCTCCTCAAAAACCTCAACGTCGACTATCTGAAGAAAAATCACTGGATGCCGCTCAAACGAGACCGCGCGGCGATTGAAATCCTGACCGACGACCCCGGTGATCTGGATCGTGTGCAAGACATCAAACGCACTTTCCCGGGCTTGAATATCCGCTTCGCCGTCAGTCTGCGTCGCGATATCTCCCTGTTCCTTGCGAGCACCACCGGAACCCCCGACATCACCAACAAGATGAACGAGAATGTCTCCGACATTCTCGGCGAATTAGTCAACGAATCCCAACTCGAAGCCCAGGAAGATGCGTCCAGCGCAGGGCTCGACGAAAACGACAACGCCATCGTACGTCTGGCAAACCAAATCATTGCCGACGCCTTCCGGCAGGGCACCTCCGACATCCACATCGAGCCGTACGGGGAAAAGCGCGATACCCTCGTACGGTTTCGGGTCGACGGCGACTGCTTCGAGTACATGAAAATTCCACCCAGTTATCGCCGTGCCATTGTCTCCCGCCTCAAAATCATGGCAAGTCTCGACATTGCCGAACGGCGAAAACCGCAGGACGGGAAGATCAAATTCAAGATCGGCGAAAACAAGGAAATCGAGTTGCGTGTCGCCACCATTCCGACCGCCGGCTATAACGAAGACGTGGTCATGCGTATTCTGGCCGCGAGCGAACCGTTGCCGGTCGACAAAATGGGCTTCTCGGAGCGTAACCTGCGCGAGATCAAGAGTATCGCGGAAAAGCCTTACGGCATCATTCTCTGCGTCGGACCGACCGGATCCGGAAAAACCACCACGCTGCACTCCGTCCTCGGCTACATCAACACGCCGGACATCAAGATCTGGACAGCGGAAGACCCCGTCGAAATCACGCAATATGGCCTGCGCCAAGTACAGGTGCATGCCAAAATCGGCTTCACCTTCGCCGCGGCCATGCGCGCATTTCTCCGGGCCGATCCGGATGTCATTATGGTCGGCGAAATGCGGGACAAAGAAACTGCGGACACAGGAATCGAGGCATCGCTGACCGGTCACTTGGTGCTCAGCACCTTGCACACCAACAGCGCGGTGGAAACTATCACCCGACTGCTGGACATGGGTTGCGACTCGTTCAGTTTCGCCGACGCCATGCTGGGAGTCCTCGCCCAGCGTCTCGCGCGACGGATTTGCAAGGACTGCCGAGAAGCGTATCAGCCGTCAAAAGAGGAATATGACGAACTGCGGTTGGGATATGGTCCCGAATACTGGGACCCGCTGGACATCAAATTCGATGCCAACTTCCGGCTCTATCGAGGCAAGGGGTGCGACACGTGCAATCGCACAGGCCTGAAAGGCCGCGTGGCGCTGCACGAGCTGCTCCTAGGCACGGATCAAATGAAAAAGTTGATTCAGAACAAAGCAAAAACCGACGAAATGCTGAAAGCCGGCATGGCGGAAGGCATGACCACCCTGGTCCAAGATGGTATCCAGAAAGTGTTGCAAGGCCACACGACCTATAAAGAGGTCAAAGCCGTCGCGATCAAGTAGCCACTCAGACCGACAATCGGGCGAACATCCTACCGCCCCGATCGGGATAGGGTCAGGCCACTCAGTTCCTTCTCCAGCCGCGCCACCTCCCCTCCTTGTCCCAATTTCCTGGCGTAACCCACAGCACGCGTGAGCGCCTCAACCGCCTGAGACCGATCTCCCTGCGCCAGGAAGCTACGGTAGGCCCGCTCAGCATAACTCATCGCCCGATCGGAGAACCCTCGGCGTTCCGCGATCCGGCTCAGCCGCAGCAGATCGGCGGCGATCTCCGTTCGCCGCTCCGCGGTCTTATCCAACTCCAGGGCTCGCTCGAACTCTTGCTCCGCAGTCTCATACTCGTGGCGTTCCTCCGCCAGAATCCCGAGATTCACGTGATTGCTGGCCTCGGCCTCAAGATGTCCCGCGACTTGGTTCAAGGTCATCGCCTGACGAAACAATTGCCCAGCCAGTTCCATTTCGCCCTTCGCCTGCCGCACCAATCCGAGATTATTCCGGAGAATGGCTTCAGTTCGCTGGTCCGGAGACTGCCGGAGCAGATCCAACGCCTGTTGATACCGTTGTCCGGCCACATCGATTTGTCCCTCATGATATTCTGCGGCCCCCAAGGCGGTGAGAGCGTCGATCCAGAGCTTTGTCTCGCCAAATTGTTGCGCCAGGGCGACGGCCCGCTGGTGGAACGCGATCGCCTCGTGCATGGCACCTCGGTCGAATGCCACGTGCCCCAGATCATTGAGTACACTGATACGCCCCGTCACGTCGTCGAGACTCTCGGCCATCTTGCCGGCCTCTCCATAGGCTTCCTCCGCACGTGCCAGGTCTCCCCGCGCCATCCAACGATCTCCCTGCAGACGGAACGTCTGAACCCGGGTGGCCAGGGGCCGAGTCGAGGGTGCGAGCGGCTGTGGCGGAGGCGGATTCGCGCACCCAAGCAGAAGGCACAACGCAACGCCCCAGACGCCTGCGGCACAACCCTGTCTCGTTGCGATCATCGGCGCACGTGATCTCCACGTAAGCTCGGAGGCCCAGTCGCGGACATGGCAGTCTCCGGTTTCGGCGCAGGCCCGGCGTTCTGAGCAAATCGGTTAAAAGGGAATGTCTGCTTTGCACCACGCACCAGGGTCGACACGTCTGCCAGTGTGGTCTCGGCCGTCTGAATGACGGGAAGCAGTTCCTGGCTCACCTCACCCACGGAATCGGAGAGACGTTTCACGCTGGTGAGTGTGGATTGTGCCGTGTCTAAAATAGTGGGCAATCGACTAGTGGTACGCTGCATGTCTGCCGTAACACGATCCACGACGCCCAGCGTGCGCTGAATCGAGCCCGTCATGGCGGGCAGGGTGGTCGCTGTCTGCTCTACCGAGGCGAGCGTGCGCTGAACCGACGCCATGACCACCGGTAGATCCTGCGTGGCCAGCGCTACCTGCTCTAAGGCCTTGCCGCCGGCTTTCAGCCCACCTTGCAGATCCTGAGTAATGGTTTCCACCCGCAACAGCGTCTGCTTCACGGCCATCAGCACCGGTTCAACCTCGTTGAGGAGATCCCCGATGTCTCTCGGTTCAACGGCGCGAATCGTCGCGCCGTCGGTCAACACCGGGCTGCTGACGGTCCCCGCCCCGATATCGACTTGTGTTTGGCCCACCACCACACCACTCTTGGTGATCCGAAGCTCCGAGTTACTCTTTACCATCTCCTGGTAGCGGGTCGACAATTGCAGAGTCAGGTCAACCGTCCCGCGCGCGTTGAGATCCACTTGCTTTACCCGTCCGATCCGAATCCCTGAGACCACGACCGGCGCACCCGGCTCCAGGCCATAGGACTTGCTGAGGCTGGCCATCAGGTGGTACTTCGGCTCGAAGAGATGCTCGGTCTTCGACATCCAAAAACCGGCCACCGCCAGGATCAGAACGGGAATCAGCACGAATGTGCCGACGATTTGAGCCAATCGCCCACTGGATAGTCGATGTGAATAATGCATCTCCACCACCTCTCAGTCTCGCTGGACCGCCTCGGCAGGACGCGGTCTATTCCACATATCGTCTGAGCGCCGCGGGAACGACTTCGGCCACCGCATCACGAGGTCCGTCGGCCTCCACACGGCCGTCGCGGAGCACCACCAGCCGATCCGCTCCCTCAATGAACGGCGACCACGCGCGCATCGCAACGACCACCGTCAACGGATGGTCTGCCCTGCGTTCTTCGACATAGGCCCTGAGCACCAACAGCATCTCCGCATCCACCCCAGCCACGGGATCGTCCAGCAGCAGCACCTCAGGATCCAACATGCAGGCGCGGGCAATGGCGCCCCTCCGCACTTCACCGTGGTTGAGTTCGGCAGGAAACCGATCCCGCACCGGCATCAAGCCCAATCGTTCCAACTGCGCCATCACAGCATGCTCTCGACTGCGATCGGACATCGCCCCACGATGGTACCGAAGCGGCAAGAGCACGTTATTGAACAGCGTCATGTTGCTCAACAACCCGGGCTGCTCCAGAACAGTCCCCACTCGAAGCCGCACGTGACTGGGTTCACTTGCTGAAGCTTCCGACCACTCATGACCCAACAGGACTACTCGGCCCGCTTCCGGTGACACCAACCCCGCCGCGAGCGCAATGATCAGGCTTTTCCCCGAACGGCTCGGGCCGACAAGCGCGACAAACTCGCCCGAGGCGATGCACAGATCCACCTCCAGATGATGAGAACTGCCGGACATCGGCGTCCGGACCTGCTCCAGAACGAGGGCTGCCTCACTCATAGATAGAGCGGTACCGTCACGACCACATCGATCAGTAAACAGAGGACAAACGAATTGATCATGGCGCGGGTCGTTTGCTGCGGCACTTCCGTAAACGATGATCGAACGGCCAGACCGTGGTGACAACAGACGGCCGCGACGGCCGATCCAAAACACAGCCCTTTCACGGCGGTCATGAGCACATCCGTCGTCGACAGCGCCTTGGTGACACTCTCCACGAACGCATAAAAGGGAATAGTCAGTTGCGCATCAGCAATCAGGTAGCCCCCCAACACAGCCACCACATCGAAATACAGCGTCAGGCACAGCATCGAGAGCACCATGCCGACCATGCGAGGCATGATGACAAATCGGCTGATTGAAATCCCCATGAGCCGGAGCGCCACCACCTCGCCTGTCACCGACATGGTGCCCAACTCCGTCGCAATGGCCGTTCCCGACCGGCCGACCACGATGAAGGCCGTGATCAACGGGCCGAGTTCGCGAATGACGGTCACAACGATGATGCTCCCTACGAGGCCGCCGGCCCCAAGCCGTGGGAGCTGCGTTCCCGCCTGAGTCACAATAATAATGCCGAGCAAGAGCGCGATGACGGACGTCACAGGTAAGGCATCGACCCCAGTGAAAAGAATCTGCCTGACGAGCACCCGCAGCGTTTCCCGGCGTCCCTGTTGTGTCGGGAGTACCAGATCCAATACGGCTTGTGAGAAGAGCGTAGCCAGCGCTGCCAGGTAGGTCGCGCCGGCGATCGTCTTGCGTCCCACCCACTCGATCATGTGCTGTGAGCCGCCTCCCTCCGAAACAGAACCGTCGGCCTGCCCTAGCGTATGGACGCCGCAGTATCAGGGGAAATTGTAGGAGAAGCATCAGAAACAAAGCAATGACACGCCCCTTCAGGATCCACCGAACGCAGAAACACTCGGAAGGAGTGCCATTGAGGGCAGGTCGACGTCGTACGAGCGGCGAGGGAACAACGGAGCGAGGGGGAGACCTCGCGCAAGGCTTATGACAACGGCCTGGTCTTGATGACGAACTGTTGGATGCGCTGAAGTTGCGGAGGGCGCATGACCAGAAACTCCATGCCGAACTCCCCGCCACGCGCCCATCGAACAACGGCCTCCTCCACGCGAACCGGCCACTCATGCCCATCCGACAGAAATAGGGACACCTTCATGCGAAGTCCCGGTTGCATCGTGCTGTCCGATTTGGCCATACAACCGGTACAGGAGAGATCCAGCACCTCCGCCGCCCCATCCACATCATCCTCTCCGATAAACTCCAACCGACAGTCGGTCGCGACCCGACGAGACTTGCGCAACGTTTTCGTGTTTTCCATTCGAGCTCCTTTCTCACCGCACCCACAACGCGCGTACCATTCGCTCCGGCCTCCGCCCTACTCAAAGACAGGGATGGAAGCGAGAAATTGGCGGAGCCGATCGAGTTCAACGGTCCCCATGGACACAAACTCGACGCCAAAATGCTTCTCCCTGCCCCATCGTACCAGGGCCAGATCAATGGCAGTCGGGGCAATTTCACCAGGCAGCATGATGATCAGAGACATCGCATCGCCCACATTCACCCCTATGTCGCTGCTGATTTGGCAACCACCGGACGATAGGTTGATGACGACGCCTTCGCCCTCCGCATCACTGCTAAAACTGATGGTCGGAGCAAAGGGCGCAAACGAAAGCAGGCACGCCGGCGGAACGACGCACCGCTGGTGCTGCCGTAGTTCGATGCGCGCGTGGGAGACCTTATCGGATTGATCCATGGCGGAGCGGACGATGCGATCGTACTCTAGATTCAGCCAGGATCAGTATAGCGCAAGAAGCAGGAGACGCCGAACACTTCTCATCATTTCGCCGTCCCCCTTCTCCGATTTAAATATCCGCGCCTCCCTCTTGAGGGAAGACGCGTCAGCGCCGATAGATCGGCGGCTCGCCGGGAGGGCGGCTCTTGAAGCGGCGGTGCTGCCAAAAGTATTGTTCCGGAACGCGGCGGACGGCTCCCTCGATCAACCGGTTGATCCGGGTGGCATCCTGCACCATGTCACCCGACGGGAAGTGATCCAGCGCCGACCCGACTTCAATGTCATAGCCGGATCCGTCGGCTCTGCGGTAATAAAAACAGGGCACCACCGCTGCTCCACTGACCTTGGCCAATCGAGAAGTGGCGGTCAGAGACGCAGCCGACACTCCAAAAAACGGAGCGAAGACACTACGCTTGGATCCCGCGTCGATATCTGGGGCGTACCACACCACCTGGTTGCTGGCTAATGCCCGCAGAATCCCTCGCATATCCCGATGTTGGATCAATTCTGAATAGTATCGGCTCCGACATCGATTCGCGACGGTTTCCGCCACGACATCGTTCTGAGGCCGATAGACGATCGCGACCGGCTGCTCAAGCGCCATGAAACGACCGGCGAGTTCCGCCGCATGCAAATGTGCACCGCAGAGCAACACGCCTCGCCCCTCCTGGAGTGCCTCCTGGATGTGCTCCAACCCTTTGATCGTGCACTCACAGTGCGCGCGAGGGTCCTTCGCCCACCACGCCATGGCGATCTCCAGCACGCCCATCCCCATGGACTCGAAGCAATGCAGCGCGATCTCATTTCGTTCTGCCGGAGCTTGCTCCGGAAAACACAGTTCCAAATTCACCCGCACGATATCGCGCCGCTTGGTGAGCAGACCATGCAGCAAGCGCCCGCACTGCCGCCCGAATGCGAGTTGCCAGCGATATGGAAGCAATGCCAGGAGGCGGAACAATCCGAGACCGACCCATGTGGGCCAATAAAGCGGGTGGGAGGAACTGCGCGGCTGGTGCCGCTTATTTCGTGTGTTCGTACTGGACATGGCCGAATGGGGAAGCCATTGTAGGGAAACGGAGCGGCGAGCGCAATCTCGAAGCGGTACGGGGGCTCTCCACGACGGGGGCACAGGTCGCGCGATGAGACCCGAGAGAGACCCCACGCGCCTCGCCCCTGATACCGGCGCCGAACGAACCAGGCTCTCTCCTAGGCCTACTCCGACCGGTTGGCGCCAGGTAGGAAACGACCAGCAGCGGTCATGATACCGGTTTCATCGCAATCGTGATGAATTTTCGTAGACGCATTTCAGCCACCGGTGACAGATCGACAAACTCCAGTCCGTATACCTGCTCTCTCTCCCAGCGCACAGTGGCTTCCTCCACCGTCATCGGCGACACCTGGTTGGGCAGGGAAAGGCTAACCGAGACCCTATCTCCGCGCTGAATACTGGCCTCGCTCATCACTTTAGCCCCTCGCATCGACACATCGAACACGACTCCGATTCCGTCCCCTCCGCGCCCCAGCCATTTGGCCAAGCCCAGACGGGACAATGAACAGACGAACGGCGCCGGAACGCGCAAGCGTGGATGTTGCCGCAAATCGACGGAGAAATGTTCCTGTCCCACAGTGCCATCCATACGTACCCTCCCGTATGTGTAATATGGTCACTGTATCGCACCCGCTTCCGTTCGAAAACCAAATTGCAGAAACCAACCGAGCGTAACCGAACGAAACAAGCCGCATCACCAAGGGGCCGACAGAAGGTATACCGCCGTCGTCTCTCCGCCGCCCGACCGGATGTCGGAGCGCTATTGCCGCCGCCGGCCGCGTTGCTGCATCATCTCGGAACAGCTTTGCGAGAGTTCCTGTTGATGCTCCTTCAGGCACTGCACGATCCGTCCTCCTCCCGCTTGTACGCCTGGACAGAGTTTTTTGACATCCTCGGCGCAGGCCTTCCGCACAGGATGGTCCCCCGAACCTTTTGCGTCAGGCCCTTTTCCAGGGCGAGGGGCCGACTCGGTCGCACCGGCCGGCTGATTCTGACTGGTGGGGTCCGACGAATCTGTTGCCGACCAGAGGGGGTTATTTATCCCCCACAGTCCGATCGCCATCCCGCTCCAGAGCACAATCCGCATGGCACTTCTCAGAGACCCACGGTAAACATGCATGACATTTCCTTCGGTTGATTGTGGACCACACTCCATCCGCACAGCCGGGATAGATTGGGCACGGCTTCTACCCGACAGAGTGGCTCAACGCATCCGTAGGCGAATGGTTGACGCGCCCCCTCGGCTATGTCCGTCGTCCGAGCCAGGCCGACTTGCCCTGCAGCAGCATCTGAACCGCGCTGGACAGGCACTTGCGAAAATCTGCACGCTTGACTATTGTAGCGGGATGCAACAAATCGCCCCGAGTTCTGTTCCCACTGACGTCGTCCATCGCATTCACCACAAATTCTGGACCTACCTTCTGTTCTGGTCGATTGTCGCGGGGTCAGTGATCGCCGTTCCAGGCTATGGGCTGATCTATGGATACTCATGGCTGGATTGGACCATGTTCGCTATCCTCTATGTAGTCACCGGGCTGGGGATTACCGTGGGATACCACAGGCTCTTGACCCATCGCAGTTTCGAATGTCCCGACTGGGTCAAAGGCTGTCTGTTGATCGCCGGAGGCTGGGCGCTGCAAAACTCAGGAGCCAAATGGACGGCAGACCATCTGCGCCACCATGCGCACTGCGACGATCCGGCCGATCCCTATAACGCCAAACGGGGGTTCTGGTACAGCCACTGCGGCTGGCTGCTCGATCCGGTGCCGTGCACCGATGAACGATTCGGCTCCCGTGTCCTGCAAGACCGTGTGGCCATGTGGCAACACCGCCACTATGCGGTGATTGTCCTGATCGGCCTAGCCCTCCCTTTTGTCGTAGGCTTCCTCCATAATGGCTGGAAGGGCGGAGTCGGGGGCTTCATGCTGGCCGGAGTCGGCCGCACGTTCGCCGTGTTGAACTCGACCTTCTGCATCAATTCGGTCTGTCACCTGTGGGGCGAGCAGCCGTACGGCACGACCGATTCGAGCCGCAACTCCTGGTTTGTCTCCTTGCTGACCTTCGGCGAGGGCTACCACAACTACCACCATACCTATCCGAGCGACTATCGCAACGGACCGCTCTGGTACAACTTCGATCCGTCGAAGTGGTTGATCTTCACCTTGTCGAAATTGGGCCTGGCCTCTTCACTCAGGACTGCCTCTTCCGGTAACTGAGCCGCGCCTCGCGGCTCGCAACTTCTGGCTGGGGGCCATCCTCAGAACATTGACGTCGCACGATCACCACAAACTATTTTTCTCCTGCCGCTTAATCGTCTAGCATTCGCACCAGGCATCTGTTAGGATGCAGCGTGATCTCATGACGGGCCGCATGGGAATCATAGTTCCGGATGGCTCATCACCGATGTTGTTTGTTACCGAGAAGTTGATCGGAAGTCAGACCCAAGTCGCCTCAATCATCGCGTCTTCGGCCCGCTCATTCCCCTCATATGTCTGTTCTCGCGTCGCCGACAATGTCACTATTCAAAAGGAGAGACCCCTATGGGTACTAAATTGTATGTCGGCGGATTGCCGTATGCTGCCACTGAGTCGCAACTGAGCAACTTGTTTGCTTCTCACGGCACCGTTGAGTCGGCGCGCGTGATCACGGACAAGTTTACCGGACAATCGCGCGGCTTCGGCTTCGTGGAAATGTCCACGGCAGAAGAAGCGAAGGCAGCGATCACGGCCTTGAACGGCTCGGACATGGATGGCCGTCAGCTTACCGTCAATGAAGCGAAGCCGCAAGAAGCTCGCTCCGGTGGCGGCGGCGGGGGTGGACGGTTCGGCGGCGGTGAAAACCGCGGCGGACGCAACCGCTTCTAAAAGGTTACGAGATTCGTCTCGTCTCCGAAGGGGCGCTTCCTCCGAAGCGCCCCTTCTTTTTGTCCTGCGCCGGTGCCGTCACTGCTCGTCCGGCTTTCCTCGCAACACTTTCAGTCTCGCCCGCTTGGTCTTACTGTCCAACCTTCTCTTCGTTGATCCCTTGGTAGGCTTCGTCGGACGCCGCGGCGTCCGGGGCTTGGCTGCGGCCTGAATCAACTCCCGCAGACGATCCAATGCCAACGCGCGGTTCCGCTCCTGACTCCGTGAATCCTGAGCTTTGATAATGATCACGCCCTCCCGCGACACCCGATGGTCGCGCAAGGCCAGCAGTTGCTCTTTGTAGAAGGGCGGAAGGGACGAGGCAACGATATCGAAACGGAGGTGTATGGCGGAGGAAACCTTATTGACGTGCTGCCCACCGGCGCCTTGCGCCCTTACGGCCGTCAATTCAATCTCTTCATCCGGGATGGTGACATGCGTTGAAATAGACAACATAGCGGTTAGATCCTGCACCAGACGGTGACGAGAACGTACTCGGGAGACGGGCGGGAGTCAACCACCTCAGCACACACACCTTATTCGCTCTGACATTCACCCGATCACACGCCCCTCCCTGCTTGATGGAACTGTATCCATGAACGGGGTATGATACTAGTATTTTACCCTTTACTCCCCGACACAAGATTGCGATGGAATCTGTGCAGAACAACGCACCCGCTACCGCTACGTTGGTATCGGATAGACGCAGATCGGCCAAAAGAATCCTTCCGCTGGTCCTGCTTCTTTGTTTTTTCATCGCTACGGCATTGGGACTCTATGCGTTGTCGTTCCTCCGAACGATGCTGGTCTCAGAACGTGGGCGAGAATTAGCCATGAATGCCGCCGCGGTCGCAGATACCCTCGACCGCGTCATGTTCGAACGGTTCGGCGATATCCAGCTATTTGCGTATGACGGCGTGCTCCGGGTCGGCACCGGGCCTGAAAAGACCGCCCGGCTCCTGGACTACAAACGACTCTATCAATACTATTCCTGGTTGGGCGTCGCCGATGAGAAGGGGCAACTCATCGCCGCCACCGACCCGCTGCCCGCACAGGGGACCCAAGGCTTGAACCCCGAGTCATTCGAGCTGGTGCGCAGAACCGGACGGGTTCACTTCGAAGACATGCAGCCCTCCCCCGCATTGCATAGAAAGATGACTATCGGATTCACGGCGCCCATCTATGGTCCAAAAGGAGAGTTTCATGGGGTGGTAGCTAGCCGAGTGCCCTTTGAGTATCTTCAGTCGATCTTCGAGCAAGAAGGCAGGCTGCGATACGGAGAAAGCGCCTATGACTGGCTGCTGCTCGACCGGGAGGGGACGGTCCTCAGCGAAAAAAATCGCCCCTCGAATCTGAACGGCAGTCCGGTGAAGATAGACTTCCCTTCGCAAGCCCAAGCCGTCATCGATCGAGAGCACCCCGGTTTCGTGCAAGAAACCCACCGTCGCCAGGGAAACGCGGTCGTCACCGGCTATGCATGGACCAGAGGCTATCGCAACTTTCATGGATTCGACTGGCTGGTCCTGTTTCGCCTGGACCGTGATCAGGTGTACGCTCCGGTCGATCGACTGATATGGATGGTGGGAGGGATCGGATTACTGGTCATCCTCCCCCTCACTGGTTATGGCATCTGGGCCTCGTGGGAACTGGGACGGGAGAGGAATGAACTGATCAAAGCGCGGCAGGATTTGGAGCAGTCCGTGACAGAACTCGGCCGTTCCAATGCCGACCTCCAACAGTTCGCCTATGTGGCGTCGCACGACTTGCAGGAACCCCTCCGGATGGTGAGCAGCTACACGCAACTCATCGCGAAACGCTACAAGGGGAAGCTCGATGCGGATGCGGATGAATTTATCGCCTTCGCCGTGGACGGCGCCAATCGTATGCAACGGCTCATCCAAGACCTCCTGGCCTATTCGCGAGTCAATACGGGAGGCCGACGATTCGAACCGACAGCCATGGAGACGGTTCTAAACTCTGCGCTCGCCAATTTGGTGAACGCCGTCAAGGAAAGCCAGGCCATCATCACCCATGACCCGTTGCCGACGGTGATGGGCGACGACAGACAGTTGGCGCAATTGTTCCAAAATCTGCTGAGCAATGCCGTCAAGTTCAGCGGGGCGCAACCGCCACGCATACATATCGCCGCGAAGCAAGCCGAGGGTGAATGGTTATTTTCCGTTCGCGATCATGGCATCGGAATCGATCCACAATATGCGAATCGGATTTTTGTGATTTTCCAACGGCTCCACACGAGAGAAGAATATCCGGGGACCGGCATCGGCCTGGCCATTTGCAAAAAGATCGTCGAACGCCATGGCGGACGTATGTGGGTGGAATCGGAACCAGGCAAGGGAGCTACCTTTTATTTTACCACGCCCGAGGAGGATCCCGCCCCATCGACGCGGACGCTGAATCGCTGACGGAAGGAAGGAGCAGGAATTGTATGGTACCAGAGTTGGTGAAGCCCATCGAGATTCTGCTGATCGAGGATAACCTGGGCGATGTTCGCCTGACGATGGAAGCGCTCAAGGAAGCCAAGGTCGTGAACAATCTGACCGTGCTGAAAGACGGTGAGGAGGCTTTGGCCTATCTGCGCCGACAGGGTCCTTATGCCGGCGCCAAGCGACCCCACCTGATCCTGCTCGACTTGAATCTGCCTCGAAAAGACGGACGGGACGTGCTGGCTCAGATCAAGGCCGAGGAGCCGTTGAAACGCATTCCGGTAGTCGTACTGACGACCTCGGAAGACGAACAGGATGTTCTGAAGAGTTACAACCTTCACGCTAACTGCTACATCACAAAGCCGGTGGATCTGGATCAATTCATTCGGGTGGTGCGATCCATCGAAGACTTTTGGCTCGGGATCGTCGTGTTGCCGGTCCCACCGCAAAACGGTACCAGGTGAGCACCGGTCCCGCACATATCCTGCTGGTTGAAGACAATGCCGGCGATGCTCGCCTGCTGAGGGAACTCTTGACGGAAACCGGCGCCGACCGGTTCACCCTCAGGCATGTCGAGCGGCTCGATGCCGCCATCCAATGCCTGAATCAGGCCGCGTTCGACATCATTCTCCTGGATCTTTCGTTGCCCGACAGCCAAGGGGCCGAGACACTATTCAGGATGCACGCGGCGGCGCAAGGGATTCCGATCGTGCTGGTGACCGGACGGGAAGATGAGGAATTAGGACTGCAGCTCATCCAAGCGGGAGCCCAGGACTATCTTGTGAAAGGACAGACGACCGCCCTGCTCTTGGCACGCGCCCTGAAGTATGCAGTCGAACGCAAGCGGCTGGAGGAAGACCTGCGTCAGAAAACGCGCTTTCTCCAGTCCGTGCTGGACAACATGGCCGAAGGCGTGGTGATGGCCGATGAAAGGGGAACGTTCCAAATGTGGAACCAGGCCGCTGAACGTATCATCGGAAGCGGTCCGGCCGACATAGGAATCGGACAATGGTCCCAGCATTATGCTCTATTCTTACCGGACAGGGTCACACCGTACCCGTCAAATGACTTACCGCTGGCAAGAGCGATCCGTGGAGAATCCGTGACCGATGCCTTAATCTTTTTTCACCGGCCGCATTGGCCGGGCGAGGCCTGGCTCAGCGTGACGGCTAGGCCATTGCTGGATGACACCGGGCAACTCCGCGGAGGGGTTGCCGTCTTTCGGGACATCACCGCCGCAAAGCGAACCGATGAAGCGCTCCGGGACAGCCAAGAACGGTATCGACTGCTGGTCACCAAAGCCAGTGACATCATCTATAGAACGGACGCATCGGGCCGATTCACTTTTGTGAACCCGGTCGCCATGCGCATCATGAAATATGCGGAACCGGAGCTGTTGGGGCGCCGATTCATCGAGTTGATTCATCCCGATCATCAGCCGGCGGCCGAACGATTCTATGGACGACAGTTCGTCCGTAAACAACCCAGCACCTATTACGAGTTTCTCGCCCTGGCCAAGGATGGCAGCGAAGTGTGGATCGGCCAGAATGTGCAAGTTCTTCTGGAACAGGGCACGGTCGTCGGGTTCCAGGCGGTGGCCCGTGACATCACGGACCGCAAACGGGCGGAGGAGGCGCGGCTGGAGAGTGAAGAACGGTTGCGGTCGATCGTGCAATCAACCGGCGACGCGATCATTCTGATGGATACCCGCGGGCAGGTGGCCTTCTGGAACAGCGGCGCTGAAACGACCTTTGGTTATACGGCCGAGGAGATGTTGGGGCAATCGGTAACCCGTATTATTCCACAACGACTCCGCGAAGCGCACCAACGAGGCGTCGAACGGGTTGCCGCAGCCGGCCGATTGACCTTACAGGCAGACATGTTTGAACTGATCGGTCTTAGGAAAGACGGAACTGAGTTTCCGTTGGAGTTCAGCCTGGCGGCTTGGACGGCCAAGTCCGCACTCTTCATCACCGGCATCATTCGCGATATCAGCGAGCGCAGACAGGCAGAGTCGGCACTGCGGGATAGCGAAGAACGGTTCAGAGCGATTATGGACAATAGTCCGGCCTTGATTTTCATCAAAGACCTTGCCGGACGCTATCTCCAGGCGAACCGTCAGTTTGAAATCATTTCCCATTTGTCCCCTGGAGATCTCGCCGGCAAGACCGACGAAGAAGTCTTCCCTCCGGAACAAGCCGCCGCATTTCGAGACAACGACCGTCAGGTCTTGGAGACCGGAGCGCCCATGAAATTCGAAGAATCGGTGCTCCATGACGACGGCCTCCACACCAGCATCGTCGTCAAGTTTCCCCTGCTCAATGCGCAAGGCCGGTGCTATGCCTTGTGCGGCATCGCTACCGATATTACGGACCGGAAACGGGCGGAAGAAGCCAGACAACAGCTCGCGCAGGATCGTTTGCTGCTGTTGGAGTCCACCGGAGAAGGGATATATGGCATTGACCGCCAGGGCCGCTGCACCTTCATCAATTCAGCTGCAGCGCGCATGCTGGGCTATCTCTCGGAGGAGCTCCTCGGCCAGGATATGCATGAGCGCATCCATTATTCCTTCCCGGATGGCACCGCATACTCCAATGCGGCCTGCCGGATCCAAGAGACGCTCGAACGCGGGAGAGGCCAGAAGGTCGATGATGAAGTCTACTGGCGGAAAGACGGCACGGCATTTCAGATCGAATACTCCTCGTTCCCCGTCTTGGAGCAGGACCGCATCATAGGAGCCGTGGTGGTGTTTCTTGACATCACCGAGCGCAAACTAGTCGAGCAACAGCTGATGCTCTCGCACGATCAACTCAGAAAACTGACCGCACGGCTCGAATCGGTACGGGAAGAGGAGCGAATTCTAATCGCCCGTGAGATCCATGACGAATTGGGTCAAGCATTGACAGGGGTGAAACTTGACCTCTGGCAGTTACGCGACCAACTATCCGTGGTCGCTCCTACGTCGCTGAAAAGGCTGGAGTCGATTACCACGCTGGTCGACGGCACGATCCAGTCGGTTCAACGGATCGCCACAGAGTTGCGCCCTGTCGTCCTCGATCAACTCGGCCTCATCCCTGCCATCGAATGGCAGGCCCATGAATTTCAGACACGCACAGGGATTCAATGCACGCTCGACGTTTATCTACGCACTGTCACGTTGTCTCATGCCGGCTCGACGGCCATGTTCAGAATTTTTCAGGAGATCCTGACCAATGTGGCTCGCCATGCCCGGGCTTCCGTCGTCCATATTACCCTTCAGGAGCAGGCCGGCAGCCTTGTGCTGGAAGTGCGCGACAACGGCCGCGGCGTCACCGATGCTGAATTGGCCGACCCCCATTCTCTGGGCTTGGTGGGGATGCGGGAGCGAGCCCTGCTTCTGGGTGGTGAAATCATCTTCACGGGGCGTTCAGGGACGGGCACGGCGGTGAGGGTCCGGATTCCTCTTGGTCAGGCGTAGTCGGCCCGTCGCCGGGACGCAACACGGGGCATCGCGCGTTCAGCCTCTCAGGCGCAATAGCGGAAGGAGAACCCTGCTGTGACAAGAATTCTCGTGGTGGATGATCACGCCGTGGTCCGACAGGGCGTCAAACAAATTCTCAGCGAACAGTTCCATGGGGCCGTCCTCGGCGACGCTCAAAACGCGGAAGAGATGATCGCGCAGGTGGGGAAGCACAGTTGGGATATTGTGATTCTCGATGTCGGCATGCCCGGGAAGAGCGGACTCGACGCGCTCAAAGAGCTCAAACAGGCCCGGCCGAAACTCCCCGTCCTCGTCCTGAGCGGCTATCCGGAAGACCAGCTGGCGTTACGAATGTTAAAGGCGGGCGCGGCCGGCTACCTGTCGAAAGACAGTGCGCCGAACGAACTCGTGCAAGCCCTCCGGAAGATCCTCGGCGGCGGCAAATTCGTCAGTGCGGCAGTGGCGGAACTCCTGGCCCTGAATCTGGAGAGTGATTGGGATAAACCGCTGCACGAGCAATTGTCTGATCGCGAGTATCAGGTCATGTGTTTAATCGCGGTGGGGAAAAGTTTGAAAGACATCGCGGACGATTTATGCGTCGGCATCAGCACCATCAATACCTATCGGGCGCGCATTCTCGAAAAAATGCAACTGAAGAACAACACCGAATTGACGCATTACGCGATAGAACATCGCCTCGTCAATCGGCTCATCAGCTGAGATCCTTCCTTTCTGTCATCATTGCCTATCCGTTCCCGCTCGACAAAGTTTCCTTCGTAGCATAAACGTCGACACACGCGGTCGACAAAACGGCGACGCCTAAATTGCGTAAAGGGCTATGCTTCCCGGAACCTACTTCCGGTACAGATAGCACCGTCGCCGCGATCTGGTTGCGAGATCGTTTGCACCGTCATTCGGAAGAGAGAAGCAGGTGGCATGGTTGAGCTGGTCCCTCCTTACAACTCAAATCATAACCGGTCAGAAGAGGATGACATGCCCGAGGTCTACGAGACAGAGGCCCTCGTTATCCGAGACCTGGAACGGCAGGGGCCATGCACCTTGGATGCACTGGCCTATAGATTCCCCCCCTGCACCTGGAACCAGATATTCATAGCGGTCGATGCCCTGTCGCGGAAAGGCACGATCTCCATCCAACCCCGTGCTCGCTGCCAATATCTGGTTTCTCTCGCGCCTGTCCACACAGACACTTTGCGCCATTTCGATCAGGACAGGCGGGTAGCGGAGAGCCGACGAACTACCCATGGTTTCTAGCGGAGATACAGGGGGAGGCCTACACATGAGCGCGGCAATAACCAGCATCAAACAGACAGGAAGATCCCGTGTCATGATCGTCGATCCTGAATGGCAATTCGGACTCAAACTGGCGGATTGCCTCGCGACCAATGGGTATCATGCCGTCCTCGTTCGAGACCTTCAATCGATGCTCACCGAGATCGGGGATATACAGCCGGAAGCCATCCTGCTTCGCTCAGGCTCTTGCAATGAGGAACGGCGGACCGCTCAATCTGATACTCTCAGGGCCCTCCATATCATCTACCCAGAAGCGCCGGTGTTGACAGTCGCCGAACAGCTGCGAGACGCGCCGGACGCCCTCTCCACGCCAATCGACGCTCGCGCAAGTCGTGAGACTTCGCCCGTGCACCATCGCGTCGAGGAGCTGCTGCGAGCAACGCTCAATATTCCATGTGTACGCGCATCCCTGACGTGATGCGTTCATCTTGGGAAGCACACCACTCACTCGGACTCAATAGGGAGGTTCAGCTATGGCACAGCGACGGTTAAGGGCCATCGAAGACAGCGTCCGGATGCCGAGTCGATCCACAATGGAGATGGAAACCTCGGCCCGACAACGGTCGGGTCCTGAGAAGCCGCCACAGCAGGCGGGTGGCGAGGCGACGACCGAGGAAATCAGGACGCGGATCGAGAAGCTGGCCTATGAGCTCTATCAGCAACGGGGGCGGCAGGACGGGTACGACCGTCAAGACTGGCTGGAAGCCGAACGATTGACGCTCGCAGAATCAGCGATCGCGCGCCAAGACGGATCTAACCGTCTCTCGACTTCGTTCCAGGCGTAACGCGTGAAACGATGAGAATATCGCACAGAGAAGATCCCGTAGGGAAAACAGTACGATGCTTTGCCCAACCACCAACTGCGGCCAACTGATGGCACCTGATTACCGTGCAGGCCGTGCGGGCTATGACGCACGCACCGGTCTTGAATGTCTCCACTGTGGACACTGCGGACATCGTGGGATGAGGGCACGAGAAGGGCTACAGCTGTTGTTCTCCGCGCAGCATGAATATGTCTTCAGCTACGGTCCGTCCCTCTCGTACCTCAAGGTCGTGCTGTCGACGGTTGCGCTGAATCTGTTCAGCACTCAAGGCCTGGCACCGGTCCGAGTGGCAACCCACGTCGCCGAATGGGCACTCCTCATGGGACAGGTCTGTGGCACGGTTCGCCCTTCGGGCGACCTGGTCCTGTCCAGTTGTTACCAGTATTGCCGACGACAGGCGGTGAACCATTCCGGCGTCTCACCGCGGTAAGGTTGCGGATCTGAGGACCGATTGATTCACGAACGAGGACCGGGCTCTGCCCTCATTACCATCGCGATCGTCAGCCAGAATCAGCTTCTGCGGCTCGGTCTGCAAGCCGTCATTGCCCCGCACAAGCACATCCGGCTGATCGGAGAAGCCACGAACACGCTGCAGGCGGTGAGCATCGTCTCGCAAGAGAAGCCACATCTGCTCATCGTTGAACTGGAGCCCGACATGGACATCCTCGGGCTGGTTCGAAAGGTGAAGGCTTCGCTTTCGACCATACGGGTCATCGCCTTGCATGGAATTATAGACAGCCGTGCCGGAATGGACGCCTTGTCGTCTGGAGTAGACGGCATGGTGCTGACCACCCAACCTGGAGTCGTGCTGCTTGCCACCATCGAGCACCTCTGCCGGCGTCCGGCTGAGGTGGCGCGCTGCCATCCGTGCGACACAACCCCGTTGGAGAGAACCCGCTCAGCAGGCGACTTCAACGACCGGATCCCCATTCTGCCGAATTGGTCCGGGGACCTCACAAGGCGTGAGCAGGACATCGTCGGCTTGATCGGAGAGGGCCTCTCCAACAAAGATATCGCCTGCCGCCTCAGCATTTGCAGCACGACCGTGCGCCATCACCTCACCAGCATTTTCGGCAAACTTAATGTGCAGAGCCGCCAGCAGCTCCTGCTTCGAGCGCATGAATACGGCCTCGTCAAATTCCACGCGAATGGATCTCATGAAGAGCGGCGAGCCGCGCCCTCAAGAAACATGTACGGAGCATCCGGATGATATGAACCTGCTACAAACCGGGGGAGATGGCTGGCGGCACAAGAATCGGTAAGTCGAGCGGTTAGGCAATGACTGCCTTCTGCTTGAGGTATTCCATGAGATCGGAAAAGGAGCCCTCGCGAAGGATGCGTGTGAACTGTGCCTGATACTTCGCCATAATGCTGGACCCGTCGATGGTGACATCATTGACTAGCCAAGCCCCGGATCGCCGAACGACTTGAAATTCGATCCGTGTGTCGACTTCCTGCCCGGCAGGCGCAATCATGACCTGTGCCCCGTCGGCATCGTTTTCCTCGGCAAGATAGACCACCTGGGAGGCAGAATATTCTCGGAGTTGGCCCGCCAGATCATCGCGTAACATCTGCACAAACAGTCGCACAAACTGCCGTCGCTCTGCGGCATTCGACTCGATCCCGGTCTCGCCCAGCGACCGTTCTGCCATTTCTTCATAGTTGAACGCCCGCCGAACTACTTGCTCGATTTCCCACTGACGCTGCGCAGAGCGGCTCGCATCCTTCAACTCCGTCAGGATATACAGCATGTCCTTCATCGTGCGCTCGACCGCATCCGTGGGCGTCTGTCCCGCCCCCGAAGTGAGCGCATGACCGGGAATCGCCGCCAGCACGACGACCAGCAACCACAACATCGAACCAAACACCCACCTCGACGTTGAGGGCCCTCTGCCTGTCGGCCCGACGAATCTGTCGTTCATATGTTCTGCCTTCTAATGGCCGATGCCTATATCCAATAATGGTACTGGCGCCGAAACCAGGCGTCAAGCACGTGGATATACCTGGGCCTCGTGCTCACCGATCATCCGGAGATTCGGCCCACTCGGTCCCACAGCCGAACGCATCAATGCATATTGAGAAAATTTCTTTTCCTAGGCGAGAAACCTTCGGTATACTCGCGTCATGCCTGTTCGACGATTGACCGCACTCCTGCTAAGCCTCATCATCTCGCCCCTCTTTTCAGGCTGCGAAACCACCGACAAGATGCTCGGTGCCGCTGAGCGGGCCGTCGGCAGCAGTACCGGACGAACCGTCCTGGACATCGTCGGCGGCAAAGATCCGGCTGATATCGCCCGACGCCGCGTAGAAAACTATGGGCGAGACCCGCAGGCCCTGCTGCGAGACTTGCGTTCGATTCAGCGCGACTTCCAAGTCCTGATGGCGGCCTTGACCGGTGAGGTCGGGAAAAAGTGGGGCACCAAGGAGGTCAAACTGCCCGAGCAGAAGAAGTATGTGAAATACACACAGAATTACCGCAGCCGAGCTATCGTGGATTTCGATGCGGGCAACATTCTGATCGAGACGCTTGACGAGAAGGACCCGCGAGCGAGCCTGAAAAACGCCGTCGTCACCACCCTCCTCACCCCCAACGATCCACGCAGCGTCGATCTGTTTACAGATAAAGAAGTCACCTTAACCAGCGACAAAGAGCCGTACCTTCTGGGTCTGGTGTTGGATCACGCCGGCAAGCCGGTGCGCACGCCCGCGGAGGCGGAACAGTTTGCCGAGTCACTTCTCTCGAAAAGCACAACAACCCGCACGGTCGATCAAGAAGAGGGACAACAGAAAACCGCCCACGCAGTCAACATTTCCATGGTCACCAATTTCTCGCACAAGCAGGCCGAGAAATATCGCGGCGTCGTGGGCCAGTTTGCGGAACGTTACCAAATCAGCCCGAGCCTCGTATTTGCCATCATCCGCACGGAGAGCAACTTTAATCCCTTTGCCGTCAGCTCAGCGCCGGCCTACGGGTTGATGCAGTTGGTCCCCACCAGCGGCGGTCGAGACGCGTACCGCAAGGCAAAAGGCGAGGACAAGGCGCCTTCGCGAGACTACCTTTTCGATCCCGATAACAACATTGAGTTGGGTACGGCCTATCTCAACGTGTTGACCTACTCTCAATTGGAGAATGTCACCGATCTGGTCTCCCGTGAATACTGCGTGATCTCGGCCTATAACACCGGCGCAGGCAATGTGTTCAAGACCTTCGCCAAAGACCAGCGCACCGCCCTGCAGCAGATCAATGGCCTCCAACCGGCCGCCCTCTACGACCGTCTCCGCACCGCGCTCCCCTATCAAGAAACCCGAGACTATCTCGCCAAAGTCGTCGGATTCCGCAAGCAGTTTGTCAGCCTCGGAGATACCGCCGCCAAATAGCCGACGCCGCCACTTCTGTCGGCGTCCCACTTCTTGCGTTCACCACGCCTTCTTCGTTACAAAAGGGACAGACTTACCACCGGAAGCAGGACCGCCATCGACTTCTACAAGAAACGGCCGCCGTTTTGGATTCTCTCGGCAGCTGCCATGTTGCTCGGTATCGCGTTGATCCCCGTGATACTGGTACACATTCCTCCGCTTGTGGACTACCCGAATCATATGGCTCGGATGCACATCTTGGCCGATGCCGGCAGGTCGCCGTGGCTGAGCCAATATTATGAAATCCATTGGGACATACTGCCGAACCTCGCCATGGATATGCTGGTGCCGCCGCTCACTCGATTCGTGTCCGTCGAAACCGCCGGCAAGGTCTTCATTGGTCTGACATTCGCCTTACTGGTAGGCAGCGTGATGACCTTACATGCGGCGTTACATCGGCGCTGGTCGCCCTGGCCTCTGTTGGCCGTCTTCTTTCTCTATAACAGTGTCTTCCTCTGGGGATTTCTCAATTATCTATTTGGCCTTGGGCTCGCCTTGTTCGCCTGCGCACTGTGGATGATCCTCCGCAAGCGCCCCGCGGCTCTGGTGATTCCAGTCTTTTCACTGGTGACCACCATCTTGTTCTTCTCCCACCTGTTTGCATTCGGCATCTTCGCCATGGTGATCCTCACCTACGAGTTCGCTCAGTGGTGGAACCATCGTCGCGAAACCGCTCGAACCTTAGAAACTCCCGGCTGGAAAGCGTTGCCGGGCATCGCGCTGGCACTGCTTCTCTTAACTATGGCTCCGACATTTAAAAGCAATCCGGACGACTATCCGTTGTGGCTTAGAGGATCTCCCCCTCCATCTGCGGTCACGCTGTCGCCTCTAACTGTGAAACTCGAATCCTTGAAGGGGACGATCCGAACGGAGCACCAAGGGCTGGATCGCGTCACCGCACTCGCGCTGATTGGTCTCGCCGGGATCGGGCTGGTCCTGCGGCGCTGGTGCGTCTTGCCTTCGATGTACCTGCCCCTCGTCCTGGTCGCGGTGGCCGCTGCGGTGATGCCCAGCACGATCGGCACCACCGCGCTGGTCGATATTCGACTGCCGATCGCCTTGGTGTTGCTCACCATCGCAAGCTCAGATTGGCCCATCACACGCCGACGGTGGCTCGTGCCGGTGGCGTTGATATTGAGCACGTTGTTTGTGGTACGGATGACCGCGATTACGGACCACTGGCGCGAAACGGATCGCCATTATACCCAGTTCGTGCAACAGCTCGACCGGCTGCCGCAGGGAACCCGTCTCTTGTCGGCCATCATGCTCGCCTCCTACTATGAGTGGTCGCCGCGAGCGAGTCGGGTACCCGAGCCCATGCCCATGGTCAACCTCTCCTGCTGGGGAGTTATCCGGCGAGCCGTCTTCGTCTCCAACCTGTTTTCCGCCCCCGGCCAACAACCCGTGCAACTCACTCCGGCGGTTCGCCCTCTGCTGACAGTGGAGGAATTTCTCCTTCACGCGGCTCCGATCCCGTGGAATCTCATCAGTGCTCAATACGACTATGTGGTTGTCCGGCGCAGTCAACGGCTGACGCCTCCCGTACCCCTCACGTTTATCCCGGTCGGTTCGGGCGACGAGTTCCAGTTCTATCGGACCGAACGGCGGTAACCGCACAACGGTCCTGATGCAGATCCCGCCTCAATCTGTGATCGGGTTTTCGGTTTTTATGCTGGAGAACAGGTCCCGGCGCTATTCACTGCTCCCCCGATTGCCTCTCACGGTCGACCATCCCCATGAAATTTTTGCGTGAACAGAATAACCCGCACCTCACGGTCCAAACCGAACCAAGGTCGTGCACAGGCACGAAGGGCATCCGGCCCGCAGCAACCGGTTCTCCACGCCATCGCTGCTTCCGTCTAATGACATGGTTCACGCTGAAAATTCGATAGGAGGATATGCCGGAGTCGGTTAGGCGTTTGACTCGACCGGGCTACCTGCGTAAAAGAAATATAGTAAGATATAATGCACGCGCTTACACTTGAAGTGGATGGCTCGCTCCGGCTCAGAGCATGGGGCTCAGCTGTCGCCCATTAATCAGGAATGAAAGGCTACCCGAGCGTGACGAACATTGCGGATGCTCCTTTTGCGTTCATTGGTTGCAGCGAATTGCAGGAAAGCATCGCCCGTCAAGCGGATGATGAAAAAGAGTTGGCGGAATTGATTGAAGAAGTTCCGTTGGATTCCATTCACTTCCACACCCATAGTTATTTTCTCCGGCATGGCCTGATTGAAGGAGCCTATCCGAATGATTTCGCCCAATGGGTGGTGATGCAAGTCGGCGATCACGTCTTGGGAGAACGGTTGGCGATTCTCGACCCGTTCGATTACCCGAACTTAGAACACCTTCGAGAAGAAATTATCTCCATCATCGACGACCACCTTTCCCGCTCCCCGATCATTCCACGAGTGGTGTTCGGCCAGCCGTTTCATTTCAAACGCTCCCGGATACTCGAGGTCCCGATCGGACTGGAGGCGCGCACGCTGCAGGAATTCCGCGACATGGTGACCGATATCGACGTCAGCACCATTTATTATCACATGTTTGAAGCACACTTCCGCTTGCGACGCGAGGAAAACGATTTTTCGGCCTGGATCCGATCAAGTCTCGGCCTGCTGAAGTTGGCCGATTGCATTCGTTCGATCAATCCCTACCAGGGCAGCCTGGAGCGATTGCGCTCCAAACTCATCACCGCCTGCGACGAATTCCTCGCCGGCGATTCGGCAAAGGTCTGATCGATGCTGACTCAAGATCCTCTCTGGTACAAAGATGCCGTGTTTTATGAGCTCCATGTCCGGGCCTTCTACGACGGCAACGACGATGGGGTGGGGGATTTCGCGGGATTGATCCAGAAGCTGGATTATCTGGAATGGTTGGGCGTGGATTGCCTCTGGCTACTTCCTTTTTATCCCTCTCCGTTGCGCGATGACGGCTACGACGTGGCGGACTTTCACAACATCGCCCCTTCGTATGGCACGATGGAAGATTTTCGTCGTCTGCTGGAAGAGGCTCACCGGCGCGGCATGCGGGTGATTGTCGACCTCGTGTTGAACCACACGTCCGATCAGCATGCCTGGTTTCAAGCTGCCAAAACTTCTCCCGACGCCCCCACCAGGCACTACTACGTCTGGAGTGACACGGATCGGAAGTATCCTCGCGCCCGAATCATATTCATCGATACTGAAAAGTCCAATTGGACGTGGGATCAAGAGGCCCATGCCTACTTCTGGCATCGCTTCTTCAGTCACCAGCCCGATCTCAATTACGACAATCCCGAAGTCCGCCGCGCCATGATTCAGGTCATGGAATATTGGCTCGATCAGGGGCTGGATGGGTTTCGATGTGATGCCGTCCCCTATCTGTTCGAGCGCGAGGACACGATCTGCGAAAACCTGCCGGAAACCCATGATTACCTCAAGGAGATTCGCAGCAGCATCGATCAGCGCTACAAAGGACGCGTCCTACTCGCGGAGGCGAATCAATGGCCGAGCGATGTCCGTCCCTATTTCGGTGACGGCGACGAGTTTCATATGGCCTTTCACTTCCCGCTGATGCCCCGCCTGTTCATGGGCGTACGGAGCGAGGATCGCCATCCGATCATCGACATGTTCAAACATACCCCTGAAATTCCTCCCGCCTGCCAGTGGTGCCTGTTCCTCCGTAACCACGACGAGTTGACCCTGGAAATGTGCACCGGGGAAGAACGCGATTATATGTATTACGCCTATGCGCGCGATCCGCAAATGCGCCGGAATATCGGCATCGCCCGCCGCTTGGCCCCTCTCCTGGACAACGATCGCCGGAAGGTGGAACTGCTGAATAGTATCGTGTTCACCCTCCCGGGCAGCCCGATCATTTACTACGGTGATGAAATCGGCATGGGGGACAATATTCACCTCGGAGATCGGAATGGAGTGCGCACACCGATGCACTGGAGCGCCGATCGCAACGCCGGATTCTCCAAAGCGGACCCGGCGCAATTGTTTCTGCCTGTCGTAGCTGATGCGGTCTACGGGTATCAATCGGTCAACATCGAAGCCCAGAAACAGGCAACCCATTCTCTGTTGAACTGGATGAAGCGCATGATCGCCATTCGCAAAAAGCATAAGGTCTTCGGCCGCGGGACCTTGGAGTTCCTGAGCCCGGCGAACGAAAAAGTGCTCGCCTACCTCCGGACCTACGAACAACAGAGGGTGTTGCTCGTCCACAACCTCTCGGAATCCGCTCAGGCCGTGGAACTTGATCTCCAGCGATACAAGGACGTCGTTCCCGAAGAGTTGTTCGGAGAGGCACGTTTCCCGGTGATCAGCGAGCGGCCCTATGTGTTGACATTGGGCCCCTATTGTTCCTATTGGCTGCACCTTCCGGCCCCGCGGTCGGGAACCAGCGCATATAGCATGGAATGGAGTGCCATTTGATGAGTCAGATGAGGCTGCGCATGAACGATTCTGCAGTGGAGGGAACCTGGTGAACTCAGCATTGGATGAATACCGCGAGGTGTCACCGAAAGGCACGGTCGATTTCCTCTACCGATTGAGTGATCTGGTCAGGGGAAAAAGCTTCCTGCATCTCAATGCCGTCCGTTACGGAGGGGGCATTTCGGAAGTGCTGCGCCGCCTGGTTCCTATGATGGTGTCCTTAGGCGTGGAAGCGCGCTGGGAAGTCCTCGCCGGCACGCAGGAGTATTTTACCGTCGTCAATCGCATGCTGAACGCCCTCCAGGGGCGAGACGAAAAAATTACCGCCGAGATGTATCACACGTATTCAAGCATCATCGAGCGGAACGCCAAGGCCTTAAAACTCGACGCCGATATGGTCATGGTCCACGACCATCAACCCGCTGGACTGGTCGATTATCGAACCAACGGCTGTTGGTTGTGGCGTTGCCATTTGGATCTGGCGCAGCCTCAGCGGCCGGCATGGACCTTTCTTCGACGTTCGGTGCTGAAATACGACGCCGCGATATTTTCGTTGTCTGGATTTGCGCAACGGCTGCCCATTCCAAAGTTTCTCATCTACCCATCCATCGATCCGTTAAGTCCTAAGAACCGCGAAATGAGCCGATCTGAAATTACGCACGCCATCGATCGACTCGGTATCAACCGGAGCAAGCCCATGATCCTGCAGGTGGGCCGGTTCGACCGCTTTAAAGACCCTTTCGGGGCCATCCAGGCCTTTCGGCTGGTGAAAAAGCACCAAGACTGCCAACTGGTACTGGCCGGCTCCGGCGTCATGCATGACCCGGAAGGCGAGGCGGTGATTGCCGAACTCCGCGAGGCGGCGGGCGACGACGGCGATATTCATATCATCCAGCTCCCTCCCGAGGCGGATCTTGAAATCAACGCCTTGCAGCGGAGCGCCACCGTTGCGCTTCAGAAGTCCATCAAGGAAGGGTTCGGCCTGACCGTTTCGGAAGCCATGTGGAAAGGGAAACCTGTGGTCGGAAGCTCGGCTGGGGGGATTGCGGCGCAAATCGTCGATGGAGTCACAGGATACGTAGTCCATACCGTTGAGGGGGCTGCATTCCGGATTCGTCATCTCCTGAACAATCCCGGGCTCATGAATAGAATGGGCGGCATGGCGCGCGAACACGTGCGCCGAAATTTTCTCATCACCCGGCAATTGAGCGATGACCTCACGTTATTGAAGCTGTTGTCCACCTCCTGAGGGGCCTCGCTCGATCCATGACGACCTTAGCCTCGACGCCGCAAGGCGGGAACAGTGACTTGGATATGGCGACAGACGAGCAAGCAGGGAGAGGCCCAGCCGGACCGAGCGGCGAGCGGTCGACAGCGACCATCGACCTTATGGTGGGCCTGCTGACCCTCAACAATGCCGGCACGATCGAATCGCTCGTAAAGTCGATGGTGGACGGATTGCGGCAGTCGTTCCCGAATACGTCCGCTCTCCTCGTGAATTGCGACGCTGGCTCGCAAGACGGCACGCCGGGCATCATCGATCGGGTTGCGGCCGGGCTCATCCCAGTGCGGACGATATCCAACGCCGCGAGCACCTATGCCAATGTCACCAAAGAATCCGGGTTTCCCGGGCGAGATGAAACGATTCGCAATCTCTGCCGTGCCGCGCAACAATTTCAGCCCAAGGCCTGCCTGATCTTCGAGGGGCAGCTTCGTTCGCTCAACCCTGCCTGGATCGATCAATTAGCCAGGCCGATCTTCGAATCCGGGCAGGATTATGTAGTGCCGCTGTACCAGCGTCACCGGTACGAAGGGACTCTGGTTACGAACCTGTTGTATCCGCTCACACGCGCGCTCTACGGGAAGCGGCTGCGATATCCGAGCGGAGGCGCATACGGACTGTCGGGAAAATTCGCCCGCGATCTGCACGGCCGGTCGGCGTGGACCGGGGCCAGCGGCAAATTCAGTGTCGACGGCTGGATCACGGCCGCTGCTCTGGCGGGCGATTACCAGGTTTGTCACACCTTTCTTGGCGCCCGTGATCAAGACACGAAGATCGGGGCGATCGATCTGTCCGCCGTCCTGGCACAAACCGTCGGAGGAATTTTCCATTCCATGGAAGAATTCGAATCTGCCTGGGAACAGATAAAGGAATCCACCGAGGTGCCGCTGTATGGCACACCTGAGCCGGCCCCGGACCCCGGTCCCTTGCAGACAGCGAGAATGGTGAGCGGGTTTAAACAAGGCTTGCGCGATTTGCTCCCACTTTGGGAGTTGATCCTCTCTAGGGACACCTTGGGGCAGATCCTCGCGCTCGATATGCAGGATCCCGAAGACTTTCGCTTTCCTCCGTCCCTATGGGTGCAAACCGTGTATGATTTCGCCCTGGCCTATCACGACCAAACCTTGCATCGTGAACATATGTTGAAATCGCTGACACCGCTGTATCTGGGGCGCACGGCCTCCTTCGTCCTGGAAACCCATCACGGCGATGGGGCGCAGGTGGACAGGACGGTGGAAGCACTCTGCGGACAATTCGAACGCTCGAAGCCATACCTGGTCGAGCAATGGAGGTGGCGCGATGAGTGACCTGTGGAGAGAAACAATGGTCGCCGGATTTCGTGACACCGTCATGCAGATTCTACTCGTGCTGCCGCGGCTTCTCGCGCTGCTCACATTTCTGGCACTGGGCCTCCTAGGTGCCTGGTTTGTCAGGGTCCTGATTCTACGAGTGCTCCGAACCTTTAAGTTCGATTCCTTCTGCGAACGCCTCGGCATTGCCCAGCCATTGTCTCAAGCTGGAGTCCGACAGCCGGTTTCCCTGGTCGTCAGCCGGGTCCTCTTTTGGATCGTGTTTCTGTTATTCGCCTTCATGGGCGTCGATGCCATGAATTTGCCGGCGACGGCCAATTTGATCAGCCAGATCGTCGCCTTTCTGCCCAATGTCCTGGCCGCCTCCCTGGTGCTCCTCATCGGGGTCCTCTGCGCTAATTTCTTCGCCGAGGCGTCGCTGATCGCCGCCGTCAATGCTCAGGTCGAAGAAGCCCGCATTGTCGCCGGGTTAGTGCGATGGGGCCTGTTACTCTTTACCTTCGCGATGGTATTGACCCAGTTGGGGATCGCCAAGGAGATCGTCATTGCGGCCTTTTCTATTACGTTCGGCGGCGTCGTATTTGCGCTTGCGCTCGCGGTGGGATTGGGCGCACGACACCTCATGCGGGGCGCGCTCGAACGCCGATTCAGACATCAAAACCACAAACCCGACGAGTTATCACACCTATGAAAAATCCGCGCACACAAGACAAGGGACATGAGGCGGCACGTGGCCGGATCACCCCAGGAAGCCCAGTGCCGTCCCCCTCTCCCATGGACGAGGGGCGCCGAAGAGTCGCCATCGAGCATGTCCAACCAGAAATCGATGGCGGTCGGTACCCGATCAAGCGAGTAGTCGGAGAGACGGTGGTCGTCGAAGCGGACCTATTCGCAGACGGCCACGACCTGGTACGAGGAGTCCTTCGTTACCGGCATGCGCAGCATGACGGCTGGCAAGAAACGCCGCTCGAATTCCTCACCAACGACCGATGGCAGGCGTCGTTCGAGACGACGGAACTAGGACGCTATTGCTATGGTGTGATGGGCTGGATCGATCATTTTGCCACGTGGCAACGCGACATGCGCAAGCGTCTGGGCGTACAGCACGATGTGAGCGTGGATCTGATTATCGGGACGCGTCTCATCGAGGAGGGGCTTAGGCGCGCATCGGGCGAATCGGGACGGCAGCTGAAGGCCATTGCCGAGGCCATCTCGGCCTCGCAACGTGACTCACAACGACAAGTTGAGCTCCTGCTCGGAGAGGATGTGACCGCTCTGATGGCCACGTGCGCGGATCGACGTTGGGCCACCACCTACGACAAGGAACTCGTCGTCGTGGTCGATCGTCCCAGAGCCCGTTTCAGCGCATGGTATGAAATGTTCCCGCGATCCACCGTCGAGGCCGATCAACCACACGGCACATTCAGAGATTGTGAATCTCGTCTCCCCTATATTGCGGACATGGGATTTGATGTCCTCTACCTTCCCCCCATTCACCCGATCGGGAAGACGCACCGGAAAGGGAGAAACAATAACCCGCGGGGTGACTCCGACTCCGTGGGTAGTCCCTGGGCGATCGGAGCGCGCGATGGCGGCCATACGGCCATCCATTCGCAACTCGGGACGTTGGACGATTTCAGTCGACTGGTCACCGCCGCCAAGGCACAGGGAATCGAAATCGCGCTCGATATCGCGTTCCAATGCTCTCCCGATCATCCTTATGTCACCGAACACCCGGAGTGGTTTACCACGCGACCGGATGGCACCATTCAGTTTGCGGAGAATCCCCCCAAGCAATACCAGGACATCTTTCCGATCAATTTCGAGAGCCAGGCCTACCGCGAATTGTGGACTGAACTCCGCGGAGTCGTGCAGTACTGGATCGACCACGGCATTCGTATCTTCCGGGTCGACAATCCCCATACGAAATCGTTCCTATTTTGGAAGTGGCTGATCGCGGACATCACGGCACGGCATCCGGACATCATTTTCTTAGCCGAAGCCTTCACGCGCCCGAAGGTGATGTACCACCTCGCGAAAATCGGGTTCACGCAGTCCTATACTTACTTTGCCTGGCGCACCACGAAGGCCGAATTGACCGACTATTTCACTGAGCTCACCGGCACGGAAGTACGGGAATTTTTCCGGCCCAACCTGTGGCCGAATACCCCCGATATTTTGACCGAACAGTTGCAACATGGCGGCCGTCCGACATTCATGGCCCGGCTGGCCCTCGCCGCCACGCTGGGCGCCAGTTATGGGATGTATGGACCGGCCTTCGAACTCTGCGAAGCTCGTCCGCAGAAGCCCGGCAGCGAGGAGTACCTGGATTCCGAAAAATATGAAATCCGGCATTGGGACATCACGAGAACCGATAGCCTCAAGGATTTCATCGGATTGATCAATCGCATTCGCCGCGACAATCCCGCGCTACAGCATGATGCCACCCTACAATTTCATCCCGTCGACAATGATCAGCTCATTGCCTATAGCAAACAGTCGCCGGACGGCGAGAACGTCGTTCTCGTCGTGGTGAACCTTAGCCCGCACCATGTGCATTCGGGCTGGCTCGACTTGGACCTGGCTACCCTGGGATTGCAAGCCGATCGTCCATTTCAGGTCCACGACTTGCTGACCCATGCCTATTACCAGTGGCAGGGGTCTCGGAATTACGTGCAGATCGATCCGCATTCCGTGCCGGCCCAAATCTTTGCCGTGCGGCGCACGATGCGGCGAGAGCAGGACTTCGATTATTTTCTATAACTGACGTGACTTTGGAAGAGACACGATGATCACCCTCCGGAACAATTGGGAACGCGCGTTTGATGTCCCGACTCGTGCAGAGGTCGAGGCACTGCTGCCGGCATTCCTGATGTCCGCTCGCTGGTTCGGAGGGAAAGCGAAGACCATCGGCTCGGCCCACTTTTCTGACGTGCTGCCTATTGACCTGGGTCATGTCAGCATGGTGCTGTGCTTCGTTGAGGTCTCTTATACCGAAGGAGGCGTGGACACCTATACGGTCCCGCTGACGGCGGCCCTCGAGGAACAGGCCGATCGAGTGGTGCGCGACCATGCAAACGCGGTCATTGGCTCCCTGAACGTGGTCCGCCCCCAGGGCAATCAGAGAGGGGTCTTATACGATGCCTTGTGGAACGAAGACTGTGCCAATTCACTTCTGTCCAGTATGGGGAGGCGCGCCCAATTCCGTGGTTCCGCAGGCACGTTAGTGGGCTCCTCGACTGCGCTGTTCAACGACATCTCGCTCAGTCAAGGGATCACCCCTGCTTCCGTCATGAAAGCCGAACAGAGTAATACGTCGGTCAAGTTCGGCGATCGCGTCATCATGAAGCTCTATCGCCGAGTCGAACCGGGGGTGAACCCGGAACTGGAAATCGGGCGGACCCTCACGGCGCGAAACTTTGGCCATTCGCCGGCGCTGGTCGGCGCGTTGGAGTATACGCGCGGGAACAACGAGCCGCTCACGCTGGCCCTGGCACAGATGTTCATCCCCAACCAAGGGAATGCATGGGAATACACCCTGTCCCAGCTCTCCCGCTACTTCGACACAATTTCTGAACTGGATCCGAAACACATCCCCTCGGAGCCCGGCTCGCTCACAGCCCTCAATAGCCTGGCACGTACCGACGACCCTTTCCATGGTTTCATCGATGAGGCGCGCCTATTGGGATGTCGAACAGGTGAACTCCACATGGTGCTCGGCCAGACCAGCCGCGATCCGGCCTTTGCGCCTGAATCCTGTGGCTCGTCCTACGTGCAATCCCGCGTTCAAACCATGCGTCGCTCGGCCACCCAGGCCTTGACCACATTGCGCACCCGATTGGCTACTCTGAACGAATCAGGCCGGGAACAAGGAAGGCAGGTACTCGGACAAGAACAGGCGATCCTGAATCGACTGGGAGCCCTGGAGAGGGCTCCGCTGACCGCGATGCGCATTCGGTGTCACGGCGATTATCATCTGGGACAGGTCCTCTCGACGGGACACGATTTTGTGATCATTGATTATGAGGGCGAGCCCGCCAAACCGTTGCACGAACGTCGGGCCAAACACATTCCTCTAGTGGACGTCGCAGGGATGATTCGCTCATTTCATTACGCCGTCCATGCCGCATTACGCCAAAGACTTGCGCCTCAGACAGCCGAACCTGCGACGCAGTGGCTGGCAATCTGGGCCGAACATTGGTACGACTCGGTACGCACGGCATTCCTCAATGGCTATGAGGCGATTGCCGGTCAGGCACCGTTCTCGCCGCAGTCACAAGAGGAATTCCAGTTGCTGTTAGACGTGCTTGTGCTCGACAAAGCCCTGTACGAACTCACCTATGAATTAAACAATCGACCGGACTGGGTCGCACTTCCCCTGTCCGGCATTCTGCAATGTGTGCGGCCATCAACCGACAGTGGCAACCAGGGTGATCGAGCAGAGCACACCGGAACAGCACGTGATCCCTCTGCGGCAGGACGATCGAGAAATGAGGTACCCCAATGACCCAGCATCGGACGATACCGACACCCATTTACTCAGCCAGCAACTTGACGCCTGACGACGTGTATTTGCTCAATGAGGGCTCGCACTTTCAACTCTATGACAAACTTGGGGCTCATCTCGGCAACGTCAACGGTCAACCAGGAACCCATTTTTCGGTATGGGCGCCCGAGGCACAACAGGTGTCGGTCGTCGGCACGTTCAACGGCTGGCAAGCCGGGATGCACCCGCTCCAGGCGAGGGGGCATTCGGGGATTTGGGAGGGATTCATTCCGGAAGTCGGAAAAGGAGCCTTGTACAAATACCACATTCAGTCGCGCCACTCCGGCTACCAAGTCGACAAGAGCGATCCCCTCTCGTTCTTCAATGAGATTCCCCCCAAGTCCGCATCCATTGTCTGGGACCTCGACCACGCGTGGGCGGACGCCGACTGGATGCACACGCGCCGACAAGCGAATGCGTTGGATGCTCCGATGGCGATTTATGAGATGCACGTGGGATCGTGGAAACGAATCGCCGCCGAACACAATCGCTCCCTCAGCTATCGGGAACTGGCCGTTCCCCTTGCCGAATACTTACAACGCATGGGATTCACACACGTGGAGTTTCTGCCCCTGACGGACCACCCGTTTTTTGGATCCTGGGGATATCAAACCACTGGTTATTTCGCTCCTTCCGGCAATTACGGCACACCACAGGACCTCATGTTTCTCATCGATACCCTGCACAACCATGGGATCGGCGTGTTGCTGGATTGGGTGCCGTCCCATTTCCCGACCGATGAGCATGGGCTGGGCTTTTTCGACGGCACACATTTGTATGAACACGCCCATCCACAGCAGGGATTCCAACCGGACTGGAATACCTTTGTCTTCAATTTCGGCCGCAACGAGGTACAGAGCTTTCTCATCAGCAGCGCGCTATTCTGGCTCGACAAGTACCATTTTGATGGTCTGCGCGTGGACGCCGTCGCCTCCATGCTCTATCTGGATTACTCACGCAAGGAAGGAGAATGGATTCCCAACCGATATGGCGGGCGCGAGAACCTGGAGGCGATTGCATTTTTGCGGCGATTCAACGAAGAGGTCTATCGTCGTTTCCCCGATGTCCAAACCATTGCCGAAGAATCCACGGCGTGGCCGCTGGTGTCCCGTCCCACGTATCTTGGGGGCTTGGGATTTGGATTAAAGTGGGACATGGGCTGGATGCATGACACTCTAGGCTATATGCGACAGGATCCCATCAATCGCAGATACCATCATCACAATCTCACATTTCGAATGCTCTATGCGTTTCACGAGAATTTTGTGCTTCCGCTCTCACATGATGAGGTGGTCTACGGAAAAGGATCCCTTCTGGGGAAGATGCCGGGAGACGAGTGGCAGAAATTCGCTAATCTCCGCGTCCTGTTCGGACACATGTACGCGCAGGCGGCAAAGAAGCTGCTGTTCATGGGTGGCGAGTTCGGCCAGCAAGCAGAATGGGCGCACGATGGCCAACTGCAGTGGGACGCGCTCGACCTCCCCTACCATCGTGGGATGCAGCGATGGGTCGCCGACCTCAATCGCACGTATAAGCAGGAGCCGGCACTCCATCAGGGAGACGTCGACCCTTCCGGCATTGAGTGGATCGACTGTCAGGATGTCCAATCAAGCATCATCAGCCTGCTCAGAAAAGGTCGAGCGGAGGGTGACGTCGTACTGGTGATTTGCAACTTCACTCCGGTGCCACGCCAGAACTATCGCGTGGGGGCGCCCTACGGAGGACAGTGGAAAGAGATTTTGAACAGCGATGCCACCCTCTATGGAGGGAGTGGCTGGGGCAACGGAGGAGGAGTTCACGCGACACCCGTGCCGCTTCACGGACGGACTCATTCAGTGACCGTCACCTTGCCTGCACTCTCCGCGATCTTCTTGAAACCATCGAGCGACGGGCTGTAACAAGGACGGCTTCAAGGTCTCACCCTTCCAAGAAGGCATCAAGCGCAACGCAGTAGAACCGTCGACTCCCCCCACATTATCCCGTTCTATTTCACGCCATCACCGTTTCAGTTCACGATCATCACGCGCGACGTAATCGCATCATTATTTTTTCCCTCTATAAATCAGCCTATTATCGATTACCTCCATGCAGATTTTTTCGGCATGATGATTGCTGTACTCCTGTGCAGAAACCCGCAGTCACGCATCACATAAACCTATATCTTCTCCGACCCTCGGGTCGGGCTATCAGGGAGGATACCATGCATCGAACCATCATGTTGTATTCGGCTACGCTACTTCTCGCCGGCTGGAATCTTCTTGGGCTTACCCCGGCCCATGGATTCTCGAGTGATATCGAGCCGATCGTGTGGAACAGCAATCAGAAATCGCCCGCCTGGGCGGAAGAACTCCTCGGAGAAGTGGTGACCTATCAAACCCTGGCCGAAAAAAATCTAATTCCAGGGAATTTTCAGCCTTATCTCGACCAGACGAGCAAGGTCCGCGAGTTGCACCGAGCCGGAAATCGTCGTGCCACCTATGACGGAGTCAATCAGCTCATGGTCATGCTGGAAGCCAGGGTCGGCGGAATCGATGCTCACAGTGCCGATGCCCTGTGGGACTTTTGCTATCGCGTGACGCCCGATGAATTCCATGCGCGCGATCGGCACGTTCGGGCGAAGGGCGTCGACGAATTCGAGAAGCATGAAGAGTTCATGCGCGACATGGAAGAACGAGCGGGCATGAGCTTCTGACATTCGTTGCTTTTTCGAACAGTGAATCTGTCGGCAGGGCCGGCGGTCCGCATCGTTGGCCGCCGGCCATGACCGTCCCCACAAAGGGGAATGAAGGATTCCCATGTTCCCTGAAGATCGATGCTCCGACCTATGTCCGCGCGAAGACTTCTGCTATGGTGCACGGCCCTCCTCTCGACCACATGCGCAATACTTGCATCGTCATCGGCACAGGCAGACCCAGGACGTACCGGATATGGACCGGTCTCTCCCGGCTTATCCTCCTCACCCGCGCCTCTTCTCGACGACATGGAGGATGCCCCCTCAGCCCTCCTCTGGTCGGCATTTGATATCCGACATGTATGGCTGCGTGCCGACCTCCGTGTCAGACCGGAATGGCGCCAAGGTGTCTGTTTCGGTGGCGGCGCTCCAATTGCCGGCGCTTGCAACAGCCTTAACTTCTCCGGCTCCGGGACCAGAGCTTATAACGGTCGTCCCGCCGACGACTTTTTTATTCAACAGTGGGCCAGGGTCGGTCTGGGATACGATCCGACGCCCAATCTCAATTTTTACGTTGAGCTACAGGACTCGGCTACGTGGGGAGCGAGTGGCGATCCAACCGGAGCGAGGCAGGACGGTGACGCGCTCAACCATCAATGCGCAACGCTACAATCGGGACAATGCCGACTGGGTATTCGTGCCGGTTATGCGCTGATCCGCAATCTGGCCGGCATAGATGGGCTGAGCGCCAAGATCGGCCGACAGTATCTCGTGTTGGGGAACCAACGACTGTTCGGCCATTTTGATTGGGCCAATACCGGCTATTCGCACGACGGGATCATGCTGAGTTATGCGACGTCCAGTTTCGATACGAAGTTCGGTTGGTTTCGGAACTCTGAAACGGACATGGGTCAAGGACAGCCAGGTGGAAGCCTCACACCGAACTTGTTTATTTGCGATCCGGATGGAAATCCTTCGGCGAGCTGCGATCCGGCTCTTGCTCAACATGCGACCGACGCGGGGAGCGACGTGGACATGGTGGTGCTCTACAATCAGATCCGAAGCGTCCCTCGCATGATCGTGGAACCGTATTATGTCCTGTACTCCAACCGCCTCCCAGAGCGGGCCAATCCCGGCCAGTACTCGCCGAAATCGGCCTCTCAATTGCGTCACATGGTCGGCATCCGCCTCGAATTCCGAGCCGGCAATGTGGATGTTGTACAAGAAGCGGCCTACCAATTTGGCCGCAGCGCCGATGGATTCGATTTTGACAACCAACGCAATCTGCGGATCAATGCCTGGGCCTCAGGAACCTGGCTCGGCTATACCTGGTACACACATCATTGGAAGCCTCGGGTTGCAATCGGCTTGGACTATGCTTCCGGTGACGGAGACAGCAACTGTGTCACGCCAGGAGGAAACCTCGCCCGAAGTTGTGGCGGCAACGCCAACACCTTCGAGAATTTTTTCCCGACCAATTTCCTGCACGTCGGTTATATGCTCAACGGCGCCTGGCGAAATAGCGTCCAGCCGCAGTTGAATGTCCAGGCTCGTCCGACCGTCCGTGACCATGTCGAGATCTGGGCGCTACGCAAGTACTTGGCAAGCGCCCGTGACAATTGGTACCGTGGATCACAAGGGCCGCTGATTTTCTCCCGGTCCGACAACACAACGACGCACGTCGGTGATGAACTCGACATCGCATGGAGCCATATGTTCGCAGACGGTAAAGTCTCGTTGGCGGTCATCTATGGCCACTTCTTCTCTGGATCCTATATCAAGCACCAGCTGGGAACCTCCGCGGACCAGGACTGGGGCATTGTACAACTTTGGACGAATTTTTAGCCGACCATGCAACGCGCTACACTGAACTTTGAAACGCTGCTGGAAGTGACGAACGCCTTGAACTCCCAACGGGACATCGAGAGCCTGTGGCGTGTCATTGCCGATCAAATTCGAAAGGTGATCCCCTGGGATAGGGCCGGGATCACACTCTACGAATCACGCACCGATTCCTTTCGGTTTTATGCCGTCATCACCAACATGGCCTCGCCCGCCCTGGCTCACGATAGTGTGATTCCACGTGAAGGCAGCGCAGTGGGATGGGTCCATGACAACCGTCGCATGCACATCAGAGAAGACCTCCAGAAAGAACAAATCTTTATGGAGGATCGGTACTACGTCCAGGAAGGCCTGGGACGGATGATCAACTTGCCCTTGCTCGTCCGAGAACATTGCCTCGGCACGTTGAATATCGGCAGCGTGCAAACGGGGCAT
Organism: Nitrospira sp.; assembly: GCA_031315995.1. Lineage (GTDB taxonomy): Bacteria > Nitrospirota > Nitrospiria > Nitrospirales > Nitrospiraceae > Nitrospira_A. The sequence continues at coordinate 305,169 of JALDRG010000004.1, forward strand.
CTTGATCCCGACGATTGTAAATTCCTGCAGCAGGTCGCCACTCAAATCGCCTATGCCATCGATCATGTATTGGCGTACGAACAGATCAAACAACTGAGTGACCGCTTGCGCCGAGAAAATGAATATCTCGCAGAGGAGGTCAAAGCCAGCCGTAATCTGCGCCTGGTCGTCGGGGCATCCTCGTCTTTCGGCAAGGTCGTGGACCTCCTCAAGGCCGTCGCCCCAACGGACGCAACCGTCCTCCTACTCGGGGAAACCGGAACGGGAAAGGAAGTGCTGGCCCAGGCGGTTCATGATCTGAGCCTCCGCAGTCAGAAGCCATTTATTCGCGTCAACTGCGCGGCCCTACCCTCAGGACTCATTGAGAGTGAACTATTCGGTCATGAACGTGGCGCATTTACGGGTGCCCAACTACGAAGAGCAGGACGTTTTGAACTGGCCCACACCGGCACCCTGTTTTTGGACGAGATCGGCGAAATGCCGCTGGACACTCAGGCGAAGCTGCTACGAGTCTTACAGGACGGCATGGTGGATCGAATCGGGGGGACCCACGCTGTCTCAGTCGATGTTCGACTGATTGCTGCCACCAACGCCGACCTCCAGGCCGCCGTTCAACAGGGGACCTTTCGCGCGGACCTGTTCTACCGTCTCCATATTTTTCCCATCGCGGTCCCCCCATTGCGAGACCGGCGCGAGGACATTCATCTGCTGGCGCAGCATTTCCTGGCGCAGATCGGGATAAAACTCAAGCGGCCGCATCTCACCTTCGATCCACAATCGATGGCGCGGCTCCTGACTTACAACTGGCCCGGCAACGTGCGCGAGCTTCAAAATGTGATTGAACGCGCCGTTATTCTTTCCAGCTCCTCTCAAGTCACCGTAGATGAGATGTTGCTCCCGGTCACGCCGGCCAGTCATAGTGTTTCACTCCGACAGCCGGTAAGCCTCGGTGATCTCGAACGTCATCACATCCGCGAGGTGCTGGAACGAACGAAATGGCGAATCTATGGCGACCAAGGGGCAGCTCATCTGCTTGGGATGAACCCAGAAACGCTGCGGAGCCGCTTAAGAAAACTCGGCCTTCGACGGCCCGCCGGCATATCGCCTGGGGCTAACATCAGGCCCTAACCTATCGAGATTACAGGATTGCTGGTATGATCCTGCCGTCCCGCCTCTGACCATATCCTACGCATCATCTAACAGGACGCGCTCCGGCTTGTGCCATGCTACCGTTGAGACAAGCGGCTCATTTGACCAGGCTATGGAAAGCATGATAAATTGCTGAACCGTACGAGCCACGAGCGAGATCCCACGCTTCGCGTTTCCGTTATATTGCTGCGCGATCGCTTCCTTAACTTACGCTCCTCCTACGGCCCAATTCCTCCTTGTACCGGAGAGGGAAATGGGCAAAGCAGGGGGCCAAATCGCTTACCTGCCCCACTGCATCCAGTTTGATGGCCTGGACATCGCCATCCTGTTGTTCGCCGAAAGGAGTGTACGATGAAAATTACGTCCGTCTGGCGTGGCAACAAGCCTAATCGCAAGAAAAAACGTACCGTTCCAAAGTTGAGAATTCGTTGGACACAACTCGGACTCGTGGATCCCTCTCTGGCATCCCAGGAGACGCCGATGGATCAGATCCGTCGCGAAGTGACGGCCTTAGCTAGCTCAGGATTCGGGGCGGAAACCCGCGCCCGTTCAGAACAGACCCAAGCACGCCCTGCACGCACACATGCACGTACCATCACCAACCGAACCGCCCGTCGACCGTCAGGATCATAACAAGGCGGGCCTATTCGATCACCGATCAGGGAAGACGAATAGAAGGAGGGAACCATCGCACGAGCAGGCAAAACGACCATCGCGAAACGCGATCGAGAAAAAGCCAAACAGGTGAAGCAGCGGGAGAAGGAAGCCCGACGCGTCCAGCGGAAGGCCGAAAAACCAGAGCGCGTGTCTTCGGGGGGAGATGATCCGGACCTGGAAGGGTTGCAATGGGGTCCTCAGGAACCCCTGTACTGAAACAGGGGTTCCTGGGCACTCCCATGAACGTCAGTCGTTTTAGGATGCCTTAATCACAAAGCGGTCTTCTCCAAATACACCGCGTAGTTGCTTGCTGACCAGTGAGCGATATTCGCCTTTTTCCTTAGCCATTCTCACCAATCCTTCGGCATCCGTTAGAATCAAGAGATCCTCTTCCGCGATAAGCACCCGATCTCCCTTTCCAACGTTAATCCGATACTGTGTCCGGCCGTCGGGATTCCGACTCGGACCGTTCACGATTTCGGTTAACCCGTCTATATGCCCCTTCTGCCCATCCAACCGATGCTGGACCATTGTTCCATCCGGAATTCTGACCCACTGACTGGCAGCCCGAGGCGCCTCCTGCTTCTGATCACTCACCATCATTCCTCCCTTGCTACGTATGCGCGGATAAATTAAGACACCGGCCCAAGATCACTACCATTCTTGATTCCGCCATTTGCCTCCCGAGGACCACCTCCATCGGCGGCGCTTTGACTCCACACCTGAGAAGATCCTCCGCGTCGGCGACGCCGCTCAGGTTCGCTCCGTGGTGCGTGGCCATCCGGTCGCATGGAACCACTCATCGAGGCCGAACTACCCTCTGCTCGCGGCACTGCCTGACCGAGCAGTCGTTCGATGGCCCGCAATTGCTCCTGGTCTTCCGTCGTAACAAATGTCGTGGCGCGGCCGGTCGTTCTCATCCGGGCCGTCCGACCGATGCGGTGCACATAGTCCTCAGGAGAATTCGGCACATCGTAGTTAATCACGTGAGCAATATTTGCCACATCAATCCCACGTGCGGCAATATCCGTCGCCACCAATACCCGATAGGTGCCTCGTCGAAACCCTTCCAACGCGGCCCGACGTTGGGGGAGCGTTCTTCCACCGTGAAGCACCGCCACACGATGACCGGCCGAATCGAGCAGGTTTCCCAATCGATCCGCACGATGCTTCGTCCTGGTAAAAACCAGCACGGTGTCAGACTCGGACTGGAGCAGCGACATCAACAGCGCGTTCTTGCGGTCGTGTGTGGTGTGATGAACCGCTTGAGACACACCGTCTGCTGTCGTCGCCGACTTCGTCACCATGACCCGCACCGGATCTTTCACGCTGGCCTGCGCCAATCGGACGAGATCGGTTGGTATGGTAGCGGAAAACAGTAACGTCTGTCTCTCTTCCGGCATAGCATCGAGAATCTGGTTGATCTGCTGAGAAAACCCCATATCCAGCATCCGATCCGCCTCATCGAGGACCAGCATGGTCATCGAAAGCAGACTGATCGTTCCGTTCCACATGTGATCGAGCAGGCGCCCTGGAGTGGCCACGATAATGTCGGGACGTTGCCGCAACCCTCTGACCTGAGCCTGCATGTCGGCCCCGCCCACAACCGTCGTAGCGAACAACTGCAAATCGCGCCCAAGGGTATCGATCGTCGCCTGAATTTGTATAGCCAACTCGCGTGTCGGCGCTAAAATGAGCGCACGCGGCTGCCCTTTCGGCATCCCGTATAGACGCTCTAACATCGGAATCACAAAAGCCGCTGTCTTTCCGGTTCCGGTCTGTGCGCACCCCAACACATCCCGGCCGGCCAATGCATGGGGAATGGCCTGAGCCTGGATGGCTGTCGGTTCAGCAAAACCAGCCTTGGTCAGATTTCGCAAGAGGGTAGGAGACACACCAAGTGAGTCAAAACTCGTAAACGCAGTCGTCTGCACGCAGCTATCCTTTCGTTGTGGATCGCATTAAGACGGGATCAGAGAACCGAGGGGAGGGTGAATCCGGAAGGAGTCAGCTCCAAACTGGACCTGGTCGCGATGCGATCGCGCGGTCCACGTTGAGGAGGTACAGCATTGGTGGACCGATACAATGCTGCAGCAGATCACACTCTACCGCATGATGCCCCTACCGGTCAACAGATCTGCGTGTTCCGGCGAACTCCCGCTGACCGGCTGGCATACCCGACAGAGTTTGCCGAACAGCCAAAATGACTTATACTACGATCTAGAAAGTGAGACCCGCGATGCGAACCATTATACTCCTCCTCTCTCTTCTCATCGGTCTTCACTCGCTCGTACTGACCTCGAACGCAGCGTCGGAGTCGCCCGGCACGGGCAAGGCCGGACCTAACCAAGGTCTGACACTCGATGAAATTGGGCGAGGACTCAAGAGTGCGGCGAAAAACATCGAAGAGGAGATCCCAAAAATCGGACCGGCGATCGGCAAAACATTCAAGAAAGTCACAGGCGGCGAAAAAGAGGAGGACAATTCCAAAGACGCTTCCACTTCTCAGCACTCGACCAAGTCAAAAAAATAAAAGGATTACATTGAACAACTTGCTTCAGAATTGCAATAAGATCCCCCGTATCGTACGGTTATGCGGTTGAAGTTACTCTTCTTACTCTCGCTCTTGCCGGCAGTTCTCACAGGCTGCGCCTCCACAGAGCGGCTTACCTGTTCGTCGAATGAACATCCCGTCGTGCTCGACTCACTCTACTTCGGCACGGCTCAACCCTCCGGGATCGTCACGCCTGATGAGTGGGCCACTTTCGTGCGTGAGACTGTCGTGCCACATTTTCCTGAAGGGCTGACAACCTGGACCGCTTCCGGTCAATGGAGAACCTCTGCTGGATCGCTGGAACAAGAGACATCTTACATGCTTCAACTGGCGCACGCTGAGAATCAAGAAAAAGACCGAGCCATCAATCACATTACTCGTGCGTACAAAAGCCGGTTTCAGCAGGAGGCAGTCCTGCGACTTCGTTCGCACGCTTGCGGCTCATTTTGAGGGGCGTGACGCGTTGCACAAGGCAACCGGCGGTAGGCAGATAACGGAATCCCTCGCCATCCAGGCTCATACTGTTTCTAAGAACCGGGAGAGGCGTTTGAGGTATGTTCGAGCAGGGCTGCCTCATGACAGACGGCAGACCCTGCTCTCAGCTCGACGGAAAGTACGCAGACGTTAGCCAGACAGAACACTCGGACTGAGTGCCTGGCTGTATTTCTTACCTACTCAAGCCCACGTGCGATGCTGCTCGCTCACGTGCTCGCTTCCATTCGTTTTCGCGATGACCCATGATACGTCGTCCGGAATTGCGACGACCTTGAGTTCTGCACAATGGCCATTGGCCGCTCCACGCAGCTCTTCCACTACTTGGACGAGCTGCTTGTCGTCGCGAGGAATCAGCAGGCCACATTGGTTGAGGCTCGGCTCCTGGGGACCAGCCGCAGAAGGCCAATAAGCCCCCAGATCGGACTCCTTGAGCGCATCCGGTTGCCCCAGTTCTCGCAAACGCTGGAAGGCCTTATAACTCAGGCAGAACTGATCATAACTCTTGTTGATCACAATCTTTTGCATGACGCGTGCTCTCTTTCTGTTCCTTCGCACAAGCGCGGGCGTGCGACCCCACGATTGAAATTAACTTGCTGCCGGAGTGGACGGCTCAGGCTACTGGCTTCGGATCTTTATAGCCGATGTAATTACCGCTCCAATGCGCATGCCGACGATCAGCCCACAGATTCACTTCGTCCTTGTGCCCTTCACCATAGCGCTTTTGGAGAATGTCGCCGAACGTGATCAGGTTGCCCTGGATTTCGCCGAGATCACTCTCGGTAATTTTCTCCCACTTCGCTTTCAAGGGAGTCTTGAGTTGAAGCCAGAATTGCTGAAACTGTTCCTGTGTCATCGCGTTCTCCTGTCTAGGTGGCGGGCACACTGCCACACTCTGCTGTGAGGCCTGACACGCGCGGACGCATGCCGAGACCTGGTGGACTAAGAAGCAACCTCTGGCGTAGAAGCAGCGAAGACCGGGGAATCAGACGCGCAAGGATGGAAGGGAGGCGCGCAAGATGGGACAGTCGGCGTGGCTCAACACGTCATGCTTCACACTACAGGGCGCAACCAGCCGTGTCAACGTAGGCTGTGACCGACGATGAAGTAACCCATTGATTCCACGCGACTTAATTATTTCGAGAAAGGTCTGGTTCGCGCCGCCTGCGTTGGACAACTTCATTGGAGCAACACAAGTCGACGACAATCTTGTGCCGCTGTTCAGCGAACCCAGCGGGCAGGAGGTTCATCTCCTGACCGCCGGAAGGACACTGGATCGTGAATATTTCTGGAGGTAGTACCCTACCCAAGAACGACTCAGGCGTTCGTTACCGCAGCAGCGGCCTTAGGCATGAACTCTTTATAGCCATAACGCTCAGCCAGATATGCCTTCGCTTCGTCGCTGACATACTCGGTAAATTTGTAACGATCATCTTCCACGGTCTTGGCATCTTCCATGACCTTGTCGGTAGGGATCGCATACTCGATGTTGCACGACGTGTAGGCCTGGATGTAGGTGGGACCAATATCTCGGGCGATCAACACGGCCTTCTTGATCACGCTTTCCACTCGCCGCGGATTGTTCGGCACGACCGTGGCAATATACGAGCAGCCGGCGACTTTGGCCATCGTGACCATGTCCATTTTTTCGAACTTCTTTCCGAGAGGAGCCATTTTCAGCACAGCTCCACGCGTCGTCATTCCACTTTCCTGGCCACCGGTGTTGCCGTAGACTTCATTGTCCAGCATGATGGTCGTGAATCGTTCCTTCCTGAACCAAGAATGCAGCACTTGCTGGAACCCGATGTCGGCGGTTCCACCGTCACCTGCGATGACCACCACATCTTTGGGTTTATCGCCGAACCGGAGCCGCAGCCCACGTGACAAACCGCTGGCCACGCCATTTTGGTCGCCGTAGTTCCCGTACACGAACGGAATTGCCGCTTGCGAAATCGCCAATCTTCCGCAACCTGCCGTCCCGACGGTAATGGTGTCTTCAGGATTCGGAAAGGCAATGATGGCCAACCGAATGAACAGGGTCATCGCGCAACCGGCACACATCGGGTGCTCTTCCAGAATTTCCTTGAAGCTGCCCATCTGCGAAACCGTGGTTTTCTTTCCGAATGGTCCGTGCTCAACCATATCCCGATATTCTTTCGGCATGAACTGTTCAAAGCCGGGTGTAAACTTCACATAATCAAGACTCATCTGAAACCTCACTCTCTTGTAGCCGCGAAAGCGGCGGTGATACTCCTACCGCTTACGAAACCAGTTGCTTGGCCGCGGCTTTCTTTTCTTTGGCCTTGGCGTCTCGCTCGGCCAACAGCTGCTTCGCCGGCTCGCTGATATATTCTTTGAAAGCGAACCGTTCAGCAGGCTTTTCAGAATCCCGCATTTCTTGCAAACCTTCCATGCTGTTCTTCCCGATCTCCAAGATGCACGGGGTGTACAGCTGGAGATAGGTGGGCCCGATTTCACGCGCGATCAGTACCGCATTGCGGACCACCTTCTCAACCAACGACGGCTTGCTCACCGTGCAATTGACAACATAGTGACAGCCCGACTCGCGCGCGATCTCAGGCAGGCGCACTTTGTCGAAGAGCTTTCCAACCGGAGCCATTTTCGCGACGAAACCCTTCTGCATTAGACCGCTCTCTTGTCCGCCGGTATTGGCGTACAGCTCATTGTCGAAGCAGATGGTCGTGAACTTTTCCTGCCGGAACCAGGCCTGCAGCGTCATATCTAGACCGATATCCACCGTCGCGCCATCTCCCGCCAACACAACCACATCTTTGACGCGATCCGGGAAGCGAACGCTCAAGGCTCGCTTGAGCCCCGAGGCGATGGCATTTTGGTTTCCGAACAGGGAGTGAATATTGTGGACGGCCACCATCGGAAACACCAGACTCGTGCACCCGGTCGAGCCGACCATGACCGTGTCTTCTGGATTGGGGAGCGAGGCCAAAATGTAACGAAACGCCATAGACTCGGGACAGCCCGCGCAGAGCGAGTGCTGCTCGATCAGTTCCTTGGACGTGCCGATATCCTTCCATCCACGGTCTTCCTTGCCATAGGTAGCATTACTGACCAAGTCTTGATAGTCCGACGGCATGATGTCATACAATTCCGGCGAAATCATGATGCGTTCTTTACTCATCAATATCTCCTCTCAGCCCTGCTGAGGTTCACAGTCGTTTCGCAGTTTGACACTCAGACGTCCGGACGTCAGGCGCTGAATGAACTGCCGCAGCCACAGGTCGTCTTCGCCTGGGGATTCTTGATCGCAAAACCAGACCCCTGCACGCTGTCCACGTAGTCGACTTCACAGCCGTTCAACAACGGAGCGCTTTGCGAATCCATGATCACTTTCACATCGCCCTTCTCAATCACCGTATCGTCCTCACCCATCTTGGACTCGAACGCCATTCCATACTGATAGCCATGGCATCCGCCACCTTTCACATACACGCGCAACCCCAAGGTATCTTTTTCTTCCCGCATCAACTCGCGAATTTTTTCTTCTGCTGTCGTCGTAATGGTAATCATGTTGCTGCTCCTTCCGGATGCTATATCAAATGAACCGATGGTTTTCATGAAACTCTGCGAGTCACGAGTCGTTTCTCGCCGGAAACGACAACCGCTCCGTTCACGAACAACGCTCACAAGTCAGTGCAGGACACTCTGGCGTAAGCAGCGGCGGAGACCGCAATCAGTCGCGCAGGAAGGGTTACGAGAGCGCGATGGAGAGAACAGTCGACGGAGCTCGGCACGTCATGCCTTTACGCTAAGCGCAATGGCGCTCGGAGTCAAGCGCTATTGAGGCCTAGTCCGTTGATTTGAATGTGGCCGAAAACCCATGATAGCCCGAATGTGGAATTAGTGCCATCGGGCGGCGAGAGACCTCGGCTTTGTGTCGATCGACTTACCTGTCTACGCTCGGACAGACCGCCTGATGAAAGACGTCTTCCATCGTTATGCCTGGCTGGCGGCTCCGACTGGCGGAGCCTTCTCTTGCGGTGCTACCTGAATCGAGAGTTTCAACGTTTGAATCGTCCTCGCGACATCTTCTTCTGTCGACCCGAAACGATCCCCCATCACCTTGATGGCCTGGTTGATCGCTTTCGTCATCCCTGCAATTCGTTCTTCCGGCGTCATACTCATCCGAACCTCTCCAACCAACGCTGATGTTATTGCTACCTCTACAAGCCGCTTCCGCCAAGGAAGCCTGAGCCTGATACCTCTGGATGCTGCTATATCACTAGTGGACAGCCGACTGTGACCTGTTTCTCACCGCTCACATGAGTCCCATCACCAGACGCGAGCCGGTCGTCTTGTCGCGACATGAATCAGCATCAACACCATTCCACCCACTGTCAAGATCCAGTAGACCTGGATCGGCGTGGCGACAAGCTCGGTCCAATTGAGTCCCCAAACCACTAGGCCCAAGACCAGAGAAATCAACGCGGCGTGCAACATGGCTCCCCCCTCACTCATATTCCCCATACCTGACCTGCGATGAATTCCGTCGCACAGGGTCACGCGAGCGCTGACACTACACAGAGATGATCGCACGACCTAACACGAGGCGACAGCCAAATGCGCCCAGGTCGCACGGGGCTCCAAGTGCCACTGGCGGTGAATGTCGATCAGAGAATCAATGACCGCACCACATTGTCGGCAGCCCCACCCATACGCCAACGTACCGCTGACGATATCCTTCATCTTGATCATCATCATAGGACCATAGCAACGCGGACATCTCATTGCGCTCTCCCCAGGAGACATGACCGCTTGTGAACTTGCCACTTCGTCCCTCGCCTCACGAACCGCTCTTCTCGAACAGCTTCACGACCAGGGTCTTCTCTTTAATTCGCTCTATCAACTGCGCACAGGAGGCATCGCGAATAATACTCGCGAACTGCGCCTGGTAGCTTGCGACCAGGCTGCCCCCGTCCATGACTGCATCATAGACCAGCCAACGGCCATCCTGACTAATCAATCGGAAGTCGATGAAGGTGTCGACTTTGTCTCCGACAAGCCGCGTTTTGACTTGCGCGAACGCGCGCTCTCGTTGCTCGGAGAGATAGCTGATTCGTTCACCGGAATATTCGACCATCCGATTGGCCAGTGCGTCGCGGAGCAGCTGGACAAACAGCCCGACATACTCGTGCCGGGCCCCATCGCTCAATTGCCCCCAGGAGGCCCCGAGCGACCGTTTAGCCATATCTACGTAGTGCACACGATGCCGAATGACCTGCTCGATCTCCGAACGCCTCGCCTCGGAGCGACTCGGGCCCTTGAGCTCCTTAAGAATGTCGAGCAGCTCCGAGACGGTCCCCTTCACAGCCTCGGTGGGACCCTGCTCAGACCGAGCGGCTGTGGCCTGTGTGAGCCCCACGCACAAACTAACCACTACCACCAAGAGGCCGCCTCGCCAGCTCCTCTGTCTTCCACTAAACTTTTTTAGCATCCCTGCAGTTACGCCGGTATTCTTCATGCTGTCGTCCCCTCTACTCCTTGAGCCTCACCTCACACGCCGTGAAGAGATCGCGGAGGCCAACGTTCGCAGGGACCTGCCATGCTCGGTCGAAGTCCGCTTTCCTCTTTGAACTTTCTCTCGTGGCACACCCGCCGGATACCTCGCCGTTTCAAGCCGAATACCCGAGGGCGAGACACCGACTCGCTGCAGCAGTTCTTCTAGGACTGACTTGCCACCAGTCGATCCATGATCCTGCCGTAAATGAACTCAGGCAAAATCTCTCGTGTCAGCAATTCCTCGCGATGGTGATATGGACGACCTTCGACGATCTTCTTCGCATAGTGATCACCTATCCCGGTGAGCGATTTCAGCCGTGGAATCTGAGCCGTATTGATATCCAACGACATATCGCGCGCGGCTCGTGCCGGCGGTTCACTCACGCTCGCAGCCCGCTCCTCGACCACACCAGGCCTTCCTCCAGATCTTGTTCGAACACGGTGTTCCATACGCATACAGTCATCCTTCCTGGTTGACCACGCTTTGGCACCCTCCCACTGAGCTAGGACTGAAACTCGGCTCCGCATGGGCCGCACCCAGATCGACTGCACGGGAGATGCATCCGCATACCAGTCCAGCAACCTGGTGCTATCGCCCGGGAATGGCTCGAGCGGAAGCTCGACCGGCCTCGTCGCGGCGACAGGTCTGCTCGGCCATCATTCGCTGCCCAGCCGTTGCGCTTTGAGGAATTCTCCCAAGACAAATCGCCAACGTATCCTCGACTGCACCGGCCGCAACTGCCGTTGCCCCGGCAGACACGACAACCGTAGGAGGCTTCTGGTCCGCTGCCCGTGCTGGCACCAGAGCAACACTCACCCCAACTGCCGCAAGGACAAGACCCAGACCGATGGTGATGATTGTTCCGTGAATGCGCATCAAAGGACCCTCCGTTATCAGTAACAGTCTTGTGAATCAGAACGCGTGAGTGGCTTGTCGCCAATCACACAGAGCCATGCACTTTATTCCTCACCATATGCCCGACCGGATTGACAGGGGACCTGACGACGGCCTATGTCTCGAAGCGGCCGTTTACCTCATGCGCTCCGAAATAATTCACCCATGTTTCATCGCTTCACGTGAAGGACATGATTCCGATCACCGTCCAGCTTTGACACGTGACCCCTCTTACCCGCACGCTGAGCCGGTTGTGAGCACTAGACCGAATCCCGAGTAGATCCTCAGGATCAGTCAGTAACCGATCCCTGCGGGCTCACCAACGCGAGCGGGGCTCCTTGTCCAGTGGCGGCGAAGCGGCGAAGACTTTAGAACTCGCGCGCAAGGAGTGAGGATGAAAGAGCGCGCGCGAAAAGGGGAAAGCCAGCGTGGCTCAACACGTCGTACCTTCTATCGTATATAGAGAGCCACACATACTGTCAACGTGCCGGAGCGTGGAATTCAATGCAAGAGCGTGATTCTATGCGGCAATAAATATTTTGACGATCCGGCATGTTACCCCTATTTGGTCGCCGATCGCCAGCACGAGGACATGGTGCGAGACGATGAAACCTGCGTCTTCGGCGGCTCCGTCAAGATCCCATCGGCGCCCCTCATGACATAAGACCCATGCGGCATGACCAAGTGTGATACACTCCCTACACTATTGGCTCAATCAGGATTGTCGTTTTTTATCCCTTTCGATTCTGTCTTCCTGCATTGGCACTCTCGATTCCACCGCCCTTCCGTCCGCGATATTCCGCTCGTTGCATTCGGAACTCCGCAATCTCCAAGCCGGTCAGGCACCGCGCTACAACGACGCACTCGGCGGACCTATGACGAGCCGGGCGTCCACGCAAAGGTAAGTTAACAAGGAGACACAACGACTATGACCAACGGGCAAGGAAGCCAGCCAGCACCAGTCGCACAATGGGTACGTATTCCAAACGGCACCAAGGTTAGGCACCGTCACAAGGGCTACGATGGCCATATCGACGGATTGACCGAGATCGTGGCAGGACCGAGCCGGAATCCCGATGGAAAAACACAATATCGTTTGAATATCGGCAGCTCGACCCGAGAACTCGTCACTGAAGATGATCTGAGCATCCTTGTCGATGGTGACGACCTCGTGATCATGATCCGGCAGAAGGAGCCCTATCGTCGCTCGATCACGTTACAACTGCGTGGCGTCCTCACCGAAGATCGATTTATTAAAGCCGGCAGATCGAGCGCTCCAATGGCCGTTGCGCCGCCGTCAATACCACCAGCGTAGTTCACGTGGCTCCACATGCGACCAAGGGAAGGAACCACTAGACATACACCGCTCGAACGCGGCAACGAGATGCGCCCTCCTATGGCGGCGCGTGAATTGAGAGGCTTGCCGTCTTCAAGGAACAACAGCACGAGATAATGTCAAATGTTGCATATGAAGTCCTTTGGGAACAGCGCTTCCTGATGGTTCCTGTTGTATGAGCAGAATGCTCACACCTTCTTCCTCCGTCCCTTCTTGGAGGAAGGAGAGAGCATCCACTGTTTTAACGACAACGCGCGGTTGACCTCCGCGAGATCAAACTGCTCGGGGTCGAAGTCCTCGGGGAGCCATGTCTTCCATTCCTCGTACTCCTCGTGTGTTGGGTCCTTGAGAATGTTCAGGATATTTTCATACCCCTCGGCTCCGCCACAATCTTCCGGGGGACAGGACCGGGCGCCTTTGAGGCAGACCGGCGTCTTGTACTTCTCGGCCTCCAGAACCTGTTCCAGCATCAGCACATGTTCCCATCCATCCCCGAAGTCATACACGTAGTCCAGTCTGTCCTTGATGGACAGACCCAGCTCCTTGAGCGTTACCGTGCGCTCATCGACGACCCCCTCCTCGTCAAAATCGTGATCTGGACTACCAAACCGTTCTTCGCGCCAATGAAAATCGTGTAAATGCGAATCGGTCCACCCCATCACCTCCTGGATAACGTCGTGCAACCCGGACAGGGGCAATCCCTCCGGAACCAGTACGCGCCTCCAGATCGGAGGGCGGATCCCGGTCAACGTGACCTTGAACTGGAGGAGGGCTCCTGCCCCACGGCCTGCGCCTTGTACTATGTGTAGGGGCTGGGATTTAGGCGGCACGCTCGTGTTCCTCCTCGTTCACCCCATTTTTGAAGACTACGTCCCTCAGCACCTCGCCCACACGCACGGACCATTTCAGGCATCTCCAGCGTTGTTCCGTCGTGATCGCGAGTTTGAAGACCATCGACAGTATGCTCTCTGAGACACGCGGCCTCCTGTTTTGACCGTCAGTACCGGACAGTGGCACAGGTCGATTCGATGGGATTGGTCCGTCCGAATGTGGCCCCAGTGTTCGGCCGGAAAATCGTAAAAGGCAGGAGGGCGTCCAGATCCGTTGCCAGGCGGCCATCGCCTTCGAATACTCGGGGGCGTAGGTGGAGACAAAGCCATCGAGGGCCTTGTGCGTTGCGTGTTTCGTGCCCGCCATCCAGATCTAGTGGAGCTCGCTCTTGGCCTTGGGCTGGTTGGCCATCTTGTGGGTCCACACCGTTGTTCCAGGGTATCTCCAACGACCTGGGACAAGGCTTTCCAGACCTCTAAGACCCCATCGCCGATCGCCCGCTTCGTGTCCACGGGAGGTCCCTGACGTTTGAGATCGAGCAGGAGTTCCTTCCAAGACTGTTCACTTTCTCGATCGTCCTGAATTGCCAGGCGTTCCTTCTTCTCGTCCGTGGTCGCCCCGATCACGACCAGCACACAGTGGGTAGCGTTGCCCATCCGGACATTGAAATGGATCCCCTCAGCCCAGAGATACACGTAGGTCCTCGACAGGTCCCATGTCACCCGCTGCCGGTGGTCTTCCTTCCTGGACTGCTTCAGTCGCTGGGTCGTCGTGGCGGATAACCCCGGGACATCCTGTTCCAGAAGACTGGTGAGTACTGAGTCGAGGTCTCCCGGGGAGATCCCTCGGAGGTACAGCCACGGCAACAGTTCGGCCAGGCTGTAGATTTGCCTCAGGATGGATAGAAGGCTATTGGGAGGAGAACCGGATCGCTCCCTCCCGTTCCCACACCACCGCTGATGGTTGCTCCCGTCTTTCAGCGGTGCATAGCGAGTCAGAACCTCCTGCACTTCCGCTTCTACGGCCTCCCGCGGCATGCATCTCGCCCCTTTCCCACAACACATCGGCAAGGCATCCGATGCCGGAGCCGGAATCCCTGGATTCGTAAACTCGCTGACCGTCTTCGTTCCCACAGCGTTTCCTTACATCCTATGCCACAAGATTGATGATCATGGGCGACCATCAGAATGCGCCGTTTCCCTTATCCTCTCCATACAGAACAATTGATCATAACTCCAGTCACACCGCTTCTTAACGATTGACCAAGCCTCACGTGGTGACCGATGAGAGACAGGAACCTGCGAAGATAGCGAGGAGTGATGGAACTCACTTCACGCGGCGAAGTCGATACGCGCACTCTGTAGGGAAAGGCGTGGCGAGTGGTTCACGGTGCGCGTGGCGTAAGGATGCAGGCGTCCGATCGTACGTCCTTATGAACGTCTGAACGTCTAAGAATTCGCCTGGATCTGCTTGTCTGAGCCTCCACAGCCACATGAGGAAAGGTCAAAGAATCCCCATGGCCAAACTATTGCCAGCCTGGCCATCCCTGGCTTCTCTCGTAGAACCCCAAGCCCTACTTGACCCGCGACAGGTCTCCACTTAGGAAACAGAACAATATGGGCGCCACAACTCACACATCAGGAATCTCCCAATCAACAGGTTCGAGATTGGCCTCGGTCAATGCTCGATTAATTCGAGAGAAACACCGAGAACCCCGAAACTTCCTGACTGATAGCGGTGATGGATGCGCAGAGACAATGACAACGTGATGCGATCGGGTGATGAGCCGTTGCTTCTTTTTCGCTTGCCCCCCCCAGAGAACGAATACGACACGAGTTGGCTTGGCATCTACGAGTTCGATTATCCGATCGGTAAACCATTCCCAGCCGAATCCCCGGTGGGAATTGGGGGCGTGCGCTCGAACCGTCAAAGCGGTATTCAGCATGAGCACACCTTGCCGAGCCCAGGGTGCGAGGCAACCATTGTTTGGTATTCGACACCCCTGGTCATCAGACAATTCTCGAAACACGTTCTTCAGAGAGGGCGGTAAGGCTCGGATGTGTGGACGAACAGAAAAGCAAAGCCCGTGTGCCATACCGGGAGTGTGGTAAGGATCTTGGCCGAGCACAACAACCCTCACTTTTTTGTATGGAGTCTCTCGTAAGGCCGCAAAAATATCTTCTCGCGGCGGGAGAATCATTTCTCCGTCGGCTGCTTCTCGCTGCAAACTGGCCTCGAGCCCACGATAGGAATCACGAGCGGTCGCTTGTGCTAGGCAGCGCTTCCAGCCGGCAGGAATTGGAGGAAGTACAAACACGTTACTTCAAACCCTCAATCTAAACGCAACAGAGGACACATCATCCCTACGATAAACGTCAAACATCGCCATCTAGCGAATCGCCATTGTCGAAATGAAAAGCGCGAGGCACTACAGGACGACAATAAAAAAGCCTGCTCGATTGCTCGAGCAGGCTCTTTTTGTAACCCGGCAGCGTCCTACTGTCCCACTGCCTCACGGCAGCAGTATCATCGGCCTTGGAGGGCTTAACTTCCGTGTTCGGTATGGGAACGGGTGTGACCCCTCCGGCAAGGCCACCGGGAACTTCTGAAGAATCAAACTTCTTGATTGGCCACGCTCGATGATCATGTGGGATTGATCCCTGATCAGTGAAGACGCAACTCATCATTCGTTTGTTCTTGTTAAGACCACGTCTATCAGGAGCAAAGGATGTTAAGCCGCACGGACGATTAGTACTGGTTAGCTACAGCCCTCACGAGCCTTCCACACCCAGCCTATCAAACTCGTAGTCTACAAGTGTCCTTTAGGGGGCTTGCGCCCCGGGAGAGCTTATCTTGAGGCAGGCTTCCCGCTTAGATGCTTTCAGCGGTTATCCCAACTGAACATAGCTACCCGGCACTGCCGTTGGCACGACAACCGGC